>NZ_LR590470.1:1352103-2028155 GCF_901472535.1 Sphingobacterium daejeonense | reverse complement strand
GGAAATATCGTTACTATTAGCCTACCCTTAAACAACTAAAATATTGATGATGAAAGTTATGTTGGTTGATGACGATCCTATTTTTACATTTTTGTTTCAGAAGTTATTGGAACAATATCCTGATGTTGATTTAGAATTCGAAAATTTTCCAGACGGATATAATGCTGTGGAATTCTTTAGAGAAAATAAAAACAATAAAATTAGTTATCCTGAAGTACTTTTTATAGACATCAATATGCCTTTAATGAATGGCTGGGAATTGATTAAAGCCATCAATGAAGAAAATCTTTTCGGGAATGAAAAAGTTAAAATGTACATTATTTCTTCTTCCATAAGCAAAGCTGACTTTAATAACAGCAAACAACAAATAAATTCAATTGAATATTTAACTAAACCCATTTCCCATCAACAACTATTTAGTGCCCTGAACAAAACAATACATAGGATTTCTTAAATATCCAATTATGAGAAGAAATTTGAAAAAAAATATCACAAATTTTGCCCTCTAACCTCTTTCAAAACCATCAACATAGAATCAGCTTCGGTCTCAATCCAATTTTGGTAGTCCTGAATTGCTCTAGTTCTTAGTGACTCTGAAACATATCCATCTTTTACTAATTGAGTTGAACT
The DNA here is from genome assembly GCF_901472535.1 of Sphingobacterium daejeonense. Taxonomy (NCBI): domain Bacteria; kingdom Pseudomonadati; phylum Bacteroidota; class Sphingobacteriia; order Sphingobacteriales; family Sphingobacteriaceae; genus Sphingobacterium; species Sphingobacterium daejeonense. The sequence continues at coordinate 2,027,525 of NZ_LR590470.1, read as the reverse complement.
AGCAACTTTTTTCCAAATTCCTATTTTATCAGTGAAGTTGGAGTTTTCACAACTATAAAATTCATTAGAATTTCTCACTTCAATGTTTTTCAAACCTGCTTTTTCAAACAATGTTGAAAGATCCTCTGCCATTCTATTATTCATTCCGGCATCCTTTCGCCATTCCAACCATTTATTATAAAACTCCAGCATACTTGAAGGAATATTGGGCTTCCACGCTATTTCTTCATGATTATAATCTAGAATAGAAAGTGTTCCACCATCAGCTAAGAAACTTTTCAATTTAGAAATTGCAAATGTTGGGTTTGATAACCATTGAAAAGTTCTTGCAGAGACTATCAGATCAAATTTTAATTCAGTCTCATAATTCATTAGATCAGCATGTTGTAGGTCTAAATTTTTATAACTTGAATAAGATTTTTTTCCGCTATCAATAAAATCTAAAGTATTATCTATCCCAATGACCACTCCCTCATTTCCAACTAACTCTGCTATATCTTTGCTGATTGCTCCTGTGCCGCAGCCTACATCGAGAACTCTTAATCCAGGTTTTATAATTGGTACAATTGTCTTAAAATCATTCTGCAATGTCCTACTATCAAAGATTTTGTCCGATGATTGTTGCGAACGATCTACGTATTTTTGCATATAAAGATTTGTTTGGATCGAAACTCCCTACAAGATAGACTAAAATTCCTATATTTGTCATAATGAGATTTACATCCACACTATTAATGATTTATGTCTTGGTATTGACGTTTATACCTTGCAGTGATCATTTTGCTGATTCTCATTCCCACAAACACTCTTTTCAAACCTCAGCCAGTCACTCTCACGACACTTCAGAAAAACATGATCATGAACACGAAAACCATGATTGCAGTAAGGACACCTGCACTCCATTCTGCACATGTTCATGCTGTGGAATAGCACTGAATGCAGCTGACTTCCATTTATTCAAGCTAGAAAAACCGTTTGAGGCATATTCACTTAATGAATTACCTATAAAATTCTATCCTTTAGTAAGCAAATACCAAGAAAACATTTGGCAACCGCCACAGGTGTAAATTCAACTATTTATTATTTCATGAACATATTGCTCATGATTCCTTTTATTGAATATGGATTTTCCCCTATTCAATAATCATTATTATATGTTGAATTTAATTCCTTTCATGTGCTAGATAATATTATAAAATTTAGTATCAAGAACAAGATCATTATAGGCATAATGACCTTGGTACTAATTATTTGGGGAGTTTGGTCAGCAACTAAGCTTCCGATAGATGCCGTTCCTGATATTACCAATAATCAGGTGCAGATTTTTACAAGTACACCAACTTTAGCGGGTCAAGAAGTTGAGCGGTTGGTTACTTTTCCCATAGAACAGAGTATTGCTAATATACCTGATATCGAAGAAATCCGTTCTATTTCTAGATTTGGACTTTCTGTAATTACCGTAGTTTTCAAAGAAAATGTTGATATATATTTTGCTCGTCAATTAATCAACGAAAAATTAGGTGAAGCTTCCGAGGACATTCCTAACGGAATCGGAACTCCTGAAATGGCGCCAGTAAGTACCGGCCTTGGCGAAGTATACCAATATATTATACATCCAAAAAAAGGCAGTGAGAAGAAATACAGCTCCATGGATTTGCGGGAGATGCAAGATTGGATTGTGGCCAGACAACTTTATGGCACTCCTGGTGTCGCCGAAGTGAATAGTTTTGGGGGCCAACTAAAACAATATGAAGTCGCTGTTCATCCAGATCAATTAAGAGCAATGGGCGTAAGTGTTCCCGAGATATTCGATGCTCTGGAAAAGAACAACCAAAATACGGGTGGAGCCTATATCGATAAAAAACCAAATGCATATTTCATTCGGGGAATTGGCTTAGTTAGTTCCTTAGAAGATGTTGGCAATATTCCTGTTAAAACCGATGGTCTGGTTCCAATATTTATCAAAGACGTGGCAGATGTCAGGTTGGGTAGTGCTGTTCGTTATGGCGCTTTGACATACAATGGTGAAGTTGATGCTGTAGGAGGTGTTGTTATGATGTTAAAGGGAGAAAACAGCAATGAAGTTGTAAACCGCATCAAGGAAAAACTACCTACCATTCAAAAAACATTGCCTGAAGATGTTGTCATCGAGCCCTATTTGGATCGGACAGACCTTATTGACAGAGCAATTAGTACTGTTGAAAAGAATCTAATTGAAGGTGCTTTAATTGTTATTTTTGTGTTGGTTCTTTTCTTAGGAAATCTTAGAGCGGGGCTCATTGTTGCATCAGCCATTCCCCTATCCTTGCTGTTTGCACTGGGCATGATGAATGTATTTGGTGTGAGTGCTAACCTAATGAGTTTGGGTGCAATAGATTTTGGATTGATTGTAGATGGTGCTGTAATTGTTGTGGAAGCGACCTTACATCACCTTGGACTTCGTAAATCCACACACAAATTGAGTCAAAAAGAAATGGATCAAGAAGTATTTGATTCGGCTTCAAAAATAAGAACACAGGCTGCCTTCGGTGAAATAATCATTCTAATCGTATATATCCCCATCTTAACTCTGGTTGGTGTTGAAGGAAAAATGTTTACTCCTATGGCTAAAACAGTGGGTTTTGCAATCTTTGGAGCACTTATCCTTTCATTGACTTATATCCCAATGATGTGCGCTCTTTTCTTGCCTAGGGAAGGTCATGATAAGAAAACATTCAGTGATAAATTCATCGAAAAATTACATGATATATATTCACCATTGTTGGACAAGGCCATTCGTATTAAATATATTATTGTTTCCATTGCTGTAGCAATATTCTTATTTACCATTTTTATTTTCAGCAGAATGGGCGGAGAATTTATTCCTCAACTTCAAGAAGGGGATTATGCATTTCACTGTATACTTCCACCAGGTACATCTTTGAGCCAAAGTATTGAAACTTCAATGCAAGCTTCCAGAATTATCAAACAATTTGAAGAAGTAAAAATGGTAGTTGGAAAAACAGGCTCTGCTGAAGTTCCAACAGACCCCCATGCCCCCTGAAGCTACTGACATGATGGTAATATTAAAACCTCAAGAGGAATGGACAACGGGTAGGTCGTATGAAGAATTAGGGAATGCAATAATGGACAAACTTCAAGTTATTCCGGGGGTATTCTTCGAAAAAAATCAACCTATTCAAATGAGGTTTAATGAATTGATGACAGGAATACGTCAGGATGTTGCCGTCAAAATATTTGGTGAAAATCTGGACAGTTTAATGATTTATGCAGATCAAGTAAACTCTGTAATCCAGTCTGTAGAAGGTACCACCGCACCACAAGTAGAACAGGTAACTGGACTTCCGCAAATCAATATAAAATATGACCGCGTCAGGATGGCAAATTATGGCCTTACCATACAAGATGTAAATGACATGGTCAGTACAGCGTTTGCTGGTAAAAGTTCGGGTTTGGTATATGAAATGAAAGAAGGTTCGATCTTGTCGTACGGTTGCATGATGAGCATAGGAATAACATTGATGATGTTAGTGAATTATTAATTCCTACAAGGGACCATCAACAGATTCCTCTGTCACAGGTGGCACAGATAGATTTCAGCGTTGGGCCAGCACAGATAAGTCGGGAAGAAGGAAAAAGAAGAATTGTTGTAGGATTCAATGTTTCAGGACGAGATGTACAGTCCGTAGTGGAAGAGATTCAAAATAAACTCAATGGACAGGTGAAACTTCCTTCAGGGTATTACTTTACTTATGGAGGACAATTTGAAAACCTTCAAATGGCAAGTGCAAGGTTAATGATAGCAGTTCCCATTTCTTTGTTCCTGATATTCTTGTTATTATACTTCACATTCCATTCCTTCAAACAGGCATTATTAATTTTTACGGCAATTCCAATGAGTGCCATTGGTGGTGTATTTGCTCTTTTAATACGCGACATGCCTTTCAGTATAAGTGCAGGAGTTGGTTTCATCGCCTTATTCGGTGTAGCGGTATTAAATGGAATTGTATTGATAGGTAAATTCAATCAATTGGAAAAAGAAGGAGTAACGGACATTATTAAAAGAGTTAAAGAAGGTACAGAAGTTAGGTTGCGGCCGGTTTTAATGACTGCTACAGTGGCTTCATTGGGTTTCTTCCTATGGCAATCAGCACTAGTGCTGGTGCGGAGGTTCAAAAACTTTGGCAACTGTAGTGATTGGAGGATTAACAACAGCTACTGTTTTAACATTGTTCGTCCTTCCATTATTGTATATCATTTTCAACTCAAAACTAAACTTCAAGAGTAGAACCATGAAAACAACAGCATCTATCATCACTTTGATTTTTATGAGCATTTCATCATTAAATGCTCAACAAAAAATATCAATCGATGAAGCTATACAAATAACGTTAGAGAATAATAAAGGGATAAAATCAAATGAGCTTGAAATTCTAGCAACAGAAAGTTTATTGAAGACCGCTTCCCGAACTCCCAAAAACAGAATTGAATTTCCAATATGGTCAGAATGATGGTTTTGAACAAAATGATGCAATTTCAATTGCTCAAAACATTCCTTTTCCAACTTTATTTAATTCAAAAAGAGAATTAATAAAAGAACAGATCAAAGAAAAAAGCATTGCTAAAGACGTTGGAAATCATTGAATTGAAACAGCAAAGTAAGGACATTCTTCTATCAAATTGTCTATTTGGAAAATAATGAAAAGGAGTTAAAGTCTTTGGACAGTATTTACATGGATTTTTTAAGGATTGCTGAGGTTCGGTACAATGCTGGGGATACAAAAAAAGTAGACATCAATACTGCACAAGCAAAAAGAGGCGAAATAAATTTATTATTGAAGCAGAATGATATATTCAAGAAAAACGCCTACAATAATTTAAAGACTTTAATGCAGGTTCAACATGATTTTAATATTGAAACTCCTGAAGTTTTTGAACCAATAAAAATCTCAGAGATTATAGATTCAAGTAAAATCAATAATCATCCTCAAATACAAGCTCTCTACCAACAAGCTAGAATTGCTGAAGCTAGCAAAAAAGTAGAAAAATCCGCTGGACTACCTGAATTCAACATTGGGTACACAAATGCTTCCTTAATGGGGATTCATGAACGTAATGGTATCGAAAAGTATTATGGCCGTGGGCAACGATTTAGCTCTTTTGATGTTGGAATTGCAATTCCTTTGACTTATGGTTCCACAAAAGCTAAATTAAGATCCTTGGATTTTGAAAAACAAGCCTCAGAGATGGCTGCAGATTGGAAAAAACAACAATTGCAGAATGTTTATCAAAACTTAATGAACCAGTATGAGCAAAATATTGCTCAATTTAATTATTTCAAAGAAAATGCGCTGCCAAATGCCAATGAAATCATCAATGCAGCGAAATTAGGTTATTCTGCAGGAGACATCTCCTATGTGGAATACCTCTTTGCACTTCAAACGACAACAGATATTTACTTGAATTACTTACGCAGTATTCAAAGCGTAAATGAATCAGTCATTTCTATTAATTCTCTTATCAATCAATAATATGTGCTCAATATATAACAATAAATTATTGCTCTTCGGATTTGGTCTTATCCTTTCTTTATCGGCTTGCAATTCCGATAAAAAAACTAATGAGCAAACTGAAGAACATACTGAAAATCATGAACATGAACATCCTTCTGGTCCTACCGAGAAGATAACTATAACTTCGCTGACACAAGAACAGATTAAAGAAGTTGGAATTGAATTTGGCCATATTGAGCAGAAAAATTTGACTGCAAATATTACAGCAAATGGCGTGTTGAATGTTCCAAATAACAATAGGTCAAATGTTACTCCTCTTTATGGTGGTGTGATTCAAAAATTAAATGTTCAATTGGGAGATCATGTAAGAAAAGGTCAAGCAATTGCAACCATCATTAATCCGCAATTCATTCAAATTCAAGAAGATTACTTAAATGCAAACAATGAAATTGTAGCTGCTGAACAAGAATTGCAAAGACAACAAGAATTAAATGCTGGAAATGCAGGCGTAAAGAGAAACTTGCAAAACGCAGCAAGCAATTTGAATGTTTTAAGAACGAGAAAAGCAGCTACAGCGAAACAAACTTCAGTTGTTGGGAATAAACCCAAATAGTATCACTAGCTCAACCTTGAGATCTGCACTTACAATAACAAGCCCTATCAATGGAGTAGTTTCTAACGTGTATGCAAAATTAGGATCTTATGTGGATGTATCGTCGCCAATTGTGGAAGTCGTGGACAATAGTATGATCCATTTAGACCTTCAAGTTTTTTGAAAGAGATTTGCCAAAATTAAAACTCGGTCAGGAAATAAATTTTACCACTACAAATAATCCAACAAAAGTATTTACGGCTAAAATATCCAGAATCGGAGCTTCGTTTGAGAATGAAAGTAAAACTATTGCTATCCATTGTTTGGTTGTAGGCGATAAAACGGGCCTAATCGATGGCATGAATACTTCAGGCTCAATTAGTGTTGACAATGTTACTTCTACTGCTGTACCAAATACAGCAATTGTAGAGGCTGATGGAAAGAATTATATTTTCATAGAAACTAATAAACAACCTGCTGAGGAACAAGAAAATCATAATCATGGTTCTGATGAAACACTACAGCAAGAACCTCATGTTCATGAGCATAACGATGGTGAAGAACATGAACATGAACACGATAGTACAGCTGATTCTAAAAATATCAATTTTGAAAAAATTGAAGTTATAAAAGGTGTTTCACACTTAGGATATACAGCAATTAATCCAATTGTTGAAATCCCTGCTAACACGAGAATAGTAATAAAAAATGCTTTCTTTATCAATGCTAAGATGAGCGGGACGGTTGGACACAGTCATTAATTAAATCAAAAGATGTCCTCAATAATGAGGACATTTTTTTCAACCTTTTCAGTCCATAAATTGTTCTATTAAAAAACACATTATGGAACACAACATACCAGCCCAACATGACGGCAAAAAAATGGATATTGAGGATTCAGTAGAATTTGAAAATGAAATCCTTGCTAAAAACTTTTTCTTGGAGGCCAAAGGTCGTTTGATCAACATCAACAGTTGGTATGAAATAGCTGAATTACCGGCTTCGACATTTGAGCATCTTGATGTCTTTGGTAAACGTAGTAATGAAGAACCTCAAGAAGGTGATTATATAAAAATTGATATTCCTGGACCAGGTTTAAAAAGTACGGGCGGATATGACTATGTTCAAATAGAACAAATCAGTGAATCGTCAGATCCAGGACATGACCTCATTACCATAACCGTACGTCCCAGTTCAAAACCAAATGCCGAAGACGATCATGAAACCAAACATTTCTTCAAAAATATGGCTAGCTCAACTTTCCAAGTCAAAAGAGATGGTAAATCTGTAGAAGCAAACTATTATGGTCGAAATGAAATGATGAACCTACAACTAGATTCCTTTATGGATAGATTAAGAAACCTATTCGTAGCACTTGGTGCCAAAATGGGGGCATCTTTTCCACAGTGGAAAGCTCTAATTAAAGGTATTTTAAAAACCTAACTTAAAGGTCTCCATTTCCCAATAAGGTATCCAATAATTCATCAATACAGATTGTTGCATATGTAGATTCATGGTCTGAATATGCATATGGTAAAATCAAATTGTTATTATGAATTATTTGACCACATGAATAAAGAACATTGGGAACATATCCATTTCTTTCTTCTTCATTTGCAAACAACAAGGGTTCCTTTAATTTTCCCAATACTTTGGTTGGATCTTTTAAATCCAACAACATCGCTCCTATTTACATATTCTCGCATAGGACCAACAGAATGAGTAATAACCAGCCAACCTTTTTCTGTTTCTAACGGTGACCCACAGTTTCCAACCTGAATAAATTCCCATGGAAATTCCGGCTCTGCAACCAAATGAATTTCTTCATGCCAATTCGTCAAGGAATCTGAAAATGAAACATAACTGTTTTCGCCATCCACTCTACATAACATGGCATACTTACCATTCACTTTTCTTGGAAATAATGCCGCGCCTTTGTTTGCGATCTTTCCATTTATAGGTTGAATTTTAAAGTGTAAAAAATCTTTAGTTGAAAGAAGCTTGGGTAAAATTGAGTGCCCATCATAGGCTGTATAAGTTGCATAATATGTTATTCTACCTTTGCTGTCTTTATATGCCACAAATCGAGCATCTTCAATTCCATTCTTCTCTGTATCACTGATAGGAAATATGACGCGTTCCGAAATAGAGGTGTCTAAGGAATAAGCAATTTCATAATGAGAAGATGCCAACCAAAGCATTTGTTGCATCAGGATCTGACTGTCGTGACTTAACTCATTCTCCTCTTCAATTTCTTTTATAAACCGGACGAGCTCATCATAAATAAAAGTATCCGCTATTTTCTCTTCTACAATTTTTAGGATTTTCTTCTCTGGATTATGGAGCAGCAATAACTTCTCCATAAAGTCATCCTTTTTATATCGATAGTTTTTTACATGTTTAGGTTTATCTAATAATATTCCTACCTCATCTAATTCAATGTTTAAATTTTTATCAATGATTCCTGATCGGAATACAATTGATGACAAGTGCCCTTCCCCTACTGCCCTAAAACTTAATATTACTCTTTTTTCACCCTCATGTGGTTTGCGATTGGTCAGGAGAAATTACGATTGATGGATTAAAATAAGCTGCGGCTTCAATTGAATATTCCATTGTAAAAAAGGAACCGATTAACAATTTCTCCACATCACTCAGTTTTTTTGAGTCTATTTTAAGATCCTTTAATTCTTGTTCTTTGAACTTAAAATTTCTTTCTAATACATTTAACACGCTACGGTGCCTGCGGGCATAATTCCTCAATATCTGAGTAATTAAACTATTTTTCTGTTCATCCGACAAAGCCAGTACTCTTTGAATGATCCTTTTCGATCTCTCAGGCGACAAATTGAATCTCCGAGCCAGAACTCTATCCAATTTTGGCTTAAATAATATATTCTTTCTATTAACTGTAATTCCCATAAAAACGATGTTTTGACAGACATGTCAAATTATAAAACGTATAAAAGGCATTCTTGTTTATTCTTTGTCATATTTAATTTATTTGTCGATGAGCGTCGAACAATTTAGAATAAAGCATTGTTCATAAGGTACTACAAGATTTTTGTACTAACATATTGCAAAAGGATATCTATGAAAATTTTAATCATCGGAACTTATATGCCTCGAAAATGCGGCATAGCTACATTCACACACGATTTATTTCAATCTATTGAAGACATTACCAATGAGGTCGAAATCATCGCCATTTCTGATGGTACAGAATCCACATACCCTCCAGAGGTTGTCAATACAATCGACAGGAATGATAAATCAGATTATTTAAAAGCCGCTGATTGGATCAATAAACAGAATTATGATTGTTGTATCCTACAACATGAATTTGGAATTTTTGGTGGCGAAGCTGGAAATTTCATCCTCGACTTAGTTTTGAGAATGAATGTTCCTTTGATCACAAATCTTCACACAATCCTACAAGAACCAAGCAAAGATGAATTGGATGTAATCCAAAAACTTTCCGCATTGAGTGATAGAATTACTGTGATGACTCAACGTGGAATTGAGATGCTTAAAAACGTATATAAAATAGATTCTGATAAGTTAGAATTAATTCCTCATGGAGTTCCAAATTTTAAAATCAGCCGTGAAAATGCAAAAGCCAGATTAGGGTTGGAAGGAAAGAAAGTCATGCTTTCATTTGGTTTATTGGGACGAAGCAAAGGTTATGAAGTGGCTATCAAAGCTTGTTCAAAAATTAGGGATGAAGAATTTGTTTACATTATAGTTGGTGCAACTCACCCGAATGTTTTAAAAGAAGAAGGCGATACTTATAAAAATAGTTTAATTCATGCAGCTGCTGAACTTAAGCTATCTGGGAAAGTCTTTTTCGTAGATCATTTTGTAAGCGATGAATTGCTTCAGATTTATCTTAAAGCTTGTGATATTTATGTAACCCCATATCCAAATGTCAATCAGATGAGTAGTGGCACACTTTCATTTGCATTAGGCGCCGGTGCAGCTGTACTTTCAACTCCATATTGGTATGCGAAGGATCTACTAGCTAATGATAGAGGAAGATTATTTGATTTTAACGATTCGGATGGACTAGCCTATATTATTAATGAATTATTGGAAAATCCAGTAATCATGAAGAAATACATGAATAATGCTGAAGAATTTGGTAAATCAATGTCTTGGCAAAACGTTGGAAAATCTCATTTAAAGCTAATTTCAAAGATTATCCAACCTAAAAATAAAATTCAGGAATTTAAAAGCTTGAATATGAATATTAAATTCTTGAACCCTGGAAAATCAAACAATTTAATTTCATCATAATATAAAAAGAAATAAGATTGGATTTAACAGACTATAATAAAATTGTAAAGCATTTTTTTGAAGATGTACCACAGATCAATTTAGGATACATAAAAGGTTTCACAAGCGAAACTGGAATTTACCAACACGCAAAATTCAATATCCCAGACTATCATCATGGATATTGTCTCGACGATAATTCAAGAGCATTATTGTTATTGCTAATGTTTTCAGTAGAGGAAAATAAACCCATAGAGAATGGATTGATCAAAACATATCTATCTTATATCTATTATTCTCAGGAAGAAAACGGGTGGTTCAGGAATTTTATGTCTTATGATTTAAAGTTTTTAGAGTCCATAGGTTCAGAAGACTCTATGGGTCGAACAATATGGACTTTAGGTTATCTAATAGCACACAAACCTTTCTTGAAATATCACCCAATTGCTAAAGAAACCTTCGATAGAATAATTAATCATGTCGTAACCTTTAAGTCAATTCGTGCAGTAGCATATAGTATACTTGGAATATTATATTTCCTGGAAAAATATCCGAATCAAAAATCACAATTGGAGCAGTTGTCTGTTTTAGTAGAATTTTTGGTCAATGAATTTGAATCTGCATCTTCGGATAATTGGCCGTGGTATGAAGGAATATTATCTTATGACAATGCAATTATCCCATTAAGTATACTCAAAGCTGGGAGCTTTCTAAATAATGATGAAGTAAAAGAAATCGGCCTAAAAAGCTCAATTTTCCTCGATCAAATTCTTTTCAGAAATGGTCATTTATCATTGATTGGAAATAATGGCTGGCTTACAAAAGAAAACCAAAACAATACTCAGGGACAACAGCCTATTGAAGTTGCTAGTATCATACTTTGGTATAAGGAGTTGTCAAAACTTAATATTGATGTAAATGCTTCTGAAAAAATAAGACTTTCTTTCGCATGGTTTCTTGGAGTCAATGATCATAACGAATCTTTATTTGATTTAGAAAATATGGCGTGCTTTGATGGACTTGAACCTTATGGTGTCAATAAAAATATGGGCGCAGAAAGTAACATTGCTTTTTGGATGTCATATTTACATGCAAAATCATATTGTAAATAATATTCTTTTTTAAAATCTATATTGAGATTAACCGAACTTTTTTAATTATCAACGTGGTTAATAATATAAACAAAAGGAGATTTCTATGAAAAATGAAGATAAACCAAATTTCCCAATGGATAAGAACGAAGAAATTCAGTCTAGCTCAAAAAAAAGGAAAGAACATCCGGTAGATATGCTTGCAAATAAAAACAAAAACAGAATTACTTGCTGAAGCTCACAGTGCAGGCATCAAAGGAAGGCATAAAATGAGAAAGGACCAATTAATCTTATCCATTAGAAATAATTTAAAATAATGGCAAAACCCTTTACCCTTGATTCTTCACGGAAAATTAAAGGCATTAAATATGTTGACAGTAGCAAAGCTGGTTTTTCGAGATTAAAAAAAGGTAAAGGGTTTTCCTATTTTGATCAGCAAAAGAAGAAAATATCAGACCTGAAAATTATTGAGCGCATAAAATCTCTTGTTATTCCTCCTAACTGGAAAAATGTTTGGATTTGCCCCTACCCATCTGGACCACATCCAGGTTACAGGTGTAGACATTAAGGGAAGAAAGCAATACATCTATCATGAGAACTGGACTAACGTCAGAAATGTTGATAAATTTTCCACTTTGCTACCTTTCGGAAGAAATCTACCCAAACTTAGAAATAAGATTAATAGGGAAATCAAAAGAGATAAATTTGATCTTCAAAAAGTCTCCGCTTTGGCGCTTAAGATTATTGATCTAACCTCCATGCGACCGGGAAATAGTTTTTATCAAAAACAAAATGGTTCTTATGGACTTACCACTCTAGAAAAAAAACACCTCATCCTTGATCAAAGTTCAATTTCTTTCAAATATAAAGGCAAAAAAGGAGTTGAACAGGTAAAAGAACTCAAGAAGAAAAATCTCTCCAAATACCTAGAAGAATTGAAATCAATTCCTGGAAAAAGACTCTTCAAATATTATGACGCTGAAAATAAAATACATAAACTGGATGCCTCTCAACTCAATGCGTTTTTACAAAAATATTTTAAAAATGATATTTCCTGCAAAACTTTCAGAACTTGGAATGCTTGTTATTTAAGTTTGGAATTCTTAATAAAACAGGGTGCAGTTGAATCCGAGAAAGAAAGGGAGAAGATATCCAAAAAATTAGTCGAAAAGGTTGCACATGACTTAGGAAATACCGTTGCTGTAGCTAGAAAAAATTATATTTTACCCAAAATAATATCTGAATATATTAACGGAAACTTAAATGCCTGGATCCATAAGACAGCAAAAAATCCTGTCTCCAAGAATAGGATTCATAAAAAATTATTAAAAATTATTACTGAGGGATAAGTGTATTTCTACTGTTTTCTTATGATAATTATACTTAATTATCATTTTAATTCAACTAAAACATATTGCTGTTAGTTCTAACTACATAAAAACAAAATATTATGGAAAACACAAATAAGCAAATTGACTTAGTCAATGACGCAATCGAAATAAACAATGACCGTATTAAAGGGTATGAAAAAGCAATCGAAATAGCAAAAGATGCTTAATTTAAATGAATTGGTGGTCCTTTTCAATGGTTATATCGATCAATCAAGACAATTCCTAGCGGAATTAAAACCTTTGGTAAATCAAACATCTGAGGAACCAGAAGAAGGAACAAAATTCTCAGGCAAATCTTCAGAATTTGGATGGATATTAAATCTGCTATCTCGCCATCTATTTCAAATGCACTATTGGAGAGCTGTGAAAAAGGTGAAGATGAATTCAAAGAAACCTATAAAAATATATTGAGCGACAGTTTAAATGAATATCCCAGTTTAGTTGATCTCTTACAAGATCAATTATCGCAACAATTGGAAGCACATCAGAAAATTAAAGAGCTTAGGGATCTACAATAAATAAGCTTCAAATAGCCCATTTCCATATGCCAGGCGAGAGGTATCCCAAAACATCTTTTGCCTGGATTCTTAAAACAGTTAAGTAGTTTTAAAAAATATACGGAATTTGAGAAGAAATATACGGTTTTTATCATATCTATATGGTTTTTATCTAATTAAAAATTAAATTTATTGAAGAAACGAAACAATGGATTCAAGCGTTTTAAATATTCTTTTTTTCATAATTATCATTTTAGTAATTGGATTTACTGTTTATGGGATAAGAACGAAAAGAATAAAAAATAAAAAGAAAGAATAAATAATTCGAAAAATATAAAACACTGTAATTCAAATTATATTGGGTAAAATTTAAAGTATATATATAATCTGTAATCGTTTTTTTATAAAACCTTCATTTTCCAAAAATCCCCAAACTATCCGTTTGGGGATATCTTTTTATATGAAAGTTTCTCCTGCTAATTATTGAACAATTAAAATACAGAAAGGATAAAATTATTAACCAATACAATAATATGAACAATAACTATTGATTAAAGTCATTTCCTTTTTTTATCAAAATTATTAATTTTAGAGGCCGGTTAAACACACAAACTATTTATGCCATCTTCTGAAAATATTAAGTTTTTAATAGACATACTCTATCATTCACCCTTAGCAACAGCAATCTATGTTGGTCCTGACATTCGGTTCGCTTTTGTCAATCATGAAATGAGGAAAGTGTTTGGTACCCATGAGAATTACATTGGAAAACCTTTCGGAGAATCCTTTCCAATATTAAAAGAACAGGGGTTTTCAAAAATCCTTGAAAAAGTTTGGAGAACAGGAATTACCTACAAAGCGACAAATTGCCCAGCTAGAATTTTAAATACAGATTTAAATCACAGCCGTTTTTTTGATTTTGAATACAAGGCGCTCCTCAATGAAAATAATGAGACCTATGCAATTCTTCATACAGGAATCGAAGTTACAGAGAGGAATCTTGCCCTTCAAACCATAAAAACTCATGAACAGAATCTATCCCTAAATAATGAATTGGAACTAATTAACTCATACTTTAGCTCATGATGCTAAAAATCCACTCTCCATAGCAAAAATTGGGATCGAAACTATTAAGGCAAATGCGCAAATGAATCAAATCGAAAGAAATAATTGGCTTACAATTATTGATGAAGCAATTTTAAGCCTTAATCAAATTATTGATAAGACAACTCAAATTAGTGAAGCCAAAACTTTTAAAATTTCAAAAGAAACTATTTATATGGATGAAAAAATCCACTTTTGGATTAAAGAGTCAAAACTTATAAATAAAGTTGATAACGTAAAAGTTATTTTTGGCGAACTTCTTCCACTTTATTCTGAAAGAAGTGGTGTATATCAAATATTTGCTAATATAATTGGAAATGCAATTAAATATTCTTCAGTAAATATTAATCCAACATTAACCGTATTCAGCGAAAAACAAAACGATCAAATAGTTTATACAATTGAAGATAATGGCATTGGAATTCCTAAAGATGAAATTGATAAAATCTTTTCAAATCTTCAAAGGGGATCCAACACATTAGATCATCAAGGAAATGGTATAGGTCTTTACATTGTTAAATCAATAATAAATCGATTAGATGGTCGAATTGAAATAGCAAGTAATTTAGGCGAAGGAACTAGAGTGAAAATATATTTTCCGGACTATAAACCTATGGATAAGGAGTATTTATAGCAATTGTCCACCTATCCTTCTTACATTTTGGGCAAACAATATTATGAGGTAAAAATTCCTTTATATTTCCACAAAACATACATGCAAATGGTCCTTTAACATTTTCTGTGGGGGCTATTTCTTTATAGAGATCAGGAAATAATGGAAGGCCATATTTTACATCTTCATTTTTATATTTTAATACACTCATGGTTCCGTCTGTTTCCAAAACAGCCATTCTAACTTGACCTAAATGTTCAATGGAGACATTCCTCAATTCAGAAAAAAACTCCATTTTATTGAAACTACTCGTATTGTTATCCGTTACAGCAAATTCACCATCCCTAACGACCACTAAAGGCTCACCTTCCAATAATTTGTTTACGGTATCAAATCTGGCTACTAACCAAGTGATTAATTTATACAACAAAATAACAGTAAGGAAAACCAAGAGTGCATGGAAAATAGGAATATCATCTTGAAACATAGGGTCGCCTGCAGCTGAACCAAGGCCTAAAATAATAGCAACTTCAAATAACGTCAATTGCCTGACCCCTCTTCTACCAGAAATCCTAAGAATCGCCAATATTAACAAAAACATTATGAGGGTTCTTAATACTATTTCTGTCAATAAACTAGGACTAGCACCATCGAATAATATTTCATATAAACTTTTGTCCATTTCTATTTCTATTTATTATTTAGTTGAACGATTATTCATCGAATTTGTTCTATATGAAGACAAATAGAGTTTCAATTAAATATATTCTTATGAACAACAATAATTCAGAAAACCCAGAAACAAAATATCCTAAACCTCCATTCAAAAAACAACCTCAATCTCCTCCAGGAGAAACGAAATTAATGGATCCCCTGCCGGATCATGGTGAAGAAAGTTATGTTGGGCATAATTTATTGGAAGGAAAGACGGTAATTATAACGGGTGGAGATTCTGGTATTGGAAAAGCAACTGCAATCGCCATGGCACGCGAAGGAGCAAACATCGTCATTGCCTATAAAGATGAAATCGAAAATGAAGATGCTTATGATACTGCCGAATGGGTAAAACAAGCTGGTAGTCAAGTCATTTTATTTAAAGGTGATTTACGTGATGAGTTAAACTGTAAAAAATTAATCGAGGAGACAGTTACTCAATTTGAAAAAATTGATGTACTCATCAATAATGCGGCATATCAAATGACCTACAAAGAAATCGAAGACATCACAGCGGAAGAATGGAACAAAACTTTTGAAGTAAACTTGAGTGCCATGTTTTATTTGGTAAAATATGGTAAAAAATATATTCCAGCTGGTGGAAGCATCATTAACACGACATCAGTTAATGCATATGATCCAAATCCTACGCTGCTACCTTACGCTGCAAGTAAAGCTGCAATTCAAAACTTTACAGCAAGTTTAGCAGAAAAACTTCTCCAAGATGGTACTGGAATTCGCGTAAATGCTGTAGCACCTGGTCCAATATGGACTCCATTAATCCCCAGCACAATTCCTGATCATGACAAATTTGGAGACAATACGCCAATTGGAAGGCCAGGACAACCTGCTGAAATAGCACCAATCTATGTCTTTCTTGCCTCTGATGCAGCATCATACATCTCAGGAGCAACAATTCCAGCAACAGGTGGTAGAATAACTATTTAGAGTCAGCCTTTAATATAGATTCTAACAAGTCTAAACTTGCATTAAAAGATTCAATAAATACCTCAGCAGCATTCCTAGAATTACAATGAATTTTAAGAGATTTTAATACATTCTGAAAAGAGATGCATAGAAATACATCTCCTGCCGAGGTATTGTTGTTATCTTCACAACCTGAGAATGCTTTCCCTGTTACAGCTATGTGTATTTCTGCAGGAATAAGAATTTTCAAACCTTCGAGCATAGACTCAGTTACTTCAATAGATTCGGCTGAATACTGTTTTATCAAAAGAATTTGGAACATTTAAAACATTGATTTTTACATCTTCAGCATAGCAGACGATTGAACCTTGTAAATAATTACCAGCCTCGGTCTGTAAACTCCATATACTTGTAAAAAATCCAGCAGGCATACTTTTCCGCCAAAGAAAGTTTATAGCCTCGATCAGACATGAATTCACCTAACCTATTTAATTTTTCTTCATTGATATTCATAAATCAAAATCCTTCAAATTCATTTATCCTAAAACAACTTATCTGATAAAACGTTTAAAATTTCATTTTACCGAACTATATCTACCATAAATTGTTTTTAGAGAAAAGTTAATTTATGAGAGCAATTTGGACTGGAGCAATAGGATTTGGACTTGTTAATATACCTATAAAAATTTATTCGGCTACACAATCAAGTAGCCTCGACCTAGATATGTTAGATCGTAAAGATCACGCCAACATAAAATATAAAAGAGTAAACGAAAAATACAGGGAAAGAAGTAAGTTGGGATAATATCGTCAAAGGCTATATGTTAAAAGATAAATATGTTGTTCTTGAAGATGCTGACTTTGAAGATGCTATGCCTGAAAAGAATAAAAATGATCAATTTGCAGACTTTCGTAAAACTTCAAGAAGTAGACAGTATATATTTCGACACACCTTATTATCTCGAACCACAAAAATCGGGAGAAAAAGCATATCAATTACTTATGCAAGCCTTGGAAAAAAGCAAAACTGCAGGTTTAGGGACTTTTGTTATGCGAAGTGGTAGAAAATCTTGCAATCATCAAACCATATAATAATATTTTAGTCCTCAATAAAATTAGGTTTGAAGAAGAAATCAGAGATACCGAAGATTTGAAAATTCCTAAATCAAGTAAAATATCTAAAGCAGAAATGGATATGGCATTACAACTTATCAAAGCAAACAGTAAGGAATTTGACATCTCAGCCTTCAAGAATGAATATTCCAAAGAGTTGATGAAAATTATTAATCAAAAAAGCAAAGGAAAACGAGCTACAATCCGTAAAATCAATGTGGAAAATACGAAAGCCTCAGATTTACTGGAAAAACTGAAAGCATCTCTAGCTTAATATTTAGCTAGAGCTTTCTTGATATCTACTTTGCTACTGAATATTTTTTCCCAAGGATCATTGATGGTTGTAACCCTGTCATAGATATTGAATATTGTAAAATCTTGAATAGACAGATCATTATCAACTTCATCCCAAGATATGGGGGTACTGACTGTTGCCATAGGCTTTGGGACGTGCAGAATAAGGTGCTGCAATAGTTTGGCCTTCTTTATTTTGTAAATAATCCAAATATATTAAACCCTTTCTCTTTTTTGGATCCCCTTACCATACTGGTCGTATCAGGATGTTCTTGTTGAACCAACTCTGCAATGAATTGCACAAAGCTCCTTGCAATTTCATAATCATACTTAGCTCCAACATTGATAACAATATGTAAACCCGTAGAGCCTGAAGTTTTTATAAAAGCTTCAACCTCACCTCGATCTAATACCGCCTTTGCTGTATGCGCCACTGCAATTACATCCTCCCACTGTGCACCATTAGGATCTAGATCAAGAACAACAAATTCGGGTTTCTCAGGTTTTTTATAAGTAGACAGCCAAGGATTTATTTCAATTGATCCCAAATTGGCAATATATAATAAACTCGGCAAATCATTGCACAATAAATAGTCAATAGTTTTACCAGTGCTTTCGGAATAAACTTCAGTAGTTTTTAAATAACTTGGTATCTTTGAAGGATCCACATCTTTTTGAAAAAAACTCTGTCCTTCGATACCATTTGGAAAACGGTTCATCGAAATGGGCTTATCCTTCAAATAGGGTAATATAAAATCTCCCATTTTTTCATAATAGGCAAGCAAATCACCTTTGGTGATATTATCATTCGGCCAATAAATCTTATTTAAATTAGTAAGATTAACAGTCTTTTTACCAAACTTCAATTCTTTATCATTTTCCATAGCAAGTGCCTCCTTATCTTCAATTTTAGTGTCTTCAGCAGATTTGTCCTCCCTCAATCCCTTAAATACAGGATGCCTTAAATGCTCATCTCTTGTCCATTCAGAATAATACACATCACATACCAATTCTGGCCTTAACCAAGTGACATTTCTTTCTTTTGCAACATCTTCGCCGCTATCAAATGGTTTTGTTTTTTGAATCAAAGGTGCAAACTCATCATATAATTCTTTTAATGTCTTTTCGTTGAAACCTGTTCCACAGTTACCGATATATTTAAGTTTGCCATTGGACATTAAACCTAAAACCAAAGCTCCAAAATGTGATCTCCCCCCTTCTGGTTTCGTGAAGCCACAAATAATCGCTTCTTGAGTATTTCGTAGTTTTATTTTTAACCAATTTCCATTTCTCTTCCCTTCTTGGTAGGTGCTTTCTTTTTAATTTGGCAATTATCCCTTCCCATTTATTATCCTCAGCAAAACCTAAAACCTTATTTTGATCTTGCTTTAAATTGGGCACAAATTCAATGGACTGAACCTTATATTTTTTTATTAATAACTCTAAAAGTTCCTTCCTTTCTGTTAATGGAAATAAACGTAAATCATTACCATCTAGCTGAATAATATCAAAAACATAATATTTTAGTTTTAAGGTTTTTAGGAATTGGCTCTCCCGATTGTAATAGTTGAAAATAAGATTTTTCATTTTTATCCTCAATTACGATTTCACCATCAAGAATGCAATTGGTTTTGATACTACTTAATTCATTGACTATGGAGGGGAATTTTTTGTTTAATTTATTACCATTCCTAGATATAAGGTCGGCTTCAGTATTCTTTATTTTAGCAATTGCCCTAAACCCATCGAATTTCTTTTCATAGATCCAATCGTCAGAATCAGGGACAGATTGACTCAATTTGGCCAACATAGCATCACCTTCGAGTTCGGTATCTTCATTATTACCTGAACTAGGTGTTTTTACTTTTTTTTTTTGAGGATGATTTTTTGAATTCCTTACCTTCTTTTTTTACAGCATCTGAGACCAATTTTTCTGAGTCATAAGGCTTGTCTGTCGAGTAATCATCTTTATGCTTTATCAATAGCCAATTTTCCGAGCTATCTCCTTGCATTCGAACTAACGCAAAATCTCCTTTTAAAATCTTGCCCTCTAGCCTGAATTTTATGGACCCTTCTTTCCAACTTTTCAAAAACTCCTTATCTGACTTTACCCTCAAGAGGTGAATATTGACCTTCATCAAAAATGGATACAGTACCAGCTCCATAATTTCCCTGAGGTATACTACCTTCAAATGACCCGTAACTTAAAGGGTGATCTTCTACTTGAACTGCTAATCTTTTATCTTTTGGATTCATGGAAGGGCCTTTTGGAACGGCCCAACTCTTTAATGCACCATCAATTTCTAATCTGAAATCATAATGAAGCCTACTGGCATGGTGTCGTTGAACAACAAAAACTATGGGTAGTCTTATTTAAACCTTTACCCTGAGCCTTCGGTTCTGAAGTCTGGGTAAAATCACGTTTTTTATTATATGTTTCTAGATTCGGCATGTCCTTTTTCATGAGAACAAACCGAATCATAGAATAGTTTTATTTAATGAATCAATCCATTCAACACCGCAAATTTGATCAATGCCGGCGTATTTTTTGGATTTTGTTTTATCAATTAAATTTTGACGATGACCTTCAACAGTCCGTTTCGACAAAAATAATTTCTTCGAAATCTCGAGATTGGTATAGCCTTCGCCTAACAATTCCAGCACTTCTAGCTCTCTTGAAGTCAAATCAAGTTCTATGGGTTCAACCTCGAAATTTTTACCCTTCAGCCTTTCAATTCCACTTTGGATAAAAGACATCGTAAGATCTTCGCACAGATATCGTCCTCCCTTAGATACATGCTTGATACTGAAAATAAGTTCATCAGAACCAACATTCTTAACTAAATAACCCTTCGCACCATACTCAAATGCCTTGATGACATGCTGCTCACAATCTAACATTGGTCAGTACAATAACCTTCAACTTAGGAAAACGGTCAGATACTTCTTGAATTAATTGCAAACCATCGATATTATGCATCCCAGATCCGTAATCACGACATCAACTTCAAGACCGGAATTTAAAATCTCCAAAGCTTCCTTACCACTGTTAACATCTGCAACAACATTTAAATCAGATTGAGAGTTCAAAAGAAGTTTGATACCATTTCTAACTACCAAATGATCTTCGGCCAACAGTATTCTTATCTCATTCATTATTTAAAAGGTTTAGTTTTTACTTCCACTTTAGTTTCCTCGTCCAAATTCAAAACTTTTATCTCTCCTTGGTATAAATCAATCCTATTTTTTATGCTTCTCAATCCTGTACCCTTCTTATTATTTATTATAAAATCCTCATTAAATCCAATACCATTATCAATAACCTCTATTTTCAATAACCTTGTGTTTTTTACAATTTTAACTTGAACCTTTGTCGCATCCGAATGTTTCAGGCAATTATTCAACAATTCTTGAATAATGCGATAAATTACCAGCTTTAAATTTTCATCTAATTCCTCAACTTTAGCCGGAATCTTGCTTTTCACTTGGAAATCAGGCAATGATATCCTATTGATCATAAATTGAATTGCAGCTTTCAAACCGAAATCATGAAGAACTGCAGGAACTAAATCCGTTGAAATATGCCTAATTTGCAAAATAGCTTCATTGAGCAATTTTTTGATTGAATGAACCTCTTCATCACAAGTATGATTTTGCTCAAGATGATGTATGTTTAATTTTATAGCATACAGTATCTGTGCAACACTATCATGCAATTGAGTACCAATCCGGTGTCTTTCCTGTTCTTGGGTATCAACAATGGCCTGAAACACCTCCTTTTGCAGTTCAACCCAATGCTCATGCGGATAGAACTCTTTGTCAAACAATAACAAACAGTACTGCTGCTCCTTGAATTGATTGATGTATTTTTTAACAAAGGTTTCAATTTTCAAGTATTTTTTATCTGTATGCTTAAAACCTAATTCAATCAATAAAGGCTTTTTAGAAGTTTGGCGGTTCTCAAAAATCCCACGTAACCTATAGGCATCTTCGGTATTCAAAACTCAAAAATATCTCGACCGACCAGATCACCCCCCTTAAGTCCAAAATATAATCAAAACGACCATTTAACCGCTTTACGTGGAAGTTTTTGTCCAAAACAACAATAGCAAAGGGACCTTCATTGAAGAAAACATCAAAGCATAAAAAATCGCTCTTGTTGATTTCTTCCAAAAGTGTATAACTCCTCTTATAAGGGTTGATTTTAAATAATTTGTTGTTTGAAGCTAGCATGACTAATTAATCCCATCTCCTATTTTTTTAATTAGTGTACCCCTATTTTATGCGTGATTGTTGTATTATACTTCTTTTTGAAAAACATTAAACAAACGACTAGATTCTAGGTTTTTTAAAGAAGCTATTAAAATTAGTTAAAAAATATTGCTCTATCTTCTTTCATGAATATCAATAAACACAATTAAGTATTAAATAATTCAATTCACGTATTTGTCGCAATTCAGCTACAAAATTACCCTGATATATTTATTATAAATTTTAACAAATTATACTTAATTGATAGATATTTTTAAATAAATGATTACTATATCATTAAACACATAATTCACCTATTTGTTACTTTGTGAAAAAAATACCTGTTAAAAGTATTAATACCCGTTTTAATCCAATTCAATAAAATTTCAAAACATACTCATAAACAAGGCGTTATATTTAGACTGTTAACATATAATCGCATAACCATGAAAAATTTAATCAATGCCACAATCGAAAAAAATTCACCTATTTTAAAACGGCTCGCAAATAATTTCACAACAGACCCAAATGAGAAAGATGATCTTGTGCAAGAAACTTTTATTAGATCACTCAAGAGTCTTGAGAAGTTCGTTAATCATCCAAAAATAGTCTCATGGCTCTATGTCATCATGAAAAATGTATATCTTAACAAATATAGAAGGAAAGCTTTACACCGAACTGCTGAAAAAGAGTTAACACTAAATGGCCAAAACAGTAACTCTAGGAATAAAGCCGAATCAAAGTTTATCCTGAATGACATTGAAAATTCTATTAAATCTCTTTCAGAAGAAAACTATACGATTATAAACATGTATTTGGAAGGATTTAAATATCATGAAATAGCAGAATATACCAATATTAAAGAAGGAACAATTAAAACAAGAATACATACCATACGCAAGATATTACGCAAAAAACTTACAGCTTATATGCCTAATTAATAGCAAAATATGGTTATAAAAAAAGTGGTTGTGTCAAGTACAACCACTATGGGAAAGATTTAATTTCTTATCAAGCTTTTCAAAACCTAAATCATAATTGAAAAACCTAATGTTGGCCATTATTCTTCGTACAATTGTTCAGCATTGATCCCTAATGCCGTAATTGATGAAATAATGGAATAACTCGCGATATTAATGCCCTCAACTGACAATAAATATCCATTGATATAGGGAGCAATTTGCCAGTCATTGATATTCGCGATATCATTCATAGCATCTTTAACTCTATTTAATTGATGCAAGGTTACTTTCCCAATTTCAAATTTTAAACTGTCCATGATATGCCTCCTATTTTTATTTTATTATCGAAAATGTTAATTAAATTGTTAATAATTCTGAATTGAAAGGATAAATTATTATCCACCAACCGGCTAGCTCTCAACAAGTTACAAAATTATATCATTTCAAACAAGCAGATTTTTGAAATTATTAGTAGGAAACACTTTTCTCTAAATATTCATTATTTAAAATGAGTTTGCATTAAAGATTTAGCAAATGATCTAAGAAATATAAAACTTATTGACATTGTAAAGACCTGAACTATACACTCCTTTTCTTAAATTTAAAAACAAGCAAATTCACTATGAAAAAAATAACAATCAACAATACAGATTTAGAAATAGCACCGGTTTGTTTTGGTGGAAATGTTTTTGGATGGACCTTGGATGAAAATCAATCATTTGATATACTTGACAAATACATAGACCTTGGATTTAATTTTATTGATACGGCCGATACTTATGTTTGGTGGGTCAATGGAACCGGAGGACAGTCTGAAG
Organism: Sphingobacterium daejeonense; assembly: GCF_901472535.1. Taxonomy (NCBI): domain Bacteria; kingdom Pseudomonadati; phylum Bacteroidota; class Sphingobacteriia; order Sphingobacteriales; family Sphingobacteriaceae; genus Sphingobacterium; species Sphingobacterium daejeonense. Next base: position 2,003,370 of record NZ_LR590470.1, on the reverse strand, counting down.
AAATTATCGGAAAATGGATCAAATCAAGAAATAGTAGAGATAAAATAATAATTGCCACAAAGGTCGGTTCTGAAACCAAAGAACACGGATTCGATATTAGCAAAAATCATATCCTAAAATCAGCAGATGAATCATTAAAAAGATTGGGTGTAGAACAGATAGACCTATATTATACCCATTTTGATGACAATAGAACACCAATTGAAGAAACACTCGCAGCTTATCAAGAATTAATTGAGGCTGGTAAAATAAAACACATAGCAGCATCTAATCTTACACCTGAAAGATTAATGCAGAGCTTTAATATAGCTGAACAGAATAACCTTCCCAAATATGTTGCTCTACAGCCGCATTATAATTTAATGGAAAGAGAAAACTTCGAATCCAACTATGCTCCACTAGTGAGCCAATTTAACTTAAGCGTATTTCCATACTGGTCGTTGGCATCTGGATTTCTAACTGGAAAATATAGAACCAAAGATGATCTCTCAAAATCACAACGTGGTTGGGCCGCTGAAAAATATCTCAATGAAAAAGGAACAGCGGTTTTAGGTGCATTGGACATCGTTGCCAACAAACATAATACAACCCAAGCTTCAATAGCATTGGCATGGTTGATTAACAATCCATTAATTACTGCACCGATTGCAAGTGCTACAAATGAAAATCAATTGAAAGCAATTGCTGAAGCACCAAATTTAATATTAGACGATGAAGACATCTCTATTTTAAATAATGCCTCTCAATATTAATGTGAAAATGAACCGATAATGAAAATCGCAGTCATAAGTGATATACATGGAAATTTACCCGCATTAGACTCTGTGCTAAATGATATAAGCACTAGGAATATTGACCAGATTTACTGTCTCGGCGATCTGATAGATTTTGCTCCTTGGACTAACGAAATTATTGACTTGTTTCGATCTTCTAGAATCCCAACCCTTTTGGGAAATCATGATGAAAGAGTAGCTTTTGACCAGCCAATAAATCGTAAAAAAAAGCACTCCCCCGAGGAAACTGTGGCTAGGGAAATTGCAATAAATCATTCTAAAAAACATATTACTTTGATCAATAGGAATTATTTAAAAAACCTACCATTTTCATTAAAACTTAATTATAAAATAGGTCAAAAACATTGGAACATTCTTTTAGTTCATGCTCACCCAGATAGTAATGATCAGTACATATTTGAAGATGAGGAGGAAACAGTAGTTGAAGGATTAATAAATAGAGAACAGATTGATTGCCTCATCATGGGACATACACACTATTCTTACATTAGAAGAATAAATAATAACTGGGCTATAAACCCAGGTGCAGTGGGACGATCAAAAGAAAGTAATAGATTGGCATCCTATTTAATCTTAGAAATAAATGAAACGGAAATCAAACCCGAAATCATCCAAATACCATTTGACAAACAAAAAGTCATCGAGGCAATTGCAAACAGTGGTATTCCCGATTTTTATGCAAAATTCTGGGAAAATTAAACTCTATTCTATTAAGCACTAACCCTCTTTATTCTTAGGACATTTTTCCATATATTTACTATGCCAACATAATAAACAAAATCATGAAGTTTAGAAAAGCTGAAATTCAAGACCTAGAAAGAATCATTGAACTATTGTCAGATGATAAATTGGGAACAATGCGAGAAGCCTTCCGAATTCCACTTCCACCTGAATATTTCACTGCTTTTAATAAAATCTGCGAAGATAAAAACCAAGAATTGATTGTATTGGATGATGGAAACGGAAAAATTTTAGGTTGTATGCAACTATCATTTATACAATATTTAACTTATAGAGGTGGTATTAGAGCACAACTGGAAGGTGTGAGAATTGATAAAAGTGAAAGGTCTAAAGGGTTGGGGAAAAGAATGATCAAATATGCCATTCAAAGGGCAAAAGACCGAGGAGCGCATTTATTGCAATTAACAACAGATAAAGTGAGACCCGAAGCCTTAAAATTTTATGAAAAACTCGGTTTTAACTCAACTCATGAAGGAATGAAGCTTCATTTATAAGATTCTTAACTTTTTAAAACTCAAATCCTCACCAAAGTATCCCATTTTTTCCTTAATTTAAACATTATTAAAACACCTATGATGTTGAAGGATAAGTTTGGGAGAGAAATAGATTATCTGAGGCTTGCGGTAATAGACCGCTGTAATTTACGCTGTACCTATTGTATGCCAGCAGAAGGCCTAAATTGGTTAAGTAAGAATGAGCTCATGTCAAATGAGGAAATGCTCAGAATTTGCAGGATTTTCACAGAAATGGGAGTATCTAAAATCCGAATTACCGGTGGAGAACCCTTCTTGAGGAAAGGAATTATGCCTTTTTTAAATGATTTAACCCAACTCAATGGATTAAAAAATATTGCCATAACGACAAATGGACTAAATACTTTTAAAAACATTCAGAAACTGAAAAATCTTGGAATAAAATCTATTAACCTTAGCCTAGATAGTTTGGATAGAGAAAAGGTTTTTCCAAATAACAAGGCGTGATGAACTTAGCAAAGTACTTGACACATTAGATCAATTAATTGAAAATCAATTCGAAGTAAAGATCAATACCGTGGTGATGGATGGTGTCAATACAGCAGATATTTATCCCTTGGTTGAACTGACCAAAAATAAACCTATAAGTGTCCGTTTTATTGAAGAAATGCCTTTTAACGGTGGAACTCATGAAATATCATTAAAATGGGATGCCAATTATATCATAAAGCATATTCAATCAGCTTATCCTAAACTAGATAAAATTGAAGATGAAAGAAATTCTACGGCTGTTAATTTTAATATTCCAGGATATCAAGGGAATATAGGAATTATTGCTGCATATACACGTAATTTCTGTGGTTCTTGCAATCGACTGAGATTGACTTCCGTTGGAGAACTGAGGACATGCTTATATCAGTCAAAAGGTATAAATCTTAGAGATCTAATGCGACAAGGTAATTCAGACCAAGAGATTAAAGAATTTATTGAATTAGCCTTAATTCATAAACCTAAAGATGGATGGGAAGCTGAAAAACAATATTTTTCAATGGATGAAACCCATCAATCAATGGCAAGTATAGGAGGATAGTCATGATTACAGTAGAAGAGGCGGAAAAAATCATTCTCAATGAATCTTTTGATTACGGCACTGAAATGGTGCCATTAGTAAAATCATTGGGTAGAATATTGGCTGAAGACCTATTTTCTGACCGTGATCTACCACCCTTTAATCGAGCAACGGTAGATGGAATAGCCATAAATATAGAAGCATACCACGCAGGAAATAGAAACTTTTTGATCAAAGGAACCCAAGCTGCTGGGGATAACCCAATCAGTGTTACAGATAAAAACTCCTGTATTGAAATTATGACCGGTGCAGCAATTCATGAATGCTTTAACACCGTTATAAGGTACGAAGACTTATCTATAGAAAATTCATGCGCAACAATTAATCAAGGAACATTCAAACCATATCAGAATATTCACTTACGTGGAAAAGATAAACTGCAAGGTGAAATTCTTGTTGAGAAAAACAAGGTGATTAATCCCGCTATCATAGGAATTTCTGCATCGATTGGTAAAACCAATCTTTTAGTAAGAAAGCTTCCAAGAGTGCTGGTAGTCTCGACCGGAGACGAATTAGTTAGAATAGATGAAACACCTAACCCCTATCAAATCCGACAGTCTAATGGGTTGACAATTCTGGCTACGCTCCAAAAATATAAGATCAGAGCCCACAAAATCCATCTAAAGGATGACAAGAAAAATATTGAATTAACATTGAAAAAATCTTTTGAAGAATACGATGTCATTTTGTTGACCGGAGGAGTATCAATGGGGAAATATGATTTTATTCCTGATGTACTACAAAGGCTAAAAGTGAAAAAAATGTTCCACAAAGTGAAGCAAAGACCTGGAAAGCTATTTTGGTTTGGGAAAAAAGCTAAAAACAAATTTGTTTTTGCATTCCCCGGAAATCCAGTATCTGTTTTTATGTGCTTACATCGATATTTTGTCCCTTGGCTTAGAAAAAGCATGGGACTCAAAGAAACTAAAGAATATGCCATTTTAGGGAATGATTTCGAATTCCCAATTGAACTGCAGTTATTTGCACAAGTAGAACTCCAAACAAATGAAGATGGACAAACAATTGCTTCATACCACAATACAAATGGTTCAGGTGATTTCTCTCATCTTGCTGAAACAAATGCGTTTATAGAATTACCAGCCAATCAGGATACATTTAAGAAAGGTGAAGCATTTAGGATATGGAGATATAATTAATCAGAAAATCAATATGGGAAGTTTCTCACATTTAAATGATAAGTCACAGCCAATCATTGTTGATGTAAGTGGCAAAGAAGTGACTAAAAGAACAGCAACAGCTCAAAGTATTGTTTATTTACCTCAAGAAGTAATGGATCAATTAGAGAAGTCTGATTTTAACAGCAAGAAAGGATCTGTATTTCAAACGGCCATTTTAGCAGGCATAATGGCTTCTAAGCGAACTTCTGAACTGATTCCCTTATGTCATCCCCTCTTTTTAGAAAACTGCAATGTGAGCATCGAAATGGCGTCAGAGAACGAACTACTCATCCTTTGCACGGCAACCGTCACAGCAAAAACAGGAGTTGAAATGGAAGCATTGACCGGAGCCTCTATTGCGGCTCTCACTATTTATGATATGTGCAAAGCCTTGAGCCATGATATTATCATCAAAGAAACCAAGTTAATCCAAAAGTCGGGAGGAAAGAATGATTTCGAAAGGAAATGAGGTGCCAAAATTAAAAGGATTAATCCTAGCAGGCGGTAAAAGTTCCCGTATGGGACATAATAAAGAACAGATAGCATGGCATGGTAAAGAACAGAAATATTATGCAGCGGACTTGTTATCTCAATTTTGTTCTGAAGTTTATATTTCCTGCCGCCAGGACCAATTACAGCATATTGCCGAGGGGTACAAGGGTCTGAGCGATAATTTTATTGGTATGGGACCTACTGGAGGAATATTGACAGCATTGAGGTCTGATCGTGAAGTAGCTTGGTTAGTGATTGCATGTGATCTTCCGCTAGTGGATGAACCAATCTTAAAAAAACCTAGTTGAAAATCGAAATCCTGAAAAAATTGCAACTACTTACAAAAGTCCTTTTGATGGTCTTCCAGAACCATTAATTACTATTTGGGAACCTGATAGCTATCCGATACTCTTAGAATATCTTGGCAAAGGAAAAACTTGTCCCAGAAAAGTCCTGATCAATACGGACTGCCTTATCCTCGAGCCTGAACAGCCTCAAAAGCTTATGAATGTAAACACTCCTCAAGATCTTGAAGAAGCAAAACAATATCTATCGAAAAAAATGCTTTAGAATAAATCAAAAAACTCGTTAATCTACTATCTTTTGACCCTTGCTAATTGTAACTGTATCAATCTCCATACCAGCCAATTCTTTAATTGACTCTTCAATCATTAAGCTCATACTATTTAATGCCAAGTCATTTGCTTCTTGACCAAAGGGTTCTTCTATTTCATCAGCAATAGCCTCGAATGCAACAAATGTATAAGCAATAAAAGCGACAATAAATGGAGTGAACCAACTTAAGCTATCCACCAAACCGAATGGTAAAAGAAAACAATAAATGTAAATAGTCCTATGAAGCAAAACCTGATAACTATATGGAATTGGCGTAGAAACTATTCGTTCACAACCACCTAAGACATCCGATAAAGTATTCAAATTCTGATCTATACTAGCTTGTTGAATTGAATCTAAATTACCTTTCAATTTTTGCTTTCCTACCCAATCACCTATCAGATTTAAAATAAGCGCAGGCTTATATTTAGAATTTATTACTAATTGGTAATCAGCACTAGACAACTTTTCTTTTAAATCATCACTAGAATCTGTTTTTCGTAACTGATGATTTAAAGCATAGACAAAAGCGGACAATAAATTAATAAATTCTTTAATCGATTCTCGATCAATATTACGATTTAATGTTAGGACTTGTCGAGTCAATGACCTCGATACGTTCAATAATGATCCCCATAATTTCCTGCCCTCCCAAAACCTATCATAACTTGCACTATTCCTAAAGCCAAGAAACAATGCTAGCACAAATCCAAATAAAGTAAATGGTGCAGGATTCAGTGGTACTTTGTAAGACAATAAGGTACCATGAAAATATACTACTGCAATGGAAAGCACGGTTAACAACATCAGCCGTGGAAGGACTTGAGGCAAAACCGAACCATGCCAAACAAATAGCATCCTGAACCAGTTTTCCTTCTTACGAATAATCATAAATCAGATAATATGAGTAATTGAAACTACTTTGAACAAAAGTAAGGTTAATTTAATTAAAAAAGTCATTAGCGATGCCAATGACTCTTATAATCAGATTATTATAATTTAAATTTTCAACTATCAATTTCTCCTTGAATCAACATTTCATCCACTTTCTTATAAACAGCTGGATCATGCTTTTTTATTTGAATCTTGACATACTTAGATGCCGGCATATTACTGTCTTTTACAACATTATTTACTGATACCAAAACATTGGTTTCAGGAAAATATGTCATGGTATTTTTTTCTGGTATTTGATAAGAAACAATAACAAATAATGGAGCAACACGTTCAATACCATCATCAAAGTTATAGAGATCCACTTTATCGCCAGCCTTGAATCCAAGAGAATCAATGTCTTTCTGATTCATAAAGATAACCCTTCTTTCATTTTTAATACCACGATATCGATCATCCAAACCATATATGGTCGTATTGAATTGATCATGAGTTCGAGTTGTGGCCATCATAAATTCATCAGCTTCAAGTGAGTTAACCGGTAGTTCAGTTAATGTAAAAGGAGCTTTTCCATCCAATTGAGGAACGAAATATTGTTCATCTCTCGCTCTGTTTGGAAGATAGAACCCACCTTTCTCTCTCACCCGGACATTGAAATTTTCAAACCCTGGAATACATTGTTCAATATCGTCCCTAACCGCATCATAACTATCATGATACCGCTGCCAATCCACCACAGACCTATCTTTAAGCGTTTCCATAGCCATTCTACAAGCGATCTGAGTTTCATTGATCAAATTATCCGAAACTGCGTCCAACATACCTTTAGAATATTGAACCACACCCATTGAATTCTCTGCTGTCACTATTTGAACTTCTCCATTTACGATATCCTTATCACTTCGTCCATATGTTGGAAGGATAATCGCTTCCTTACCATGAATTAGATGTCCTCTATTCAATTTAGTAGATACACATACCAATAGTTCCAATTTCCGCATGGCATTGGCGGTATACGTAGTATCAGGTGTAGCAGACAGAAAATTTCCACCCATACAAAACATGAACTTAATTTTTCCTTCGTGAATTGCTTTGATGGCACGAACTACATCATATCCATGTGCTCTAGGAACCTGAAAACCAAAATACTCTTGGAGACGGTCCAATTGAGCTTCGGTTGGCTTCTCATTGATAAGCATCGTCCTATTACCTTGGACGTTACTATGCCCTCTGACAGGGCAAACACCACCACCTTTTATACCAATACTTCCTTTTAACAATAGGATATTGACAATCTCACGGATCATATCTACACCATTAGGTTGTTGGGTCAAGCCCATTCCCCAACAGACAATTATTTTTTTCTTAAAAGCTAGCATCGACGCAGCTTCATCCAAATCCTCTCTCCTAACCCCGCACTCACGTGCAAGTGCATCGATATGGAATGAAGGGTTTTCAAATTGTTCAGCAAATGCCTCAAAACCCATAGTTTTTTCAGAAATAAAATCCATATCCAAAACTTGACCGGGAAATTTGGCTTCCATTTCTAATAAAAGTCTTTCTAAAGCCTTCAGCAAAGCCATATCACCATTTATTTTCACTGGCAGATAAAGGTCGGCTAGTTTCACACCATTTCCTATCACTCCATTTAATTGCTGTGGATTATGAAAGCCCATAAGACCTGCCTCCGGCAAAGGGTTGATAGCAATAATTTTACCGCCATTGTTTTTGGTTTTCTCTAATGCCGACATCATCCTCGGAGCATTTGTCCCTGGATTCTGACCAATAATCACCACCACATCCGCATCATCAAAATCCTCGAGCTTCACCGTTCCTTTACCAATACCTATCACAGGAATAAGGGCTGTCCCTGACGTTTCATGGCACATATTAGAACAATCAGGCATATTATTGGTCCCAAATTCTTTTGCAAAAAGTTGATATACAAATGATGCCTCATTGCTAGTACGCCCAGAAGTGTAAAAAGCCGCCTCATTAGGCGAATCCAACTTATTTAGGTGTTCAGCAATTTTTTTAAAAGCATCATCCCAAGAAATTTTTTGATAATGAGTTCCTCCTTTTGGGAGATACATGGGATCTGTTAATCGCCCTAACTTACCAATTTGGTAGTCATTCATCTTTGCTAAATCATAAACCGAGTTTTTAGCAAAAATTCAGGTGTCACTCTTTTTGTAGTTGCTTCTTCTGCAAGTGCTTTTGCTCCATTTTCACAATATTCACCCAAAGGTGACCGCTCATCATCAGGATCCGGCCAAGCACAACTTGGACAGTCAAAACCGCCAAATTGATTCATCTTAAACAATGCACGTGTACCACGGATCACAGTCTTTTCTTCAAATAGATCTGAAATAGCAGCTATAACTGCCGGAACTCCAGCTGCCCATTTTTCAACAGGAGTCAGCTTAAGATCCAATAACTTATATGGGTTTTCAGCATCAGGAAAATGCTTGATCTCTGATTTGATTTCCTCTATTGACTTTTCCTCTTTCATGGCAGCAATGGTTTATGTTAGCAAACTAAATTTGGATTTGGATAATTATCGCTTTGATCCTCTTCAGGACGATCAATGCAAACAAAATCCTTCTCTAGCAATATCAAAATTTTATTATGGGTTTCTTCAAAAGTTACTCGATCAGTATTTACCCACTCTTCAACATAGGATTTCGGCATCTGAACCATCATTTCCTCATCTTCAAAACTTATAGAAAGACCATCTTGGTAAAGTATTTCAATTCCATAGACAAAATCCTTGTTTAAAAAACTCTGTCTTGCTGATAATTCTACCATTTTCCGACAGCGATGCTACTTCGGATTTTGTCAATCTGATCCTTACTGTATTATCTTTAATTCTTATTTTCATAACATACCATCAATGTGAATGTTTTCATTCTGGTTGTAAATATTAAAACGATTATTTTTTAAGAATCCTATCAAAGTGATGTTAAATTCTTTGGCCAGTTCCAAGGCAAGACTGGATGGAGCACCAATAGCAGCAACAATTGAAATACCGGCCATAGCTGCTTTCTGAATCAGTTCAAAACTAGCTCTTCCACTTAACAATAAAACAAATCGGTTCAATGGTAATAATCCTTCTTGCAAAGCATGACCTATCAGCTTATCTAAAGCATTATGCCTACCAACATCTTCCCTCAAAAACATCAATTCCCCATCACTCGTAAATATTCCCGAAGCGTGTATACCTCCCGAAACTTCAAAATTATCCTGTGCTGACCTCAATTTTTCAGGTAGGTCAAAAAGAACTTTTGCTCCAAATGATTGTATTTCAGGAACCATCCCCTGAAATTTACTAACCGTTTTTATCGACTGGATCGAACCTTTACCGCATACTCCACAACTCGAAGTTGTATAAAAATTCCGGTCTGCCGTACCAAGATTAGGCTCAACACCCTCATTAAGCTCAACAACAACAATGTTTTCTTTATTATTGGAACAGTCAACCTTTAAATATGAAACAGATTTGACCTGATCAAAAGAATCAATTATCCCTTCAGTAAACAAAAAACCCAATGCCAGGTCTTTATCATTTCCTGGCGTACGCATGGTAACTGAAATGCTTTTCATTCCCACTTGATTTGCATAAGAAAAAGAAATCCTAATTTCTAATGGCTCCTCTACAGCGAGTAAATCCTCACGTGAATCAGAATCCAAGTCTGAGAAACGCTGAATTTGGACTTTTTGGATGGAAGAATCAATTAATTGGGTCATGATATGTTTTCTTCGGTAATACTATTAAATATACTCATTAAAAATGTAAATCTCGCCTTAAATAACTAAGGATGAGCTGAAACCCATTGTTCGCCATCCTCAAAGACTTCTTTTTTCCAAATCGGAACAGTTTCTTTCAATGTATTTATGGCATATTCACAAGCTTTGAATGCAGCGTCTCTATGAGGAGATGAAACAACAATAACAACGGCAGCCTCCCCTGGACTTAGTATCCCAACCCGATGATGGAGCACAGCATGCTTTACTCCTAAATTATTCACACAATGCTCAGCAATTTTTTTCATCTCTTTAACCGCCATAGATTCATAGCATTCGAACTCTAATCGAAGCACCTTTTTCCCTTTTGTCTCATTTCGAACGGTTCCAACAAAACTTACTGTCCCTCCACAGCTATCATCTGCTTGAATATCCAAACATAGTTCCGGATCTAAATGAAAATTTGAAATCTTGATATCAATCATATTTAACCTCCACTAACAGGCGGAATAACCGCTATTTCATCATCACTCTCTATCACTTGATCGCATTGCCCATATTCTTCATTTATAGCAATAAAATATGACTTCAACCTAGCCAATTCTGGATAAAGTTGCTCAATTCTAGATTTTAATTCTTCAAGTTTAATCCCATCCACAACTTCTAGCTCAAGTTCTGAAGAAGAAAAAATTTCCTTCACTATACCAAATGCCAATAGCTTAATTCTCATACTTAAAATAATTGTGGTACATATTTAATCAATACATTTACTCCTGCTATAAAGACCAATACAGCAGTGATCCTCTTTATAATAACTGGACTCCATTTTATGGAGACTCTCGAACCTATTTGCCCCCCAATAAAAACTGCCAAACATAGTAATATCAATCTTTGATAGTCTATATCAGAATTTATGGTTTTCACTTGTCCCAATATCCCAGAAATAGAGTTCAACAAAATAAACAAACTCGCAGTGGCTGCAATTTTCTTTGCAGAATCCCAACGCATCAAGTTCAGAATCGGTGAAAGAAAAATACCACCTCCTATTCCTACTAATCCAGATAGAAAACCAATGCCAGCGCCAATACCAGCATCTTTTAAAATCGATTGATGCTCAGAGTTTTTGAAATTATTCTTTCTCGTCTTCTCAATCCATAAAAGTACAGAAGCAACAATCAAGCTTATCCCTAAAATAACAAAAAAGGTTGATTGACTGATTTTGAGAATCGCCCCTAAGAAAGCCATAGGAACGCTTACCAAAACTAAGGGTATTGTTTTTTCCCAATTCAACTGCTTATTTCTTACATAAACAACAACTCCTCCTGTAACCACAATAACATTACATAGTAGAGCAATTAACCGTAATTCTTGGAAAGGTAAACCATAGACGGCCAATAAGGCTAAATAACTGGAACCTCCACCAAATCCTACTGAAGAATAAACAAATGAAATTACTAGAAAGAAGAACATGATTTCCCAGATCATATATGCAGAGGTAAATGATTATGTAGAGTAAGGTAAGGAATAGTTAAGGCATAAGCAAGGAAGTTTCTAAGTCTTATTCTATAAAAAAGCCCCAATTTAAATTGAGGCCCAAACTTATAAATATATAGAGAATAGAAAATTAATCTGTTGTAAATTCTGATTTTTCAAAAACCTCTTCTTCAAGACCTGGTCGTTTCAAGAATAATTTTAAATCTTTCACACCAACGGAGTATTCCTTGCCACAACTAGCAAATTTGAGATTTACAGGCATCAGTTCAGATGGAGAACCGCGATAGGTGTAATATTCGTATGAGGAAGATTCAGTATTTCCTAATTTATTATTATTCGAACAGAGTTCCCCATTTTCTATTGTCACTTTTCCATCCTCCGTAAAGTGCATTATTTTGGCCTTCTGCTCATTCGAGTCATCCTTAAAATTAAGTACCCAATAACCAATTAAATCTTTATTATCAAGCATGACTTTTTCATTATCTTCATCTTTATCACATGAAATAATAAAGACTGACAACACAAGGATGATTACGGAATTTAGAATCTGTTTCATAGGATTTGCTTTTTAAAAGGTTATAATTTACTTAAACGAGTAGCATTGTGAAAAAGCTACAATAATAATAAAAGCCTGACTCCAATGAATCAGGCTCTAATAATTTCTTCTATATAATTAACCTCCAGTGCCAGGATCCGTTGGCTCTTCAGGGTTCTCAGGTTCTTCTGGTACTTCAGGATCAACTGGTGGTGTTACGGAAACTCGCTTGTAACGTTCAGAAGCATCTCCGCCAAATCCCAATGTGAGAATATCACCCTGCAAAGTTACGGGCATCCCATTGCCACAGTGCTCAAATTTAATCCTGTCCATGGTACCGTTAACATTTGTGCTGGTAGAATAATATTCAAATGAGCCACTTTTAGGGTCATTATGAACAGAACTGAGATTACAAAAAATTCCTCGTGTAACCGTTAAACTATTTTCAGCAGTAAACTCCAATAATTTAATACTATCTAAATTTGTTGTTTCATCAACAACCGTCTCAGCAGTGATATTTCTTTCAATTTTTGCCCATTTTCCAATGAGTTCTGTCGTATCCAATGGATTTCTTACAACTTCAACATCATCCTTTGTACAAGATGAAATACCAATTGCTAAAACCAAAATATAAAGCGTATTTTTTATTTTACTCATAAGTATCATTTAAAAATCATTAAGTACTCTCGCAAATTCATTTGGCACAATTTGCTAAATTTTTGATCGTATTACAAATTATTAGTGTTTATCCTTTCCCAATCCAAAAACCTTTTTCACTAAAAGAACTATCCCTAAAACTAACATCCCAGCAATAAGCCCAATTGCAAATTCTTTTACAATCGATGGTATATTCGGCAACAAATGATGCAAATAATCAATATTGTGCACAAAAATACCTCCTGCAACCAACAATAATGCAATAGTTCCGATTATACCCAAAGCTTTAATAACAATTGGCAAAGATTTAACCAATAAATGCCCTATTGTAGAAGCGAAACCTTTGTCTCCTGAACGTTTTATCAATGAATGACCAGCATCGTCCATCCTAACGATTAAAGCAACAATGCCATAAACTCCAACCGTTGCTAAAATGGCAACTACTGAAACCGTTAAAATTTGAAGTGCTAAAGTTTCCTCAAGTACAGTACCAAGAGCAATAATCACGATTTCCACAGAAAGAATAAAATCAGTCGTAATTGCTGATCTAATTTTTACCTTTTCAGCTTCCTCACCCTCCAAAGCCTGTTCCTCTATAACTTCATGTCCTTCTTTTTTCCTGTGAAATAAATAGTGAATTACTTTTTCAGCCCCCTCGTAAGCCAGATAGGCTCCCCCCAAGAATCAAAATATATTTTATTAACATGGGAAGAAAGGCATTCAACAATAATGCAATTGGGACAATGATAAGCTTGTTGACAAATGACCCTTTAGTGATAGCCCATAATACAGGGAGTTCCCGAGAAGCAAGAAAAGCCTGTTGCTTTTTCTGCATTTACAGCTAAATCATCACCTAAGATACCTGCAGTTTTTCGAGTAGCAATCTTACTGGCTACTGCAACGTCGTCCATTAGAGCGGCGATATCATCCAAAACCGCGAATATTCCTGATGCCATATATTTTGTTTAATAGTTCACTAAAATAATTAGAATTTGGTCATTTTCAAGATATGTTCTATCCAAAATGATAATATTTGTTCACTTGACAAATAAAACATGCTCAGTCAAGCAATTCACATACCAATTAAAACTCTCATTTGTAGGATATTGTTTAAATATTCCAAAAGGTTATCAAAATAGAAAACTTTAGCAATGACTAAATTTAATCAATAATTTCAGCACAAAACCATTGATTAACACATACTATATCTTTATTAAATTTTTTAATTAATGTTATTTTTGTTATCTTTGCACCACATTCACCTATTATTTCGCGATTAACTATTCTTGCCTCTAGGCATTAATTTTTTAACGCATTCTATTTTTCCCATTGATGGGAATCTCAAAGCCTTGTTGGAACAATCAGCATTTTTTATGGCTATTTGAAATATTGATTTAAGGATTAATAAATTAAAATATAATATATGACAGATTTTAAAGTTGGAATTATTGGTGCTGGCCCTAGCGGTTTGGCAATGTTAAGAGCATTTGAATCAGAGCAGAAAAAAAGGTAATCCCATCCCAGAAATTAAATGTTATGAAAAACAAGATAATTGGGGCGGTATGTGGAACTATACTTGGAGGACAGGCGTAGGAAAATATGGCGAACCCTTGCATGGAAGTATGTACAAATATCTATGGTCCAATGGACCAAAAGAGTGTCTAGAATTTGCAGATTACACGTTCTCTGAACATTTTGGACAACCAATTTCTTCGTATCCCCCACGTGAGGTATTGTTTGACTATATCCAAGGCCGAATCAAGAAAAGTAATGCCCGAGACTTTATTAAATTCAATACGGTAGCCCGTTGGGTAGATTATTTGGAAGATAAAGAACAATTCAGGGTAGTATTCGATGACCTTCAAAAAAATGAAACTTTCGAAGAATTTTTTGATTACCCTAGTAGTAGGAACCGGACATTTCTCAACACCAAATATGCCCTATTTCAAAGGGATTGATAACTTCCCCGGGAGCCGTAATGCATGCGCATGACTTCCGCGGCGCTGATCAGTTTGTAGACCAAAAATTATTACTGATTGGAAGCAGTTACTCAGCTGAAGATATTGCCGTGCAATGTTTTAAACATGGTAGTAAATCAGTAACGATTTCGTACAGAACCAATCCTATCGGAACAAAATGGCCAAACGGCATTAAAGAGAAACCTTTGGTTACTCATTTCGAAGGAAATACCGCATTTTTTAAAAGATGGAACAACCGAAGAGTATGACGCAGTTATCCTATGTACCGGTTATCAACATAAATTTCCATTCCTACCTGACGAATTGAGACTGAAGACCAAGAATTGCCTCTACCCAGATAATCTGTATAAAGGTGTTATTTTTAATGACAATGAAAGATTGATATTCCTTGGTATGCAAGATCAATATTATACTTTCAATATGTTTGATTACCTCAAGCTTGGTATGCAAGAGACTATATGTTAGGCAGAATAAAAACATCCAATAAAATCACTGAGAGACGCTGATATCCAAAAATGGATGGATTACGAAGCAAAGACAGTAACTGGACCTGATCACGTAGATTTCCAAACAGATTATATAAAAGATTTGGTAAGCTATACAGACTACCCTACTTTCAATTTGGACAAAGTAGCGGATATGTTCAAATGCTGGTTGAAACGATAAAGAAATTAATATTCTCAATTATCGTGACCAAGTTTATAAATCCGTCATGGACGGAACCAGTGCCGAACCGCATCATACTCCTTGGATGAAAGAGATGGATGATAGCCTGGAAAGATACCTCAACGAGGAGGTTACAATGGATGGAAAAAGATTTAGATAAAGTAATAAACTACTAATAAGTAAGGCCGCTAAAAAGCGGCCTTATAAATTTTTACTTTTTAAAAATATGATAACTTGTTACTTCTTTCTTAATATCCAAAAACATCTATTTCCGCTAAATGGGTTGAAGCTTGATTATTGAAATTATCTTTCATGGTAATTTTAATTTGCTTTAGATATTGCGGTTGGATTGGAAATATCTGACTTTCCAGTTCCTCTCTATCCATTTCTTGATCTTTAAGAAGTGTAACCCATGTTTTTCCATCTTTCGATCCTTCGATATCAAAAGTTTTGAATCCATTAGAATTATTTTGTCTTCTTGTAAGTCCAATTTGAGTACATATATTTCGTTCTTAAAATCAATCTGAATCCAATGAGGGAAATGGCGGACTACTTGGTGACCACATCGAGTGCCAAAATGTCGAAGTATTTCCATCTATTAATGCTCTGGCTATACCATTTCCTTCACCTTCTCCAGATTCTTGAATAGACGATGCTGTGGCTGTCCACTCAGATTTTAAATGTGATTTTTCGACTACTTCGGCAACATAAAAGATAGTGGAACCATTGTTTTTGAATTGGAATCCTTGAGAATTAGAGGCTTTTAAGGCCAAAAAGATATTTCTTCTCAAGATCAAATTTCTCAGGATTATAAGTCAAAAGTCAAAAATTCAGATGATAGCTGCCCTGATTTAATGGTAGCTGAATTTTTATCAATGGCAATAACTGCCCGCAGGAAAAGACAAATATTCTTCTTCACCTCTATTTTTCCGAGCCAAATTGACACTATCCATAGCCGCCTTGTCTTCTTCGAAAACAACTTGTATATCTGAGGATGGTAATCCCAAACCTCCATAATTAACGCTAAACAAGTCTTTCTTTCTGCAATTTGGGGAAATAATTGCAAATCTTGATAACCATTTACTGCTTTTTGAACACTCAAAAATACCCCGTCTTTTGTATCTGTCAACTCCTCATATGAGGCTTCTTCTTTTTGACAACTTATAAATGCGAATGCACTTAACGCCAATACTATAGTTGATTTTTTTATAAATTTCATGTTTTAAACAATTTTAATAGCCAGGTACTTGAACTAATTGTTTGTTTCTATCGATTTCCATTTGGTGCCAAGGCATAAAATAGAATCTATCATTCCACTCCGCACGTCTTACTGCAACTACTCTTTTATGGAAGTTTGGATCGCTTAATGAAGACCCTTTAGTCATATCCATTCCATAATAGTTTCCTCCTTGTTTATAACCTTCTGAATCTGCTACTTTCCACCTTCTTACATCGAAATATCTTTTGCCTTCAAATGCAAGCTCTATTCTTCTCTCTAAACGAATTTCTTCACGCATTCTGGCTTGGGAAAGTCCAGTTGCAATGTTAGGTAAACCAGCTCTATTTCTGACTTTATTCAAATAAGTCGTAATATCTGGATGGTTTGGCTGATATTCATTTAGAGCTTCAGCGTAGTTTAGGTAAAGTTCAGAAAGTCTAATTAAACATTGCAGCACGGTTAACTGCCACTGAAGGATTTAAGCTATAGGTAGGGTGAATGTTTTTTCTAGCTGTATATCCTGTTTTTGGCCAATCACGAGGAGCACCATTTCTTCCAGAATTACCTGATGGGTAAAATTCTACTCTTGTCATCCCAGCTTTTGCTGCGCCAGGAATAATAGATCCATTAAAAGTTACTGATGAATAGAATCTAGGTTCTCTATTAACATACATGTTATTCGTTCCTTCAACATAATAAGGTGTACTTTCTTGAACATATGTATTTTCATTGTAAGAAGAACTTTGATGAATTGATTGGCCATTAGCCATCCTGAAGTCATCAACTAATTCTTGAACCAACGCCAATCCGTTATATGGTGTTCCGGTTACCGCTCTTGGGGCAGCATGAGTTTCCCACTGGTATCTATTTGGTGGATGGTCTGATCCAAACTCCTTCCGTTTGATATCCTTCCCAATAAACATTACGAGTTGATAAGAATGCAGTTTCAAAATCATCTTTTCCATTTTTAACAAAAAGTGATTTTCCATTTTTCTCCGCAAAATCTATTGCTGATTTTGCAGCTGTCGCTGCTTTTTGCCATTTGGAAGCATCGAATGTTGAACTAATTAGTTGTTTACCGTCAGGGTTTCTCCAATTAGCTAAGTCTGAATTCCCATTGTAAAGTGGACTGGCTGTAAATAAGGTTATCTCTGATTTTACCGCTTCAACAACTATTTTACCAATCCGACCAAGTTGAGTATCAGTATGTTCATCAGGCATATCGGCAGCAGCTTCGTCCATTTCTTTGATGATAAAAGCTACACACTCGTCCCAGCTACTTCTAGGTATTTTGATAATTATCGCCAGCAGCTTCCTCTTCATTGACAGGTAAAATAACTACTGGTCCAAATGATTTCATCATCAACCAATAATAATATGCACGTAAATACTTTGCCTCCGCTTTATATTGTTTAATTAAGGTTTCACCATTTTCAGCATCTCTTAATTCCTGACATTTTATCCACATTATTAATGAATATCCCACACTGTCTGATTTTTCTATAAATTCTAACATATGGTGTAGGTACATTATCTGAAGAAATAGCCCCCTGAATTGAAATTATTCAATGTACCATCAACCCAATTTGAAGCATCAATTTCATCCGTTATTGCTGAATAATAAAAAGAATAGGGTTGATTCCAAATGTCTGGAATCTCATTATATAAAGATCCCCAGTAGTTTTCAGTTTGACTACGATTTGAGAAAATACTCTCAATGTTCAGCAAATTATCAGGTTGTGCATCAAAAAAATCATCATTACAGCTTTGAGTAAATAAACTCATTCCTGCAAATAATGCTAAAAACTTTAATTTATTATATCGAAATTTCATTTTAGTCTATTATTTAAAGTTAATTCTTAGTCCTAAGTTGAATACTCTTGTATTAGGATATTACTGTTCCTCTTCCATCACCAAGTTCTGGATCCCAGAATTTCCATGGCGATACCGTAAATAGATTCGTTCCATTTACATATAATCTCAAATTATTAATGCTGAGTCTGTCTAAGAAAGGTTTATCTTGAAAATTGTAGCCAAGCTCGGCTTGTTTCAACCTTAAGAAATCAGCTCGCTTAATCCACCAAGTACTTTGGTAATAATTGGTAGTAATTGTTTCATTTGTGGATAACCTAGGATATAAGGTTTCCTTATCTGGGTTTTCAGGATCCCACCTATCCAATACATATTCATACATATTACCATATGTAGCTCCTTGTGAGAAAGGAGTGACTGCATATCCTGAAGCATAGTTCATGTCAACCATACCTACACCTTGGAAAAACAAACTCAATTCAAATCCTTTGTATCCTCCCCCTAGGGTAAGTCCATAAGTTAACAAAGGGGTGTCACCATACCCAATCGCTGTTTGATCCATAGAATTAATAATTCCATCACCATTTAGATCCTTATATTGAATATCACCTACCCTTACATCTCCAGACTGAGTGGGTGAATTGGCAATTTGATCATCAGATTTAAACAATCCTTCAGCTATATAACCAAATCGTTGAGAAATTCGGTGGCCCTCACGATCTAAATAAGGATATGCCCAAGGTGGTAAATTGTCACGAACTGCTCTATTTGAATTGTAATTCATTGTCCCTCTTGCCATAAAGAATCCATTGACCATTTGTTTGTTATATTCCAAAGTCAGATCAATACCCTTATTAGCGGTTTCTCCAATGTTTAAAAAAGGCACATTGTTAGAGTTATAACCAGAAATGTAAGGAATATCCAACCCACGCATCAGAATACCTTTTCTGTCCTCCTTAAATAACTCGGCTATTAACTGTAGATCGTTGTTGAAGAAATTTAATTCTATACCAATATTATGGCGATAGGAGGTTTCCCATGTCACCTCTCCTCTTAGTAGCTTTTCGTAGTAACCTCTATAGGTACGCTGAGATCCTGGGATGCCAAAACTATAAGTATATCCATCTTCTTCTTGTTGGTACTGTGTCAAATATAAAAATCGTAAATCTGGGTTATTTAAACTTGCATTCCCTGAACTACCATAAAGAATATCTCAATTTAAAGTGTGGAATCACAGATTTAATAGGTTCAAAGAAACTTTCATTTGACACGACCCATCCAGCTCCAACTGATGCAAACAATCCATATCGATTATCTGGTGTAAAATTGTCTGATCCTGAATAAGAAAAATTTGATTCAAACAAATATTTTTCTATCATAGGCGTAAGTAGCACGACCAACTAAATTTCTTTGTCTATAAGGAATTGCTGCTTGGTAAGACTGAACTCTCTCTGCTCCGTCAGCAAAATCTGACTGATTGAATAATAGCAACCCACTTACATCATGTGCACCAAAAAGTTCTATTATAATTCAGAGAAGTTTCCAAATACATTCTTCTAGTAGAAAAACGTTGCAACTCATAAGATAGATCCGGAGAACCTGGATCTGTTAATGTCATAATCAATTCTCCATCTTCATTTCTGCCCTCTGCAAAATAAGATGGAAGATTTCTGCTTCTTTTTAAGATGTTGTCCAGAGTAACATCGAATGCAAATAGTCCCATTCACTTTCAACCCCTCAGTAATAAAATCTAAATCTTGTGTTAAACGTAAATTAGAACGGACTACATTATTATATTTGTTATTAATTCCCGATTGAGTCATTGCTTTATAAGGGTTTTCAGTTGTACCCTTAACGAATGGCCATAATCCATTTGAATATTGGATGGGAGTAATATGTGGTGAATATTGAGTTGCTAATGCAAAGATTTGATCTCTCCCTCTTGCTGGTTCATTAAAATTTGACAAGAAACCATTCAAGCCGAAATCTAACTTTGTTCTTGGAGAAATATTAACGGTCCAAATTACTCGTAAAATTGAATCGATCATATTTCAACGAAGAATTATAACTTTCAATATCTTCTGTTTTAAACTGTCCAGTCTCGTTATAATATCCTAATGATATGTAGTATTGAGCGATATCTGCACCACCAGTAATATTGAGGTTTGCACGGCTATTTGTGGCATTATCTTTAAATAATTCTTCCATACCAGTTAACATTTGGATAAAGATCAGGGTCAACTCCACTTCTATGTTTTTCAATGATATCTGTTGAATAAGCTGCTTCTTTTCCTCTCAACACTTGTCCTTCATTGAATAGTTCCATGAAAGTTGGACCATCTACAAACTTTGGAAGATAAGTGAATCCTGTAATACCTTGTTGTATTTCAGCAGAGATGGAAGGTTTTCCAGCTTTACCTTTTCTGGTGTTAATGATGATTACACCGTTTGCCCCACGTGTACCATAGACTGCTGTAGCTGTTGCATCCTTCAAAATAGTGAATGATTCGATATCTTCTGGATCAATGTTGTTTATATCTCGGTCAGGTACACCATCTACAATCAACAATGGAGTTTGAGGTGAACTAGCAAAAGTAGAAACTCCCCGAACAAATAAATTTGCCCCTGTGCTTCCAGGTCCACCACTACGTTGTGTAGCAACCACACCCGCTAACCTACCCGCTATCGCAGTGGATAAATTTGCTACGGGAACCTTTAATTCTGCTCTCTTTATAGTAGCTTGCGATCCAACGTTACTCCTCTTTTTTCTGAGTACCGAATCCTACAACAACTACTTCGTCAATTCCTGAGAGGTCTTCGACTAAAACAACTGAAATTTCCTTTTGATCTCCTGTAGTAGGCACTTCTTGCGTTACAAAACCTACTAGTGAAATTACAAGAGTAGCATTGTTTGGAATTTCAAGCACAAACCTCCCGTTTACATCCGTAGTCGTGGCTCTTTTAGATTGATCTTTCACTGAAATGGTAACTCCTTGCAAATTGTTACCCTGTTCATCTTGGATTGTTCCAGTGATCAAATGATCCTGTTGATAATTTGAAATTGAACTAATTTTGGAATCTTAGAATTACTAGCATTTACTTCTCCGATCGGATACAATTGGCAGAGTAATAAATGCTACGATTGAACTCCTTTTCCAACTGTGCGGTGTACGCAAAGAAATACCCCGTAAGGTCGTAATTGGTAATTTGTTTTTTCATCGTAATTTTTAGTGGTTAGACTTGATTATTTTCGTAATAATAACCACTATGTTTTGCAAATAAAAGTATCAATCCGATTGGCGCAATTTTCACTTTTTTTATCCCACACGAAAAATTAGCATACATGAAGAATCACTCTTAACTTCGTTTAAACGCCGATATTAGTATTGCAAAGACCATTTAGCTAAAAAATTTCAATAATTAAAATTTTAAGTAAATTATCCCTCTATTTATACGTATTTTGTCAATTGACTCATTTGAATAAAATTAGCAATATAAGTTCTTTTGAGACAAATAATTTTAAGTGTCTTTTG
Organism: Sphingobacterium daejeonense; assembly: GCF_901472535.1. NCBI lineage: Bacteria > Pseudomonadati > Bacteroidota > Sphingobacteriia > Sphingobacteriales > Sphingobacteriaceae > Sphingobacterium > Sphingobacterium daejeonense. The sequence goes on along the minus strand of NZ_LR590470.1, from coordinate 1,981,415 downwards.
AAAAATATGATGGGATTTTATGTGGGACATTATAAAGGTAATTCAGATACTTTCTTTCTAAACAAGATTTATTCTGAATTGTATTTATTGTGGAAATCACAATTCATTTTCATTATTTTAGATACAACTATTTATAAAACACTATCTCGGAAATGGCTCATAGATCTCAAAACGTTACGGACTATCCAAATAACAACACTATTTTTTCTGTTTGGAAATTTAAAGAAGGATCAGATTTTAAACCTGTCTTTGAAAGGCTATGTGCCTTGGTTTCTAATTTAAATCATTCTTTCGTCGTGAGACTTCCAGATGGAAGGACCAGTTGTATTATGGGAATTGCGCACGATGCATGGATAAAATTAGGAATGCCTACCCCACTACCGAAAGAATTAAAAACTTTCGAACCAATCGTTGGTGGAAAATACACCGCTATATCGACTGAAGGAGACATCCATTTTCATTTGAGAGCAATCAATGCTGGCGTTTGTTATGAAATGGCAAAAGATATCTATGATATTATCAACCCGGTAGCTGACAACTTAGTTGAAGTGCATGGATTTAGATATTGGGATGGACGATCTATTCTGGGTTTTGTGGATGGTACCGAAAATCCTATTGGTGATGAAAGGGCACAATTTGCAATGGTTGGAGACGAAGATCCTCAATATAAAGGCGGTAGTTATCTGTTTGTCCAGAAATATTCACACAATCTAAAAGCTTGGGAAAGCATACCTACATCCGAACAGGAAAAAGTATTTGGAAGATATAAACAATCAGATATTGAAATGACTGATGAGGTTAAGCCTAAGAATTCCCACAGTGCTTTAACAAGCATTACTGATGCAGATGGAAACGACCTCAAAATCGTAAGGGACAACCTGCCATTTTCAAATCCTTCTAAAGGAGAATTTGGCACTTATTTCATTTCTTATGCAAACAAGTTCTCAACAACACACAAAATGTTGGAGAATATGTACCTAGGAAATCCAATAGGAAATTATGACCGTATCTTGGATTTTAGCACTCCTGAAACAGGAACTTTATTCTTTGTGCCGACACAAGAAATGTTGGACAATTATTCTGCAACATAACAGGAAAATAGATCCTTTAAAGAAAAATCCAAAACCCTAGCTTGACAATTCGGATAAAAATCAACCTAGGGTTTTATTTTTTATCTATTTTTGCGAGCATTAAATCAATAGGCAAACAAATGAGAAATAAGCTTTTCAAAAGGAAGAGTCTAGATCTGATCATCAAGGAGAAAGGTGAATCCGAAAGTTTAAACAAAGTCCTTGGCGTTCGAGACTTGGTATCCTTGGGAATTGCAGCCATAGTTGGAGCGGGAATTTTCAGCACGATCGGACTTGCAAGTTATGAAGGTGGTCCTGCAATTTCTCTATTATTTGTATTTGTTGCCTTTGCATGTGTTTTCACTGCAATTATCCTATGCCCAATTCGCCAGTACCATCCCTGTTTCAGGAAGTGCATATACGTATGCGTATGTTGCTTTTGGAGAGCTTTTCGCTTGGATTATTGGCTGGGCTCTTGTGCTGGAGTACGCTGTATCCAATATAGTGGTTTCCATTTCATGGTCTCAGTATTTTGTTACGATGCTTGAAGGATTTGGAATCCATATACCTGCCTGGCTATCAATGGCTCCACAACATGCAATTGAAGCCCAACAGAAACTCACCCAACAAGGACCTGAAGCAATGACCATCGCAGACAACCTTGGTCTTAGAGCTTATGAAACAGCCCCAAGAATCGGTGATATACCTATCATTTTTGATCTCCCCTCAGGTATAATAATCGCATTAATAACATGGTTGGTTTACAGAGGCATCAAAGAATCAAGGCGCGCCAGCAATATCATGGTCTTGGTAAAAATCGGAGTAATTCTTGCCATTATCGTGGGTGGTGCATTTTTTGTAAATCCTGAAAATTGGGTGCCATTTGCTCCAAACGGTTTAACAGGAGTTATGGGTTCGGTAGCAGCAGTTTTTCTTTGCTTTTATTGGATTTGACTCCATTTCAACTACTGCTGAAGAATGCAAAAACCCGCAACGAGATTTACCGCGTGCGATGATCATTACTTTACTGATCTGTACAATACTTTATGTAGCCATCACACTCGTTTTGACAGGAATGGTCAATTATACTGAATTAAATGTAAAAGACCCTTTGGCATTTGTTTTCAAATATATTGGAGTTGATTATTTAGCGGGTATTATTTCGGTTACCTCAGTGATTGCTATCACAAGTGCCCTATTGGTTTATCAATTGGCGCAACCAAGGATTTGGATGACCATGAGCCGCGATGGTCTTCTGTGGAAGAAATTCTCAACTATTCATCCTAAATATAAAACACCCTCCTTTGCTACCATTGTAACTGGCTTTGTGGTAGCAATTCCATCCATGTTCTTTAAAATGGACTTCTTCGTAGATCTGACCTCCGTGGGAACATTCTTTGCCTTTATCTTAGTATGTGCAGGTGTACTTTATATGGATTATTCAGGATTGTCGAAAACAGTCAAAATTTAGAGTTCCATATATCAATGGGAAATATCTGATCGGAATGGCCCTATTAACTGCTTGGATATTGATCTGGAAGTTTAATCAGGAAGCCCTATTAGAATGGAAAAACCTTGATTTCATGTACATCGTTGAACATAAATCCCTCATCATAATCTTTTGGCTCGTATGGTTAGTATTATCTGTTTATGGGCTTTAAATATAATTTCTCTTTACTTCCAGTAATTGGGATTTTGATCAACCTTTATTTAATGACTGAACTTGGCAACAAGCAACTGGGTAATATTCCTAATTTGGTTGGGAATAGGTTTGATAGTTTACTTCTTCTACGGATATAAACACTCTAAACTAAACAACTCAGCATCTGAAAGTTAACCATCTTTTCGTAAGCATTTTAACAGCAAGGATATGTTTACATAACCCTCTTTGTCCTTGGTGATTGGTAAACCAATTACAAGTACATCTGAATTGATCACCATTGATAATTACAGTATGTTCAACATCCGTTCCTTTGACTTTTGCTTCGATATATAGCGGGGTATTCACCTTAAATTCCACTGATTCATCAGATACTAACTTTCGTGCATTTTTCAATCTCGGGTTCAAGGCCAATATCCTAGACATTTTAAAAGGTAATCTTCTGTAATAATGCTGACTTTCATTCAAATCATATCCCAACAGTCCCTATGGATGAAAGAGATGCTGTAAGCGCATCCATTGTATCAAAATTGACATCATGTTCAATCGACAGCAACGTTGGATCAAACCATTTCATTCGATTTGAGCAAAGAATTGACAGCTTGGACCCATTCATCAGGAACAGTTTGTATCATATTCTCCAAAACATTGCCTTCACCAGAAAAAACCTCGATATGCAGACGGTGATAAAGCAAGACTTAGTCGCATCTTTCCAAAATCCATTACAAAACAAACAGTTTCAGCATCTTTTTCTTGATATACAACCAAATGATCACAATTATGGCAAAAGACCTTCCAATAACCGTAAACGATGAATCCCACCTATAAAAACTGAATCTTTAGTTTGGATTTGGTGAAAACACAAATTTATTCGCCCTTTTACTTAGATAAAAGTTTGATTTCACAGCAGTTTTAGGAATAGACTGAAAAAGTGGAATGATTTGAATTTTATTTAACCTAAACCTTTCCTCCATTCCTGCTAGGAAAAGCTGTACCGAAGTCAAACCTTTGATCCAGCGTGTCGGCAAACTGACTTTACGCTCGACAACCTTTGATTTTGCTGTGCTCACCGAAACTTCCTTACTTCCCACTCCCATTACCATTTTTTCACCTTTTTTTTATTGAATTTAAGGCATGCAACATGGGCTCATTAAAATCGACATTCGTGGGTGCCACTAGCAATAAATTCTCCATCAATAGCGTCTTCCAACAAGTCCAATCTAGCATATACTCCATTGCACGATGAAAATCCCTCGAAACGAAGCTGTTCAGTACCTGCAGAAAACTATAGGATCAAACATCGTTAAATCAACAGGTCCATAATTTGCTCTAACAACTTTTGAAATAGTCATAAGGCATTTTGCCGTTAATAATGAATCCGTAATGCTACCCCAAAAAAAACATGGAATGTTCGAAATTTCTTCTAATTCTGAACCATGGGAAAGTACCAACTGCTGAATTCCTGACTTTTGAGTTAACTGTGAACTGCTCTTATATAAAACATCTACATCAGACATAATTATGGTTTTAAAATTTTATTGATAATAGGCTGTAAAGATTTTATACTATTCAACTTTGAAAGTGCTTCTATTTCAGTTGAATTTAAATGGTAACCTTCTTTTTGCTGAAGGTCAAAAAGTATTTCCAAGATTTTTTTAAATCCATTTGGCATTTTATCAGCAAAATCGACCTTATTAATTAAAGTGGTCAAATAGCTGGATCAGTGCTTGATTATGCTTAGAACTCACATCTTTCACCTGTCCAAATATATCAGTTACTCTATTGAGAGGGCCATAATTATTGCTGATCAGGAAACCCAACCATTCCCCGATTTCCTTAACTGGCATTCTATTTTTCTAAAATCGCCTGGATAAAAAGTTCCACCATCATTGCCCTACCCGGTTTAGATTTATCGTACATACATGTCGCAATGAAAATCGCAGAATTATAACTCATCCTATAGTGAGGGCTAAGCATTCTCTCAGTGAATTTAGCAGTGGCAGAATTATTCCAATTAGACACTCCATTCACATTAATCAAGAGAACCAATTCTAAAGGTTCAGTATTTAATGGCATAATAGAATGGATGAATTTTATATCGCTTGCATCTATAAATGAAGTCCAATATACATTATTTTGTTTGGTCTGAAATACGTCTAATCCATAGATAAAATTATCAGAATTAGGCTGTTCAGATGGAAATTTGGCTTTTATATCAGTTCCAATCTGTTGAGGTACTGTGCTTTGAGTGTAGTAGTTATATATTTTTTCAATTTTGGGTTCCAATTTAAATTCTGGCCTAAATGGTTTTGTAAAAAATGGAATTTTTTGAAATGGAGCGATTTTCAAACTCTTTAAACTCAGCATCTGGAAATCTCGAACGTGCAATATTTGCCCAAAGAGAAAGATGATAGAGCTCAAAATTTTTGTCAGCAGTTGTATCCTTTTCAAGCCATGGTTTGTTTTTTAATTCTTTGTTATCCGTTAAGCCAATAGCATATTTTAGCAGGTCCCTATAGAATTTGCTACTAATTAATTCGATTTTTTCCTCAATTCCTTCCAGATTCTCAGGAACTACTCTATTTAGTGCTATAGCCAAATCTGTTTGGTAAATCGTTGCCTTTTGCTTTTCATATTTCAATATTCTTTCAACCAAAACTTGTGGATCTATCCAATGAGGATAGTGGGTAGGTAAAGATAACAGCGGTAAGCCGACAGCACCTAAAATATAACTTTGGGTGATCATGCTTAATTTACCAGTGATATCTGCATAATTACTTTTCGCTAGAAAATACTTGGTTTCAGTGATAAACTTGTTATATACTTGAACCTGAGATTCTAAAAAAGAAAGGAAAATCCTAAAATTATTTACACAATATGTTTCTACATATCTCGCATTAGCCTGCTTGACATAAGGTGCGATTTGCTTTTTATGATCATCCGGAAATGAATCCATATGCTGTAGCCAGGCGCTATACAGGATTTCCATTTCCAGCGGATCATCAGATTTAAGCACCTTGCCAATATGAAAAAGCACATCATTCCAATTTTCAGGCATTTCAATTGGATCTGTAAGAAAGTCCGGATACATCGGAGAATATTCATATCCAGTTTCTGTCACTTCTGTTCCATCATCTAAACTAATATTTATTTCCTCAGATTTTTCAGGAAGAAATCCCTTCAATTCTTTAGAAATTGTCCCTAGCATTGAAGAGCTATACAGCTCTAGCTTATTCGAGAGTTCATCATCATTTAAGTCACCATATTTCAAGATAAATTTTGCCGCTTTTTCCTGCAACTGCAAATCCTGTATCATAAAAATATCTGAAACTAAATGAATAATCCTACCTTTTAATTTAGTATCTGTTTTCAACAATTTTTCAAACTGTGAAATGAGGGTCTTGATCCCTGTCTTCAGATCATTACGCATAAAAACCGGCTCTACCCAATTCAGAAATTCCTCTAGCTTAAAATCCTTTTCATGAATGATAACTTTCAAATATTTAATTGCATAATTTATAGGCGTGGAATTTTCTGAATGCAATAAGGGAAAGAATGATTCTTGATGCTTAAGAATTTGGTCAGTTTTCAAATCCATATCATCGATAATGGTCCTGAACAATGCTTTTAAATTATTATTCCAATTCTTAGTCTGAGTTTCTAATGCTAAGTCGAGAATTTGATCGATATCGATCTTATTATGAGCTTTGAGCTCCTTAAACATTTCAAGCCAGAAATATTCTACTTTAGGTGCTGTTTGGGAGTCAAGAATATAATAATTCGTGTGAAGAGGAGTTTCGTATTCAAACACTCCAATTAAATCTCTTTCTATTGCAATTTTATCATCTATAAATTTTTTTATTAGCGAGTTTTTTTCCGACTTGTCCTTGGTATAACTATAATCAGGTAGACTATGAGTAATGATTTCGGCATCATACCTGATGTAACCTAAGTCTTCCATTTCTCTGAGACTCCAATATCCTAAGCCAATGGGTTGATGTATCCGTATTTCATTCCTGAAATATTCCAATAACCAATTAGGTTTTTTCAGCTGAATTATCTCCCAAATCAATGGCTTGAAATTATCAAAATCCAAATCACGTTCATTGAATAACATCCAAAGGTCGGGCGCTCTTGTAGCTTCAGTAAGATTGAAAGTTGCTAATGATAATAAGTTAATGATCATTTGATGGTTTTTATTTCCTCTCCTGCCATACTGTGCATATGGATTATCGGAACCATATTCAGGATCATTGCTCAAATCTATAATTGGTAACCAATATTTTGCAGCAACCTTAACTTCTTTACGGATTAATAGTTCATGGTCATCTGAAAACTCTTTTAAAAACGGAATGACCAACTCTCGTTTCTGAGAATAGATCAGTTCTTTAACTCTTCTGGAAACCTCCGCTTCTTCTTCCTTCTTGGACATAGCCTTCCCAGATTTCGAAATTCTACTATCAGATTCTTTTTGAACCAGATGTTCCATCCTCGGAATAACCTTTCTTTATTTTCTCATTGATTAATTTCTTGGCATCCTTTTCACATTCCTCCTCTGAATCAAACTCCTTTGTTTTACTTTGACCAGAGGTTCCGTTTTTACCATAGGAGACTGTATGACTTTTACCATTCGTACTGATTTCCCAAAACTTATCTGAACTACCGTCAATATATTCAAGGTGTGTAAACATAACTTTCCGTTTAATAATACATACCTAAAATTAAAGAATATTGAATTTAATCCTTAGAAGTTAAATAAGAAAAAATCAAAAGTTATATGGTCGAATTATAAAATTCCGATAGAAATATGAGTCATACAATCAAAAAAAAGGGCTGTCCGAATGAACAGCCCTTTCCAAAAAATCCTACAAAAATTACCAAGCCTGGATTTTGATTAAGATTTTTATTTAGTTGTAACTCTTGAATAGGAAGAGGGTAAAAGTAATCCCGTTTCTCATCAAAAACTTTTTTGATATGCGAATTAATAATCACATTACCACTATTCCCATTTTCCAAAAGAATTTCAGAACCAAGTTTTAAAAGTTGAATACCGGAGGCGTTTGGTTTTGTTCCTTCATATATCCACAAATCTTCCTTATTATCTCCATCAAGGTCAAATTTGCCAATGCTTGGGAAATACATTCCTTTAAATTGACGTGTCAACAATTGCCCACTTTTCCATCTCAGGATATCATCCCAACGAAATGATTCCATAACCAATTCTATTCTACGTTCTCTGCGTACCTCTAGAATTGCCCCTTTCATTGAACCTGTAACCAAAGGATAATCCTTAGCAATATAAGGGTCTGGGTTGGCATTAGCAGTAGCTAATTGCATAGCTGGCATTTCAACTCTTTCGCGTAACAAATTAATAGTTTGATCTAAATCAGTTTGCGTTAAAGTTCCTAACTCAGCCTTAGCTTCTGCATAATTCAACAATATTTCAGCATATCTAAATACTGGCATATCATTTTCTGACCGATTATAATTATCATACTTGACGTCACCCACAAAACTTGATCAATTGATAACCAGTTACTGAATGTCCAAAGTTTGGAGCAATTGGAGCAGCACCTCCAATTCTGGTGTAACCAGGTGTTCTGATTGTTTGTTTAAGTCTTGGATCCCTGTCCTTAATTTCGTCCAAAAACACCATTTTATCGTAATTCGGCTTATCTGTAAAACGACTACCGTCTTTCATGAGATAAGAATTAACCAAACTTTTTTCTAAACCAGGTTTTCCATAAGATGCAGTTATGGTATAATAATTTACGTTATGCCAAATCTGAAGTGCATCAGAGAATTTTCTCGAAAGAATAACTTCCTGTGAGATACTGTTGACTGAGTTGAATAGTCTACCGTAAGAATCTGCGCCGGCTCCTGTAAATAGACTGTATTGACCTGACTCTATCAGCTCTTTCGATGCTGATGCAGCTAATTCAAAATATTTATTTGCATTTGGGAGGTTTAGATCCTTATGATACTTTCTGAACGTACCTTCAAATAAAGCTACCCTTGATTTTAATGCTAATGCAGTCCATTTAGTGACTTTCTCGTCAGATTTTGCATCTGACATATTTGCAATAGCAAAATCTAGATCAGCCATAATTGAATCAACAATGAGAACCCTAGGATCTCGTGCTTTTTTCAATGCTACAGAGTCATCAGGGCTTAATACTTTGCCATACCAATGGTACGTCTCCAAATCTTCTAACTTTTTCATAATAAAAGTATGCTCTGAAAAATTTAGCTATACCGGCATATGGAGCTGCTTCTTGAAAAGACAAATTATTATAACAGTTTTCAAGGAAAAAATTTATATTTCGTAGATCAGACCATGACCATCCACCTCCCGATACCGGTACAATTCGCTTACCTGTCAACTCATCCTGCAAAGTGTTTTTTACAATATTATCAATCGCCTCATTATAAACTCCTTCTGCAGAAGGTAATGCTGCATTATAAAACGAATTTGTGAATAATTCCAAGTCCTTCACGCTCTTAAATGAAACGTCAGGTGAGATATTTGCTCCAGGCTGCCTGTCCAAATAATCCTTATTACAGCCACTTATTAAAACGGCCATAAGTATATATAAAATGAATGTATTTTTCATGATTTAGAATGTAAAGTCAAGTCCGAATGAAAAAGTTCTAGAGTATGGATATGCCCTACCATTTGATTCTTGGGCAGCTTGCTCCGGATCGATATATTTCGAACGAAGTTTAGTTGCTGTCCATAGATTTTCACCAGAAAGGTAAATCCGTGCATTGCTCAATTTTAATTTGCTCATCACTGATATAGGAAGTGAATAACCAATGGTCAAGTTCTTCAACCTTATATAAGCTAGATCCTGTAGATAACGATCTGATTTAACATTTAATGAACTGTTACCGTCTAATGCGATATATCCTCTTAATAACGGGAAGTAAGCATCTGGATTTTCAGGGGTCCATACATCTTCTTCAAAATCTTGAGGCACAAATGAGTAGTATGGTCTAGAATATGGTCCCCAGAACTTATCTGCATTTGAACCTGGCCACCAATTTTGCTTACCAATTCCTTGGAAAAATGCCGACACATCAAAACCTTGCCAGTTGGCTCCTAGATTAACTCCAAAGGTATATCTTGCTCTGCTATTTCCGATAATAACCTGATCTCCAGGATCAAACAAAGTGTTTTTCCCTTCATTAATTGCTTTATCGCCGTTGAGATCAACAAATCTAATATCTCCAGCTTGCAGTTTTGACCAGTCACCAGGAGCTGACAAGCGACGGGCATCAACACGGTCTTGATTCACTCCCCAATTAGCAGCCTCTTCATTGGATTGAAATAAACCATCGATTCGATATCCCCAAATATCACCCAATGTTTGACCTACATAATAATTGTTCAATAGATATTCTTGGTTGTCGAATCTCGTAATCTCAGCTTTTGAATCAGACAATCCTAAACCAAAACTATATCCAAAGGGCTTATCAGATAACTCAAACTGGTCTCTCCAAGCCATTGATAACTCCCATCCCACATTTCTTAAATCGCCCGCGTTCGTTTTCGGTGATGAAGCTCCAAAAACTGCCGGAAGAGTTTTTCCTGGAATCAACATATCTAATGTCTCACGGATGAAATAATCGAATGAGGCGGTTAATCTGTTTTGTGCAAATTCAAAATCAGCTCCAAAATTCAGTGTACTTGTTCTTTCCCAGGTTAAGTCTTGAGAGATAGGTGAAGGAGAACTTAAGTATTGCACCCGACCACCGTTCATAATATATGCTGCATTTCCAGCTCCTAACAATGGAATATAACCATAAGGTGATGCTTCTTGAGCATTACCCAAAGAGCCATAGGAAACCCTTAATTTAGCTTCATTAACAAATTGTTTGGCCGACTCTAAAAATGGCTCTTCCATAATTCTCCATCCTGCAGAAAATGAAGGGAAAAAACCATATCGTTGACCACTCGGGAATTTGGAAGTACCATCATAACGTCCATTTACTTCCAATAGATATCGCCCTTTGAAATCATAATTGATCCTACCGAAAAATCCCTGCAATGCCCAAGATTCCTCACCTCCTCTTAATAAAGGTACACCAGTACCTAAATTGAAATCATTAAGATCCTCCGATAAAAGGTTAGTTTGCGTACCTCCAACATTACGCCATAAACTTAATTCTTGGTTATATCCAGCAGTAGCTCCGATATTATGATCACCAAATCTTTTATTAAAATTCGCAAAGATATTTAACGAATGCTTTCTATAGTGCTCAAGGTTCTCTACCAATTGATCATTCCCTAAATAACTAATCTCTCCAGGGTAAATTGACCAAGGAGCTTGAACCCTTCTCTGGAATTTATCAATTGGATTATAAGTAAATGTATAATTTCCGGTGATTGTCAAGCCTGGCATTATTTGAGCAACAGCTTCAAATAAATTGATAAATTCATATTCTTTCTCTCCACCTTTTGATTTACCATATAGTAAATCTGCCATAATGCCGTCTCCTATATTATAATTATTCAATTCCGTCCTATAGGTGGCTGTACCATCAGGGTTTTTGGGGACATAAGAAGGTAAAGCATGAACAGTTGTAGATATAAAGTTATTATTTGCATCTACACCACTATTCCATCCAGGAAATGTATAATTTTGATAATTGATTGCGAATTATTGCTGACTTTCAACCAATCAGTTACTTGACCATTAAGTCTAGCTCTTAAATTGTACCCTTCAAATTTGTCTTGTTGGATTTCATCAATCCTCCTTTTTTGATACATCCTACCAGAAATATAATAGTCCATTTTTTCTGAACCACCGGAGAAGGTCAAGGCATGCTCCATTGAATTCATCTTATCACGATAAAATTCGTTCCACCAATCTGTATTTGCATAATACACATATTGATCTTTTCCATTTCTATTTTGGATAACTACGGAAGGTAATGAGGGATCATTTTTTCGTTTAATAATTCAGCATAATCATCCTCAGTATAGTTTGTATAACTATTCCCCCGTTGCTCTCAAGAATGCTTCATCATTTAGTCTTGCAGCGTCATAACCGGAAGTTATAAAATCTGTATTGACGGTTAGATCTGAGGTTCCAAAATTATTGCTGTAACCAATGGTCATTTTCCCTGCTTGTCCTTTTTTAGTAGTAACTAGCATTACTCCAAATGCTCCCCTAGCACCATAAATTGCAGCAGCAGAAAGCATCTTTCAAAACTGAAATAGATTCGATATCCTTTGGATTGGATAGTATTAATATTACCGGAACTCCATCTATCAATACCAAAGGAGCAGCGTTTGCAGAGTTAATTGAAGCAAACCCACGGATATTCACTTTTCCTTCACCTCCTGGCCTACCGTTTGTAAAAATTTATATTCAGATTTGGTACAGCTCCTTGTAAGGCCTGTGTTGCATTTGCCACCGGTCGATCTTGTAAAACTTTCGAATCAATTTGTGCTACAGCACCCGTTAAATTTACTTTTTTTTTGCTTTCCATAACCTACAACGACTACTTCATCAAGGTTCTGATCTGATGCAACAATGGTAACATTCATTTGGCTACCTGTTACTGTAACAGTTTTGGTAGTAAATCCAACCATCGAAATCCTAAGTTCATTACCAACAGATCCAGATATCTCAAAATTCCCATTCTCATCCAGTCTGGGTACTGGAACCTAAAAGAAAATATTGCTGATAGATGCTCCAACAACAAACTTCCCCAGTTTCTGAAGTAATTTTTCCTCTAATAACGTTTTGATTGATCACATAAGCCCGGTCTAAGTCAACATGCCTGTAAGTAGCATGAGCGGCAGACCACGAAAGCAGTGAAAGGCCCACTAAAATGGGCACAAAGGCAGAGTTTCTTTCATGGTTTAAAGTATAAGTTTCCTTGCGTGCAAAGAAAGGTTTTACAATATTGGTTTACGATTAATTATTTGTTACCAAATAATTAAGTTGTTAAAAATTTGTTATTGATCAGATAAACATAATACAAAAATAACAAATTTAAACATTCGATTATATAGTATTTAAACAAATGTAAATCAGTTGAATTATACTATATAATTAATTATTTTCTATTTTGTAATAATATTAATACATAAAATATTTTTAATTAACCTAAGTGACACTCCTAAAAATCATCGGATTTTTTCTAAAAATTTTTTCAAAAATTTTTCAAAAAAAGGGCTGTCACAAATGAACAGCCCTTTCCAAAAAATCCTTCAAAAAATTACCAGCCTGGATTTTGTCCTAAGTTTGGATTTCTGTCAATTTGGGTTTGTGGAACTGGCCACAAATAATTCTTAGGACTTTCGAATGCGCGGTTCCATTGAACCACCAAAAAGCCCTGAGCATTTTTCCTGTAAGCAGAACCTGCCAATGAAGGAAACCAAGAAGCTTTAACTCCTTCGATATCCTTACCAAGGCGATCTCCTTCTTTCCATCTTCTAACATCAAAATAACGCTGTCCTTCCAAAACCAACTCTACCCTTCGCTCACGACGGATTTCCGTGCGTACATCCATGCCATTTTGGGCCAAGAAACTTAACTCCATGTGTTTCATCCCAAACACGGTCACGCAATAGGTTAATAGTTTTATCTAAATCATCTTGCGTTAATTTCCCTTGTTCCATCCTTGCTTCTGCATAAGTCAACAACACTTCAGCATAACGGATATGATGGATATCATTATCATCACGATTGTAATTTGGAACAGCAGAAAGGTCTACATATTTCTTGTAATAATATCCCGTTGTAGTAACAGAACCTCGACCATCCTGAGTGAATTTCGGAACCATAAAAATACTTGGATCGGCATTCTCAGAAACTGGTCTGCCATCATAACGGCCACCCCATTTATCACCTGGCGTAAGGATCGTCTGAGTCATCCTTGGATCCCTGTTCTTGAAAACATCCTCATAAGTAGCATCTTTATACAATGGAGACTTCTCAATCGGTAACCCATCAATACATAGATAAGAATCTACTAGAGATTTTGTAGGAACGAAACGAGCAAATTGATCTGGAACTTGAATCTCCCTGCTCAAGTTGTGCATAATGACATCCATTTTGTGTAAACGGGCAAACAATGTTTCCTTATTGTTTCCTAATGCCAATTTGCCATTGCGGGTAAATAAATCGTAATATGCTGTTTTTGGATCGCCGTTGCTGTACAATTTATATACGCCCATATCCATTACGTCCTTAGCAGCCTTTTCAGCCACATCATAACGGCCATAAGCCAAAGCAATTCTAGCTTTCAGAGCCAAGGCTGTCCCCTTGCTTACACGACCCAAATCCTTGCCCGAAGGAATTTTCTCAGGCAAAATTGCCGCAGCCTCATCCAACTCCTTTAAAAGAAAATCAACAACTTCTTTTTGAGAATTTCTACCCTCATATAATTGAGGATCATCGGGATCCAAAGGAACCAATACCAAAGGAATATCTCCGTAAAAGGAAGTCAAAAAGCTGTACCCTAGCGCACGGATTACCCTGACTTCTGCGGCTAATCGTGCATTTGCACCTGGTTCGGTTTCTTGAGCACGCTCATAATTCGCCAAGAAGGCATTCGACTCCCGGATATCACGGTACATATTGCGCCATTCATTGTCAACTGTGGGTTGGGTAACTGGAAAAACCCCAGATCCAATATCCTTGTATTCGGTTGTCGTTGGCCACATGGTATTCTCACCCATGTTTTCCATATCGACGATATTCTTAGCCTTTACTCTGGAGTAAATCCCAGTAACTGCCATTTCTAGCTGTTCCTGAGTCTGCCAGTAAGTTTCATCAACGATCTCATCCTCGGGAACGCGATCCAAGAAATCACTGCAGCTGCTCAAAGTACCAATGCCCATCATGAAGATGGCAATCTTGATCTTACTTATTTTATTGAATGATAATTTCATGTCTAAAACTATTTAAGGTTAAAATTGATACCTACAACATAGGTCTTAACTTGTGGATAGAAGTTCCCTGTATTTCCTGATGGGATTTCCGGATCATAACCGTAAAAGAAATTCGTTTTCGTGAATAAGTTGTCCGCAGAAACAAAAATTCTCATTTTAGAAACCCTTACTTTTTCCATCCAGTCGGTCGGGAAAGTGTAACCCAATTGGATATTCTTCAATCTTAGGTAAGATGCGTCTTCAATCCATTGGGAAGACAAACGTGTATTGTGCGTACGCATGTAAACCAATCTTGGGTACGAAGCATCAGTGTTTTCTGGAGTCCAACGATCCAAGTGGATCTCTTGTGGCATAGCACTGTTGTTTATAAATGGATGACGTGCTGAACCACCTAAGTATCCATCTGCCTTGCCTACCCCCTGTAGAAAGAAACTGAAATCAAAACCTTTGTAGGCTAGATCTCCCCTAAAACCATAAGTATAACGTGGGATATCACTCCCTAAAATAACACGGTCATTCAATGCTGTGATAGCTGTTGCATCAGGATCTTGTGGTACATAAATCAAATCTCCAGGAGCAACTAAATCACCCTTCTGAAATGGGAAATTTGGAACATACTTACCGTCCACAACGGTAAAATCACTCTCTTGTGCAATCCTATCTGCCTCAAAGCCATAAAAAGCATCCAATGGATATCCTTCTAGACGAACCTTATCGCCGAGATTGGTAGCATAATTCTCCAGTTTTGTAATCTTGTTCTTGACATCCGATAGGTTGAAGTTTGCTGAATAGCTTAATTCACCAACTTTATCTTTCCACCCTACAACAACTTCCCAACCCTTGTTCTGAACTTCACCTGAGTTTTGCGCTGGATAACCAGTACCAACCCCGATTACATCTGGCAAAGGCGGATTAAGGATAATTGATTTGGTGTTATTGATAAAGTACTCTCCTGTTACGCTCAATCTGCTGTTCAGGAAAGCTAAATCTAAACCGATATTCGTTTTTTCGGACGATTCCCAAGTAATAAATCTATTAGGAATAAAGGTCTGCCTAAATCCAACTTGACCTTCATCTCCTATAGGGTTGTTGCTAGTAATCTGAACAGATGCAAGAGTTGCCATATAAGGGAAATCACGGCCTACTTTATCATTACCTTGCGTACCGAATGAACCTCTAAGTTTTGCAAAATTCCAGAAACTCTTCAAGTCTTGGAAAAATGCTTCCTCTGAGAAAACCCAACCAGCAGAAAATGAACCAAACCAGTTCCAACGAACATCAGGATGGAATCGGGATGACCCATCATAACGGAAGTTTCCTTCAAGAAGATACTTACTCTGATAATCATAATTCAAACGCCCAAAGAAGGACATCAATGCATTCTGTGTACTTGAACTATTGTTTAATTGATTTTCTGTACCTACTGCCAATGATTCAAGATCTTGAACAGGTAGATTCTGGCGAGATGCCCAAAAATCTGCTCCTACAGTTTCCTCCAATGAATACCCTAATAGACCTGTGATATTATGTTTATCTAAAATAGAAGTCCTATAAGTTGCCGTTCCAACAAATGTCTGATAAGTCTGTGAATAGTGGTCCATGCGGATACTGTTCGGGAAGTTCGATTGATAAATTAATTTATCATCATCAGGACTATAATAATTAATGGTCTTCAACAACCTATTTCTCTTCGAATTATATTTCACCAAGCCATATTGTCCACGCAAGTCCAATCCTTTCATCAGATTGATGGTAGCAGAAATGTTCGCAGTGATTTCTTGTGAAGTAAAGTTATTCGTACCACCATCGGTTGCAATAGCTACTGGATTGCTCTGCCCACCATGATAGCCCCCAACTTCCATTCGTGAAATGAACAGGTACCAAAGGACGTATGGAAGTAGCCATAGATAATGGATCATTACCGGATGCAGAACCATAAGTTCCGCGGTCAACATAACCCAGATTACCATCTAATTGAACACGGTCCAAAATCTCAGTACTCATTCTTAGCCTTGCATTGTGACGGCCTGCTTTAAAGTTATCACCGATAACCAAACCACCTTCTCCCAAGTATCCATAGGATGCGTAATAACTAGTTTTGTCAGATCCACCCTGCAAACTCAGGTTGTAGTTCTGTTGAGGAGCACTTTTCTTATAAACCTCATCGATCCAATTGGTATTGGCAAAATAATTAGGATCAGATCCATTTCTGGCAATCTCAATTTGTTCCTCAGAATAAGTCGGACCCTGGCCTGCATTCTCATTTGCTTCATTCTGCAGAATCATGTAATCAACAGAACCCAGGAATTTAGGCAGCGCTGTAGGAGTTTGCCATCCATAATAGCTGCTGAAATTCAGGCTTGGTGCTCCAGATTTTCCTTTTTTGGTAGTTACTAAAATAACTCCGTTAGCACCACGGACACCATAAATAGAAGATGAAGCAGCATCCTTCAGAACAGAAATGTTCTCGATATCATCCGGATTCAGGATGTTCATATTTCCACCAGGAATCCCATCGATTACGATCAATGGATTAGCATCTCCCCATGTACCAATACCGCGTATACGGATTTGAGGCGCGGAGTCCCCCGGACCTGTATTATTGTTCTTGATTGTCAATCCTGGCAATTGACCTTGCAATCCCTGACCAATATTCGCAATTGGCCTGCTTTCAAGCTCCTCGCCCCCTAACGTAGCAACTGCTCCCGTCAAATTCACCTTCTTCTGGGTGCCATAACCGACAACAACAACCTCTTCCAAGGCCTCATCGCTCGCAGCCAGTTGAACATTCATCGTAGACGAACTGATCGATAACGTTTGAGTTTCATAACCAATAATGGAAATCCGCAATTGTTGGCCAACCTGACCCGCAATTTCAAACCTTCCTTCGGCATCAGATTGAACTGTACTGCCGGTACTGAGATTTCTAATAGATGCTCCAGCGATAGACTCACCAGTAGAGCTTTGGACTAATCCTCGGATAGTTTCTTGCTTATAGACAGAATGCTTGAGA
This sequence comes from Sphingobacterium daejeonense, assembly GCF_901472535.1. Taxonomy (NCBI): domain Bacteria; kingdom Pseudomonadati; phylum Bacteroidota; class Sphingobacteriia; order Sphingobacteriales; family Sphingobacteriaceae; genus Sphingobacterium; species Sphingobacterium daejeonense. Next base: position 1,963,761 of record NZ_LR590470.1, on the reverse strand, counting down.
CCTAAATTCTCTGATAAAAAAGCCGGCCTTGAATCTGCCCATGAACATAAACTCAATCCCATCAAAATGGATAGAAAAGCGTAATTCTTCTTCATGATTGATTGTTTTTTCTCCTGATAGAGTAGGAAAAATTAGATGTAAAAAGTTTAGTAACGTATAATAATTTCTAAAAAGTTATCGGCCAAAAATAATAGAATTTTATGTTTATAAAGGTTTTTAAACAGGAACTCTATATTAATTTAATGTTAAGTAATTGTATGTTTTATATTAATGTAATTTATACAATTGACTTATAATATCTTATAAATCCCAACTAAATAGATTAATTGGATAAAAAACATCAATTAAATCAAAACTGTTACAATCAATCAACATGTCACAACTATTAATTTATTTGAAAGCGTTCTCTTTTTATCCCTCCTCCTATTTGCTTAAAAAACCTTTCTTTTTAAGCAGGAACCTTCGACGTAAAAATTAGCTGTTATCAGGGATGTTTTCAATCAGAAATCTTTCGATTTTTGTGTAATAATTATTACAAGGATGAAAAGAATATTGAATACGATATTATTATTAGCGGGATGCCACCCTAACCTCACAAGCACAATCATTGAAAGTATTTAAAATTGATTATTTATCAATTGCAGAAGGTCAAACGTTGGATAAAAATTCCAGCAATTTTAATCTCAGAGCATGGGTAAACGATTCTTTCAATAAGGTCGTGACCAATGAAGAAGATAACGGCGCTCAGATCCTAAATAAAACAAATAATAAATCTTTCCTCCTCTTTGCTCCTTCTGAAGAATATCACATTTTAGAAGAGGAAAACAATGATGCATATAATTCAGAAAATGAAAATTTACCATTTGAACTTTCGAGTGAAACCAAGAATATAGCAGGATACCCTTGCAAATTAGCAATTGTGAAGATAGATCCGGAATTAGATGATGAAGATAATTTGATCAAAATCTGGTATACCGATAAAATCCCTGTTCTTTATTGGGGCCAATTTTCATTCTTGAAAAATATTCCCGGTGCAGCTTTAGAAGTTATGATTGGCAAAAATGGATTTAAGGCAGTTGATATCAATCAAGAAAATGTTCCAACGAACTTCTTTGAAATACCTGAAACCTATACTGAATTTGAAATGGAAACAGAAGATGAGGAGACAGAAGATTCCGCCATTGGTGCAGATACGCAGATTGATGAGGACAGGTTTTTGTATTATGACGAATCTGAAAACTACCTTGGCCTAAAAGATGAAAACGATAAGCAGATAACGAAAGCGGAGTATGGTTACTTTGATTATTTTAAGGGTGGAATTACAACGGTAATTGATGCAGAAGGAAATTTTGGATCAATGGATAAGAATGGAAACATAAAAATCCCATTTAAATATGACTTCCTTTCTTATGATGAGATCAATCAACAATATATTTATGGTATAGGAGAAAAATATGGAATCCTCTCTGCAACTGACCAGCCAATAATTAACGCAGAATATGATATGGTCAGTCATATGAACAAAGGCTATGTTTCAGTAAATAAAGATGAAAAATATGGTATTGTAGATAAAAATGGAAAATTGATCGTCCCTATCACCTACCCCTTAATTATGGAATTTAACGATGAAGTGTTTGTGACCACAGATGAGGATCATTATAACCTATATAATATCAAAACCAATAAACCGGTTAGCGACGATTACGACCTAATTGCCCTTTCTGAAACCGACCCTGTCCATTTGGTTCAAAAGGGAGATAATTATGGATTTATTGACAATTTTGGAAAAGTAGTGATTCCTATACAATTCACGGCTGCCACTAATTTTGATGATGGACACGCATCCGTAGAAACCAAAGATGGTGAAATGATTTTCATCAATATCAAAGGTGAAAAAGTAGATATCGAATAATATGAGCAACTACCCTTGAATTTAAAAACAGTGCCTATTAATTTAGGCTCTGTTTGCTTAATTTTGGGGGTTAAATAAATGATTTAAGAATGATAAAAATAATAGAAAAACAAAAATATCTCTGGTCCTTATTATTCTCGTTTTTCTTGTTGACCCTAAATCATTCGGACATTTACGCACAAGATCTTCTTTCAAAACTCGAAGAAGAATATCGACAATTCAAACCCGGCGATCCTGAAAAAGTATTTATTACTGGAAAACTTGCTCAAGCACTGTTTTTCAATCAACGAGAAAACGAAGCGTTTGAACTGCTCAAAAAGGACCTAGTATTTACCAACAAACTTTCAGAAACAAAATATGGAGCTTACCTGAACACAATTCTCGCAATCAATCAATTGATTGCTGATGATAAATTGAATTCAAGGTTATCTATTTTAAAAGCAAAAGCATTAGTCGACCGCAGCAAGGACATTGAAACTAAAGGTTATGTTTATTACGGCTATGGCTGGATATTAGCACGTGAACAACAGGAAAGTGAAGCTGTAAAGCAATTTATGATAGCATTGAGCTACCTTGACCAAGCCAAACAATCCAATACATTGATAAGCAGAAAAGCCAATGTCTACAAAGAATTAACATCCATTTATGCCAATTGGAACGAATTTGAGCTGCAGGAAAAGTACAGCAAATTGGCCTTGAATTTAGCAATCAAACAGGACGACCCAATGACCATTTTTGATTCTTACATGTCTTTAGGTTATATGTATGAACAAAAATTCTTGGACTCACCGGAAGATACTAAATACAGAAATCTGGCGGAGAATTCCTATTTGAAAGCACTGAAAATTTATCAAGATAATATGGGGTCTATGCCAATCCCATCCAATTTGGCGTATGTTGCCAATAACCTTGCCCATCTTTATTATAAATTCTATCCAAAAGAATACAGGGACAAGGCCATTAAATATGCTGAGATGGCTCGATTAAAAGCAACGGAAACAAAACAATTTAATCTGGTGGCATCATCTCATGGCATCCTGTCTGAAATTGCTTTGGAAGATGGAAAAAACGAATAAAGCAAAAGAACATCTCCTTTCATCATTATTTGAAATAAATAAAAGCCAAGTTCAAGATCAACAGGTGTTGATGAATATTTACCTCAGCCTTTCTCATATCAGCGAGCAAGAAGGTAATAATGAGGAAGCATTAAAATTCTACAAAGAATATGCAAATATTTTTACCAGCATTTATGATCAGGAAAAACTCAGTACGAGTAAACGCTTAGAAGCTCAATATGAAAAAGGCAAACAGGATCAACAGCTGAATAACCTTCAGATTGAGGCAGAACAAAAAGAGCAACAGATCAAACTCATGCAGGCATTGGGTATCCAACAAAAACAGGACTTGGAAAACCTAAGATTGGCACAGGAAAACCAAGCACAAGAACTAACACTGTCCAAACTAACCTCAGAAAAAAAAGACAAGAATTGAAATTGTCAAAACTCGAAGATCAAAATAAAGCTCAACAAATCAGTACCTATCAAAAAGAAATCCTATTTAAGGATAAAATTAACAAATATTATATTGCGCTAATTTTAGCTGTAGGGTTATTGTTCGCATTGCTTTTATATGCCTATCGTCAAAGGTCAAAGCATATGCTTCAACGAGAAAACTTACACCAACTAGCTCTAGAACAAGAAAGACAAAACACCAAAATCAATATGCTAACGGCTCTCCTTGATGGCCAAGAACAGGAAAGATCAAGAATAGCACGTGACCTGCATGATGGTTTGGGAGGATTATTGTCCGGAACCAAGCTCCAACTCTCACTTGCAGGAGAACCGGAAAACAAAGACTTTCAACTTAAAATGGATAAAGGTATCAAACACCTCGACATGGCAGTGGACGAATTGAGACGAGTGGCCCATAACCTTACTCCTGACCTTCTTGAAAAATATGGACTCTTGGAAGCACTGAAGGACTACGCTGCTAGAATGTCAAACCAAGAACTTGAAGTGGATGTTCAGTTCCTACACTATGAAAACAAACTTAGCAGCGAACAGCAACTTATCATTTATAGAATAATACAAGAGTTGGTTAACAATGCCATAAAGCACGCAAATCCTTCCCAAATCATAATTCAAATAGTAGAAGAGGAAAAACAATACCATATCACAGTGGAAGATGATGGAATAGGCTTTGATAACAGTATGATAAAAAACAACAAAACAGCAGGACTTTTCAATATTCAATCTAGAGTGGACTTCCTTAAAGGCAACCTTCAAGTACAATCAGAATTGGGGCAAGGAAGTAGCTTTGACATATTTATCCCAAAATCAATCAACCATGATTAACATAGCAATAACTGATGACCATCCCCTTCTTTCAGAAGGTTTAAAAAACATTCTGGCCCAAGAAACTTTCTTGAATATTGTTGGTTGCTATCCTACGGCGGAAGCATTGAGAAATGCTTTGAATAACACTAAAATTGACGTTTTGCTCCTCGATATAAATTTATCCGACGCCAATGGCCTTGAATTGATTGCTCCTTTACTTAAAAATAATCCCGAACTAAAGATTATTATTTTAAGTGTACACAATGAATATGCAGTAATAAACAGTGCATTTCAAGAGGGTGCTCATGGATATATTCAAAAAATGCATCGGTTACAGAAATATTATTGGGAATACAAGAAATTCTAAAAGGCAATAAATTCAGATGTAAGCAGACCCAACTGATCGTTGATAAAAAGAATTCTATCGAACTCAAAAGTGTTCCTAAACTAACTCGAAGGGAAAAAGAAATTCTAGCTGTTGCAGCAATGGGATTAACAACCAATCAGATTGCAGAAAAACTATATTTATTAGCCCGCACACAGTGGAAAGTTCATAGGAAAAATCTGATTGAAAAATTCAGGAACCTCCAACTTGAGCTCTGCTATTAAAATGGCCTATGATTATGGGCTTGATTCGAGAAATAACAAGCTAAAAACTCCAAACCAAACTTTTATTATTCCCAAAGTGTTTTATTAAAAGTAACAATGGAGGTATAAAATGCAAGAAAAGGAAGACGAAAAAGGAAACAAAATCAATAATGCAGAGGATGTTGACCCAACAAAAGTACCTGAAACAGTAATTAAAGAAAAGGATGATGAACCAGCAGCAATCAACATCCCTAGAGTAATTATTATAGCCATTATTATTATGGCGATCTTTTATATGATTTACGAATTTGTATTAAAAGGTCAATCATAAAGTGTTGATTTTTACAAAGGTATTCAGGAAAACATTCTTGCAATAAAAAAGGCCACCCAATTTATGAGTGGCCTTTATTGTATTTTATTTCTTAGAAACCAATTGTTCTTCCATGTTCGATCACAGCATTTTTCTTGATGACAATAATCCCATCGCAAATCGTATACTCCGGAAAATCACCATCTTTCAGCTGTTTGCCACCTTTGATTCTGACATCATTGCCTATTCGGCAATTTTTGTCCAAGATGGCATTCTCGATATAGCATCTTTCCCCGACTCCAATTGGTGGCGGAGTTTGTGAGGAAGTCAGTTCTACAACCTCATTGAGATCCTCATAATAATCAGAACCCATCATATAAGTCATCTTGATCACTGTTCCCTCCCCAATCCTGGAACGAATCCCAATCACTGAACGTTGAATTTTCTCCGCCAAAATGATACAGCCATCGGAGATAATGGCATTGTTCAATGTTGTACCTGAAACCTTGGACGGCGGAAGCATCCGAGCACGTGTATACACAGTCTCTCCAAACAAGTTGAATTCGGGAATGTCATCCGTCAATCCAATATTTGCTCAAAGAAAGAAAGAAATAGTACCGATATCTGTCCAATAACTATCGAATGGAAAGCTTAAAACCTTCGAAGAACCAATAGCGTCAGGAATAATTTCCTTACCGAAGTCCATTCCATTATTCTCTTCCAACATCTTTGCCATGACACCTTTTGAGAATACATAAATACCCATCGATGCCAAGTAATTTCGCCCTTGTTTTTCTAGGTCCTCAGGAACTTCTGAGGTCCAATCTGCCAATAAATCCTTGGTAGGTTTTTCAATAAATGAAACCACATTATTGTTCTCGTCAGACTTTAGAATACCAAAACCAGGGGCTTCTTTTGCGGTCACTGGTATTGTTCCAATCGTGATCTCACCACCATTTTTGACATGGAAATCAACCATGGCAGAGTAATCCATTTGATATAACTGGTCGCCAGAAAGGATTAGAACATAGTCATAATCCACATTTACCAAATTCTTTTGCGTCCTTCTTACAGCATCCGCAGTACCCTCAAACCAACGATCACCCTCATTGGTCTGCTCAGCAGCTAAAATATCCACAAAACCCTTACTGAAAATACTGAAGTTGTAAGAGTTCTTGATGTGTTTGTTCAAAGATGCAGAGTTGTATTGTGTCAGTACAAATATCTTATTGTAGCCAGAGTTAAGACAATTTGATATCGGAATATCCACCAAACGGTATTTCCCGGCAATTGGAACTGCGGGCTTAGAACGTTGGTCAGTCAACGGAAATAAGCGGGTTCCTCGACCCCCACCTAATACAATAGAAACAACTTTATGCGACATATCTTTAAACTAATTGGTTATATAACTCTATATATTTCTTTGCTGATTTGTTCCATGAATAATCAAGTGCCATTGCTGTATCTCTAGTTTTTGTTAGATTGTCAGCATAACTTAAATATTTGACGGCTCGTGAAACGGTCCCAGCAGCTTCTTCGGCATCTACATCGTCGAAAAGGAATCCATAACCTCCCTCCTCAACATCAATAACTGTATCTTTCAAACCACCTATCTTACGAACAACAGGAATGGTACCATATTTTAGTGCGTACAATTGATTCAGCCCACATGGCTCAACCCTTGAAGGCATAATCAATAAATCTGAAGACGCATAAACACGATGCGCCAATTGCTCATTATATCCAAAGAAAACAGCTAAATCCTTATTGTAACTGCTTGCTACCGCTTGAATCCTTTGCTGAATCTCCGCATCTCCAGAGCCTAGTATAAATATACTTATTTTACCTGAGCTTTGCTTCAAAAGATTTTCTATTAATTCTGGCAAAATATCAGCCCCTTTTTCTGTCGCAAAACGACCTATGTAACTCAATAATGGCAGCGTAGGGTCTAAACCAAATTCCTTGCAGAATTTTAATTTATTATCTGCTTTACCATCATCCACGGTCAAAATGGTATAATGATGATCTATAAGGGAATCAATAGCAGGATCCCAATAGGAAGTATCAATTCCATTTACAATACCAACTGATTTATCACGTTCGTCAAAAAATAGATTTTGCAATCCATTCGCTTCAACATATAATTCTTTTAAATATCCTTCAGACACCGTTGTATATGCATCGCAGCATTTGATGGCCGTTGCTATTGGATTTATTAATCCATCCCAATCCAATAGACCCCATTTCCAAGTATCAAAGGCTGGAATAATAATACCCTTGCTCCATGACATCCATCCTTGGTACTGACCATTATGAACAGTGAAAACCGTCTTTACGTTTTTCAATGATTGAAAATCATTGCTCCATTTCGTTAAAAATGGAATTAACCCAACATGGTGATCATGGCAATGAAGGACATCTGGGGAAATTTCGTTGTTTTGTATATAATGTAAAACCGCATGTTGAAATGCGATCCATTGATCTGCTTCGTCTTGGTAACTGTAAATTTCCTCCCGATCCAGAAGATTAGGAATCTTAACAAGGTACAATGGAAATCCCAAAACATCATTCCGCTCTTTCAACAGTTCATAGGACAGCAATGCAGAACCTTGGTAGAATTCTCCAACGGCCACAACATCAAATTCATTTTCCTGAGTGAATTTCCTGTTAAAAAAAGGCATGATAACCGAGGCATCGACACCTAATTCCCTTTGATACTTTGGCAATGCTCCTACAACATCCGCCAATCCACCAACCTTAGCGACAGGAAAACATTCTACGCTTAAATGTATGACTTTCATTTTCCTAGTTTTCTTTTAAATATTAAACCGCTCAATGGTGGCAGATCTATCACAATTGACTGCTCCTGCCCCATCCATGGCTCTTTCTCTGACTTAACAACTTTCTTCACTTTTACACCACTGCCATTGAATTTGGGATCATCGGAATTCAATAACAACTCCCATTGACCATTATGCGGAACACCTAACTTAAATCCATGACGAACTATTGGGGTAAGATTCAAAACCACCACCAAATCATTTTCCAAATCATGGCCTCTACGGCAATAAGCAAAAATACTGTTGTCGCGGTCCCCAAGCTCAATCCAAAAGAACCCCTCAGGACTGAAAGCTTTCTCATATAATGCTGGATATGATTTATAAACTTTATTCAGTTCACCCACAAAATCCTTCATGCTTGAATGTGGCTTATACTGCAATAAATGCCAATCCAATGATTGATTGACATTCCATTCAGAAGTCTGACCAAATTCACCTCCCATAAACAAAAGCTTAGTACCTATGAAAGTGAACATATATAAATACAAGGATCTCAAATTGGCAAATTTCTGCCATTCGTCACCCGGCATCTTGTATATCAAAGACTGTTTGCCATATACAACCTCATCATGTGATAAGGGAAGCATAAAGTTCTCCGTAAATCCATAGACCGTAGCAAAAGTCATCTTATCATGATGATATCCTCTATTGATAGGATCCTCCTTAAAATAGGACAGCGTGTCATGCATCCAACCCATCATCCACTTTTCCGAAAACCCCAATCCGCCATGGAAAGTAGCACGACTAACACCTGACCATGAGGTAGATTCTTCAGCGATACTTTGGACATTAGGAAAATATTTCGAAACCGCTTCATTAAATTCTTTTAAGAATGCCACCGCTTCCAGATTTTCATTCCCACCGAGTTCATTGGGTTCCCACTCGCCAAACTTCCGTGAATAATCCAGATAAAGCATGGACGCAACAGCATCAACCCTTAATCCGTCGATATGATAACGGTCTAACCAAAAAAACGCATTACTGATCAGAAAGGACTTAACTTCATTTCGACCATAATTAAAAATATAGGACTGCCAATCGGGATGAAAGCCTTTTTTAGGGTCTGCATGCTCATATAAATGTGTCCCATCAAATTTATAGAGACCATGGGCATCCCCAGGGAAATGAGATGGAACCCAATCCAAGATCACACCAATATGATTCTCATGCAGCAATTCAACCAATTTCATAAAATCCTGCGGACCTCCAAACCTTGAGCTTGCAGCATAATACCCCGTAATCTGGTATCCCCATGATGGATAATACGGATGTTCCATGATGGGCATAAACTCAACATGGGTAAACCCAGTTTCGTGGATATAAGGTATCAATTTAGCGGCAATCTCTTCATAGCTCAAAAATCGATCTGGATCCTTGGGATCACGCATCCAAGAACCTAAATGCATCTCATAAACCGACATGGGTCTGTCCAATGCATTGTGTTCTCTGCGACTGTACATCCACTCGGAATCATTCCAAGCAAACCAAGTAGTAGCAACAATTGATGCCGTCCGCGGTGGAACCTCCGTATGAAGTGCAAAAGGATCAGATTTCTCAAGATGCTCACCAGTGTTAGAATGGATATGGTATTTATAGACTTCACCATTCTCTATTCCTGGGATAAACCCTTCCCAAATCCCACTGCTATCCCAACGGACATGCAGATGGTGGGAATGTGGATTCCATCCATTGAAGTTTCCTACAACAGAAACCGTCTGGGCGTTTGGTGCCCAAACCGCAAAATATACTCCTTTGACCCCATTGACAAGAAGCTCATGAGAACCAAATTTCTCATAAAGCTTATAATGCCGTCCAGACTTGAATAATGAAACGTCAAATTCGGACAATAAGGAGTGTACTTCAACTGGTTGAGGCATAAATAATATGTTTTTAGCGTTTTATTGAATGTTAACTTTCTTGAAATCGCGTTCTAGTTTAATGTAATTTTGACCTTCTTCATCCTTTTGAAGTTGAACTTTTACTCCATCAACCGTAATTTGCTTAGGCTCAAACGGAAGACCGATTAAATAAAGGTTGAAGTCATTATAATATGGAGTGTAAATACCATCTTCACCTTGCATAATGCTGACCTGACTTGAATCGCAATTAGCAATGAAATGTTTCTCTACATAAACACCTTGCTCATAAGCAAATGTTTCACCGTGATCTGAATACAGGTTTGATTCGTGCTCACCTTCAGCATAGTACAAGTTTAGCTTTAAGGATTCAACTCTACGCTCACCTGTAAATTGCATAATTGGATATTCAGGAATAATAGACCCCCCGCGTACGAAAAACGGCATCTCATCCAATGGCGTATCAATGGTATACTCTTGACCTCCTTCATAATATGTATTGTCAAAGTAGTAATACCAACTTCCTTCAGGTAAATACACTATTTTATTTTGTTGGCCAGGATGAAGAACTGGTGAAACCAATAATTGATTTCCAAAACCGAATTCTTCTTCCCTTACCATATTCTTTTCCTTGTCTTGCTCCATCAAAGCAATTGGTCTCAAAATAGGTTCACCATATTTATGCTGTAACCAGAAGGTAGAATAAATATAGGGCAGCAATTTATATCTCAGCTCAATAAATTTCTTACATATCGCTTCCCATTCTGGGCCAAAGCTCCATGGTTCACGATCGCGGGTATCTCCGGCTGAGTGAACACGCATAAATGGAGAAAATACCCCAAATTGCATCCAACGAGTATATAGCTCGCCATCCGGTTCACCAGTAAATCCTCCAATGTCGGTACCACAGAAAGATAAACCCGATACAGAAAGCCGCTGCAATTGTAGCGTACCTATACGTAGGTGCTCCCAGGTAGCAATATTATCTCCAGTCCAAACCGACGAATATCGCTGGGTACCAGAATACGCAGCACGAGTAATCGTAAATGGACGTTTGTTTTTATATAATTTCTTAAGACCATCATAGGTTGCACGAACCATTTGCATACCATAGATGTTGTGAGCTTTACGGTGCGATCCGCGGTGACCATCGAATTGATGCCTTACATCATTTGGAAAAGTACCACGACCAAATACTGCCGGCTCATTCATATCATTCCAAAACCCTGCAACACCATCATCAACCAAACCTTTATACAAAGTACCCCACCATGACCTAACCTCAGGATTAGTGAAATCTGGAAATTGACATCTTCCTGGCCAAACAAAACCCTCCATGAAATAATCATCCCCCCTACGGCAGAAATAATTGTTCTCTTGGCCTTGCTTAAAAACCCAATAACTATCATCAACCTTAATCCCCGGATCGATCATAACAACAGTTTTGAAACCATTGGCATTCAAATCAGAGATCATCTTCTTAGGATCTGGAAAATAACGCTTGTTCCAAGTAAAACAACGGTAACCATCCATATAATCAATATCCAGATAGATCGCATCACATGGAATCTCACGCTTCCTGAACTCATAAGCCACTTCCCTGACTTTATTCTCTGGATAATAACTCCAGCGACATTGATGATAGCCTAGCCCCCACATCGGTGGCATATAATGTGTACCCGTCAATTTATGATAGCGCTTTACGACATCCATCATCTTTGGACCATGGATGTAATAATATTGCAATTCACCTCCCTCAGACCAAAAACTGGTTTGATCCTGATGCTCGGCCGCAAAATCAAAATAAGTTTTGAAGGTATTGTCAAAGAAAATCCCATAAGCCTGACCTTCGGTCACTCCAATATAAAACGGAACCGTCTTATAAAGTGGGTCTTGGTTGAAAGCGTATGAATAGGTGTCTGAATTCCAATTCTTTACTCTTTTTCCTCTTAAGTTCAAATTGGTAGCTTTATCGCCTAAACCGAAAAATGCTTCGTCAGCAGCTGCTTGTTTCGTACAATAAACATAATAACCTCCGAAATCTACATTCTCCTCCCAGTGCATGGGCGAATGATCCCTGTTCAGGACTTTTTCGTCCGCATCCGCAAAAGCAATATTGAAATCTGATTTACGAATCATACAAACAACAGAGCTAGTCTTTAATTTGTAATATTCATCATCTTCTATCAGCTCGTAGCTTACATAATTGTCTTCTTTAAAACTGATTGCGTAGGAAAAGTCAACCAAGAAAGATCCTTCTGGTGCTAATCTAACTCGAATAATATCTTCTGAATATACTTTTACCTCAACTTTGGAGCGTCCATCGGAAAAATAAAACGCATTTAGGTCTTGGGTATAGCCTTTAACTTCCGTTAAATAAAGTTTTTCTATATCTGGTAAATCGAGAACGGGGTTGTTTACGTGGTGGATTCCTTCTTCTAAGGTATCAGGGTTAGGTAATAAGTCGTTCGCGAAATCTTCCTTCTTTGTTGTATCTGCCATAAAAATAATAATCTAAATAGGTAATAGACAGTGTAAATGTCTGTTTTAAATTACAATATATTTTATAAAAACCAATGTTAATAAATAAATTCACTACCGGATAACAGAAATTGTACCCTTAGAGCTACAAGAAATTAGCGTCCAATATCATTATAATGTTGTAAAACAAGAAAATCACAATTATTACCTTAAAAATTCGTAATTTTGTGAGCCTTTTTAAAATCTAGCCCCAGTAAGGCTAGAGGGCATATAATACATCAGTAGAATAACATGAAATTATCTCAATTCAACTTTAATCTTCCTGAATCATTACTAGCATCTGAACCTTCAGAACAAAGGGATGAATCTCGTCTAATGGTTTTACACCGCGACAGCGGAAAAATCGAACACAAGATCTTCAAGGATGTTCTAGATTATTTTGATGATAAAGATGTAATGATCTTAAACAACACCAAAGTATTCCCTGCCAGAATGTATGGTAACAAGGAGAAAACAGGTGCTACTATCGAAGTATTCTTGTTAAGAGAACTTAACAAAGAATTACGTCTTTGGGATGTATTGGTTGATCCAGCACGTAAAATCCGTGTAGGAAATAAATTATATTTTGGAGATGACGATTTATTGGTAGCTGAAGTAGTTGACAATACGACTTCTCGTGGCCGTACAATCCGTTTCCTTTTTGATGGTACGGACGAAGAATTCCGCAAGAACATTGAAATCTTAGGAGAAACTCCTCTACCTAAATATATCAAGAGAAAAGCAACTCCAGAAGATAAATTCCGTTACCAAACAATCTATGCTAAAAACGAAGGTGCCGTAGCAGCTCCAACTGCTGGCCTTCACTTCTCTCGTGAATTGATGAAACGCCTGGAACTTAAAGGTGTAGATTTTGCAGAAGTAACCCTTCACGTTGGTCTAGGAACTTTCCGTACAGTGGAAGTGGAAGACTTGACCAAACATAAAATGGATTCTGAACAATTCATCATTTCTGAAGAAGCAGCTCGCATCGTAAATAAAGGAATCGATAACAAACGTAAAATCTGTGCTGTAGGAACAACATCTATGCGCGCGATCGAATCTTCAGTATCTGCTGACCATCACTTGAAAGCAGCTAATGACTGGACTTCAAAATTCATCTACCCTCCTTACGATTTCAGCATCGCTAATTCGATGATCACAAATTTCCACACGCCGCAATCTACACTATTGGTGATGATCGCTGCGTTTGCAGGATATGAAAATGTAATGAATGCTTATGAAGTAGCCGTAAAAGAAAAATACCGCTTCTATAGCTATGGTGATGCCATGTTGATCATCTAATTTGATTACATCTAAAATATTGAACGCAGGCCAAACGCCTGCGTTTTTTTGTTATATTTTATTTACTTTGTCCTTCTAATCACAAAATACAGGAATGTCTACGAATTTCACTATAATCGTTGCTGCAGGAACGGGATCCAGAATCGGAGGTAATCTCCCCAAACAATTTTTATTGCTGGATAGCAAACCTATCCTTATGCACACAATTGAGAAATTTGCCCATTCATCAAGTAATCCTCAAATAATTCTTGTACTCTCAGAATCCATGCTCCAATACTGGAAAGAGTTATGTACTGAATACAATTTTGAAATCCATCATTATATCGCTATTGGGGGCACAACAAGATTTCAGAGCGTAAAAAATGGCCTCGAGTTAATCAAAAAAGAAAATCTAAACTTGAAGGATGTGAAAGTGGCAGTACATGATGGGGCAAGACCTTTGATCAGCACAGTTTTGATAGATGAGCTATTTAACACCTGTACAGTGGAAAAACCAGCAGTCATACCTGCGGTCCAAAGTACAAACTCAGTACGTATCGGCACATCAGAAAATAGTAATGCTGTAGACAGACAGTCCGTATGGTTGGTACAGACTCCACAATTGTTTATGGGGAATCTGTTGGTTGAGGCTTATATGCAAACAGAGGAAAGTTATTTCACAGATGACGCCTCAGTAGTAGAAAAGTTGAGCAACAACCTTTATCTCCTTCCTGGTGACCAACAGAACCTGAAGATTACCTATGAGGAAGATTTAGCCATTGCTCAACTGTTATTTAATAAATCTAAGCGTTCCCTCTGATTATTCTCAATAATACCACAATGATGGCGATTACCAATAAAATGTGGATAATACCTCCTGTTGCATAACCTCCAAAGAAGCTAATTGCCCAAATGATAACAAGAATAACTGCGATTAAATACAAAATATTTCCCATAGTAATAAAATTTGTGTTTTGTTTAAATAGTTTATTCAATAATTTGATTTCAATATGTTAAACACACTATGAGAACAAATTGTTTTGAACAGACAATTTTTTTTATCAAATTTCAATAACTAATTGATCGTGAGAGACAAAAATTCCCTCTGGCAGCATCTTTTCGATATCTATATGCTTGCCAAAGCGATGAGAAATATGTGTTAGAAAGGTCTTTTTGGGAGAAATTCTGTTGGAAACCTCAATCGCTTCCTCCAAAGTAAGATGTGAAATATGAGGTTCCCGCTGCAGCGCATTCAAAATCAAAACCTCAACACCCTCCAGCAATTTAAAGGACTCCTCGGATATAGTTTTGGCATCAGTGATGTACGCAAAATTATCTATTCGAAATCCAAGTACAGGCATCTTATAATGCATAACCTCAATAGGAAGGATGGATTTGCCATAAAGCTCAAAGGGTTCTCCCGCAAATATCTCCTCCAGCTCCAATTGTGGAACTCCAGGATATTTATAGTCAGAAAATGCATAATAGAATTCCTTCCTTAATGCATCATGTGTAGCTTTGTTTGAATAGATAGGAATAGATTGTTGCTGTTGATAATTGAATGCTCTTACATCATCCAATCCAGCGATATGATCTTTATGAGAGTGTGTCATCAAAACCGCATCCAGACGCTTCACATCTTGACGCAGCATTTGGTACCGAAAGTCAGGACCTGTGTCCACAACAATCGTACGATCGTTGTAATCTATCATTATAGAAGACCGTAAACGTTTATCACGTTTATCTTCTGAATGACAAACCGGACAAGGACAGGCTATAACCGGAACACCTTGTGAAGTTCCTGTACCTAAAAATGTAACTCTCAAATCGAAATCTTCGTTTTTTTAATGTTTTGATAAAATGGCTTCAGTTTCTCTTGAATCAAGTCCTCGTCAACCTCCATGGTTTCCAAGATCTGAAGAAGTGATACGACTTTCATATCGACGGTGGAGAATTTGTTTACAACAACGACCTTCGAATTCTGTAATACACAAGCACCAGTACGAAATGATCCTTTTTCATATCTTCAGCTTGTATCCTAAATCGCCAAATAGCGCCTCTAATTTATCTAAACTTCCCTGTGTTAATGAAATCATATAATCTTATCTTCACAATTTAATAAAGCAGGTCGACTTTATCAATTCTTTATCCTCTTTTGTTCGTGATGAACCTTTGTGCATATTGGCTCAAAAATCCTGATCCATAAGCTATTAATTGAGTAAACGCTGCAACAACCGACAAAAGCCCAACCTTTAAACTCTTTGTTGTCACCAACGCATGTAAAAACAACAGGATAGTATAGAATACCAAAAATGTATTGCCTATCAGACCTAATATATGTAAGAAATAAATTTCATCCATGGTCAACAGGTTAATGACATCGATCATCAATAAAAGTATCAGACCTAGCACAAAAACAGCCGGCAAAGCATGAACAGGCTTTAATTCCTTGGGATACAAGCAATAAATATCGATTCTGCCTTTCCCAAAATTATGGGTCTGTTTGTAAAATTGTCCGAAACTGGTTCTGCGTTTATGATATACAAAGGCATCAGGGATCAATCCAACCTTAAATCCTGAATTGATCATACGGATACTGAACTCAATATCCTCAGACCTACGGGAAAGCTTAAAGCCACCTGTTTTTTCCCAGACTTCCCTCGATATCCCAAGATTGAAACTCCTGGGATGAAATTGACCAACATGCTTTTTGTTTCCTCGAATTCCTCCCGTCGTAAACGGACTGGTCATCGAATAGCTAATTGCTTTCTGAATAGCAGTAAAAGAGTCATGTGCAGCATCAGGACCTCCAAAGGCGTCATACCCATGTTCCTTTATGCCGTCGATTACTTTTAAGAAATAATCCTTGGGAACGATAATATCAGAATCAAAAACTATGAAATAATCACCTTTTGCTCTTTCAAAACCGTAATTCCTCGCGAAGCCTTGACCTTCATTTTCCTTGAAGTAATACTTTACATCAAGTTTATCTTTAAACTTATCTACAATATGTTCCGCTTTATTTTTGGATCCATCTTCTACGATAATCACCTCAAAATCTTTGTAGGTTTGATCCAAAAGCGAAGTCAACATTTCCTTGATCTCGACTGGCCTGTTATAGAGCGGTACGATTACGGAAAAAAACATATTAAATTACCTGATCTACGTGATATTTGTTTCGGTCAGTACCGTTTCTAGAAACTAATTCTGCAACAAATCCTGTCAAAAACATTTGAGAACCGATGATTATGGCTACCAAAGCTAAAAAGAACAATGGTTGATCAGTCACATTTCTATATACGGTACCGTTGGCAATGCTCATCAATTTCTCGCATATTAACCAAATGGTAATGATAAATCCCAGTAAGAAGCTGATGACTCCCAATGGGCCAAAGAAGTGCATCGGTCTTTTGGCAAATTTGCCCACAAAGAAAATGGACATCAGGTCCAAAAACCCTTTAACAAATCTTCCAGGACCAAATTTCGTTGTGCCATATTTGCGGGGATAGTGCTGTACTACCTGCTCTTGGATATTGCTGAAACCTGCCCATTTAGCCAATACCGGAATATAACGGTGCATCTCGCCATACACTTCGATACTTTTTACAACATCTTTTTTGTATGCTTTCAGGCCACAATTAAAATCATGTAAATTGTCGATCCCTGACATGCTCCTGGTAACCGAATTGAACAGTTTGGTAGGAATGGTCTTTGTCAATGGATCATAACGTTTTTTCTTCCATCCTGAAACAAGGTCTGCCCCTTGGTTCTTGATACGGTCGTAGAGCTCAGGAATCTCGTCTGGGCTGTCTTGCAGGTCGGCATCCATTGTGATCACCACATCCCCTTCTGCCGCAGCAAAACCAACGTTCAACGCCGCTGACTTGCCGTAGTTCCGGCGAAAACGAATTCCAATGATATTCTCATCCCCCTCCTTCAAAGATTGAATGACTTGCCATGACTTATCCTTACTGCCATCGTCAACCAAAACGATCTCATAACTGAAATTGTGGGCATCCATGACACGCTTGATCCAAGCGGTCAACTCTGGAAGTGACTCTTCCTCGTTATATAATGGTACTACTACTGAAATATCCATAATTAATAAAGAACAAAGGTATCATTTTTGGATGATACCCTTATCATTTAAACTTAAGCGTTTATTATGCGTTGTTATCTGGATTGTTGATGTTACGGTTCTGATCCTCAAGACCAGGGTTTGCGTTGTTGGCATTATCTTGCCAAGGGTGCGCTTCTTCAGATCCAGCTTTTTCTGAACATTGGCCTCTCTCTCTTGAAGATAGCAGCAAAAATCAAAGCCAAAATAAAATACAGCAAAATTGATATCGCCATACCTTTCAATATCTGACCAATCGACAAAGAACCTAATGCTTCTTTTTGTTGGTCCAACATCTCCAAGGTAGTGTCTATCTGCTCATCAGGAATGTTGTTCGATTCCATCATTTCTATCGTCAGGTTCTGGGTATTTTCAATAGCCTCAAATTGTAGATTCGGATAAGCAACATTGAATAAATTAATACCGATTGTCCCAACCACAGTAGTGATGGCAAGCATAATGAAAATATTTTTCAATGCTGTCGAAAAGTCCCAATAACCGCCAACAGCTTTTCGCAATTGAAGCGTAAAAAATACTGCAGCAGCTAAAAACAACACATAACTGATTAGAATATTGATGACCGATGAAAAAACAATCGATGTTGCTGTCTTGGAAAAATAAAGTGAAATAATGGAAAGAACCAAAGAGATTACCCCTAAGATGACGCCATAGATAATGGCCTTTTTCTTTACATTAACTTCAGGTGAATAAGTAGAATCCATGATTTATGAGTTATAATTTATGATTAGTTGCAACAATGCAATGTCCAAGGCCTTGTTAGAACCTGCCTCAGCATAAGATTCCAATTGCGCTTGGTTAGGGTTTTGTTCGTTGAAAAATGAAACCAAAGGATAGAACAAATCAACAAGTTCGTCATCTTCAGAAATGGTTGCAGAAACCTTCGCAATCTCAGAATATTCACTATCGACCAAAATTTGATTCGCGATTACTTTTTCATAAATCCGGTATTCATCCTGAAATTCATCTTCTTCAACCAATAAGAACTCTTTCAGAAAGTCATCCAACGATGGTTCAACATCATCATCAGCACATTCCCTTAAGTAAAGTAAGATATTCAAAAGCTCTGATCCACGATCCAATGTTTCTTCCTCGATAGATTCCCATTCTTCAGAGTCCAGATAATCTTCCTCCAATTTCTGAACATCCTCAGCAAAGAAATTGATCATCAAGAGATCAAATGTATACTCGCGCAATTCTTCAAAGCGCTGATTATCATCGAATACAGCATCCATGGCTTCAACCTTCTCCATAAATGGCTTTTCAAGCTCAAAGGCCTCAGCCAATCCAGGAAGGATCGCCTGTCCATCAATTTGTTCTACAGAAGCGTAGTTGTTTACTGCGGCCTCTAATGCTTTTTTTACTTTGATATCCATATTTTATTAATTGATGTGCAATTTATTGTTGTTTATGACTGCTATCACTTGACCTGTCAATTCCTGACCAAATAATGGACTGTTAGCAGATTTGGATTTATTGGTCTTATTATCAAATATCCATTTTTTAGATGGACTAAACAACACCAAATTAGCTTCTTCACCCTCAGCAATCACTGGAATGTCCAATCCTAGCACCTTTCTTGGGTTTATAGCTAATTTTTCCACGATCGTCTCAACAGTTAACCCTGCCTTAAGTAACAATGGAAGAACTGTCTGCGCTGCGATTATACCATTCTTGGCAATCTGAAACTCAACCTGCTTGAATTCAATCTCTTGCGGAGTATGTTGTGATACAACAGCATCTATCACACCATCCTTCAATCCCTTGATCAAGGCTTTCACATCTTTCTTGGTACGCAATGGAGGACTCACTTTATAATTCGAATCAAATCCTTTGACGTCTTCATCGGTAAATACCAAGTTATGAGCAGCCACGTCACAGGTTACCTTGATTCCTTTTGCTTTTGCTTTCTTGATTAGATCAACCCCTTCTTCTGTAGAAATCGTAGAAAAATGGATTGGAGATTCATTATATTCTGCAAGGAACAGATCCCTTGAGATCATGACAGATTCAGCAAGGTTTGGAATTCCTTTCATACCTAGGTATGTACTGACTTCCCCCTTCATTCATCTTGCTATCGGCAGCAATGGAATCATCCTCCGGAAAAGCCATGATCAGACCATCGAATCCTTTTGCATAAAGCAAAGCACGGGACATCAGTCCTGCTTGTTGAATGCTATGTGTACCATCGCTATAAGCGACAGCACCTGTAATTTTCATATCATAAAGCTCCGCTAATTCATTGCCTTCCCTCTTCTTGCTCCACTGTGCCTATTGGAAGTACATCGACCAGATTCCCCTTTGCAGAATTGACGATCAATGCAACCTCAGAACGGCTGTGGATTGGAGGATTGGTATTCGGTTGAACTGCAACAGCAGTAAAACCTCCGGCTGCAGATGCTGCAGTACCCGTTTGAATATCTTCTTTTGTTTCATATCCCGGTTCTCCGAAATTGACGTTCATGTCGAAAAAACCTACGGATAAGAAAGCATCCTTACCATCGATTACCTGAATCTTCTTGTCATCAGACTTAATCTTCTTCCCTATCTGTTCGATCTTCCCGTTTTTTAACAAGAAGGTCAACAGTAGACAAATGCAGTGGATGTCCTGCCGAAACCAAAGTCGCAGAATTAATTAATATTGTAGCCATGAATTGAATTGAAAATCAAAAAATTGTGCTGAATGCGCGTGTTTAAGTCGTAGAAACCAGCTATTGATCCAAAGGTCTTTTTCCAATGAGCATTTTCAAAAAACCTTCTTCAAGTATAAATACCCCTTAATCGAAGATAATAACAGCTGTTTCATTAAAAAACAAAAGTACAAAATTCACGGGAATACAAGGATAAAAAAACAGAAAAAGCTATTTTCCCCAGCGAAATGTATCCAAGTCAAAGCCTGCAATGTCCAATGCTCGGTCGATTACTGTCGAGGCAAGCTCCTCAAAGGTCTGCGGACGGCTGTAAAATGATGGTGAAGCAGGGCAGATAATACCACCTGCCTGGGTAATCAAGGCCATATTTTGGATATGTATGCTGCTGAGCGGCGTCTCCCGGGTCAATAATATCAGCTTGCGGCGCTCCTTAAGGATGACATCGGCTGCACGTGTCGTAAGGTCTGAAGATATTCCATGAGCGATCCTTGCCATGGTACCCATCGAACATGGAACCACAAACATCGTGTCATACTTCGCAGAACCCGAAGCAAAGGGTGCCATAAAATCATTCTTCTGATAGGTAGGAAAATCATATTGCTCATAGCTCTTGTCATCTAGCTCAAATTGCCAAACATCCTTCGCGTTGTCTGACATCACCAAGCCGACCGACTCAATCTGATCCGACAAACCAACCAATTTATCCAACAATACTTTTGCATAAATGGAACCCGACGCACCGGTTATTGCTACGACAACTTTTTTCTTCCTCATGTTACAAAAACTATGAAACCTTATCGAATACAGACCGCCAAAAAACCATTTTATAAAAAAAGGGTCGAATTAGATTAATTCGACCCTACATCTACCTATGAAAAACATGCCCTTGGGGAGGGCATTACAAAAGTAAAAAAAATCATCAGAAAAGTTATAAAACTACTACTCTCAATTATGATTTTGTAGACAAGTAGCTACAAAAATTAAATGATGTTCGTTCCCGAACAAAAAAAATTGTATAGATTACATTTATTAACATAAAAAATTTTATAGGAAACAGCAGATTTTTTGGGCAGAGGTAACCTTATTTTAACTTTTTTTTATTTATTTCGTAACGCAAAATTAGGATTATGAGTTTGACAGTACTGGAAGAATATATTGAGACCGGAAACCACCAAGATTTAGATTTATTGCTTAGCCAAAACCCCGACCTTGTAAAGGAAAATACAAGCCATGATATTTCTCCTTTGCTATTGGCCTGCTATTACCACAAAAACCAAATCATCCAGGTTATCCTAAAATATATCAAGAGCATCACCATCCATGAAGCCTGTGCCGCCGGACTGACAGAACAGGTGCAGTTTATGGTCGATCAAAAACCTGATGTCATCAACGAACTCTCCTCCCATGGCTTCTACCCGCTTGGAATTGCAGCACATTTCGGCAAGGAAGAAATCGTCCGCATCCTGTTAAGGAACCGCGCAAATCCGAAACTCCTCATCCCAAAATGGCTACCAGGTATTCCCTATTCATTCTGCACTCAGCAATGGACAGGACAATATCGCAAAAATGCTCATCGAAGCCGGTGCCGAAGTAAATGTATTGCAATCCTCAAGGATAAGTCCCCTGCACCTCGCTGCACAACAAGGGAATGTCGACCTCATTATTATCCTCTTGGAACATGGAGCCAACATAGCCATCAAAAATGATTTCGGACAGACAGCCTCAGATCTGGCTGCTGAAAAAGGATACAACGAAATCGCTGAAATTCTGAAAGCTTAATCTCTTTTTATAATAGCCAAGGCTATTCCACATTCTAGGCACAGCTTAGGATCGCAATAGGTTGAACGCATGTGCAAAAACTGCCTGGGTCTCCAAGGCATTACATAGCGTCAGCCCATACCTCTTGTAGCGCCTGCTCACGGAATTGTTTTCTGCCTTCAGGCTCTCTAACCATGAAATCGCACGGTCCATATAATTCTGGTCGCCTACATATTTCCCATAAGCAAATAGAAGCGGAATAAAAACTATTGATCGCCAATAAATGAAATGATTGCTCAGTAATCGCCGTAGAATGCGAACTCGTTTCCTTTTCAAAATGAAAATGTGTTTCCCAAAATTCTGGAACCTCTAGCTCCCGAAGACATGCTTTCAGCTCATCAAGGCTCAATGCCCCCACAACCAAGGAAAACCATGATGAAAACTTACAATACATAGCCGCCAATTGGGCAAGTTTCAGCGTAGGGAAATTGAATGGCCGCATTCGCATGAATTTCCATTGAAATCCCGAAATCTCATTCAAAGAATGTATTCTTTGCAGGTATCTGTAGCGGTCGACAAGCTTCAGCAAATAAGGATCCTCTCCCCGATATGTTTTTAAGAAACCCGCCTGACCAAAGAAAATCGCCTGAACAGATCCTGAATTGCCCTTCATCTTCTGAATCAGCTTCAAGGACAGTATTTCGCTCAAATCCATAAAAACCTGCCTATTCACCTTCATCCCAAATGCTCCCGCCATTAAGCTCAAGCAGACTCTTTCCCAGTCTCCCCTGTATAATTTCAACAAGCCTAAGATCGTCTCATACCTCGCCTCCAATCGTTCAATACCCATCCTATTCAGCACATGGATCTTTTGATATTCAGCAACATTATTCAATCCATAACTACATGGTAACCAATGATTATTCTGCAATAAACGATCTATTTTGTTCAATACCGATTTTTCCACCAAGTCCTTCATCCCCAAACTCATCAGCAAAGCCCCATCCTCCAAATAACAATCCCTATCCCCCTCCCAAACAACATGCAATATCACCGCATTATAAGACTTGTTCTTATCATGCCCATGCAACTCCCAGTCGCTGGACTGAACATGAATTTCAATATGTCCATACCAATCCTGACCATTGATCCGCAGATGGGCAAACAGAAAATCCGGACCTGCATCGGTATTGTAATTCCCCGGATGAACAACCTCCACACGTTCCCCATTCCTACAGACCAAACCAAACTGACGAAACAACCGGAATCGCCAGATAAAATGTAAAACATGCTCAGAAATTTGCATGTTTAAAGATAGTTATTTTCTTTATAGGAAAAAATAGATGTGAGATGTGAGATGTGAGATGTGAGATAGGGAATAGGTTTAGACATTAGACATAAGACACAAGACATTAGACTATGTCCTGGTTGGTGCAAGCACCAAACTAGACTCCCTGGTTAGTGACTTCACCAAGCTAGACGCCCTGGTTGGTGTCTCCACCAACCAGCAACCAGGCTCCTGGTTTCGAATGCACTCAACCACCTGGACGTTCGGTCCCTGAGCGGAGCCGAAGGGCCCGAACTATCATCGACCAGACATCCAATCCCTTGGTTCCAAATGCTCTCAGCCACCAAGACGTTCGGTCCCTGAGCGGAGCTGAAGGGCCCGAACTATCATCAACCCATCAACAACCCCGCTAGGGCAATGGCCTGACTTGGGCCCCAGCAATCAGGCAAAGTTTTCTAATCTTGAGGAAATTATTAGGCACTGGTCGGTGTCCCTGGCAAACTAGATGCCCTGGTTGGTGTCTCCACCAACCAGCAACCAGGCTCCTGGTTTCGAATGCACCCAGCCACCGGGACGTTCGGTCCCTGAGCGGAGCCGAAGGGCCCGAACTATCATCACACCATGCAACCCTGTAGGGGTGCAACTATTATAGAAAAGGCCATAGGCATATTTTTCAGCGGCAGGTGGAGACACCTGCCACGGCGGGAAAACCCTATCGGGGTGAAATGCCGGAGGCATGAAATATCTCTTAAATGCCATCGGCATGAAATATCTATAGAAATGAAAATCGCTTCAAACACCAACGCCGTAGGTGTGGCATACTTGTTTTAGCTTGTTCTAAGACCTACCGTCTAATGATCATCAACCTGTCATTGCCTACCATTGTTCCTTCGACCAGCTCTCCTTCGATTTCTGGTGCTTTGATACCTTCGCCCCAGGAATCAGCTCCAATAAAAATCCTCGCCTCATCCCAAAGACCGGCAGCAATAAAAAGATCCAACGTTTTCTTGCCCCCCTCAACGATAATCGACTGAATATCCATCAGATACAATTGATATAGAATCTGCTGTGGCAAATAAAGATCAAAGTTCTCGAGCTCAATATATTTCCGGTTGCCTTTCCAATCTGTTTTCTTGGCATTGAAAATAATCGTTTCGGCATCATCGTTGAAAATAGCCAAGTTTTCTGGCAGTTCTAGGTTCTTGTCGATCAAGATTCTCTTGGGGTTCCTGCCTACCCATTCGCGCACGGTAAGGCTTGGGTTGTCCAATTGGGCGGTTCTCTTGCCTACCAATATGGCATCTTCTTCGGAACGCCATTTATGCACAAGTTGCTTGCTGGCATTATTACTGATCCATCGTTGCCCCTCAAGTGGTGCAAAGTAGCCATCCGATGTCTCGGCCCATTTCAGAATTACATAAGGCCGGAATTCTTTTAACTTGGTAAAAAACCTACGGTTCAACCACTTAGCATCCTCTTCCAAAACTCCTACTTCAGTTTCAATTCCTGCATCTTGCAACTTCTGCAATCCCATACCATTGACCTTGGCAAAGGGGTCCAAGCAAGCGATCACAGCTTTTTTAAAGCCCATATCGACGATCATGTCTGCACATGGAGGTGTTTTCCCAAAATGTGCACAAGGTTCCAGGCTAACATAGATCGTGCTCTGTTCAAAGAGCTCTCTTGCCCTCTCCTCTCCATACTTATCGATCACTGACCGTACGGCATTGACTTCAGCATGCGGACCGCCATAAGGCGATGTATATCCTTCACCGATTATCTCGTCATCACGGACGATCACCGCTCCAACCATCGGGTTAGGACTGGTCTTGCCTGCGCCCAAGACAGCCAATTCCAAACAACGCTTCATATATCCTTCATGCATGCTACAAAGATAGGTCTTACACCCAACACAACAGAAATAAGAAAAAAGAATTTTCAATGTTTGAGCTAATTGTTTTTTACTTTTACCCCATGAAGACCCTTGGCACCCTAAGACAGCAGTATCTTTCAGAATTAGCAACAATTTATGATCAGGATGAAACCCTGAGCTTGTTCAATATTGTAACTGAACATCTTCTGGGATATTCAAGGACGCAGGTCAGCATGAATCTGCAGACGGACATCAATGATGACACAACAGCAGATTTCGAGAAATTCCTGCAGCAGCTGAAATCCGGGAGGCCTGTTCAGCACATCATCGGGAAAGCACCGTTCTATGGCCTTGAATTTATTGTTTCTGAGGACACGCTGATTCC
Source organism: Sphingobacterium daejeonense (assembly GCF_901472535.1). Lineage (NCBI taxonomy): Bacteria > Pseudomonadati > Bacteroidota > Sphingobacteriia > Sphingobacteriales > Sphingobacteriaceae > Sphingobacterium > Sphingobacterium daejeonense. The sequence goes on along the minus strand of NZ_LR590470.1, from coordinate 1,938,028 downwards.
AAGACCAGAAACTGAAGAATTGGTCGATCTTATCATCAAGGAAAATAATACATCTCCGGAGCTTCAGATAATCGATATCGGCACAGGAACCGGCTGTATTGCCATCAGCCTAAAGAAGAACCTCAACCAAGCAGAGGTTTCGGCCGTAGATATCTCCCCTGAAGCAATTGCTATCGCTAGACAAAACTCAAACAACAACGAAAGTCCAGTAAATTTCCGTTGCCTCGATATCCTGGAATGGAACTTGGTCTTTGCCGACACTGAATTATTTGACATTATCGTCAGCAACCCTCCCTACATCACACAACAGGAAAAGAATGATATGCACCGCAACGTACTGCAATTCGAGCCACACACGGCCTTATTTGTAGAAGATTCGGCTCCACTGTTGTTTTATGATCACATTGCCTCATTCGCCCTGAAACACCTCAAAAAAGAAGGAGCTCTTTATTTCGAAATCAATCAGTACCTCGCAAAAGAAACCCAAGAACTCCTGTTCAAGAAAGGTTTTTCAGAGGTTAAGGTGCTAAATGATATCAATGGAGTACCGAGAATGATCAAAGCAAGCAAATTCAATAGTCGCTAGCTAGGCCTCGGCTCCGGCACCATGCTGCTTTGACTTTCGTGCTGCTCCTCTAATCCTCCCCATCCTCTCTATAACATATGCTAACCTAGGCTTCGCCTCCGCTATGGACCAGCTTCGGCTAATGCTTGCGCAGTGACCTTTGCGCTGGTTTGACTTAGGCTCCGCTAGCCATCGACCGCATTGCCCCTTGCGCTGGATTGACTGTGCTTTGAAACCAGTTTGCTGACTCAACGAACGCCATGGTTGGTGTCTCCACCAACCATGCAATGGCCCCTTTCAAATTCTTATGTCTTATGTCTTATGTCTACTGTCTTTTACAACCTCCTTCCACTCTCCTTCCTGTCTCCTTCCACTCTCGTTCGTCTCTTGTTCGGACTTCCTTCGGACCTCGTTCGGAGCTGCTTCGGAATATACCCGAACAAGGTCCGAACAAGGTCCGAACGAAAGAAGACTGAGAGTGGAACGAGAGTGGAACAAGACTAGTCTGGGACCAGCAAAATTTAACTAGCACAGGGTTTTCTGAATCAAATTATTTTAGGATCAGGACGGAGAAATTGATTATCGGATCTATAAAGCGAGGTAAATGCACCTATTTATAATCAAAATGCCCTTCCTACAATGCCAAGGCAATATTTTTATTAAATTTTTCAAACTGAAAAACAGCGACTTATTCGGTCAAATACAAATTTAAGGACAAAACATTTGGCACATATTGAGGATTTTTCTACCTTTGCATCACTTCAAACAACGAAGGGTTCTCGAAAAAAGAACAACGATTCCGTAGCTCAGCTGGTAGAGCAATACACTTTTAATGTATGGGTCCTGGGTTCGAATCCCAGCGGGATCACAAAAGGCGCTAGAGATAGCGCCTTTTCTCGTTAAAATAACCGAAAAACCGCGCTCAGGACAGATTTTTGTATCAAACTTATCCTTTTCGAACCAATCGAACTGGTGCCCAAACTGGTGCCTTTTTTAAGTTCGTAGATTAGGGCACCAGTTTTACCTTCAAGTAGTTGAAATCTAGTATGTAAAGAACATTTTTTTGAACACATTTTAAAGCTTTAAAAAGATGAAAAGTAACCAGAAATTAACGGTGCTGTTCTGGCACCGCAAATCGAAAGCCGATGCCAGCGGAATGGCGCCCATTATTTGTCGCGTTAGTATTGACGGCGCAGAAGCAGAATTCTCCATTGGCAGGAAAGTAAGAGCCCAGCAATGGGATACTGAAGCCAAAAAAGCAAAGGGTGGTGCAGAAGCGAGAAGCATCAATAAACGGATCATCCAGATCTCATCCGATCTTGAGAGGCATTTCACTATCCTGCAGATGGAACATTCCCATATTACCCCCATTATGCTCAGAAATGTATTTAACGGTCTTCCAGCCAGTCACAGAAAAGGAAGTATTAAAAAAGTCGTTCCACAGTCCGCTACCATCCTTACCATAACTGACGGCTTTGTAAAGAATTTTGAAGAAATGGTAGATAAGGGGATCCGGTCTGCCGAGACACTAAGGCAATGGAAATCAACTAGGAACAAGATCTCTGAATTCATTCAGTATGCATTTGGAAAGAAAGACCTGGATCTTCAAGATATTGACTATTCCTTTGCAACGCGGTTCTATCGTTACCTAACTGTTGAGAGGGAAAAGGTCTTGCAGGAAGCAGCTGCCAAGAAACAGATCAAGAATACCAAACAAATTCTTTTCATTGCAGAGTCCAGTGGCAATATTACCAAGAACCCCATTCAGAAATTCCGTTGTGGCGGAGATGAAACCGATATCCAGCCCTTAGAATTTTATCAGGTATGCCTGCTCTGGCAGAAAGTTATCCCGATCAAACGATTGGAAGAAGTAAGAGACGTTTTCATATTCCAATGTTTTACAGGATTTGCTTTCCAGGATGTCCACGGTTTAACAGATTCCCATTTGATCAAGGTCGGGCTCAAAGGAGAAAAATGGCTCATCAAGGAAAGAGGAAAAACAGGAGTTCCTGAAATGGTCCCCGTTATGCCGATCATCGAAGAGCTGATAGAAAAATATAGTCATCATGAATGCCGGATTATTTTGGGACGTTTATTACCGGTCAACAGCAATGCCAGATACAATGGTTATCTTAAAGAAATTGCTGTACTGTGTGGATTGGACAGGGAGCTCAATACCCATTTGGCAAGGCATACTTTTGCCGATATGATGCTAAATGTATTTGGGTTCTCCTTGGAGGAGGTAAGCAAGATGCTCGGACACAAGACCATAAGGACAACCCAGAGATATGCTAAAGTGAAAAAGAACAAAATCAGTCAAACTTGGGAGAAGGTACGCTCGAACGTCTTTGCTGAAGATGGACAGCTCAAACAAATAGGATAAAGGATAGGCATCCTTAAGGATAGGGGAACTCATATTGATTTGCTTTATCAAACTTCAATCAAATTCGTAATTCCCTGTCTTGAATCATTAGTATTGATTTACTAAATCTAAAACGTTGACATTTATGGAATAAAACTAGCTATACCATATATGTCAACTATTAATCCAAATAAACAGGAATAAATATAAATGAATTCAGCTCATATTTATTTCCATTTGGCAACAACAATAGTCCACGCAGTACACGACGACGTTGTACTCCTGAGTGTATAAAAGACAAGGATATTCCTGAGAATCAGAACTCAGGAATTCTTTACTCATCTCTAAGGCTGTCTACAGGATTGGCTTTTGCAGCTTTTAAGGAATGGTAGAACATAGTTAAAAATGCAATTGACAAAGTTCCAAGTGCTGGAATAGAAAACATCCACCAACTTACTGCTATTTTATATGAAAAATCAGAAAGCCAATGTTTAATAAACCACCAAGCAATCGGTGTCGCGATAAGAATTGAAACTATTATTAATATAATGTAATCCATAGAGAGCAATCGAATAATTCTGTTGATAGAACTTCCCAAGACTTTTCTAATACCAATTTCCTTGGTCCTTTGAGAGGTGGTAATCGTAATCAAGCCAATTAAGCCTAGGCAGCTTAAAAATATTGTAATTATTGCTGATGAATTAATGATTTTAGCAAACTTTCTATCGTTATCATAAAGCTTTTTAATGTTATCATCATAAAATTGAAGATTAAAAGAACCATCCTTATAAAATGCTTTCCATTCTTTTTCTATGGTTGATATAGAAGCTGACCAATCCTTAGTATTCTGACTCAGTTTAATATTCATATAATCTAATGATAATTGGTTATTAGTTGTTATGAACGAAATGGGCTCTATTTCTGCATGTAAAGTTCGACTATTGAAATCGTTATAAACCCCAACTATTTCTCTTGACTCAATATTACTTTCATTTGTTTGAATCCGTTTGCCAATTGCTAGGGCCGGTTTATCAAAACCAAGCATTTCTGAAGTGCGCCTTGTAATTGCGATACCACTTATTGAGTCTTTAATTAGTAAATCTCTACCAGCTAGTAATTTAAGGTTAAATAATCTTCCATATCTGTCACCTACACTTTTCATAGATGTTTGAATTGCTGACCCTTCAGCATGCTTTAAAGATAAAGCTGAATAATATTTGCTTAATGGCATTCTACCCAATGCTACATCCTGAATTTTAGTATCTGACTTTAAGGTATTGACGAGTACATTGGGATCTTTATTTAATCCAGATCGGATTGTATTTGGGAGCGGTATGTTTACAATAGCATTATGATCAAACCCTAAGTCTTTATTCATCATAAATTTCAACTGTAATCCAATTAGTAAAGATGTAACAACAAAAAATTGGGCAACAACAAATTGCAAGACGATCAATAGTTTTTTTAATGATAAGTTTCCAAATTTAATATGGGTTATGGATTTATGTTTTAATACTTCTACAACCTGAACCTTATTCGATAGATATATCGGATAGATACTCGTACTGATGACGAGTACAATTAGTAAAATAATAAGAAATAAAATAACTTCTTTTGTATCATTTACAAAATGGAAATTTTCAGGAATATATTCTTGAATTTGAGAAACGAGTAGATCCTTTAAAAAATATGCTAAGAAGAAGGAAACCAAACAAATAATTATAGTCTCTAACACAAAACTTAATGCTAAATGCCTCATACTTTCTCCCATTGTTTTTCGTATCCCTATATTCTTTGCTCTCTCAGGTATTTGGGAGGTTGAAATATTTATAAAATTGATGACGGATAATGTTAATAGAAAAAAACCAATGCCAATTATTCCATAGATAGTCTTTTTATCGACAGAATTGTCCATAAAGGTGGAGAAATGAACTTCCGATAGTGGAACAAAAAGAAATCTTGCTTTTTCAGTATAACCTCCAATAGCATATTCGGATTCAAATTTATTGTTGATAATTTTTAGAAGGTTTGATTTGTTTTTTTCTGAACTGACTTTCACATACATTTGATTTTGAGAAGATCCTCCTAAAAAATTTGAATCGTTCCAATCACTCTTACTAATTTCAATGAACTCTTTTCCTGAAAAATTGCTTGCTGTTTTAAGATCCTCCACAATTCCGGTGACGGTATATTGAACTGTATCATACATTATAGATTTCCCGATGATCTCACCGGTTTTTAATTCCGGAAAGTACAATTTTGCTCTTGATGACGTTAAAATAATCTCAAAAGGGCTACTAAAAATTTTATATTTACTTCCAGCTATCCAATTATAATTTACCAGCTCAAAATAATTTGTGTTCACAGCAACTATATTATTTGGAGCATTATGGACTGAGGACTTTCCATTTTCACTAGCTGTGATCACCTCGGTTATATATTTGCCGTAGATCGGAACAGTTAATTCACTGCTAGATACGTAATCCTGAATAAATGGTGGTAAACCCAATGGAACATAATCAGAAAAAGAATCATTTCCATCAGAAGAGTGACTTATTGCAACTCTATATATATGCTCCCTTTCCGGAAGATCTCTATCAAAACTGAATTCATAATTTACCAGTCGAAAAATAACCCAGCATACTGAAATCCCAATCGCTAATCCAGATATATTCAATCCGGTAAAAAGTCTATTCCGCAAAAGATGCCTAATAATTTGAGTTAGTTTTTTCATGTTAAAGATTTTCTGAGTTAATTTTTAAATACAATCATTTTTTTTGAAAGCACTATAACAAGTATTTAAAATTCAGCTTCTTATTGATAAAAACTGTTTTGAAATATTTTTTGATCAAAATGGTTAAAAATATATTTAACTCCAACATTCTATTCAATGATTTTGCCATTTTCTTAAAATGCTATTTTTCAGATAATTAGATATTATTGTCAATTATAAAGTGTTCAGTTACGAACATATTTTGTTCGTAACTGAACAGCTATATTTAAAATATGACATAGAAATTAAACAAACTTGACTTGTGAAAATTTAAAATCAGGATTATTTACACAATCGAATTTTAAAAATCTATGTGCCAGCCATTCACTGCTTTTTAGATTGACGATATTTTCTTTCTTTCACAAGAGAAATTAAAAAATGTCCCCTTAATTCCATTTTTGGACGTTAGGAGACATTTTTCTGTTCCAATTTAGTTTTACTTTTTTAAATTACTTTTAATATCCACTCCCAAGCGGTGGATTTCCAGTTTGAAAGCCTTGTGCCTTGACGGTTTTTCCAGTTTCTAGATTGATAATGATCAAAGAATTCTTGTGCAAAGGCAGCAGATTGATCTTTCTGCAGAAAATAAATTCTGACATGTTCAATTTTGGGAGGCACGGATTTCCCTGTTCCTTCCACACCAGTCAGCATTTTTGCTCTAGGATTCTATTTTCACTGAACAGCTTCTTAAGATCTTCGGGATCATAATAGATATTTCCGCCTATTTTGGTATAGGCTAGAAGTCCGCTTTCCCTCACTGCCTGGAGCTTTCCGAGAGAAAATCCCAACAGTGCCCTGACTTCAGCCGATTTCATCCACCTGCGAACAGGTGATCTGAGGTTACTTTCTTTGCCGATCCTTTGGATGCTATCCAAGATTTCTTTTTTCATGACCTCTAGGTCTTCGACCGTGACGATCTGATTTTTTCTTAAATCTCTCATATTGATACATTTAGTTTGATAATGAGAGATTAATTTAAATTGAAAATATGAAAAGAACACCACCCTGTTAAAAATCGATATAGGGTATCTCGATTTAAAGAATTCTAAAATATAGTGGACTACTTGTTTTTAAGAAGGTGTTCTAGATAAGAAACTTTATCTTTTTCGGCCTGTACCAATCTTTCATAAAGTTTTTTATTTTCTTCAAAAGCTTCCACCAATTTATCTAGGGGATTAAAGTTTGGCTGTATATTGATTGCATTTAACGTTGATGTATCATTACTAGTGAATGTATTGTTCATAATATTAAACACAGCTTCTTCGCTAAAGTTTTCTATGGCCTCAGGCGTAACTCCTAATATTTTCGCTACTTGAGATAGGAGCTCAGTCTCAATATTTTCCTTGTTTTCCATTGCCGAAACGGTCTGCTGGCTGACACCGAGCTCAATGGCCAAAGCTTCCTGTTTCATTCCGCGAAGTTCACGGATCCTTCCTATTTTTCTACCTATATGGTTTATTTTATTTGAAGTATTCATAATTTCAAAGTTAACATTATCTCCCAACCAATTTACAAAATATATCGCAAACTGGTAATACCAGGTCTAGGTTGTAAGCTACTCCCTGAACCTAGTTATTTACCAAATGATTTGGTTCGCTACACGAGTGGAAGTATCTTATTTTGTATTGGGAATCCTTTAACCGCTTTGAACATTGTTTGCAGAAAATTAGATCAACGATCGCTGCATGGAAAAAGATTGGGCGGATTTGCGAGACTATGGTTTATTGATAAAATCTAATAAGTTTCATTATGCACCACGTACATCATTTAGGCAACTACATCACGTTATTGAACGAACAGGAAATTCTCAAGCCGATATCAATTATAGAAGAACTCTTCAAAAATCAGGTCAATGCAGAAAAAATTGTAGATGAAGTAACCGAGATTTTTGTTTCTTCTTTAAGAATAAGATATTGGAAGAATTATAATTCGCCGCTTGTTCTCTATGAAAAATATAAAAAAATAATCAGATTTTTGGAAGCTTCTTGGCTCATTAGCTTGACTCAATCGGTTGAAAGTGAGGGACAGATCGATGACTTAAATATAGAGACAGATTACATAATTCAATCCAAACGGCGTTTTGGTCAGGCTAATTATTACAATCTTAAAGACGTATTTTCACAATTTTCATTATGCTTTCTAAAGGCTGAAGTTTATGATTATTTTTTTATCGGTCTGAATCCAAATTGTACCGATTATCCATATAATGAAGATCATGATCTAAGTGTTCTTCAGGCTCTCTATCAATTGATCGAATTATCTTATGAACTATGCATTTCCGGGAATTATCGGCACAAATCGGTACTTAGCGAAAAGATCTTATTTTCAGAATTGGAAGCATTCAGAAACCGAGAAACGGTTTATGATTATAATTGTAGTTTAAATGAAGTTTTTGACCAAACCCCTAAGAACGAGTTATTGAACGGAATTAAGCTGGTTTTGGAAATCCTTCCTACAGCGGATTTTTGGAGAGGGAATGGAAGTCCTGGAAACCTAGTTCATTATTTTCACGATTACCTGTATGTACTCGATGAATTTTGGATTACCTTTCTTATCGCGAAAGTTTCCGATGTAGACCTTTCAATTCCTTGGCAATTTCCTAATGATATGTTAATAGGTCTCGATATTTCGAAGAATCAATGGATATTGGACCCTTGGCACTATTTACAATCTCAGTTTAAATACCGACCTGTTGAAAATTGGAGGAAACTTTTAGATGAATGTCTAGAGACCGTATTAAGCAATAGGAAATGTAACATCAAAAAACAAAAATATTTCCTTCAGACCATTAGTTTTATTAGAAATCTTATTTACCTCACAGAAATCGAAAGCTATATCTCTTGGGAAAGAAAAAATAGATCATGCAAAATAAACCATGTTATGAAAGATTATAAAAAAAATTCAGAAGAACTCAACTGGATTGTTTCAAAAATTACTCATTACCTACTAATAGACCGGATATACATTTGTATCCCTCTAATAAAAGAGAATTCAAAACCAGAAATCATTCTTGTAATTCCATCATGCCATAAGCAGGATCTGAATGAAGCTATAGCATCTTCAAAATGGATTCTAGCTGAATTTCCACAATATTCAATTCGGGTTTATCATACCACTGAAGTAAGGGAAGCTATTAAAAATGGAGGAATGGCTTTTCTTTATGTGACAGATCCTGAGAATCTTCTGTATATCAATCCAAAGAGTAATTACCAAGCTCCTAAAATCCTATTGGAACCTTCCAAGATACTACAGCGCGGCAATATTCAAGTTGAATATGAGTTGGAAAAGGTTGACAGCTTCTTCCAGGGAGTTCAGTTTTATCTGAGTTTAGGAAAATTAAAGAATGCGACGTTTCTACTTCACCAGGCCTTTGAATTGAGCTATAGAACCTGTGAGTTATTAATATTGGGAAAGGAAAAGATAACTCATTCCTTACGTAGCCATCAAAAATTAATCACAAATTATATAGATGAATTCAATACTGTTTTTGATATAAATATGGAAAGTGAAATGAGATTGATTGATCTTATTGATTGTGCATATAGTGCAGTACGTTATGAGAACAATTTCAATATCAGTTGGACGGATTTTGACCAGTTGCTCAAAAAATCAGACTTGATAAGGACAATCTGTAGAAAGACGGTCGATTCAGTCCTTTCAAGTTACCAGCTGTACTATCATAAGAGAAGGATATCCTAAATTACCGGTTAGGATCAAATGAAATTTACGGATTAATAGCGATACCTAATGACTTTTCGATCTTTCCTTTTGCTCTTGTAATATTCCTTAATCAGTTCGCGGATCCCATCATTGGAGCCGCGATGTACTGCATAGGCATCCTGCTTTAATTCCCAAACAATCTCCGAGACGATATCTGTGAACATACTGAGCTGATCCGTCATTCGTCCCCCTGGATTGATATTCTTATCAATTTCTTGGATCAGTTTTCCAGCGATGGGCAACAGATCGGGGAAAATGTTAATTAGTTTTTGGATTTTTTGAACCTTAAGTTTCTCCAAAGCATTTCCATTTTTCATGGTATTAGCGTAGCTCATGCGCTGGGAAAATGATCGATTGAACTCAAAGTGTTCATCAAATATTTTTTCGCCTGATTCTTTGAATGCGACTCGGTCGAACTGTCCCAATTTCTTGGAATGTTCGACGTTCTTTCCTCTTGAGGTATTCTGTGGGCTGAGCTTGATCTTGTTGGTGATATCTTTACGGCTAACAATGATCTGGATATGAAACTGTAACCCTTCTTTACGTTCACCTTTCTTTCTTTTACCATCTTTAACCTCTTTGTCCCGAAATCCATAATGGCGATACTTCTCGACCTTTCCAAACCACAAGAGATCTCTTCCGCTGGAAATCCCGGCTCGCTTGAAATTCCGGGCGTATTCGTCCATGACTTTTTCTGCATATTGCTTGAGCATATTGGGGATATCAGCCTCTCCATATTGCTTCTGAAGGAAAGCAAGTTCCTTTTGGCTCGGGCTGATATTGATCAGGTAGAATTTGCCATCTGATTTACAAAGTTTTGCAATATTGGCATCGATCGATGTCCTGACTTGATAGGGAAGTATATTTCTAGAGTCATTATTGAACCAGAGCTCCCTTAGTTTGGGCTCCAGCCTGTTTTCTTTTTCTAGGTAGTTCACCAGCTGACCACAGCTGCCTGTATTATTTCCGCTCTCAGTCTTTGTAATGTTTATAAACATGGAATTAAATTAAAGGTCTGATAATTGGTTTAGAGCTAGCTTTATTAATTCATCCTTAATTCTGGAAGATGGATTCCAACCCAAGGACTCTCTGGCAGCCACATAGTTTTCAAAGATTTTTCTAAATCGAGTTTTCAATAGTTTAGCATCTTCAAAGCTTGCCTGCATATTACGCTGCCTATTGCTTAATGATTGTTGTTCTATGGAAAGCTGATTTAATTTGTTGGTTGCGCTTTCCATGTTATCCAGGAGTTTAATTATGGAGTTTTCCATATTGCCCAAGATTTCAAACTGAGGTAAAATCAGGTCTTTCTCCTGCTGCCTATAAAAAGAAAGGATCTTTGAAATTCCTGAAGTAATTTCCTTTTTCAATATTTCATCGTTCAGATCTATGGGGTCATTTTTTGTTCTGTAGAAATAGTCAACCATCTGAACGAATAAATCCTTTTTGGTTCTTCATAACTTTAGGGATAGGAAAGGGAGCTTTTCATCAACTTTGACTTGGAACCTAATGGATTTAGTATCTGAATTTATTATTCTACTCATACAATGGTCCTAATTATTTGAATAATTAAGATAGATATTGAAACCATAAAAATTGAATTGAATATTTTAGATTGACAAGGTTTTGCCTAAAATAGAGTAGAAATTTTGTTTAAAGATGATGTTGACAATGAATCAATTATGTGAAAAATATTATTTAATTTACGAAGAAAATCAATCAGCTCGAATCTAATTTCATCTGAACATACTGCAAAGTATACCCTTTTACACCTTAATATTATCCATAAACCACAAGAGTATCCCCGGAGGATACTCAAAACCCCGAATGCAGGGCAATAGGGGCAAAAAGTAGGGCTATGCCCAACTTCCGCTTGCTCAGATGACTCGCTCAGATGACTCATCCTGGAATAAGTTTACACATTTCTTTTAAAATTTAATCTTTGTCCTGAAATAGCTTTACAGCTTCTTCTCTTCCCTGAAATGTGTTTACAATAATGCTGTTTTTTTGATAATAATTTTATAGAAAAATAAAATAGCCTACCAGTAATATGGCTATTTTAACCCCAATTGGGGGCACCTTTTGGGTGAAGTGGGAAAGCTGGTGTGTGGGGTCAAATAATTCATTCGACTTACCTGTAGGTACTGGTGCTCTCCCAATATTTTAATAAGGTTCATGGGCAATCTTCGCTTCAATTTCATCAAGAAAATTGAAATTATCCCATTTAGTAAACCAATATTTTTGTTTCTTTTTAAAACTTATCAAATGATCTTGCTGTTGTTGATTTGTCACTCCAAATGCATTTAGTGCTTTCCTTTTGAATTTCGAATCAAGATATGGACACACTAAAACATCAAATAAAAGCAATACCACTTCAGTATCCAATCCTTTTTCACCGTCAATATTTTCAATCTTATTAATAATACAAGATTTGATTAGGTCAGTAATTTCTACATAAGCTTTCGCATCTCTAATATAGAATAACAAAACTGTAATTACAAAATAGTTGGGTATAAAATCGAACTCAAGAATATTATTATTCGAACGTTTTAAACCAAAATATTTTATGAGTAGTTCTGGTGATAGACTGTAGTCTCTACCTAGTTGTTGCACAGCAATCAATAAATAAAGAGATTCAATTTGCGCATACTTTTTAACCTTGTTTTTTTTCTAAGACTAGCCTAATTTCATCTGAAATCTTCTTGAACATTCTATCTTTATTTTCTAACGAATATTTTGTTCTAATAGAAGTATAAATTGGTCCGGTTCTAGAAATAGGATCATTAAAAGTACCTGTAAAAAATTTTATTTTTTCAGTGTATAGCGTTATCATTCGTGACAAAATACGGCAGAGCTTAATGGTGAAATTGACCCTTGGGTCTACAGTATAAATGAAAAAAGTGAAATCCAATAATTCGATCAGAAAATTAGTAAAAGTATTTTCATGTTTAAATTTTCGAGTTACATCATCAACTGAAAAACTCTCTGGTTTCCCTTCGTTTTTAAACTCAAATCTTACCAGATGTCCGTAATACTTGTCAAATTTTTCAATTACATCGTCTATTCTTTTGTTAAGAATTGCTAATGTAAAATTCATAATATCCTTGTATGCTACACCAGACTCACTAATAATTATCTTAAATTTAGTAATCAAGTTTTTAGCATTACAACGGAAATTTAGATCCGAAAATTCAGAATTTTCTTTTTCTTTAATGATGTAACATATTTCACTGTCTATTAAGGAGATAATTTTATTTTTAGCTATTGTGAGCTCTGTTATTAGTGGTCTTCCGTACTCTTTGTTTTTTACCTCAGATAAAGACATCTTGTAGGTTTTCATTACTACTTTATATTTAGAAAGTATTTCGTCACGGGTTTCATCATCATTATAGAATATAAAATAATCATCAACGTAACGGTAAATCTCATAATCCCTTTTAAAAATTAAAGATTTCTCTTCCCGTAGATAACATTCTATCTCTTTATCGATGCTTTGCAAGATTATTTCTGCGAAGATTCTTGAGAATTCAGGGCCAATCAATATACCATTAGTTTCTCCAAAGTTTCCATTCTGCATAAATGCGTCAAATTTACCAGGGAAAGTAATATCTGCACCTTTTAATCTCTCTTTAACAACGGTCTTTCCATAAATAGCCCAAGCTACTGAATGAGTATAAACACTATCAAAACATTTCGATATATCAAATTTGAACATTGAATTGTATTTTTTCTCAGCTCTGTGGTAACGGTAATCCTCATAAAATTGATGGATGTTAGGATATTTCCGGTAAGTGAAAAAAGTTTTCAATGATTCATATTCCTTTTCCACTTTCCTCTACATTATCATATTTATCTCCTTTGTGCTCCAAATGGAATCTATCATTAAAGAAAATGAAGTTTGCAATTGAATCAGGTTTTCGGATTGAATAAGGACTAACCCCACAGTAATAGATAATAAGTTCTTTGTATTCTTCATAAAAATTAATGATTTCAGTCTGAGTTTTGGGATGTGGAATTGACAACTCCCTGTAATCGTTATCTTTGTGAGATATCTTATAATTAAATGATGTTCTCCGAAGTTTTTTTTCATTTAGTTTCAATATATTTTCCTTAATTATTTCATACCCAAGGAAATTAGGGAGTAATGGATGGTTCGCGGAACACTTTATAGTTAGCTTTTTTAGGTCTATAGTTACATCACAGTATCTCTGCAAAATTAAAGAAATGACTTTTTCAACCGAAAATTTTAGGTCATCTCCTTTATAAATGCGTTTTTGACTTTTAGAAATGTACTCAGCTTCTCCTTTTAATCCATCGATACTAGACAAAAGTTTTAAAAATGATCTACGGTTAGTAATCCTAAGTTCAAGCAATCCATTTAATGTCAACAAAAAAGAAGTTAAAGAATTAAATGCCAGTAAGTTATTAATTGTATGTAGACAATTAGAATAATTTGTAAATTTAATTTCTTTTAATGCTAGGGAATTTTCAACTTGAAAAAGAACTCTAATAACGGTTTCTAATATAGCATCTCCTTTTCCATTGAAAATGATTGTTTGATGAGAATTTTTATCATTAGACGTTATTAAATCAATATTATTATTCCTCAAAAATCTGTAGAAATAACGATTAGAAAAAGTGAGAGGGGTTTCGTAGGCTAATGTATCGGACAGTATCGACCTATGTCTACTATAATTATGTGTCTTAGATTTTTTTTTCTTCATTATTTCCAGGCCAAAACGATTTTTTCAAAATTATTAACAGTCGGTCTCTTAAGTCTCATAATTGTTGATCTTGTATCAGGAATATTCTTGCCTCTTGTACCTCTAGCGGTTGTGCGTTTAGATGAAATATGAAAGAATTGTTTATCTACAAAACCCTTCCTGAAGCAAAAACGTTTCAATTTCGGGTTTAGATTTGCATAGATACTTAATGGCAACTTATTGTCAATTAGGTCATGCATTATTTTATTAAGTAAGTTTAGACAGCTGCTGTCGTTTTCCAGCAAACTATTTGAATAATATATTCCTATTATTCCTTTTTTGGGACGTTGTAAGTGCGTGTTTTTTGTTAGAAAGTTTAGACGATGGATAAGTAATTTTTTTGCACTCTTATAGTTATATGTGCTATCTTTAATAAAGGAGTCAAAGGTTGCCGTCAATCTTGTAGTGTATTTTTTTATTTTATTTGATGAAAGATAAATTCCTTCATAATTTTTTCCGTTAAGCTTGAAACAATAACCTAAAAATTCAATTGAATTTTCCTTATTACTAGTGAATGCATCAATCTCATAAGTTTTAATCGGTATTCCTACCTTATTTACTTTAAGTCCTTCTTGATTCACAATAAATTCAATTTTATCAAGGTAAGTGTTTGGCTTCATTTTCTTTAAAGGAGAAAAAATAGCAATTATGTCATCTACATAACGTCCATAAAATGTCAAATCCGGAAGTTGTCTTATTTGATTATCTATTGATCTCATATATAACTCTGCCAGATATGCACTTATTCCAACGCCACGTGGTACACCCTTCCGATCAGAAATAGGTATAGTAAGTTGACCACTAATCTCATTGAAATTATGCAGTAATCCTGCAATCAATTTTTTCGACTTTGGTGAGAGTAACTGATTACCATTTATAACTTGCATCAAAGAAGCCTGAGGTACGCTTTCGTAAAAACTTTCGATATCTGTTCTTACAATATATTTTTCAAAATTATCCTGTAGAAGTTTCTTTACTTGTTTAACAATTTGGAATCTATCAGATTGTTTAACCTTAAAACTCCTATAAATATTATGTTGCAATTGTTTCATAGCAAAATAGGAAGCATTGCTTTTCTGGATGGTGTATATAAATTTTCCATTTTTGCCTTTGAAATGATTTAGACAAAAATTAAAATTTGCTTGATTTACTTCTTTACTAATGGTGAAAAGCTCATTTTCCAAAATTGATTCTTTCTGTTTTAGCAAATTCTCCAATTCAAGTTGGAGTTCATCTAAAATGGGATCTTCTTCTTCTGTTGGAATAAAACTCCTCATTTCCAATCTTTTAAATGACACTTCTTCACTTTTGGTTAAATATTCATCCGAGAAAAAGCCTTCAACAATGCCTCCTTTACGATTTTCGATTTCAAATATTGTTCTGAAATTTTGAAAAGAAAATGATTGATCTAACATAATATATTAAATAAATAATTAGAAATATTCATAATTGGTTGTACAAAATTCTACATGTATTATAGGTAATTTAATAATTGTTTAGAATTAATTCTAAACAATTATTAAACGGAGACTTTTTGTAATTAGCAAAATACAAAAAAATATTTCTTATATAATGAATATTTTGAAAGAACTGCTAAAACAATAATATATTTGTCAAATCATGTATTGATGGTATATTTATAGCTATTCATTTATGAAACTACATTCAACGCCGTGTACTTGATATATTTTCAAATTCAAGTAGGATTTTCACTAAAAATAAAATATTTTGACAATCAATAAAGTTAATTTTTTTTCCTTTTGCAGTCAGTTTTATAATCAGCAAAAGTCATGTTTTATATCAATTATTTGTTATTGATTTTTATATTTTTCATCTTTATTAAGTGAGATAAAATCAATTTTGAAGATTTAGCTTATTATATGATTCTGAAATTAACTAAACCAAGAAAAGCTTTAAACAAAGCTTTTTTAAAAGTAAAACCAAATAGATCGGATATTGAAATTTTCAAAACAAATCTAAAAACCCTATTAGATCGAACAAATGATGTAGAAAGTGAAGAATTTCATAAAAATTTAATATCTGATTTTTTAAAAGATACATATTTTAAGAAAAATCATTATATCAATACCAAAGGACGAAACGATTTAGTAATTCATAATGGTCAAAACTCCAATAGTTCGGTAGGCGTTATTATAGAGACTAAAAAGCCCACAAATAAAGGTGAAATGGTCTCAACAGAAAAGCTTAATGTTAAGTCTTTTCATGAATTAGTATTATATTATCTAAGAGAACGCATCACACATAAAAATCTTGAGATAAGATATTTGATAATTACAAATATCTATGAATGGTTTATTTTTGATGCGACCATATTTGATCGATTATTTGCACAAAATAAAACTTTTGTTAAGCAATTTGAAGATTTTGAAGAAGGACGTTTAGCTGATTCAAAAACTGATTTCTTTTATAAACTAATTGCGGAACCTTTTATTTCTCAGTTAGCTACCGAAATTGAATTTACATATTTTACTCTAAAAGATTATGAAAAACCACTTCGTAATGAAAGTAAGGATGACGATAGTAAATTAATTGCTTTATTTAAATTATTATCACCAGAACACTTGTTAAAATTGTCATTTGTCAATGACAGCAATAGTCTAGATAAAAGATTCTATGGTGAATTGTTGCATATCATTGGGTTGACTGAAATTAAGGAAGGAAGTAAAAAACTAATACAGCGTAATAAAGAAGAAAATCGATTTACAGGGACGCTTTTAGAGGATACTATCATTCAATTAGACAGTTTAGATAAAATTAGCCGATTAGAGAAACCTAATCAATTTGGCAACACATTGCCTGATCGACTTTTTAATATTGCGTTAGAGCTTAATATTACATGGATTAATAGGGTGTTGTTTCTAAAACTATTAGAAGCTCAACTTATTTCTTATCACAAAGGTGATAATTCGTATTCCTTTCTCAAATTAAGCAGGATAAAAACTTATGATGATCTAAACAGTTTGTTTTTTCAAGTATTAGCACGTAAGCATGACGAAAGAAATCAAGATGTAAAAAAAGCTTTTGAAAAAGTGCCTTATCTTAATTCATCCTTATTCGAGCCTACTGATATTGAACAGCAAACTTTGTTTATCAGCAATCTGAAAGATGATAAGACTATTCCAGTTTATTCTCAGACAGTATTGAAGGATAAAAAAGGAAGGAAATTCATAGGGAACCTTTCAGGACTTCAATATTTATTTCAATTTTTAGATGCTTATGATTTTGGAGCAGAAGGAAGCGAGGAAATACAAGAGGAAAATAAATCATTGATCAATGCTTCCGTACTTGGTCTGATCTTCGAAAAAATAAACGGTTACAAAGACGGATCTTTCTTTACACCTGGTTTCATCACGATGTACATGTGTAGAGAAACCATTCGTAAAGCTGTCATTCAAAAATTTAATGAAGTAAAGAATTGGAATTGTGAGACTATCTATGACCTGTATGATAAAATAGAAGATAGAAAAGAAGCGAATCAATTGTAAATAGTATAAAAATATGTGATCCTGCAGTTGGATCTGGACACTTTCTAGTGTCTGCACTTAATGAAATAATTACTATTAAAAACGATTTGAAAATACTTCTGGATCGTGAGGGCAAAAGGCTAAAAGAATATCATGTAGAGGTTGTCAATGATGAGCTGATGATCACAGATGAGGACGGACAACTGTTTAAATATAATCCACTAGTCAAAGAGAGCCAACGTGTACAAGAAACCCTATTTCTCGAAAAGGAAAACATTATTGAAAACTGTCTTTTCGGTGTAGATATCAATCCCAATTCGGTCAAAATATGTCGTTTGCGTTTATGGATTGAGTTGCTCAAAAATGCATATTACAAGAATTCTACAGAGTTAGAAACACTTCCGAATATTGATATTAATATCAAATGTGGTAATTCTTTAGTTAGTCGCTTTGCAATAGAAGCAGATCTTAGACAGGCTTTGAGAAAAAGTAAATGGACAATAGATAGTTATAAACAAGCTGTATCGACTTATAGAAATGCTGAAAACAAAGAGCAAAAAAGAGAGATGGAAAAATTGATTTCTGATATTAAATCAGATTTCAAAACTGAAATTTCTAAAAACAGTAAGGAGGTCACTGACTTGATCAAGCTTGAACGAGATTATTATCTCAAATATGAAACTACCCATCTCTTTGAGGAAAGATTAACTAAAAGCCAACTAAAAGATAAAAAGCAATTATCTAGTAAAATTGATCTATTAAAGGATAAAATTGAACAGATAAAAGCAAATAAAATCTATGAAAATGCTTTTGAATGGCGTTTTGAATTTCCAGAGGTACTCAATGATGAAGGTGAATTTATAGGTTTTGATGTTATTATTGGAAATCCACCTTATAAAATGGTTCAACCAAATAATACCTCTATTAATGATTTAGAATATTTCAGAAAATCATATCCAATAGCAGACTTTAAAATAGATTTATTTCATTTGTTTTATCAATTAGGAACATTTATATTAAAAAATGGAGGAGATATATGTTTTATTACTCCTAGTTCTATTCTAAATAATGTCTATGCAATTAACTTGAGAAATTTTATTAATAAACATTTTAACATAAGAATAATTGCAGTTACTCATAATAAAATATTTGATGAAGCAGATGTACATACTGGTATTTTCCATTTTGAAAAATCTCATTTTCCTGATTCTGCTAAAAGTATTAAACTTACTACAGAGCTTGAAAATGTCATATTAAAGAAAAGTAATTTTAGAGTAATCTCACAAAATGATTTTAAAAGTGAAATAGGGATCAATTGGAATTTACTCATAGATTCAACCAATTTTTCAATATTCAATAAATTAAAACATCTTCCAATTTTAGGTAATATTTTCAAAAATTAATCGCGGTTTGATAACTGGTGATAGAGATTCATTTTTCTCAAAAACTAAACAAAATGAAAAATATATCAAGATATTAACAGGCAGTGACATTCTTAAATATGGAAATTTAGAACCTAATGAATATGTCTTATTTGAAAAACCTAAATCGGCAGGAGGTTGTTGGGATAGAGAAATGCATCTTGCCCCTTTTAAAATTTGCATAAGACAAATTGGAAGTGAACCGACTGCTACAATAGTTCAACAACCATACGCAGTAACAGGTAATATCTTTACAGTTTTACATGACGATCTACGTTTCTTAAAATATTTGTTAGGAGTGATTAATTCAAAATTCATCAAGTATTTTTGGAAAATTGTTTTCCATGATTTTAAAACTACGTTTCCCCAAGTGACGATTAATAGTTTAAATTCAATTCCTATAATACTTGACAAAATTGAAGTTAAAGAGGAAATCATCAATTATGTATCTTTAATTTTAGAATTAGATGAAAATGATAATCAAATATTAGTTTTACAAGATCAAATCGATCAATTGGTTTATCAATTGTACGAATTAACGGAAGAGGAAATTAGAATCATTGAGGGTATTAATGAAGATTAATAGTATAAATCTAAACAAAATTAATATCTTCATTTTAAGCTCTTTATACAATAATGAAAACAAATGAAATAAATGTCTCGTCCTAAAATCACAATATTTCGCTACGCAATCGAAGAGCTGTGACAACTGTCAAATCTAGTTTGTAGATTAGTATTGAAACTTTTTCAAGAAACCGGAAAACTTAATGGCACTATTTTTTGAGTCCTTCCTAAAATCTGGTTCGGATACATAGGTCTATTATTTGAGATAGACATTTGACGAATTACTTGGTGATCCAAAAGGAATCCCGTACAGAAAAATTTTGATTTGGAACATGTATCCAGGAAGTTTCTTAATCAGACTTATCATGGAAAAAAACAGTGTTTCACTACAGATTGTCAATCCACATTCGCAGGGATTGATATTGGTTCCCGAATGCATGTTGTTGCTGTTGATCAGAACGTTGAAAATGTGCGTTCTTTTGGTGTGTATCACAATATGCGACGGGTTAATAGTCGAGGAATGGCACGCGCGAATAAACATTTTTTGACGGCTGCAATCTGCTATAATCTAAAAAAACTACTGAAATTCAACCGCAAAAATCCAAATGTCAAAGCCCAAAGTATAACCTTGAAGAAGTAAATTCCTTTGTCGATTTTGATGACCATTATAGCGTTAAAGAGAGCCGTTCTAATCTATCCCAAATTCTAAATAAGAAGAGCATTTGCGAAAAAAGAACCTCGCTTAAAAGGTTTAAAGCTGGTCAAAAATCTTTAACATTTTCATAAAATTGGAGGTTGTGCAACAGCTACCCATGTTAGCAGAAGCTTTTTTAACAAACTTTACTATCGCATTTTGCCATTATACTTTTAAACAATGTTGAAATTTTTGAAGGGAAACCGTGATTCTTCACACAACTATCACAATAATAAATTTCAATATTATTAGGATACTCAGAGATAATTCGAGGGAAAACTCTATATAAAAATTGATGCATTGTCAATAAGTATAAAGTTTCTCTATCATAAACTTTAGATTCTAATATTTTATCCAGTAAGGTATCACAAATTTGTAAGATACTCATTACCTCGGTGATTTTAGGATTAGTTTTCAAATCTTCTTCATCCAAATGCGAATCACAATAAAAGTCTTGGAATAATTTATAAAATGCTTCGGAACCTCTTAACTCATATTATCTGCATTAGCAAATTCCCAAGTATCTAAAGTTGTAAAACTGAAATTATCTATACTACTTTTTAAATTTTCATAAAGTTTGTTAAGTTGTAGGCTTTCATTCTCTATTCTTTTTTCTGTTGCTTGATTTTCGATTTGTTGTTGAACAAGAATATTAGCTTGAGTTTGTGCCTTAAGTGCTAAAAAAACAAGAATAGCACCGATCAAACCAATAATCGGTGCAGTAATTCCACCAATAGTATCACCAATATTACCTGTTTGGGTAAAGTCTAATAATTGAAAAATCTCTTGTAAAAAGAATTGGAGCAATCAAAACTATTGGAATACCAATCCAAAGCAATTTACTTCCATTCTTTAATGGATTCAAAATTTCTTTAAACTTATTTTTTTGGTTACTATCGGTCATAAAATTTCCGCTAACAATCGTATTTGCGAAACCAATGTACAAACTATTTCGCAAATCCACATCTACATATGGAATAAGTTGAAAATTTCAAAATACGTCATAAGTAATTGAGAGATTGGCAGGATTCGAACCTTTGAACTTTATGATTTTAAATTGATTAAAACTCATTTTATTTTCTGTAATTTTGATTTCTAAGTTCTTATACAAATTTTTTAAACTACTGCCTTAACTGGTGCCTTTAGAAAAACAAAATAATTAACAAAATGAAAATCAGGATGTGAATTTAATAAATATTATCCCAGCGGGCAATGTCATTAAGTTAAGGATTTTATCATGCCGGTTTGTAGTTTGTGTAGGTCCTGTGCTTGCACTTTTTATTCGAGGTCTTAAGCTGCCTTGGGAATGATCTTCCCTTTCGAATGGGCAATGTGTCCTTGAGGAAATAGGCCGTGAGCTCCCTGAGGATTTCCCTTTCCCTGTTTTTGAAAAAGATGGCTATCAGGTTTTCCTTTAATTTTCCGAAGGATTTGTTCCCGTTGACCTTTTGGGGGTACTTTTTTCGTGGACGTATCGCGGTCGAGCTGGACCTGGGCATCCCTGATCAGTATCGAATGCAGGTTTGACATCATCACCGTTGCATAGAAATCCTGCTCGACGGATTCCACCGTCAGCCCGCTGAAGGATTCCATCTGCATGGTATTCTTCAGTTTGGAGATGTTCGTCTCCACTCCCCAGCGCCTGAAGTACAGGTCCCCGAACATATCGTTCTCAAACCCCTCTTCCTGCCATAGGTTGGTCGCGATCACCTCCGTGGTCGACTGCAGTTCTACCCTGACCAAGCGTATGCGGATCCTTGTTGAGCTGTCCGTGGCGAACCCGCTCTGGCGCAGGCCGCTGATGGAGGCCTGGGTTGGGGCAAGCTCGATGACCTGGGAAACCTTTCCCGTCTTCAGGAACCTCTTGACAAACTCTAGCGAATCCTTCGCCCTGATCACGAACTTGCGCTCGCTCTCCTGCCAGCTATGGAGCGCGAACATCTTGAACGTTGAATAGTACCTGTCATAGATGGCAATGGAGTCCACGGGCAGTTCCTCGATCCAATGGGAGGCCAGGGTCAGCTCGCTGGTCCGGTATGGGGCTATGCAGGCATGGGTCACCAGGTCGTTCAGCACATCGTAGTGATAGAAGGTCTTTGCCTGCACGAAGCTCGAGTTCTGGTTGCTCTGGCCGCCAAAGTTGGCCTGCAGGGAAGGCGTGTTCACCAGGGCAAGGTTGGAGCCGTCAACTGCGATCAGGCGATAGCCCATCCATCTCCTGGTATCCCCCGGTGCATGGCGCAGGAAGCTCTCGCAGAGCACCCGGTTCCAGACCAGGAAGAAAAGGGGGCTCAGCTTGCTCCTCTGCTGGGAAAAGGCACTCACCGAGCAACTGATCTTCTTGCCCAGCTCACCAAAGAAACCTTCCAGTTCGACAGAGAGGGTCCGCTTGCACATCTTGGCGATCAGCAAGACCAATCTCCTCGAAATTGAGCTTCCGGTCCCGGGTGAAATGGGTTTTGGAATTCCTGAAAAGATTGAGCAGCAGAGGATCTGTTAAACAGATAGAAATAAAATTTTTTAGGTCTGAAACGATTTTAAGTGCTATTTTTACATCGGCCATAAACGCGGTTGTTTAGATTTGTTTAGTAGTGAATTCAAAATTAACATTTACGTGATTTATGGCCTTCTTTTTTTCTTAACTTAATGACATTGCCCAGCGGGATCACAAAAAAAAGCAACTCCAAAAGAGTTGCTTTTTTTTGTGCCCGCTGGGATTCGAATATTGTTCCGAAGGCACCCATATTGGGTTCGATTCGGAGAAGGTTCAGGGCTAGAGCTTGGGGTTTGTGGGGCTGAACCACTCCCAGCGGGACCACTTCTTGGGACAAGTCTAAAAAAGAAAAGACTTGTCCCATTTTTTTTTGCTCTATAACTTACTGTTATTCTGACAAATAAGAGCAATCGCAGAATTTAGTCTCGGAGTTCGATGTTGTGTTCCGTCAAATTCCAAAAAAATCGGGGAACATCGAACTCACTATAAGCCTTTTTTCCTCAATATCGCCGTTTTCATAGCGTCTGTCAATGTTTGCGACCTTTTTTAAGGTGGATGCTGCCAAATCTTTTATTTCCGTTCCCACTACTGCCAAGTCGTTTAATCTTCTTTCCAAAACCTCAATCTTTCCTTTGGTCAATTTCTTTACTTCTTGGAAATCGTCATCTGCCATCTCCCCATCGGCATTTTTTAAAAGCGCATTTTGATAGCGTTTGTTCAACGCATCAATCTCACCTATGATATTTGCCCGTTCCGTGTTTTGGGCTTTGGTTTTGTTATTGAAGTCTTTTATAAAGGCTTCGATAAAAACATCGACCATGCCCTCTTTTTGGCGACATATACCTTAATTGCTTTAGGAAAGCCTCATTGGCGGTTTCGGCTTTGAACCGTACTCCGCAGGAGGAAGTGCAATGATAGTAGTAATAGTAATTGCCCATCTTGCCCTTTGAGGCACTCCCTGTGAGCATCCTATTACAGTTAGGGTTAGGGCATTTAATAAAGCCTCTAAGCGGTAGATTGTCCATAGCCACGATTTTAAGCTTTACAACCCTCTTTCTCCCATCGAGAATATCCTGTACATCCGCAAACGTCTTTTCGCTGATTAATGGCTCATGCTGTCCTTTGACAAAATATCCTTTTTCCTCTTTGTAGGGAGGAATGAATATTTTGCCACAGTACAAGGGGTTTCGGACGGCTACCCAAAAGTTATTTTTGCTGAAACGACCTTTTCATCGGCTTTCTCCCGAACCATTTTCCATATCTGTTCCGTATTGAAGTTATTGGAAACGATTTGTTCAAATGTCCATTTCAAAAGGGTGGCTTCAAAGTCATGTGGGGCAATGAATTTCTTTTTGCCCTCTGTTATCTTATTGACATATTTCAAAGGAGCAGTACCCATATACCGCCCCTCTTTTTTCGCCCTACGCATTCCGTGAAAGACATTTAATGCACGCCTGTCGTTCTCAACTTCCGGTCAAGCGAGATAGAATGCAAGCATGATTTTATTTTCGGGAATGGTAAGGTCTAAGGCCTGTTCTATCGCAACAGGCTCAACGCCATGTGTCCGTAACTGGTTAATCATCTGATAGGCAATTCGTAAACAATTTAATTTAAGACAATGGAACAGAA
Organism: Sphingobacterium daejeonense; assembly: GCF_901472535.1. Classification (NCBI taxonomy): domain Bacteria; kingdom Pseudomonadati; phylum Bacteroidota; class Sphingobacteriia; order Sphingobacteriales; family Sphingobacteriaceae; genus Sphingobacterium; species Sphingobacterium daejeonense. Next base: position 1,913,558 of record NZ_LR590470.1, on the reverse strand, counting down.
ACATCCCTTACCTCCATTTACTTTGGAGACAGCAAAGCAAAAAATCCCGAAAAGGTATCAATGGCTTATACCATTGATAGTGAATGGCGAAATCGAAACCTGTTTATCAATGGTCGGGAAGAAATTGTAAGATTTTTGACCGAAAAATGGGAAAAAGAATTGGATTACAAGCTCAAAAAAGAGTATTTGGCTCATAGCGACAATAAAATTGCCGTTAGGTTTGAATATGAGTACAGAAATAAAGATGGCAAATGGTTTAGAGCCTACGGAAACGAGAATTGGGAGTTTGATGAAAATGGCTTAATGAAAAAACGATACGCAAGTATCAATGACCTCGAAATAAAAGAGACTGACAGGTATTTATAATTACTAAATTGTAAACGAAAATGAAATACTTATATGGTCGAAAATACTTTATTAAAAAACATCTCGAAATATATAGATCTTACCCAGGATGAAATTTCAGCTTTCGAGCGTTTTTGGACAGAGAAAACATTGGAAAAGGGGGACTATCTTTTGCGTAATGGCGATACCTGTCGTTATGATAGTTATGTCGTTTCGGGAGCCTTGAAAGCATTTTACATCAACGCTGACAATGGCAATGAGGAAATCTTGTTTTTCGCTATCGACGACTGGTGGGCTTCTGACTTAGATAGCTTTTCCAAACAGAAGCCCTCAATATACAACATCCAAGCCATAGAAAGAACGACCGTTTTACAGATTAGCCACTACTCTTTTCAGCAGTTACTGGCTGAACTTCCCCGTTTGGAGCGGTACTTTCGGATAATATTAGAAAGTTATCTGGGCGCATTGCAAAAAAGAATTATCTATAACAATGTTCAGGATGCCGAAAGCAGATATTATGCCTTTTTGGAAAACTACCCAAACATAGCATCCAAAGTACCCCAATATCTGATTGCATCGTATTTGGGTGTATCAGCTGAATTTATAAGCCGCATTAAGAAAAAAAATAAACCGTCTTGACCTAGATCAATTTTTTCTCCATCAATTACCGTCAACTTTGCTTCATAATATTAAGAAGCAAATGAAACATCATCCTATTTTTCAGAACGCCATTACATGGCAAAGAGAATTGATCAACCGGACGGTAGTTGCCCCCATGTCACGCGTGAGCGCTACGGCGGACGGCTTGGCTACGCACGAAATGAAGGACTATTATTCCGCATTTGCAATTGGAGGATTTGCAGTTATCATTACCGAGGGTATCTACACTGATGTATACGGTAGCCAGAGTTATAACAACCAACCTGCACTTGTAAACGATGCGCAAAGCGCTTCATGGGAAAAGGTAACCCGTGCTGTCCATCAATCTCCCTCCCTTATTTTCGCCCAGTTGATGCACGCAGGTGCTTTATCGCAATATAGTGAGAACACCTTAGCTCCGTCTGCCCTAAAACCTATTGGTACAAAGATGTCCTCCTACGGTGGCCAGGGGGCATTTCCTACCCCTAAAGAAATGGACTTGACGGATATTGAAAGAATGAAACAGGGCTTTATCAATGGAGCTGTAAACGCTTATAAAGCAGGCTTTGACGGCGTAGAAATTCACGGGGCAAATGGCTATTTGTTAGACCAGTTCCTCACACCGGAACTGAACCACAGAAACGACCATTATGGTGGCAATATGCAGAACCGTTTCCGTGTTATTGCTGAAATTATCGCTGGCATAAAGACATCCGTGCCACAGAGTTTCATTGTCGGTTTACGGGTTTCAGAGGGGAAAGTAAATGACCTTACCTATCGTTGGGAACATGGTATTGAAACAGCTAAAGAACTGGCAGAAGAAATAAAGGTGAGCAAACCCGATTTTGTTCACGTAGCGGTGCAGACGGGCGAATGGGAACGGGACAGCTTTTTTGGTGAAGGAATATCATTGGCATCGGTTATCCGGAAGGCAACGGGCATTCCTGTAATCGCCAACGGTGGTTTCCATAATCTTGAAAAGGCGGAAGTTGCCTTGAAGGACAACCATGCAACGCTGGTTGCTATCGGAAAAGCAGCCTTAGCAGATCCCCATTGGGTGATGAAAACGATGAACGGGTTACCCTTGATTCCTTTTCAACGTGAAATGTTATGGCCGGAGGCAACCCTTAGCCATACCCGGAAAATCGTCAAAGAATTAAATCTTGAAAATAGTTAGAAAGAGAACAATGAAAATGAACAGATTCTTGATAATCGGCACTTTACTTTCAGTATAAGCATCACAGGAAAAACGTTCGCACAAAGGAACACATCTATAACTTCAAATAAATAAAAAATGAAAATTTCACAAATTAAAATTACGCCGGACGCTTATGAACCTTTCCGTCTGGCACAGGGACACCGTGTAGGCGATCTGTTGTTTATTTCGGGACAGACCGCTATTGGCAAGGATGGAAAGCTTATAGGCATAGGTGACTTTGATGCACAGGCAAAAATGGCTTTTGAAAATCTGGACAAGGTATTGAGAGCTGGAGGTTCAAGTCTGAAAAACGTGGTTAAGGTCACTATCATGCTCCGTGACATGAAGAACTTTGAGAAGATTGTCGAATTGAGAGGCAAATACTTTACCCCCCCTTATCCGGCAGATACTATTTTTGAAGTATCGTCATTGTTTTCGCCGGATGCATTGATTGAGATTGAAGCCATTGCTGTGGCTGATGCGCTGGCAGATTGGGAAAAGTAATACGAAAATAAAACCAGTCACAGTAAGGAGTGGATAAGTAGTATCTACTCCTTGTTTATTCTGGACATTTATATACAACGAAGTATAAATAACCATACATTATCAAATGATAATAATTGCGTATTTTAGTATTTTCTGATATACTAAGTTTGACATGAGAATAAACTTCACATTTCATAATTATCATTTTTCAATTTGGACGGAAAAGCATTCCCAGGATTATACTAATTTTTAGACATCTTCCTTATGATACAAAAACATTCAGATAACTTTGATCTACTCAGATATTTAAGGTCTCAAAAAAATGATGGCCATATAGCGCCTTATTATCTGGCATCAAAAACGTGTCTTGAAGACTTGAAAATCACCAATCCCTTTAAAAACTACTTTTATACTATCGGGTTGTATTATGGTGAAGGAGCTCGCATCAGGATAGGCACTACCGATTATGATTTAACACGAGGAAGCTTGTTGATGATTGGCCCTGGAATGACCTGCCAATGGCTCAATACCAGTTTCCCATCAAATGACACCCTGTTTTTTTATGATGATATTTTCGTGAATAATTTCAGTAGGTCATTTTTCTATTCCCTTGAATTTTTTTGCCCCGATGAAAAGAGTGTAATCCAACTCTCCGACAGTCAATTTGAAGAAATGCAACAGCTTTTCAGTACGCTTCGGGCAATCGCTGATAAGCCCGAAGCGGTATCGGGAATACTATATTCAATCCTGATTATTTCACAGAAATATTTCTGGAACCTGTATCGGGGCAATAAAAAGGAACTCAACGGTAAAGAACATACCGTTGTAAAGTTTAGAGAATTAGTTTCAAAGAATTTCTCGCAATATAAAGATGTCGCTTTTTATGCAGAACAGTTGCATATATCACCAAAATACCTGAGCGAAATATTAGTAGAATACACCGGGCTGTCGGCGAAAAAATGGATTGAGTTTCATATCATGCAGGAGGCCAAGTACCTGTTGAGCTTTTGGAATATGTCTGTCAAAGAGGTGTCGTTTCAACTTGGCTACACAGACTCTTCTCATTTTTCCCGGGCATTCAGAAGCTACGAAGGTCAGCTCCCCACTGAGTTCAAAAATAACAATTGAAATTCCTGCATAATCGCGGGTTCTACATCAAAAACAGAAAAAACTACATTTTTTGCCGTCATACTTACAGTATTGACGGCTAGGCTCCTTCATATCTTCGTATGGTATTACAGAAAACGTACAATGAAGTTTAGATAAGATGCATTTCTTTCGTTACGAAAAGACAAGACAAATCACCAACGGAAGAAGATATCCTGAATAGGTTGTCACGTTTTCTGCACTTCATGTGTCCATATTTTAAACAGTGGTTGACTGTAATAATTATCCGACCACAGCCTAACAAAAAGAAATTTGAAGGGAACGATGAAAGAAAACAACGATAATAAAACACTTGCTGGCCTGCCTGTTTTTCTGCATGTGGTGCTTGCACAGCGAGGCGCAAGTCCCTGTGGAAATCACTGCAGGGCATTCGAGTTACTATTATCAGCATATGTTTTCCGGCAAAATCATTGCGGAAAAGCCGTTAGGATTTTTTAACACGTCTTCTATTTTGCTTCCTTACGACAAAAAGCGGGGGATTGAAGTGATGAGCCAGTCGTATCTTACTTACGAAATAAATAAACGCTGGGCAACCGGTTTGGGTTCTATCTATGCACCAGGAAATCGGTTTGTGCCTTCGGCTTTTGTTTGGTATTTCAATAAAAAAAATGACTTATCGTATCTCATTTTTACGAGAATGGATGTTTGGTCTAACCCCAGTCTTGAGCTGTTCGGTTCTGTGGAATATCAAGGTAGCAAAAATCAGGATTTCAATCTTTATGCGCGTTTGCAGCTTCAATATATTACTTCAATGCATTGGAACGGGCACTTAAAGAGCGTGCAATATGCAAGATTAGGAGTGGACAATAAAGGTGTACAATATGGTTTGGGTGTAAACTTTGACCAATACGGGCCAAATACGGAACACTACAGCAACTTTGGAATTTTTGTGCGAAGAGTATTCTAACAGAACTTTTAAAATACAATTAAATATGAATATAGATAACATCAAAACTGAAATACCTCACAACAAAAGGAAGAGCGTAACGGTACTTGGATTGGGTAATATGGGTGCCGCGATAGCCCATACATTTATCAATCGAGGTTATGATACGGTTGTGTGGAACCGTAATGCGGAAAAATGTAAACCACTAGTTGAAGCAGGTGCAGCTGGTATAGAAATACTTAGTGAGGCAGTTGCTGCCAGTAACCAGGTTGTGATCTGCCTGTTAAACAATACGGCTGTGTATGAAGTGCTCAAACAGGTAGCTGGTGCGGTTGCAGGAAAAGTATTCATCAATTTAACGAGCGGCACGCCTGCTCAGGCTCGTGATTTTGCTGAGTGGGCTGAAAGAGAGAACGCTTCCTATATCGATGGCAAAATATTGGCAGACCCGATAGACATCGGAACCGCAAAAGCACAGTTATTATTCAGTGGTAAGCCAACCGTTTTTGATGCGCAGTATCCGCTGTTGGAAAAGCTAGGTGCCATTACTTACTACGGAGAGGACGCAGGAGCCGCGGCTGTAGATTTTTTAGCTCAGGTAGCAATTGGCTATGAATTTTTAATCGGCTTTTTGTATACCCTTCAATTGGTGCATACAGAAGGTGTGGATTTAACCGCTTTTGCACAACGGGTTGAGGGCACCCTACAGGGCTATGGCCCACTGCTGTCCTTAATGGTCAATGAAATTCAGTTGGGTACATATCAGCCCGACTTGGGGCCGCTTCAGGTTCAAGCCGCTATGTTTGATGACCTCATAAATCATCGAAAATCAAAAAATGTGGAAACTCTGCGCATGCAAGAAATCAAAAACCTCATGGACCGTAGAATAGCTGATGGGCATGGAGCGCAGGGATTTTCGAGTTTATTCGAACTACTAGGGAAACAATAGCAATTACCTGCATTAACCACAATATTTGAAGGGAATGTAAACAAGATATGAACTAGAATAAAAAAAGAAAATGATGAAACAGAAATTTTTTAGTACACACAATGATTATACAGGTCTGATCATTCGCCTGACAATCGTTATCGTTATGTTTCCACACGGAGCGAGGGCTATGTTGGGCTGGTTTGATGGCTATGGGTTTACCCAAACTTTGGAGGGGCTGCAACAGATGGGACAGCCGTGGCTGGTGGGACTATTGGTTATTGTAATAGAGTTCTTTGCACCCATTTTTATAATAATGGGCTTTGCCTCCCGTTTTTGGGCAATTGCATTGGGTGGACTTTTTATCGGAATAATTTTATTTGGCGGACATCTCGAGCATGGCTTTTTCATGAACTGGTTTGGCGATAAGGAAGGTGAAGGATTCGAATATCATTTGCTGATGCTCGGCTTATGTCTGGCACTGTTCATTCAGGGAAGTGGAAAATATTCACTGGACAATTTGATATCCAAAAAACTCACAGCTTAAATTTAAACAACGATGATCCCAATTCATGAACTTTTGTGGTTTGCTTTGGCTGCCTTCCTGATGGTTATCAGCCCGGGGCCGAATATGATTTATCTTATTTCAAGAAGCATTACGCAGGGTAAAACAGCCGGGCTTGTTTCACTAGTTGGCGTTATCTGTGGTTTTTTATTTCATATCGTCCTGGCGGGATTTGGATTGACGGCTATATTACTGGCTGTTCCGTTTGCTTACGGAATACTGAAAATTTCGGGCGCTATTTACTTGTTGTATTTGGCGTATCAGGCCATTAAACCCAATGGCAAAACATTTTTTGAAGTGAATGAGCATATTGCCAAAGACAAGCCTCGAAAACTGTTCCTGATGGGCTTTTTAACCAATCTGTTGAATCCTAAAATGGCTGTATTTTATCTGTCTTTTTTCCCTCAATTTATCAAACCGGAATATGGATATATATTAGGTCAGAGTATGGCATTGGGTATTACACAGATTTCTATCAGCTTCACTATCAATTTTATTATTGTAATGACCGCTGCAAAAATGGCTTCTTTCCTTACAAGAAATCCACTTTGGGTAAGGGCGCAAAAATGGTTTATGGCCAGTGTATTGACTTTTTTAGCAATAAAAATGGTGCTTTCAAAAGCTAAATAATGACAAACAAAAAATAAATATGGAAAACAGAATAGATATACAGCAGCTTGAGCCGGATGCATTCAAGGCAATGTTCGCTCTGGAAAATTACCTGCACAATTCAGGACTTTCTAAAGCGTATTTCTATCTGATTAAAATTCGTGCTTCGCAAATCAACGGTTGCGCTTTTTGTATCAACATGCACACTACGGATGCATTAAAGCAGGGTGAAACCGCACAGCGAATTTTCCTGCTCAACGCCTGGAAAGAAACCGGATTATTTACCAAGGAAGAGAAAACAATTTTAGCCATAACCGAGGAAGTAACCTTAATCAGCCAAAACGGGTTAAGCGATGAAACGTACAGACAGGCCGAACAACTTTTTGATGGAAATCAAATTGCACAGATCATAATGGCGGTTGTTACGATAAATGCATGGAATAGGATTGTAATCTGCACCAAGAAAACGGTAGTATGAAAAGAATAATGAACTAAAAATGATACTCAATTATGCAAACAATCCCTAAACCATTCAAAATCCTAGTATCCGTCCTTGTAGTTTCCAATGTCGTGTTGATGATTTGTATCGTCTACCTATATTTAAATAACAGGTCAAACTATAATGCAGAAAGAATAAATATCAATGATGCTTCGGGAAAAAATCGTGTCGTTATTGCAAACACAGACCATATTCCCGAGCCCATTATTGATGGAAAAACGTATAAAAGAGCTTACGCCCCAGCAGGTCTTATATTCTATGATAAGAACGGCGACGAAAGAGGCGGTCTTGCTATTACCGATAATGAGCAGACTAACTTAAATGCCCTATCATTCGATTACCAGAATGCAGATGCCATTGGAATTCTCGCACAGGATAACAAAAGCGACAATTATTTCAGGGCCGGGCTGGTGATAAATGACAAAGACCTGACGGGGAAACCCGGACATAATATCAATCGTATCAACCTGATAACAGAAAACGGGAATGCGGCTTTGGTAATGAAGGATAACAATGAAATACCGAGAATTATTTTAAAGGTTGATAGTGTGGGCAACCCGTCCATCGAAATGTTTGACAAAGACGGTAAACTGAACTGGAAACAATAAACTCAAGTCTTATGAAACAAACATTAAAAACCATGATCCTTATCATACCCATCCTTATGGCGGTGAATACTTTTGGTCAACAACAAAATCAAGTCGAAATGGAACAAAATAACGGAGAAGAGCGTACTGTTACGGAACATGTCGCCGTCATCGATAAAATCAGCATTCCCCAAAAAGCTATCGCCGCGTATTCCGAAAAATCGATTTTCATCAGGAATACACTTCGGCAACAGCCCGGCTTTGTAAAATATGAAATCTTTCAACAGACAGGCGATAGTGGAGACCTGCGGGTCATTACGATTGCTACCTGGGCGGACCGACAGCGGATGGACGATGCCAGAGTGGTCATACGGGAGGCAATGCAAAAAGCGGGGATTAAAATGCCCGCCTTTTTAAAACAACATGGTATTACGATGGAAAGGGGTATTTATCAGATGGTCGAGGAGTAAGTCTTATAGATTTATAGCAGACTTGAAAATTATAGAAAGTATAAAACAGGACAGGAAATCAGCACAAACAGAAGTTTAATGCATATTAATAATGACTAAGAAATGATAACAAAGGACGAAATTTTAAATCTAGAGAACACACTTTACGAAGCCATCAAAAATAGGGATACGGAAGTACTCGACAACCTATTGCATGCTGATTTGCTTTTTATAATTCCCAATGGTCAGACGATAACCAAAGAAATGGATCTGCAGACCTATCGTGAAGGGAATTTAAAAGTCGAGGAACTCATTCCCAAAGTAGAAGAACTGAATATCATAGCTGATCTGGCTGTCATTACTTTGCAGATGGAATTAAAAGGAAATTATAAGAATGAACCTTTTGAAGCTAATTATAAATATATCCGTTTTTGGAAAAAGTTTCCTGAAGGTATAAAAGTAGTTGGTGGAAGCGGAATGGCTATTTAATTAAAAGCCGATAAAACAGTTAGGACTGGAATCGGCAAAATAGTGAATTTATATACGTTTATGTTTCTATTTGCACTTTAGATGAATAAGATGAAAGAAAAATTCCTCATCATTTTGATAATGATCTCAATCAGCTGGCAGTTTTGTACAGCCCAGATTAATTCTATCAAAGAATACAACCGTATCGAATTAAATGGTGTCAAACACGGCGTATTTATTAAAAGTAATAATGCCTTAAATCCTGTTTTGCTAATATTGCACGGTGGTCCTGGGTTTTCTGATTTTTATTTTTGGCAAACACACAATAAGGAATTGGAACAGCACTTCACGGTGGTTACTTACGACCAAAGGGGAACGGGCTTATCCTACAACGATACCCTGCCTCCCGGAAGCATCACTATTGAACAGCTGGAAGATGATGCGCTAAGTTTAATACATATTCTTAAAGAGCGTTTTAAGAAAGAGAAAATATATTTGGTTGGTTATTCTTTTGGTTCTATTATGGGCATGCATCTGATTCAAAAGCATCCATCGCTATTTCAGGCTTATATTGGCGTGGGACAGGTTACCAGTATGTATTTGAATGAAAAGGTTTCGCTCGATTATTCAATTCAACAGGCTAGGTTAAAAAAAGACAGCGTAGCAATGGCTCAATTGCAAAAACTCCGTAAGCATTACCCGTCCCGCTCAAAAAATGAATTATCAGACCTGTATTTATCAAGAAAATGGCTCCGGCACTTTCATGGTGATTTTTGTGAAGGTACCAATGTTGGCCAACTCTATAAAAATATGGATTCCTTTGCCAGGCAATATTATAAAGATAGCCTGATAGCTAAGGGACAAGTCTTCACAATGAATGCCATGTGGGATGAAGTAATGCAGGTAGATTTATTTAAAACGGTTCGGGAAGTAAAAGTCCCCGTTTACTTTATCGCAGGGCGGTGTGACTATAATACCCCGTCCACACTTGCTTATAAATTTTTCAGGAAACTAAAAGCGCCTCAAAAACAATTCATCTGGTTTGAAAACTCAGGGCATTATGCAGCTTTTGTAGAACCGGAAAAATTTAATAGGATTATGGTGCAGGAAGTTCTGGCCGATAAAGGAACATAAAGCCTGAAATTTGCTAATATCAAAAATAGAATAAAAAGATGGAGAAACATTATAATAAGTTATTGACCTATGCCTACAATATTGTCGGTTCTTATGAAGATGCGAAAGATCTGGTACAGGATGTACTGGAAAAATACATTACATTGGATAAATCGAGCATCCGCCACGAATCCAACTTTCTTATTAAAAGCACGATTAATCATGCCATAAATTTTAAAACCCGCCAAAGCAAAAAAGAAGTTTTCGGCGAATGGCTCCCCGAACCTGTTTCATTTGATAATGCCGATGCAAAACTTATTAGGGACGAAACGGCAAGCTATACCATGCTCGTGCTGTTCGAGTACCTGAACCCAAAAGAAAGAGCGGCTTTCATATTGAAAGAGGGCTTCAATTATTCACATGCTGAGATAGCTGAACTGCTTGAAATAAGCACCGAAAATTCACGTCAGCTATTGAGCAGGGCCAACAAACAATTGAAAGACAGTAAATACTCAAGTTATAGCCCACATTTGGGTCACTCATTTGAGACTGTAGGCAGGTATCAGAAAGCGTTGGCTCAGGCTGACATCGTGGAATTGCAGAACTTATTGGTAGACGACATACAACTCAGTGCCGACGGAGGTACGAAGGTGCAGGTAGTGAGCGGTTCGGAAATAGGGAAAACAGCTACGGCCACTTTATTGGTTTATGTACAGCAGCATTTTCTGATGGGAAAAACATTTACCTTTCAATTTTTCAATCATCAACCTGCTATCTGCTTTTGGGAGCATGAAAAGCTCCATAACTGTCATATACTCCAATTAAGTGAAGATGGATTGATCCAGGAAATATATTCCATTGTAGACCCGGATAAGCTAAAAAATATTACCAAGCTGTCACATATTTAGCACTCAAATGGTCTTCCATAGAAATAGTAAAAAAGATGAAGACATTATTGAGAATTGACAGTAGCTTACGTTTAAAAAACTCCTATTCCCGGAATGCGGGAGACAATTTCGTACGGGCATGGAAAGAACTGAATCCGGAAGGGAGCATCAGTATACGGGAAGTAGGCACCTCCCACATTCCTCATCTTGAGCAGGAAGTACTTGAGAAATTTTATACTGCCGGGGATACTTCAGACCGCATAAAATTGTCTAATCAATTGATAGCAGAACTATTAGGGTGTGATGAAATCCTTATCACAGTGCCTATGTATAATTTTGGCATATCCTCTTCGCTGAAAGCATATTTCGACCTTGTGCTGCGGACAGGTAAAACTTTCAGATACGACGAAGACAAAGCAATCGGATTGCTTCAGAATAAAAAAGCATACATTCTCTCCGCTATGGGGGAACTGGATTCAGCTTTGCCCAATCTAGTGGAAATGCATCTGCAGCAGATATTGAACTTTATTGGCATTAGGGAAATTTACTATTATTCATTGGACGGAACGGATGATAAAGACTCTGTCAAACAACAACTAAACCATCAAAAAGAATTATTTACGAACATTTTAAACAAATAAAAATGGAACAGGCAGAAAAAGCAATCGAAGCATTTGTAAAAGCTGGCGACAATCGTGATGTAGCAGCATTGGAAAGAATCTTACATCCCGGCTTTCAGAATATACAGGACGGGTTTTTCGATGAGAACGGGATTTTTGTATTCTCGAAATCTGACTATATCGAACTCATCCGTACCAAGCGATTCGGAGGAAGCCCAAGGAGCTTGGTGATAAACAGCATAAAGCAATCAGACCATATGGCTATTGCACACGTGACCTTGGAAAGTGAGTTTCTTATCTTTCATTCATTGATAATATGTATTCGGGATAATGAGCATTGGAAAATAATAAATAACACACCCACAATCCATGTGAAGTAGTTTTCAATGATGGCTGAATAAAATTCAGCCATCTTAAATCATCTTGAAGAATAATTTTTTTAATGCCTTATTTCTGCATTCTAAACAATTATTCTCCAACCAATAGGGAACCGTCTAAAATTATGCTAATGGGTTAACAAATACTAACGTAAGAGCGGATCGGCACGCTCCGGTCGGACCTCAATAGGAGAATAAATGCGAGTAAATGGATAAATTTTACAATGATAAGTTACACAAACTGGAAACAGTCATCAATGACTTCGAGATTGAAGCCGATTGTTCCATACAACGGATAGAAACCGTTATACACCATATTCTTGAATGCCTGTCCGAAATGAAAGGGTATGTCCTGAAAAGAGGGTTTAAGAATACAGATGAAGAAATCCGCTTTTTCAAATATCAGAAACCTGCCATTGTAGCTAAACTCATCTACTACAATGCCATTTACAAAATCGAGACAAAAAAGCCGTACGGAGCAAAGCCCATAAGGAAATACCTCAACAAAGAACTGAAAAAGCTAAAAAGGTTCTTTGACAACAACCTCGATTTCTATAAGTACTACCGTAGCAATAACTCGTTCCTTGACGAGAAAATGTTTTTACGGGACAACCACGATATTAAGCTATGGTTGGACACTTATTATTTCCAGTCTGACCACAGCTTTTCAACTTCACATGATTACAAGGTCGCCAAGATAATAGCCAACGATTTGATACAGGTTTACATCGAAGACCAGTTATATAACAAATTCCAAAAAGACAAATCGAAAGCCCCGAAAAATCTGAAATGGACAGGTAGCAAAGTGGCATTGATAGAACTGATTTATGCCCTGCATTATCATCAAATTGTGTTTGACAACGGGAGCAACGACATAAGAGAAGTAGCCCAATATTTTGAAAGTGCCTTTGGCATTGATTTGGGCAATTTCTATCAGACCTATTTGGAGTTGAGAAACCGGCAGATGAACCGTACAAAATTCCTTGATGCGCTTCGGGAGGAACTTATAAGAAGAATGGACGAGCAGGACGAAAAGTAGGGTTTGGGCGTGCCACCGCCTGCATTTTAACCCCCCAAGATAATTCTATTACTTTATAAATGATAAAAAAGTGATGTTAAAAAAGGGAAGAAATAATTAAATAATAGTTTTTACCGTATCAAATCATGGTTTTACCGAGGAATAAGAGTTATATACGGAATCATCGATTATAATATTGATGCATTTGCGCAAATTAGGACAATTATTAATTACTCTATATGCTCTGCAAAATAATTTTAGAATCCACTCATTGGATAGGTTTAAAAACTATGTTTAAAATCTTTACAGCAATAATTTCTATTACTCCATTGTTCAACTTAAATGCCCAAGAAATTTCATACTCTTCTAAAAATTTAAGATTTAAAAGTAAGGGAATTACCTTATCAGGGACGGTTTATGATGTAAAATCTCCCAAGGCCGGAATATTACTAGTTCATGGGTCAGGGCAAGAGTTGCGAATGAAAGAATTTGCAACTACCCTTGCGAAAAGTGGTTATACCGTTTTGACTTATGATAAGCGTGGAGTTGGAGAATCAGAAGGAGTCTATGCGGGACCTGAAGTTGGCACTAATAATATCGACTCTACGAATCTTGATCTTTTGGCAGAGGATGTAAATGCCGCTGTTAATGTCCTCTCTCAAAAAATTAGAAATAAAAAAACAAAGATTGGTTTGATGGGCTTTAGTCAAGCTGGCTGGATAATTCCTATTGCAGCAAATAAAAATAAAAAAGTAGATTTTATGGTCATATTCAGTGGAGCATTAATTTCCACGAAGGAGCAATTAAGGTTTCAATTTTATACAAATGGAGATACAGATTTCTGGAAAAAACATACCGAAAAAGATGCAAGAGAACATATTAAAAACGACACCGACCGCTATGAATTTATCAATACGGATCCAGTTTATACATTGAATAAATTATCTATTCCAGGATTATGGATTTTTGGCGGAAAGGATATTCAAGTACCTGTAAATCTTTCAATAGAAATTTTAGAAGAACTTAATAAGAAAGGAAAACAATTTCAACATAAACTTTATCCCGACCTTGGTCATAATACTGCAGCTTCAGAAAATCAAGAAACTATAAAAGAAGCATTGAATTGGATCAATAGGTTATAGAATTCATGCATAAATAAGTTAATAATTATTGGTATGACAAAATTCACATTTGAGGTTTTAATGTTAATGCTAATTGAGGAGAAATTTATTTGCCAAAAAGAGAAAAAAATCACAAACTCTTAAAAGATAAATTTATTTTTATCGTATTATACTGTATTATTCTTAATAAACTAAGATAAATTGTAGGATTTATCTAAAATCGAAAGATATAATATAACAACTATTAAAAAATTATGACTACACAAGAAATTCAAAACCTTACTGAAAAACATGGTCTTGTAATTACAGATGATATAAACTTCAATGATATGGGGATCGACTTCAGGGTTGGAATAGTTACAGATATTAACGGTCAAAAATGGATCCTCCGGATTCCTAGACGGGAGGATATGTCTGTTCAAATTGAGGAAGAAAAACATATTTTGGATCTAGTAAAAAAACATCTATCAGTTGAGGTACCTGATTGGGAGATTGCAAACCATGAATTGATAGCATACCGCCTTCTTACAGATAAACCTGCTTTAACTTTCGATGCCAATACTTATGAAGTGACTTGGAATATGGACAAAGAAAGTCCCAATTATGTTCCTTCTCTAGCAAAGGTACTTATAGAACTTCATAGCATTCCTGAATCTGAAGTGAAAGAAAAGGAATTAAAGATAAAATCTAGCTCAGAAATCAGAAAAGAAATCGAAGATCAACTTAAGCTTGTAAAAGCTGAAATCGGTATTTCCAATGAGTTGGAAACACGGTATAAGAATTGGCTTGACAATGAACGTCTTTGGCCAGCATTCTCAAAATTTATCCATGCTGATCTCTATGCGGGCCATATCCTAACCAATGAAAAAAATGAAGTTTCCGGCATTATTGATTGGACTACTGCACATATGGGTGATATAGCAATGGATTTTTCTGGTCATTTAAAGGTTTTTGGGGAAGAGAGCTTAAAACTGTTGATTGAAGAATACAAGAAACTTGGCGGTCAAACTTGGGAACATCTCTATGAACAATCGGTCGAAAGATCCGCGGCCACGGCCCTAGCTTATGGATTTTTCGCTGTGGAAACAAAAAATGATTTTCATATAAAAGGAGCAAAAGAAATGTTGGGAGTATAAATTTGATTTCAAATTTATTTCATATCTTCCATCACAAACCAATTATATGCTAAGGATTATTTACCACTTTTTACAATTCATTAAAAACCCATCGGATCATAAATTAAGACCATTAACAAAAAATACAGTCTCTAAAATATTTTTTAGCTTATTTCTGTTTAATATAGCTATAATGGTTCTTATTCTTCCTTTATTATATTTCATTGATTTTTTATTACCATTGATAAATCATCCGGATTTATTATTTGAATCGCCAGTCAGTGTTATAATAACTATTGGAATACTGGCACCACTAATTGAAGAATTTATTTTTAGATATTTTCTTACCTACAAAAGGTTTTATGACAATTTCATTTCTAGAAATAATTGGAGAAAGAGATTCAGATGGATAGTCTACAGCAGTACTTTGATATTTGGACTTATTCATTTAGAGAACTATATGAACGACAGCTGGATCTTCTATTTGTTTGCCTTAATTATCGTACTACCTCAAATAACCATTGGGTTTATATTAGCATATATTCGAGTTAGATTGGGATTCCGATATTCAATCTTTTATCATGCTCTATGGAATCTTTCAATTTTAACATTTGTAGTTACAGGCACTTATTTAATGAACCCAGTTATAGAGTATAAAAAAAACAATATTGAATTAAAAGTTGATTCTACTCCATTTAGAGATCGATATATTGATAAATTTGACATTGAAAAACGACAGGACACCATCTATAATATGGATATCAAACAATACCCTTTGCAGGTCATAGTTGATAGTATCTATGGAAAAGGAATATATCATGTAAATGATCAGTTCCTGAATATTCAATTAAAATCAGAGGCTGGAATTCATAAAGATGATTTTCTGAAAATAATGGAAGAAGAATTTACGATTATAGATAAGGTTACCTTGAAGTAACCGGTAACCAAAAAGTAAGTCATAGTAATCTTTCTTAATAGTATCTTTAGTTTTGTCTCAACAAAAAAAAAGCAATATGGAAACTAACAATCATACTACAAAAATTCTATTGGCAAAATCCTACGGTCCATCTGAAGTTTTGGAAATTCAAGAATATAAATTAGAGTCTTTACCGGCAGGTTTTGCGAGGATACGGACGAAGGCTGCCGGTATCAACCCTATTGATGCACGCAGAATGACTGGTGAATTCAAACATGCAGGATTACCACAAACATTTGGGACTGAGTTCAGCGGTGAAATAATAGCTGTCGGTCAGAATGCTGAGGGTTTTAAAATTGGTGATGCTGTATTAGGTTCTGGCGGAAGTTTCACCCATGCCTCGATCATCGATGTGCCTATTGGCGATTTAATCCGTAAGCCTGAGAATATTTCTTGGGAAGTGGCAGGTTCAATTCCTGGGGTTGCACAGACTGCGATGACGATTTTGGATGAGATTGGTCCTGTTAAATCCCTGTTAATACATGGTGCTTCAGGTGGTGTTGGTTCAATTACGGTCCAACTAGCCAAAGAAAGAGGAATTGAAGTTATAGGAACTTCTTCAAAAAGAAACTTAGAATATGTTCAAGGCCTTGGAGCAATAGCTATCGAATACGGTGAGGGATTGATCGATAGAATCCAAGCTGCCCATCCAGAACCAATTGATGCCGCGGTAGATATGGCGGGAACTGAAGAAGCTACGCAAGCTTCATTGGCGACCGTTAAAAAAGATGGTATAATCAGTACAATCGCTGGAAAGAAAACTTCTTCGGATAGGGTTATTCCGATTTGGGTGAAACGCAATCCTAAAAACCTTCAACATGTAGTTGATGGTATTGAAGGTGGCACTTTCAATTGGGAAATTGATAGCGTATTTCCATTTGAAAATGCAAGTGACGCATATAGCAAAGTCTTGGAAGGTCACACCAAAGGAAAAACAGTGCTATCATTCTAGACAGGAATATGAATGTAGTTCAAAAAGATAAAATCTGATAAAATAAAGAGAAAATATAGCATATGAAGGTTGGTGGAGACATCAACCTTTTTGTATTTTTATTCGTTAAAAAAATCATACTATGAAAGCAGGCGCTAACGAAAGAGTTTATAAAATGTCCTTTGCGGGGGTCTATCCCCATTATATTGCTAAGGCTGAAAAAAAAAGGCCGGACAAAGGAAGAAGTTGATGAAATCATTTTTTGGTTAACTGGATACAATGAAAATGATCTCAAGAGAATATTGGAAGATAAGACCAATTTCGAAGATTTCTATAATAATGCTCCCCATTTCAATCCGAATGCCTCACTTATAACTGGGGTAATTTGTGGATACCGAGTTGAAAACATCGAAGAACCACTCATGCAAAAGTTAAGATATTTAGACAAACTTATTGACGAGTTGGCTAAAGGCAAGTCTATGGAAAAGATTTTGAGAAAATAATTCTTCAGCTAGGCTTAAAGGTAAACACTTGGCCTTACACCAAAGTATTTATTGAAATCTCTGGAAAAATTAGATTGAACCGAATAACCAACCATGGAAGAAACTTGGGTCACGGTATATTTCTTTGTTTGAAGTAATTCGGCTGCCTTTTTTAATTTTGCATGCCTGATCAATTCATTAGGTTTAAGGCTTGAATATTTCTCAACCTTTCTATATAAGGTTGGTCTGCTAACATTCATCAGTCTTGCCAGAAGGTTTACCGTTATATCCATCATTGAAATATTCTCCTCTATCAATAAATTCAATTTATCCATAAAGTGGTCTGTTGAAATTTGGTCGTTCTTTTTGGATTTGTTATTCCTGGTGTTTGTGAAATAATTTTTTATTTTCTGTCTGTTAAGGAGGATATTCTGGATCTGAGCTTTTAAGAATTCCAGGGAGAATGGTTTTTCAATATAAATATCAGCACCGTTATTGAGTCCTAAAATTTTCAATTCAATTCCATACTGTGATGACATAAAGATAACGGGTATATGACTTAACTGGGGGTCGCTTTTGATTTGCCTACACAGAAGTATCCCATCCAAATCTGGAATCTTGATTTCAGACAGAACCAAATGAACTTCTTGTTGATTAAGAATTTCGAGCGCCTCTTCTCTGTTACTAGCTCTCAAAATAGCATAATCCACCTTTAATTCCTTATTCAAATATGCCAATAACTCCTTATCATTTTCTACTAAAAGTATGGTAGGATTTGAGGCATCCAAGTTGGAACAAATTGCCGGGAACTGCGCTTTATTTTTTTCTAAGTTTTGGTTGGATAGGTATATAAAATTTGAATGAAGAGCTGAATCCATAACGTAAGTTTAATGTATGCTTATAAGGTTACTGTAAAATACAAATTAATTCTAAAACCTTTAGTAAAGATGTTTAACCACGTAATAAAAAATACTAATTAAGTAGATTTTTACCGACACCGTTCCCAATGATACGATTTGATATAAGATTGAGACCATTTGATTTCTTGATTGTAACATATTTGTTGATTTTTATATATATAAATAACCAAAAACTAAACAAATATGAAAAAGACTACCCAGTTCGACCATGTTTGGAGCTTCACTTCATGGAGATCCGCATTACGAAAGTGCTTTAATTAAAAGCAAAATTTTCAGGATTTCATAATCCTACCCAATTCTATAAACCATTCATTTATAACATTAGATTCTAATTGTATGAAAAAGACATTACTTAAAATGTACGTCCTTACTCTTATGGCCCTAATCGTTTCCATGCCAGTTTTTGCTCAGCAGAAAACTCTTAATGGATCGGTTCAGGATGACACCGGCAGCCCATTAACAGGTGCTACAGTCAAGGTTAAGGGTACGAACGTTGCAACCACAACAGCTACCGATGGATCATTTACATTGGTAGTGCCTGAAACCGCAACAACCTTAGAAGTTTCCTTCATAGGTTACCAGACCAAGGATGTTGCGATTACCGATGGAAATATCAATGTACAACTTGCAGCTTCAGATGACCAAGGTCTTGATGAGGTAGTTGTTATCGGTTATGGTACTGCCAGGAAGAAAGACCTGACAGGATCCATGGTAACCATTCAGGCAAAAAACTTTAACAAAGGATTGATGACAGCACCAGATCAATTGATTCAGGGTAAAACGCCAGGTGTTATGGTGATCAATAATACTGGTCAACCAGGTGGCGCGGCCACAGTTCGCATCCGGGGTAACTCGTCAATCCGAGCGAGTAACAACCCTTTGTTCGTATTAGATGGTGTCCCAATGGCAGGAAACTCCCCTCTACCTGAAGGTCGTGGCGGATTTTCTTCTGACCGAGGCAATCCATTGACATATTTGAACCCTAGTGACATTGCGAGCATGGACATCTTAAAAGACGCCTCTGCAACTGCAATTTATGGTTCACGTGGTGCCAATGGGGTTGTAATTATTTCAACTAAAAAAGGAAATGCAGGATCACCTGTTATTCAAATTGGTGCTTCGGCTGGTATTTCAGGAATGCGTGAATATCCTGATGTTCTAGATGCCGCAAGATTCAGGGAGGCATTGGAATATTACACACCAGGCGAAATCGCAGAGGCAGATTTTGGAGGTAATGAGGATGCATTTAAAGCAATCACCCGTCAAGCCCTTACCCAAAACTATTATGGAGATGTTTCTGGAGGTACAGATCACGGAAAATATAGACTTTCAGGTGGTTATTTAAATCAAAATGGTGTCATCATTGGCTCTCAGTTGAAAAAGTATACAGGAAACTTCACCGGTAACTTTAACTTTTTGGAAAACAAAAGGTTAGGCTTGGATTTTTCATTGTTCTTAACACAATTAGATAACCGATATGCACCTATCAATGCAATGGTAGGATCAGAAGGTAACGTAATCTCTCAAGCAATGCAATGGAATCCAACCCGTCCATTAAAGGACGATCAAGGCAATAATACTTTTGTGAGTACGACAACAAGAAACCCATTGACAAGTATTGATGCATTCAAAGATCAAGCAACGACCAACACTTTCGTTATCAATGTTGCTCCATACTATAAGATCACTGATGATTTGGAATATCGCTTTATCTATAGTGCAATGCGCCAAATAGGTAGTCGTGAAGGTATGTATCGTTCAGGATTGATCGACCCATCAGCGGCGGAAAATGAACAAGCATTTATTTCCAACAATAATGAGACGAATTTGCAAATGACGCATACCCTATCTTATAATAAACAAATCAATGAAGATTGGAACGTTAATGCATTAATAGGTTATGAATATTTGAATTTCAATTATAGGAACAACATGACCTTTGGAGGTGGATTTAAATATTTGGGATTAGATTATTTTGATTATTTGCAATATTCTCCAGTTTCGACGCGTGATATTTCATCTTACCGAAGTCCAAAGAATGAACTTCAATCCATGTTTTTACGTGGAGGATTCAACTATAAAGACCGATATTTATTGACAGCCACAGTTCGTAGAGACGGTTCAACTAAATTTGGTAAGAACAACAAATACGCCATCTTCCCTTCTCTAGCGTTGGCATGGAATATTGCCGAGGAAGATTTCATGGAATCGAATGAAATTTTTGATCAATTAAAAATCCGTTTAGGTTGGGGTATGACTGGTAACCAAGAATTCCCATCAGGCGCTTCATTGAACAGGTTGGTATTTGGAAATCAAAGTGTTAGCCAGGTCAATTACGGTAATGATGACTTGAAATGGGAAACCTCATCTACTATCAATGCGGGTATTGATTTTGCCATTCTTAAGAGCCGTTTATATGGATCCATTGATTATTTCAACAAGAAAACAACGGATGCTTTGTTTGAACAAACATTGGCACAACCAGCGCCAGGCGGACGTATTTGGGTGAATTTGGATGGAGAGATTGAAAACAAAGGTGTTGAAATTGCGTTGACCGGAACTATCATCAACAATACAGATTGGACTTGGGATTTAACAGCAAATGCGACTTTCTTAAAAAACAATGTAAGTGGTTTGATAGGCTACTATGAAACAGGTGCCTTAAGAGGTCAAGGGTTTTCAGGAGTATTAGGTCAACGTATGGTTAATGGTCAACCGTTGAATGTATGGTATTTGGCAGAATATACAGGTATTGACCCTACGACCGGTATGAGTATGTACCGAGGTCTAGACGGTAGTTCTAGCACGGAAAATGACCCTGCCATCAATAAATTTTATGCCAATAGCCCTAACCCAACCACATTATTGGGATTATCAACTAACGTAAGTTATAAAGACTTTACGCTATCTGCTAATATGAACGGTGCTATGGGTCATTATTTATTCAATAATACGGCAGCGACCGTTTTAGGTATCAGTAACCTGTCTTCGCGAAATATTGGAGGTCAGTTTTTTGACACGTCAGTTAAAGAATCCACTTCCAATTCTGCGGCACCATCCACAAGGTTCTTAGAAAAAGGTGATTACCTGAAATTGGCAAACTTAACATTAAGTTATCGTGTTGGAGATATCGGGAAAACATTCAAAAACTTCAATGTTTCATTGACAGGTCAGAACTTGTTTATTATAACAAAATATACCGGTTTCGATCCTGAAGTGAATACAGATGGAGCAACCAATGGAATTCCATCTTTAGGTATTGAGTATTTACCTTACCCACCATCAAGGAACATTCTGTTGGGTGTGAATTTTTCACTTTAATCCGTAGATATCAACGTATTTGATCATTAAAAAATTTAGACAGATGAAATTAAAATCAATATTATATTTAGCTTTAGCGGGAACCCTAATGGGAGGTACAATTTCCTGTACAAAGCTTAATGAGGAATTTAATAGCGAGTTGGAGGAAGGAGATGCTTCGAATGTAGATGCTACGGGATTATTGATCACGGCCTATAATTCATTGAATACACCATACCAACAAGAGCAGCGTTGGGTATTGCAGGAGATTTCCACTGATGCAGCGATGGCACCTACCAGAGGTGGTGACTGGGATGATAACGGTATGCACCGTGCTATACATCTACACACTTGGAATGCCGACAACGGTTATATGAACAACACCTTTGTTAGTTTAGGGAGTGCGATTTTCAATGCTACCAATGTTCTGCAATTCAATCCTAGTGCACAACAGGCGGCTGAAGCTCGATTTTTGAGAGCATTGACCATGTTTGACATGTTAGATTTATGGGGTGTTGTGCCTTTGAGGGAAGGAGAATCATTTGAAGATTTCCGTATAGCACCAGAAGTTTTGCAACCTCAGGCTGCAATGGATTATATTATCAAAGACTTGGAAGAAATTATAGCCAGTCTCCCCGACAATGGTCCGAATGCAGCTTATATTGCGAATAAAAATGCTGCAAAAACCTTGTTGATGAAAGTATACCTGAACAAAGGAACCTTTTTAAACAGACAGGCTCCTACTTATCCGGCTGAGGACATGAACAAAGTAATTTCTTTGGCCAAGGAGATTACAGCATCTGGAAAATACAGTGTTGCTGCAAAAGGCAAGTATTTCGATAATTTTGCGCCTGACAACGATGCAAAATCCACAGAAAACATATTCACCCTATTCAATAAAAATGGCGAACGAGGCGGTAATGTGGATCGTACCTGGAACACGATTGCTCATTATAATATGAGGCCAGGCGGCTGGAACGGATGGTGCACTCTCTCGGATTATTATGATAAATTCAGTGCCACTGACGAGCGCAGAGGTATTTATTATGATTATCCAGCAGATACAACATCAAATCGAAAGAAAAACTTTCACAGACAAAACGTTGGTTTCTTTGCAGGTCAGCAATATAATTGGACTACCAACCAACCGTTAATGGCTCGTAACCCGTCGTCAGCACCGCTCTCATTTACAGCAGCAGTTACCATCAGAACTTCTGGAGCAACACTTGAAACTGCAGGGATTCGTCCTATGAAGTATGCCTTTGACTATGCTGTAACAGGTCAACGGAATAATGATTGGGTAGTTTTCAGATATGCTGATGTATTATTGATGCAGGCTGAAGCCATACTACGTGGGGGAACAGGATCTCCTGCAGAAGCATTAACACTTGTGAACTCTATCCGAACAAATAGAAACGTACCGGCATTTACATCATTAACGCTGGACAATCTTTTGGATGAGCGTGCAAGAGAACTTTATTGGGAAGGATGGAGACGTCAAGACTTAATCCGTTTCGGAAAATTCTTGCAGCCTTGGCAAGAAAAACAAGTCACAAATGATCCTAAAGTCCTTGTTTTCGCAATACCTAGTCAACAAATCGCTGTTAACCCTAATTTAACCCAAAATGAAGGGTATTAAGGTTAGAAATTTAGATAAGAGACATAAGACACAAGACAAGAGACATAAGACAGTGGACAAAGACAATAAAATTAGATAATTTCTATTGATGGAAATGCAATCAAAGGGTCGACAAAAATGTCGACCCTTTTTTATGATACTCTAGTTTTGAAGAATTAAGCTAGCCTTCTCCTACTTCAATTGTTTTTTGAACTTTAGGGGTTATTTCTTTATCTACCAACAACAATTGGGCACCTTCCAGTTTATAAGTATGTTTTTCTGTCCAGTCCCATCCCCTAGCCTCTCTAAGATTAAATCCACTCGCTTTAAATGAAATAATAATCTGACTGCCTTTGACATCCATGTTTATTTCATCAAAAGTATCTTGTATAGTTGCCCCATCGGGCGTAGTCGGACACGCTTCCAGGCTTTCAATTATTTCTTTATCTCCGCGAAACCACTTCCTTAAAAAATCCAAGTGGCTTGGCGAACATTGATAACCTAAATTCAAGGCCAATAAAACCTTGCATTTTAAATTGCTTCTATTTTCATCCGCTTTCCCATCCCATTGACATTCATTGCCTATAAATGTGGATGCTAATCCGAGAACAGCTTTTTCAGGTTCAGAAATGGTACTTAGGTAGTTTTCATCCAAAACAATCGTATTGATATCAGTCTTATATTCTTCACTGTATTTTGTTTCACGCCAAAGTACCCTAACACTTTTATCAGTAAGATTATATTTAATAATATCTTTATTGATAGAATTTAAAGTATCAGAAACTATTTCTTCCTCCTTTATTGAATCTTTCCCTGTATTATCCGATCTCCTTTGTGAATTTGAATCACAAGAATGAAAAATCAAAGGAATTAAAAATAAGAATATGCTCTGTTGAATTAATTTTACCATAAAAAATCAGTTTTTGGGATTTAACCTATTATTACAGCTTCAATTTCCTGCTAATTAAAGCTGCAACCATTATATTTGGAACCCAACATAACCATGCCACAATTTTATAAGCTGATGAAGGTTCAAATGAAATATTCAATAATGGAAGATAGATTCTAAGTGTAACAGCGGAAAAACATGCAGCATAACTAAAAATCATCCATTTTTGATGAGAATTAATTCTGCCTTTTTTAATTTGGTTGAATGCCTGTAGCGTACTTGTTAGCCAAATTATTCCCAAAATGACAAAGCCTAATGATGCGACAGCACCTTCATTTGCAAAGAATCCCATATATATACCTGCAATTGAACTTGTAAAAACAGAAAGTATATATAACAAACCGATTTTTCGATGAATAAAAGGTTTATTAAGTCGAATTTTTGGAAGGAATTGAATCCATCCGACCAATTAAGCCAACCCACCAAAAATAATGTGAAAATAGAATGCTGACATCCATAGTTTGTCTTTTAACAATTCAGGGATTTTTGTTCCAAGAAAAGTATATTGATGCGGTACAAATACATACATTAATGGATATAAACCGATCAAAATTGCCATGATGGCAATGGGAACAAACAGTACTTTTCTAGACATTTTTCAGAAAACAATAAGATCACGATTATTTTATAACTCACTTAAAATTAAGCATTAATAAATAGATTTAGATTAAAAATCCTTTCGCAGATTATAAAATGATATTGGCATCGCTGAAACTAAAACAATAATGATTATTTTCAGGTTTTAAATTCAATCAATTTAAACTATATGGACTGGAAAGCTAAGAGTGACCGTTACGATCATATGCTCTATAATCGCTGTGGCAAGAGTGGATTAAGTTTGCCTGCTATTTCTTTGGGGTTGTGGCACAACTTTGGGGATGACACAGCACATTCAAAAAAAGTGGACATCTGTACAACTGCATTTGATTTGGGGATTAATCATTTTGATTTGGCAAATAATTACGGTCCTCCTCCTGGCAGTGCGGAGCTTGCCTTTGGCCGGATTTTGAAAGAACAGTTTGCAGGCTTGCGTGACGAACTTATTATTTCTTCAAAAGCAGGATACCTCATGTGGCCAGGACCTTACGGCGAATGGGAAGCCGAAAATATGTTATCGCAAGCTGTGATCAGTCTCTAAAGAGGATGGGTGTTGACTATGTTGATATTTTTTATTCGCACCGATTCGACCCCAATACACCTTTGGAAGAAACTATGATGGCATTGGATCAAATTGTACGATCTGGCAAGGCTTTATATGTTGGTATATCTTCTTACAACTCTCAAAGAACTAAGGAGGCTTATGATATTTTAAAGTCTTTGGGAACTCCTTTTATCATCCATCAACCGAGCTATTCCATGTTGAATCGTTGGGTAGAACCTGATGGCCTATTGGATACTTTGGATAATTTGGGATTAGGTTCAATTGTATTTTCTCCCCTTGCTCAGGGAATGCTAACCAATAAATATTTGAATAAAGTACCTGTGGATAGCCGTGCCAGTCAGGACAAATCATTGAATAAAGAATTTCTCTCTGAAGAGAATCTCAAGAATATTTGGTCTTTAAATGAAATTGCCTCCTCAAGAGGGCAAACATTGGCACAAATGGCCATATCTTGGGTTTTAAAAAATAAAAGTGTAACCTCCGCATTGATTGGAGCAAGTAGGTCAGAACAAGTTGTTGATTGCGTTGGAGCCTTGAAGAATTTGGAATTTTCTGAGCAGGAGCTTCATCAGATTGACCAATATGCAAAAGATGCTGGCATCAATATTTGGCAACAATCAGCTGAACTGTAAAAATTCTAAAAAAACATAAGTCGTATACAATGCATACGACTTATGTTTTACTCAATAAATAATTTTATCAATTAATCGATTCTTAATTTCAATTCTTTAATTACTTTTTCCATCCATTCATCCTTTTCCTCAAAAGTGCTAAGTTCATCATTTTCTTCAGCTTCCGACAAGCTTTCGATAATTTCCTCTGTGTATTTTAAGTTGAGTAAATTTCCTAAGTGAAAAATATCCTCTTCAGACATCTCATTTTCAAACCAAAAAGATACTTCATCCAAAAAAGCGCCATCCCAAGTAAAGCAATTAGGTTCTTCAATGTTTTCTTCCAATGAATATAATATAAAACCGTTACGATGAGTATCAAATGCGAGAATTGTCGACCCTCTTATTTCCAATATTGGTTTATATCTATCTAATTCGTAATGTTCTTGTTCATTGGGAGATAGGTCCAGAATAGAATAAGGTTTACTATAATCATATCCTAATTCTTCCCTAAAAACAGGATCACTAATCTTCTCATTATAAATTTCTAATATAATTGGTGGAAGATCCAATTTTTGAATCCATTCATGTAATTCTGCTTCTGTAATTTTACTGTTTTCCATATTAAATATTTTTAATGTTTCTTTATGGGAATTACTGGTTTGTTATTTTCAAATATGCCTAACAACAGTCTAATTTAACAACATCTTTTCATTACATACTGTTTACTAGAGCGAAACATGTATCTACTAATTATCTACCATCACATTATTTTATCTTAATTTGCATATTAAATCCATTTTTGATTACATGAATTCCAGTAAAATTATTAGTCATTTCAGAAAATTTATTGAACTAAGTTCACAGGATGAAAAAGAGTTGGATAAATTTTTCAAATCAAAAATTTTCTCCAAGAAAGAGCATTTATTACTGGAAGGAAGTCGCTGTAAATATCATTATTTTGTCTTGACAGGCTGTTTAAGATATACTATATCAATGAGAAGGGAATTGATCAGACTATTCAGTTTGCTATTGAGGATTGGTGGCTTACTGATTACAATGCATTTTCACATCAATCTAATGCAAATTTTTCTATTCAAGCTGTCGAAAAAACAGAGGTAATAATTCTTGACCACAAGGATCAAGAAGAGTTATTATTGAAATTTCCAAAATTAGAACGATACTTTAGATTACTGTATCAAAAAAGCCTATGCAGCTTCACAATTTCGGATTAAATACCTTTTCAATTATTCCCGGGAAGATATCTATCATCATTTTAATGATAATTTCCCTGAATTCACGAATAGAATTCCTCAGAATTTATTAGCGACGTTTTTAAATATGACTCCAGAATATTTAAGTGAAATCAAAGCTAAAAAAAGGAAAAAGTAATTAGCCTGGATTCTTAAACTGGCTTAAGTTTTCTTTGTTAATTTACCTGTAATTTTGACTTATCAAACAAAAGAACTTAATAAAATATCCAATGAACAAAAGAATAAACATCCAGGATCTTGAACCTAAAGCCTATAGAGGCATGCTTGCCTTAGAAAGCTTTTTAAATAGCTGTGGGCTTTCCAAAACACATTTACACCTAATTAAAATTAGAGCGTCTCAAATGAATGGTTGCGCTTATTGCATCAATATGCATACACAGGATGCATTGAAAGATGGTGAAACAGCTGCAAGATTATTTTTATTGGATGCATGGCGAGATACAGAAAGTTATTCATCAGAAGAAAGAATAATTCTAGCGATTACTGAGGAGGTTACTTTTATCCACAAACATGGTTTATCAGATAAAACATATGATGAAGCAAAAAAAATCTTTGATGATAATTATATAGCGCAAATCATAATGGCAGTGGTTACCATAAACGGTTGGAATAGAATAGCCATTAGCACCCAGAAATTACCTGAATAAAGTAATGCTTCAATAATGAGGCTTTATTTTATGACAATATTATTAAACGCAACTTAGTAGCATTTACATTTGTATATCTATATTTGTTAAGTTTTAGCTCATTAGTCTGATTACTAATTTATAATCACAATATGAAAACGGATAATAAATATGATGTCATTATAGTTGGAGGAAGTTATGCTGGACTTTCAGCCGCTATGTCCCTAGGACGTTCCAGAAAAATGTTTTAATACTTGACGGTGGTTTACCTTGCAATCGCTATACACCCTATTCTCATAATTTCATAACACAGGACGGTATAGTTCCAAAAGAAATTGCTGATAAAGCCAGGGAGCAGGTTTTAAAATACAAAACGGTTGACTTAAAAAATTCTTTAGCGACCGAAGGTGGAAAAGTTAATGATTATTTTGAAATCATTACCGACACAGGTGAAGTTTATAATGCTAATAAATTGATTTTTGCAACCGGTATTAAAGATTTGCTTCCCTCCATCAAAGGTTTTTCAGAATGTTGGGGAAAGACAGTTATTCATTGCCCTTATTGTCATGGATATGAGTTCCGAGATAAAAAGACAGGAATTATGATCGATAATGAAAAAGCGTTTCATATTGCTCAACTTGTAAACAATTTGACTGATAAAATCAGCATTATTACAGGTGGGAAGAAATTTTTAAACCCGGAACAATTAAAAAAATTAAAAAAACACAACATCTCAATAATCGACAAAGAAGTTGTTGAAATGGAACAAACCGAGGGAATTATTAAAAATGTAGTTTTCAGTGATGGAAGTAAAATTGCTTTCGATGTTATCTATTCTTCAGTACCATTTGAACAAAATTCAAATATACCTAACCAACTAGGTTGTGCATTGACTGACCTGGGGTATCTTCAAGTAGATAGTTTCCATAAAACAACAGTTGAAGGCATATTTGCTATCGGTGATAATTCAAGTCCTATGAGATCTGTAGCCAATGCTGTAGCAACAGGAAATTTTGCCGGCGCTATAGTCAATATGGAGTTGACAGCTGAAAGGTTTTAAAAATGGAACTAAAATATAAAAGGCCGATTTAATTATTGAGGGCACTGAAAAAGTCCTCTTTTAGAATGGGCTAAAAAAAGGAGTGGAAAACAACAGTTTTCTGCTCCTTTTTTCGTATCTTAAAGTAGGCTTTAACGGACATCAGGATGCTTTCTACCCAACAAAAAATTCAGTTCAGTTCCTATTCGGGATTGTACGATATCATTGTTCCAAAAGACAATCTACTTCGCAAAATCAACGATCTTATCGATTTCAGTTTTATACATGAGGAACTTTTGGAGAAGTATTGCCAGACCAATGGGCGTACAGCAGAGAGCCCCATCAAGATGTTCAAGTACCTTCTGTTAAAGACGATCTACACCGTTTCGGATGTTGATGTCGTTGATCGTTCCAGATATGACATGTCCTTTAAATACTTTCTGGAAATGGCCCCTGAGGAGGATGTGATCAATCCAAGTTCGCTCACCAAATTCCGTAAGCTACGGTTAAAGGACATGGACCTATTGAACCTGTTGATCAATAAGACCGTAACGATCGCTTCTTGAAAAGGGTATTATAAAATCAAGGTCCATCATCGTAGATGCCACACATACCCATTCCAGATCGAAACCATACACAGCACTGGAAGTGCTCAAGGAACGATCCAAGCTGTTGAGGAAAGCAATATATCAGATCGATGAGGACTACAAAGGGCGCCTACCACAAAAGAACGAGTCCAACGACCTGGACCAAGAGCTTGCCTATTGCAGGGAATTACAGAGAGTGCTGGATCAGGATCAATCTATCAGTGAAATACCGGCTGTAAAAGAGAAGTTGAACCTGTTGAAGGAAACCATCGAGGACACAAAGGAATACTATCTGCTCTCAAAAGATGGTGAAGCCAGGCTTGGACATAAATCAATGGACAGTAGTTTCTTTGGCTATAAAACACATCTGGCAATGACCGAGGAACGCATCATCACAGCAGCGGTCGTTACTACAGGCGAGAAAGGTGATGGTCCGGAACTGCCCCGATTATTGGAGATCAGCCAGCAGAATGGAATGGAAGTGGACACGATTATAGGCGATGCCGCATATTCTGGAAAGGACAATCTACGGCTGGCAAAAGAACAGAACATTGATATCATCGCTAAATTGAAACCGGCAGTCAGCCAGGGATCCAGGAAAGAAAGCGATCACTTTCACTACAATAAAGATGCGGGGATGTTTGTCTGTCCGGCTGGCCATCTAGCAATCCGGAAGGCCCGTCAGGGCAAAAAGAACATAGGTAAAAATCAAGCAGACACGTATTACTTCGATGTGGATAGATGTAAGGTTTGCCCTCTCAGGGAAGGATGTTATAAGGATGGGTCAAAAACAAAGACCTATTCGATAACCATTAAATCCGAACTCCATAAAGAGCAGATGGCTTTCCAGCAAACCTATCATTACCGGAGCAAGTCTAAGGAAAGGTATAAGATCGAGGCAAAGAACAGTGAGCTCAAGAATGTCCATGGTTATGGAAGAGCAGATTCCTATGGCATCCAAAATATGGAAATGCAGGGTGCAATGGCCATCTTCACGGTAAACTTGAAAAGAATCCTGAAATTGATCTAAAAAAGGAGGAATATTACCTCAAAATCAATGGATTTGAGATTCTGAAAGCCTAAATAGCCACTCATGGTCGATTAAACCTTCAATAAAACCATTAAAAAACAAATTTTCAGAAATCCCTAGAACAAAAATGACCGAGTAAGATAAATCCTGTACTCAGTCATTTCTTTAAATCTCATTAAAAAGTTGAGACTTTTTCAGTGCCCTCTAATTATTTAATCAGCCTTTTTACTTATTTTAAATATCTGAATAGTCTGCGGGGTACAGAGGATTGTTACATTTTTTGAAACATTATTTTGATACTTAGGCATCTCTGCCATAGGTTTATATAGAGGGCCAAAAGCTTTCCAATGTTCATCTCTATCTTTCATGTTTTCAAAGGTTGTCAAATAAATAAGATTTGGCATTGTACTACCTGCTATCACCTTCCATAAAAAACTGCATTGAAGTTCAATTTTTTGAAAATATCTATTTCACCATCGTTGAACATTGATATTTTATTCAAGGATAAATTTTTCGGTTGGTCCTTCATAGCTTCTTAATTCATATACACGTTCATTTTTATTTGATTTTAGCTTTGGAATATCCATAAATGGCATGCCCTCAAAAGCTTGCATCCATATAGTTTCGACTCGCGTAAAAGGAGGATTACTATGAGATGCATCTAAGTACGATTTTCCTGCTTCCAGATATTGTTTGTCCTTTAATAGGTTTTTCTCTAAATGGACAAACTTTTCAAGGTCATTGGCTGAGGTAAATACATAGATTATTTTGTCCTCATTATTTTTATTTTCAATGGGTTTAAAAACAGCAATATGCTTAAATCCCAATTTATGCATTGCAGGTAAATATGCCTTTTCTAAATATTGATCAATGGACTGCTCTTGGTCCAAACTTTTAAAATGATATACTTTAAGTTGAAAGTAAGCTGATTTTGATATAGAATAAGAGGTAGAAACGCAGAAAAAGAACAAGAAAAGAATCAATATTCTTAATGGAGTATTATAAATTTTAAACATATACTTTGATTTTAGGTTTAATGGAATTTAAGATAAATGTCTTTTATTCCAAAGGTTTCACTTACAATGTTATGGAAATTTATAAAATCCAGCAATTTATTTTTATTATCTTTAACGTAAAGAACCAATCTGATTATTAATAACCCTGATTATGAGAAAATTAATTTATGTTTTCCTCTTATTTTTCTTTGTACATTCTAATTTATTGATTGCTCAAGAAACTGATTCAAGAACTGAGGAATTAGAGAAGCTTTTTATTGGTGAAAAATACGATGATATAATTGCTAAATACTCAAATGATTTTGAGAACCTACAAGCTGGTCCTTTATTTTATATAGCATACGCCCATTCGATAAAAGAAAATTATGAGAAAGCTTTAAGCCTCGTAAATTTAGCATTAGAGAAGGAGGATAATTCAGCCAGTCATTTTCTAAAAGGGACTATTTTAAAGGGCATTCATAGACCATCGGAAGCAATTACCTCCTTTCAAAAAATCAATAGAACTTGACCCGAATGACCTCTATGCATATAATGAAATTAGCCAGATTTACGTAGATATGGAGAAGTTTGACTTTGCGGTAAATATAGCTCAAGAAGCCTTAAAACATGTTGAAAAAGGTTCTGACGAGGATTTAATGTACAATTATAATTTGGGACTTTTTGAATCATTACAAGGTAATTTTGAAAAATCAATTCCTTATTTCGAATATGTAATTCAAATGAATCCGAAAGATTATATTGCTCAATCCAAATTGATTCAAAGTTATTACCATCTGAAGGAATATGAGAAAGCAGAACCCTTAAAAAAGAATATTTACAAGGCTTATGCAGACAGTTTACTCGTAGGAACTGAACAAGAGGACATGTTTTGTGTTGAGCAATTTAATATTGCTGGAAAGAAAATCTTAGCATTTGAAAGATATGAAGATGGGAAAAGTTCTAAAATATACAATAAGCATTGTTTTTATATTTTAAAACCTGATGGCACACTTGATTTTAGAGTACAGTCTGAATACTCTCCTTTTGCTGAAAATGGTGAAATGTTGTATTATTTATGTGCTACTTATTCTGTAACTTCTAGATATAATTCAGGAATTGAATATACAAATGATTATTCTTATCAAAAGGTCTCAAAAGATGCCAAAAAAATTGATTGAAGAAATCTTGGCCAAAAGGACGAAATAAGATTGTCGATAGGGTCTTAATTGATAAATTTTTATAAATTTATCAGGTATTCTATTTCAACAAACGTGCAAAAATCAGCTTTTAAGAAATCTAAACTTTCTTTACGATTTTTCTTTCGACATTATCCGGGATTGATTTATATCCTTAAATGGACACTCTTCAGTCTGATCATTGGATCATTTATTGGTTCTGCATCAGCTGGTTTTTTGATCTCCTTGGATTGGGTCACAAATTTTCGGGAAGATCATTATCTGGATGATTGCATTTTTACCTGTTGCGGGTTTATTGATTGGTCTACTTTATCACTATTATGGAAGAAATGTAGAAGCTGGAAACAATCTTCTTATTGACAATATCCATAATCCTAAGGAAATTATTCCGTTGAGGATGGCACCTTTTGTATACTTAGGCACAATTGTTACTCATTTATTTGGAGGATCTGCAGGACGAGAGGGTACTGCTATTCAAATGGCGGGATCAATAGCGGATCAATTTTCAAAGCCTTTCAGGCTAAGTTCATCGGATAGAAAGATTTTATTGATTGCTGCGTCGCGGGAGGATTTGGTTCTGTCTTTGGTACTCCGTTGGCAGGGGCAATTTTTGGAATGGAATTCTTTTTACTGGGCAGAATAAGATATAATGCAATCTTTCCAGCATTCCTAACCGCAGCATTTGCAGATTGGATCACCAAATTATGGCAGGCAAAGCATACCCATTACCATATTGATTTCGTACCTGAATTATCTCTTCCAAACCTACTCTATGCAATTATTGCTGGAATAATCTTCGGAATTTGTGCAGCAACATTCAGTAAATTAATGCATAAAACATCTGATATCTTCAGGACGAAAATCACTTATCCGCCATTGCGTCCTGTGGTTGGCGGTATTATCGTTGCTGCTGCAGTATTCTTGATGGGGAGTACAAAATATATAGGATTAGGAATACCAGTTATTGAGGAGGCATTTTCCAATCAACTGCCATCCTATGATTTTGCTTTAAAAATGATTTTCACCATCATCACTCTATCCGCAGGATTTAAAGGTGGAGAGGTCACTCCTTTGTTCTTTATTGGAGCAACCTTAGGAAATGCTTTAGCCTTATTCATTCCTCTACCTTTGGCTTTACTGGCAGGAATGGGATTTGTAGCCGTATTCGCTGGCGCAACAAATACTCCAATTGCTTGTACGATAATGGCAATCGAACTGTTTGGCGTAGAGTGTGGAGTATATGTGGCAATAGCATGCGTAGTATCCTACTTGTTATCTGGGAATACAAGCATTTATAAAAATCAACAGATCGGACAAGCCAAAAATCCCAGATTTACTAGCCTAGAAGGTAAAAGAATAAGTGATTTGTAATGGACAGTTTCTCATTTAAGAAATAAAAGGGGTTATTTAAGTATTTCCCCTTTTTTTATGGTTTATACTTATTCAAATATTAATCAGGGCTTATTTAGTATATTTTTATACTATTTTTAAATTATTTAAAACATTTTTAGTTTATATTTGTACTATATTAAATATTTATGGAAATCAACTTTCTAAAAGATTTAGTCGAGCTAATTGCAGAATTTGAAGAAGAAAGCAAAGAATCAGCTCTTTATCAAAATGATATCCAAGGATTTAAAGATTGGATTGCAGATACTCAAAGGAGATCAACTGAAGAATCAGAACCGGATTGGGAAGGTAAGATAAATGGAAGAAGTGCGGATAGTGTAATAAGTACTTTTATTGTTCATATGAATAGATATGGCAAATCATATTCAAAAGCAGCTATTCAAGGGTCTGATTTTTCAGGACAGGAGGATTTTATTTATCTGATCAATCTAAATTCTTTTGGTCCCATGTCGAAAATGGACCTCATACGTAAAAATGTTCATGAAAAGCCTGTGGGTAATCAAATTATAAATAGGTTAATCAAACATGGATGGGTAGATCAGGTAGAATCTGAAAAGGACAAAAGGAGCAAGTTGATATTTATTACAAAAGCTGGGAAAGATGAATTAGAGAAACATATGGGAAAGATTAGAGAGGCTACTAAAATTGTTTCTGGTGACCTCACCCTTTCAGAAAAAATGACATTGATTCGGTTACTAAATAAACTGAGTGTATTCCATAAAGAGCTATATGATAAAAACATCGAAGGAGAAGATTTGCTCAGTGAAGGTTTGAAAAAAACAAGCGGATTCATAAATCCAGATATACAAGATCGAAATGTTGAATAATAAATCAAAAAAGAGGATTGCAATAATTGGTTCTGGTTTTTCGGGCTTATCGGCAGCTGCCTATACTGCTCAAGATGGTCATGAAGTTCATGTTTTCGAGAAACATAATCAGCCAGGAGGACGTGCAAGGCAGTTTACCACTGACGAAGGTTTTGTTTTTGATATGGGACCTAGTTGGTATTGGATGCCGGACATTATTGATGATTTCTTTTCTGATTTTGGGTATAAGACCACTGATTTTCTAGATTTAGTATCCTTAAATCCACAATTTGAAATCAAGTTTGACAGTCAAAGCATTTGTATTCCAGAAAAGTACGAGGAATTGAAAGAATTATTTGAAGAACAAGAAGTTGGTTTCCGGTGCTCAGCTGGACAAGTTCATGGAATCTGCGAAATTCAAATATGAAGTTGGAATGAGGGATTTTATTAGGAAACCGTGTCACAATTGGCTCGAATTTGTAAGTCCTGAAATAGCCAGCTCTGCTATAAAATTAGATCTTCTAACAAACTTCAGGAAGTATGTGTCCAAATATTTTACCAACCACAACCTAAGGACTATCATGGAATTTCCGGTGATCTTTTTAGGAGCATCTCCAAAAAATATACCTGCTCTCTATAGTTTAATGAACTATGGGGGTTATGCTCTTGGCACTCATTATCCGATGGGCGGTTTTTATCAGTTAGTTTTAGCTATGAAGACAGTGGCAGAACATCAAGGGGGCCAAATTTCACTTCAGCCAAACGGTAGAAAAAATTGATGTACAAGAAACAATGTCTCCTATTTAACCATAAATGGTGTAAGGCACAATTTTGATTACATCATCTCTTCATCAGATTACCATCATACAGAATCTTTATTGCCACAGGAATTTCGGAACTACAGAGAAGATTACTGGAAAGGTAAAACCTTTGCTCCCTCCTGTTTGATTTATTATCTCGGAATTAAGGAAAGAATCCCGACCTTAAAACATCATACGTTATTTTTTGAACATGATCTGGATGAGCATATTGAAACCATTTATGGTGAGAAAAAGTGGCCAGAAAAATCCTTTGTTTTATTGTTGTTGTCCTTCAAAGACTGACCCTAATGTAGCGCCTGAGGGATGTGAAAACATATTTCTGTTGATGCCATTGGCGATTCATATCGAAGACTCTGAGGAAACTCGAGAAAAAAATTTTATTTGAAATGATATCAAGGCTTGAAAGTCATGCTGGAGTCGAAGATTTGGCCTCCAAAATAATCTATAAGAGAAGTTATTGTGTCAGTGATTTTATTCATGATTATAATGCATTTGGCGGAAATGCTTATGGTTTGGCAAATACCTTGAGTCAAACTGCTGTTTTAAAACCAAAAATCAAGAAACAAGAAAGTCCAGAACTTATTTTACACAGGTCAGTTGACAGTTCCAGGTCCCGGTGTTCCTCCATCTATTATTTCTGGAAATATTGTAGCAAAAGAAGTTAATAATCTTAGATAAAAAACTATGAAAAAACTATTTGATGAGTTGGCCTATGAGGTTAGCAAAAAAACAACAGAAAAATATAGCACTAGTTTTTCTTTAGGAATATTGGCCTTAAGTCCATCAATTCGTAAGGCTGTCTATGCTATTTATGGTTATGTTCGCTTAGCCGATGAGATAGTAGATAGTTTTCATGGCTATGACAAAGAGAAGCTATTAAGAAGATTAAGGATTGAGACCGACCATGCTCTTCAAGAAGGAATCTCTTTGAATCCTATTTTACAATCCTTCCAAGAAACTGTCAATCATTATAAAATCGACCAATATTTAATCGAACGCTTTTTACACAGCATGGAAATGGATCTTCAAAAAATCACTTATGATTCGGAGCTCTATGATGAATATATTTATGGTTCTGCTGAGGTAGTGGGTCTAATGTGTTTACAGGTTTTTACAGAAGGTGATAAAGTACGCTATGAAGAGTTAAAACCTTATGCCATGAAATTGGGTTCAGCATTTCAAAAAGTAAATTTTCTTAGAGATCTTAAGGACGATTATCAAATATTGGGAAGGAGTTATTTCCCAAATATAGATATGAGCATTTTTGACAACGATATAAAAAAGTAAGATTGAAAAAGAAATTGAACTGGAATTTAAAGAAGCTTTTATTGGCATCAAGAAGTTGCCAAGTTCATCGATTTTTGGAGTATATCTTGCCTACAAATACTACCTTTCTTTGTTTGAGAAGATTAAGAGTAAATCATCTCAAGAAATCCTCCAGAGTAGAACTCGGATTCCGAATACCCAAAAAGCTTATGTTGCTTTAAAGAGTTATTTGAGATATAAAACAGCCTTTTTATAATGAAAATGATCTCGATACTGTTATTCTTGATCAGTTTTAATATTAATGGTGTTGATATTGATTTTGTCAGGACAAATTATACTGCTTCGATTAAAGACAAGCAATTATGTTCAAGAATGATTTCCGAATTGAAGAAAAAAAATGATCGTCCGATCAATTTGGGTTATTTAGGCGGGTTGCAAACTATTTGGGCAAATCATGTTTTTAATCCAATAAATAAGCTCAAGACTTTTAAGGAGGGAAAAAATAATATTGAAAAGGCGATTAAATTAGATCCCGAGAATGTTGAACTCAGGTTTATTCGATTATCGATTCAAAAAAATGCCCCTTTATTTTTAGGGTATAATTCGAACATTAATTCAGATAAGGAGTTTATAAAATCCAATCAGAAGACAATCAGTTCAGCAATAGTCCGAAATAATATCAACGAGTTATTTGCAGTCAGTGATTAATAAATTGTAATACCATGATTTTAAAAATATTCATATTGATTTTGACCTTTATTTTGATGGAAGGTGCGACATGGATCATTCATAAATATATTATGCACGGATTTTTATGGTATCTACATAGAGATCATCATGACCATAGCAATACAACGGTTATGGAAAAAAATGATTATTTCTTTGTCATATTTGCTTTACCGACTATCGCATTGATGTATTTTGGATCATTGGATAATTACAATTACTTATTCTTTATTGGACTAGGTATTATGCTATACGGTATTGCCTATTTTTTTGTTCATGATATCTTTATCCACCAACGGTTTAAAATTTTCAGCCATACCAAAAACCCATATTTTTTGGCTTTAAGAAGAGCTCATAAACAGCACCATAAGCATCTTGGAAAAGAAGATGGAGAATGCTTCGGGTTTTTATATGTACCAATAAAGTATTTCCAAATGTATAAGAACAAAACTGATAACTCATGAAATACACTTATTTTTTAATATTATTTTTCACGGTCATCATTTGTTTTATAGCATCTTTTGATAAAAGAATAAAATTCAACAGACAATTTATACCCTTTTTGAAAGCAGCTATAATTGTAGCTATTCCATTTATTGCATGGGATATATGGTTTACAAACCATGGAGTTTGGTGGTTCAATGAAAATTATACAATCGGATTAAACATTGGCCCATTGCCCTTAGAAGAATGTTTGTTTTTTATCTTTATTCCTTTCTCCTGCATTTTCACTTATTTCTGCATTGACAAATTCTTCAAATTAGAATGGACCTCAGCATTTAACAATATTATTGTTTTTGTAAGTATCATTGTTTGTTGTTTGATAGCACTGCTTCATTACGATAAAATATATACCCTAGTAACAGTTATTGTAACTATCTTCACATTAATATACTTGCATTTTATAGTTCGAGTAAAATGGATAGGACAAGCTTCCTTAGTATTCACGATATTAATGTTAGGATTTTTCCCTGTGAATGGAGTTTTAACTGGTACAGGGCTTGAATCACCTATCGTAAATTATAACCCAAATGATTTTCTAGGAATTCGAATGTTAACAATTCCGATAGAAGATGCTGTTTATGGATATAGTCAGTTTTTGTTGGTTCTATTTTTCTTCAAAAAATTTGAAATTAAAGATTGATGCGTTAATATAAAAAATTACAAAAATTCAATTTTCGAGATAAAAATACATTCTGTGAAAATTATAGATTATTTAAAAATATATTCATTCCCCCTTTATAACTAGGAAAATACTCATGTGGACCAAATGAATATATTTCTCTCTCTTAATCAGCTCTTTGTAATTTTGACCTTAAGGATTTTTGTATTTCTTCTAATCCTGTTAAATTTAATGTAAAACTAATTGCTATGTGGAAAGACACGAAGCTTACCGATCTTTTAAATATTGATCTTCCAATAGTTCAAGGACCATTTGGGGGAAGAATTTCTTCAATAGCTTTAACAACAGCTGTTTCAAATGCAGGAGCATTGGGTTCATATGGGTGTCAACCCTTTTATGCCCATGAGATCATAGAGATATCAAACGATATTAGAAAGGAAACTTCAAAGCCTTTCAACCTGAATTTGTGGGTTAATGATGTGGACCCAGAGACTACGAATTTCAATGAACAAAGCTTAGTTGATATCATCAAGATATTCCAACCATACTTTGATGAAGTTGGCGCCGAACCACCTACATATCCTTTACCTGAAAGCCCGACTTTTGAGAATCAAATAGAGGCAATTTTTGAAGTAAAGCCCGCCGTTTTTCAGTTTTGTGTTTGGGATTCCCTCTGAAGACATTTTGGAAAAAATGTAGGCAATTGAACATTAAGACAATTGGTGCTGCAACCACATTAGATGAGGCGATAGCGATTGAAAACGCTGGTATAGATGCTGTTGTAGCCTACTGGTATTGATGCTGGAGGTCATAGAGTTTCATTCTTGGATAAGCCAGAAAATTCTTTGGTAGGGACATTTTCCTTGATTCCACAGGTGCTGACCATGTAAAAATCCCTATCATAGCTGCTGGAGGAATAGTTGATGCTCGAGGAGTTAAGGCAGCTTTTACTTTGGGGGCAGATGCTGTACAGATAGGTACGGCATTTCTGGCTACTGAGGAATCAGGCACAAGTAATATCCATCGAAAAAAATTGTTTTCAACTGACGCACGATATACAACTTTAACTAAATTGTTTACAGGTAGATTATCTCGAGGACTCAGAAATCGATTAACAGAAGAACTAAAAGATTATCAGAATTCAGTTGCTCCTTATCCATTGCAGGGGAAGATTGTTGGTAAACTTGGAGCATATCCTGCAAATACAGAATCAAATCCAGATTTTAAGTCCTTTTGGGCTAGTCAAGCTGCTCCCCTATTAAAATATCATCATGTCAATGAAGTTATTGAAAACATTGTCAATGAAATGGACAAATAAAAAAAGCCTTCAGTCGAGCGGAGGGCACTGAAAAAGTCTCAACTTTTTAATGAGATTTAAAGAAATGACTGAGTACAGGATTTATCTTACTCGGTCATTTTTGTTCTAGGGATTTCTGAAAATTTGTTTTTTAATGGTTTTATTGAAGGTTTAATCGACCATGAGTGGCTATTTAGGCTTTCAGAATCTCAAATCCATTGATTTTGAGGTAATATTCCTCCTTTTTAGATCAATTTCAGGATTCTTTTCAAGTTTACCGTGAAGATGGCCATTGCACCCTGCATTTCCATATTTTGGATGCCATAGGAATCTGCTCTTCCATAACCATGGACATTCTTGAGCTCACTGTTCTTTGCCTCGATCTTATACCTTTCCTTAGACTTGCTCCGGTAATGATAGGTTTGCTGGAAAGCCATCTGCTCTTTATGGAGTTCGGATTTAATGGTTATCGAATAGGTCTTTGTTTTTGACCCATCCTTATAACATCCTTCCCTGAGAGGGCAAACCTTACATCTATCCACATCGAAGTAATACGTGTCTGCTTGATTTTTACCTATGTTCTTTTTGCCCTGACGGGCCTTCCGGATTGCTAGATGGCCAGCCGGACAGACAAACATCCCCGCATCTTTATTGTAGTGAAAGTGATCGCTTTCTTTCCTGGATCCCTGGCTGACTGCCGGTTTCAATTTAGCGATGATATCAATGTTCTGTTCTTTTGCCAGCCGTAGATTGTCCTTTCCAGAATATGCGGCATCGCCTATAATCGTGTCCACTTCCATTCCATTCTGCTGGCTGATCTCCAATAATCGGGGCAGTTCCGGACCATCACCTTTCTCGCCTGTAGTAACGACCGCTGCTGTGATGATGCGTTCCTCGGTCATTGCCAGATGTGTTTTATAGCCAAAGAAACTACTGTCCATTGATTTATGTCCAAGCCTGGCTTCACCATCTTTTGAGAGCAGATAGTATTCCTTTGTGTCCTCGATGGTTTCCTTCAACAGGTTCAACTTCTCTTTTACAGCCGGTATTTCACTGATAGATTGATCCTGATCCAGCACTCTCTGTAATTCCCTGCAATAGGCAAGCTCTTGGTCCAGGTCGTTGGACTCGTTCTTTTGTGGTAGGCGCCCTTTGTAGTCCTCATCGATCTGATATATTGCTTTCCTCAACAGCTTGGATCGTTCCTTGAGCACTTCCAGTGCTGTGTATGGGTTCGATCTGCAATGGGTATGTGTGGCATCTACGATGATGGACCTTGATTTTATAATACCCTTTTCAAGAGCGATCGTTACGGTCTTATTGATCAACAGGTTCAATAGGTCCATGTCCTTTAACCGTAGCTTACGGAATTTGGTGAGCGAACTTGGATTGATCACATCCTCCTCAGGGGCCATTTCCAGAAAGTATTTAAAGGACATGTCATATCTGGAACGATCAACGACATCAACATCCGAAACGGTGTAGATCGTCTTTAACAGAAGGTACTTGAACATCTTGATGGGGCTCTCTGCTGTACGCCCATTGGTCTGGCAATACTTCTCCAAAAGTTCCTCATGTATAAAACTGAAATCGATAAGATCGTTGATTTTGCGAAGTAGATTGTCTTTTGGAACAATGATATCGTACAATCCCGAATAGGAACTGA
Source organism: Sphingobacterium daejeonense (assembly GCF_901472535.1). Taxonomy (NCBI): domain Bacteria; kingdom Pseudomonadati; phylum Bacteroidota; class Sphingobacteriia; order Sphingobacteriales; family Sphingobacteriaceae; genus Sphingobacterium; species Sphingobacterium daejeonense. The sequence goes on along the minus strand of NZ_LR590470.1, from coordinate 1,871,670 downwards.
ACTGAATTTTTTGTTGGGTAGAAAGCATCCTGATGTCCGTTAAAGCCTACTTTAAGATACGAAAAAAGGAGCAGAAAACTGTTGTTTTCCACTCCTTTTTTTAGCCCATTCTAAAAGAGGACTTTTTCAGTGCCCTCGTCGAGCGGCCGAAGACTTTATTAACTAAACTTAATCAATAAACATCTGTGATGCTTATTTGAAATACCCAAACATTCCAAATTTTCAAGGTTTTCCCCCTTGAATGTGGAGAGAAGAATATAGGGTTTAACAATTAGTGTGATTTTAGATAAATAAAAACTATGATTGATTGGTTTTAAATTACGCTCTATTCCATATTGAATGTTTACATATTAAGCAATTGAAGATTGGTTTTTTAATCCTATTGTCTTTTCGAGAATTTGCTTTGCATCTTCTAAAAAACGACTGTTTTCTTGATCCAACCTATTATAAATGGTTCTAATGTTGTTCTCAAGCTGAACCTTAATATTATTCCATTTCTGTTCTGATTGTTCTTTTATTTTTTCAGAAGGAGAACTCAGATCTTCGAGATATTTTTCTTGCAAAAAATTATAGGCAACAATCGTATTAATATAATTCGACATGGTTGGGTCGTAAGAATCTACATTATTGTTCAACAGTTGTTGATTGCTGAAAGTATTATTTTGTAAGGTTGACATAATCGGATTCTTGAGGTTAAAATAATATTCAAGCTATTACTCTCTTGATATATCAAATTTAAGGACTCAATCATTCAGTAGCTAGAGCGAAAAAACTGAAATTTAGGATTCAGTATTTATACGCAATCACTTATTTTTTGGGGACGAATATTTCATTGGCTAAGGCATATATTACTAACCCAACAGTGTTTTTCAATCCTAATTTATCTAATATCCGCTGTCTGTGACTTTCCACAGTACGCTTACTGAGAAACAATTGTTCAGCAATTTCTATATTGGTATATTCTTCACAGATCAAACGGATCACTTCAATTTCTCGTTCTGTCAATTGATCTTTTAGGTCAAATGATACTTTTTTATTTGGATTGTTTAGATATTGATGCAGTAATTGATAATCTGAGGCTGAGACATATACTCCAGTTTGATATACAGTTTGAATTGCATTTTTTAATGTTTCGGTATCAATTACTTTAGGAAGAAAACCAGAGACTCCAAGCTTCAACATATGACCAATCATATTAGATTTATAATGAGAAGAAAGGATCAGGATCTTAACCTTAGGAAAATTTGGTAAAATTTTCTCTACCAACTCAAGCCCTGAGATTGGTTCCATCTGAATATCCAAAAGTAGAATATCTGGAATGTCAATTTCAGGCAAGCTGTAGAAATCATCAATTAATGTGGATGAATCACTGTTTTTATAAACAACCTTACAATTTGGAATTCTTTCAATAAGCAGACTCAATCCTTCAATAAACAATGATTCATCATCCATTAATGCAATTTTAATCTCACTCATAACCTTCATGCTTAGAGAAAACCATAATTAACCTTGTTCCCTTTCCAACTGCCGAGCTCAGCTTAGATTTACCATTCAGTAATTCTACCCTTGTATTCATATTCGAAAGCCCCATTCCTTTTTTATTATCCATGGAAAAACCCCTCCCATTATCTTTCAATAAAAAGGATATGTGCTTATCTGTATCTCTGATATAAATTAGCAATTTGTTTGCATGGGCGTGCTTAATAGTATTATTTACAAACTCCAGGATTATTCTATAGACTTGAACTTCAAAGCTTAAAGGTCTTTCAGTATATGGCCGCAATAAGAATAACTTATAATCATATCCGATAAGATTACTTTCCATTTCTTCTAAAGTGAGTACCAATCCAAAATATTCTAGGTTCACAGGATACATTCTATGGGATATCTCACGCGTAGTATCTATTAATGCGTCCAGTTTTTCTCTAAAAATCAAAAAATGATCAGAATCCAATTGTTCCTGAAAACTGTTTAAATTAAGCTTAAGCACTTGCAATTTATTACCTAGTTCATCATGCAGTGTCCTAGCAATTCTTTTTCTTTCTTCTTCTTGCGTATTGATTGCCAATGCCTTCGAATCTACCTCAAATTGCAATTCCTGTTGATGTCTCAAATTATTCTCCTCTTGTATTCTCTTATAATATTGATTATACAATAAGAAAACAAATACGACAATAATAATTGCCAATATCAACAATATAGAAATTTCATATATCTCTATATAGATTTTCGCGTAGAGTAGAAATAATAAAGGCATACGGCATATAAACTACAAGACAATATATTATTGATGGACCATAAATATCCAGCATATTCTATGTTCAGAGATTGCAATTGATTTAATACAAGAAATAATATCGTTGATACAAAATAATAAAGAAAGAGGGCAAATTGCACATAAAACAATTTCTTAGAGTGGTTTTGATAACCTGCTTTTAAAGAAAAGAGCAGACATCTTCCGAGTTCAAGCACAATAATAATATTCGATATTGGTTTGATCCATTTCATCCATAAAATGGGTTGGAATTCATTGAACACTGAAGCGGCAATCAATAAAAGGAATATTCCCAAATATAATTTTGAGAATTGATTTTTATGAGGTGCAAGACTGTTGGTGAAATTTGTTAATAGTAAGAGTTCACCAGCTACAAAAATATTAAATAGGAATTTCATATCTGTAGCATACAGAAGGTAGATAAAAAGTTTCGAGATGATTTCAATTGCCAACAAAAACATCAAGAACATCCTTAGATTTCTTCCTGGGTCAGAATATTTAAAATGGTCTTTAATATTCCATATACTTGCCAAGAATAACATGACGTTAGAAATCCCTATGGTCACGTATAAAAACAACATAATTAATCTTCTTGAATCGTTAATTTATCCTTATCTCGACAGAATGGCGGGCATGGCTGTGACCAGTTGAAAACATTACTTTGAACAGATAACAAGTTAGAATTTTCAAATAGTTCACTTTCATCCTGTACAAAAATGATGGTCGGAAGGAATTGATTATAAACTTTGGAATATTTAAATGCAAATAATGCGATTACATCACATTCTCCGGCACCGATATCTTCAATCGGAACGGTAAACATATTGAAAATCCCTGCTCCTTTTGACTCACTAACCTGTTTAAAGAACCAGTCAGCAGCATTATTTCTCCAATCTTCAATTTCTTTTAAAATATGATCTTGACATTCAATATCATGTGATGGAAGAGGTAATTTTTCTTTGTTAATTTTAGAAATAACTTTTAAATCTTTCGAAAGGATTGCAATTTTAGTCAATGTAGTGACTTCTTTTTCTACAAATCTCAGTTCCCTATCAAGCTCTGTTAAGTATGAAAATGGATATTCTTGGAGTTTGACATCTGCACCTGAGGCATCAATAGGAGAATAAATTAAAACAGCCTTGCGTTCATGTACTCCGATAAAAATATGAAAGTAATCTGCTTGGTTGTTTTTCTTAATCCATTGAATATCTTCCCTTGTAATTACGAAAACATTATTAGATGGAAAAAGCCGTAAAACTTCATTTAAATTTTTTTTAGAAGATTGCCACTTTTTTGAGTGCTTTCTGACAGTCTTTTCTAGTTAGCATGATTGATTAGTTTAATTGTATAAATATACATAATCTATACCCTGTCAAGCAATCAACCCATCCTATTATTTAAATTACAACATATTGATTATTAATAATTTATAGAATTATAATTATTCAATTTATAGATTTTGATATCATAATATTTTATAATTAATTTTAATAGTTAATCCAATGGATTAACTATTAAAATTCGTTTATATCTCGTAATGGAAAAAAATTTAATATGAAACTCTATCCTCACCAAAAAATCAATTTTAAAGTTTTAATTTAAAATCTTGTCCATTTTTCATCTGAGTCATTGGATTCGATAATTTTATCAATAAATTTCATTCCTCGGATTCCTTCTTCTATTCCTGGATATTCAGGGAAATCCACCTCTTGTTTATCTCCGTTAATTTTCCTTCAAGAGTCTTACTGCAAAAGACTGATAGATGTTTGCAAATGCTTCCAGATATCCCTTCCTGGATGACCGGTTGGTGTTCGCGTAAATGCTGAAGTATATTTTGCTAAGGGATAGCCTTGGTTTCCACCGGTTCTATAAATCTGTATTGGTTGATCCACCCATTTCACCAGGGAGTGTATTTGGTTCTTCCTGTCCTCCATTCCAATCCAGCTTTTTCTCCATATATCCTTAATTTTAGGGCATTTTCTTCACCGGTTGCTACTTGGGAGGCACTTAAAACACCAGTTGCCCCGTCTTCAAACTTAAGCAATACATCGCCGTCATCATCCAATAGCCTTCCTCGCCATAAATATTGAGGTTTGCGCATAGATGTGTAATTTTCAATCCTGAAACATGTTCAGCAAGGTGTGCAGCATGCGTACCTATATCTGCCATACAACCACTTTTACCACTTCTTTGAGGATCTGTTCTCCATGCTGCCTGTACACTGCCTGTATTTTCAATTCCTTTGCTCAACCATCCTTGTGGATATTCCACCATGATCTTACGAATTTTACCGATCTTATTTTCCTTGAACAAGTTCTTTTGCTTGCTTCACCATTGGATATCCTACATAGGTATGTGTCAGACAAAGCATCATGCCTGTTTCTTCCACAACCTTTGCCAATTCCTCTGCTTCTTGGAGTGTAAATGTAACTGGCTTATCTATAACAACATGAAAGCCATTTTTCAACGCAAGGACTGCGGGTTCAAAATGAACGTTGTTTGGAGTAACGATCGACACAAAATCCATTCTGATATCTTCTGGCAATTCCTTTTCTTTCTCTATCATTTCCTGAAAAGAGGAGTAAACTCGATCAGAAGGTAGTGCAAGATCTTTCCCAGAATCAATTGCAACATCTGGCCGAGAACTGAAAGCTCCACAAACCAAATCAATTTTTCCATCTAACAGAGCAGCAGATCGATGTACTGCTCCAATAAAAGAACCTTGTCCGCCACCAATCATTCCCATTCTCAATTTTCTATTTTCCATAATCAAACATTTAAACCAGTATTTATCGAAATTCAAAATTGTTTTTTAAAAAGGTGAAGGACTAACTGATGTCCATCCACCATCCACCACTAAGGTCTGTCCAGTAATATGTCGGGCTTCATCACTCACCAAAAACAAAGCTGCCTGTGCTATATCATTAGGACTTGCAGCAGAGCCAATTGGGGTTAAATTAGCCCAGGTTCGAACATAATCAGGATCTTCCAATGTTCTTTCGGTCAATGTGGCTCCTGGTGCTATTGCATTCACATTAATTCCATAAGGTGATAATTCAAGGACCAAATGCTTAGCCAACAACTCAATGGCTGCTTTAGTCATCCCATAAGCAGCAAGATCTTTATGCGCCTGATGTCCTGTAACTGAAGAAGTGAACAAAATCGATCCTTTCTTTTTATTATCGATCAAATATTTGCCTGCAGCTTGAGCCAAGAAAAACGCTCCACCAATATTTACTTGTAAAACTTTATATAGATCCTCCGGCTTATAGTCCAAGAAACCACCGAATAATGTAATTCCAGCATTTGCCATTACAATGTCCAGTGAATTCGTCCGAGCGATAGCAAATTCCACAAGTTCCTTATTAAAATCAGCTTCAGCTACATCACCAGAAAAAGGTATACAGGTGCCTAACTGAGAAATTTCATTGGCTGCTTTCTCGCTTAGTTCCAGGTCCACGTCATTTAAGATTACCGTAGCACCTTCAAGAACTAAACATTTGGCTATTTCATAGCCAATACCCTTGCCCGCACCAGTAACTATTGCTGTTTTATTAGCAAATCTTTTTTTATCCATTCTTATTTAATTATTAATGTGAATCTCTTAACACTTCACTGCCAGATCCCCCTTTTAAAAAGTCTAGGTCAGCTCCTAAATGCGATTGTTCAACATGATCCACATATAATTTGCAATATCCTCTTGTATATTTATTAAGGTCTAACTTTAAATTTTGTTTTCTTTTTGCCAATTCCTCATCTTCTACTAAAAGATTCAATTGTCTAGCTTCTACATCAAGTTCAATCATATCACCATTCTGCACAAAGGCTAACATCCCACCTACTGCTGATTCTGGTGAGATATGTAGAACAACGGTTCCAAACCCAGTCCCGCTCATTCGACCATCTGAAATCCTTACCATATCGACAACACCTTTATCCAATAGTTTTTTAGGGATTCCCATGTTACCCACCTCGGGCATTCCGGGATAACCTTTAGGTCCTACATTTTTTAGGACCAAAACACTGTTTTCATCAACATCCAGGTCTAAAGAGTCTATTTTAATTTTATAATCCTCTATATCTTCAAAAACAACTGCTTTTCCAGTATGTTTCATGAGTGCTGGAGTTGCAGCAGAAGGTTTTAATCACAGCGCCATTTTCACATAAATTCCCTTTCAATACTACAATGCCGGACAATGGATTGAAAGGATTTTCCACTGTTGATATCACTGTTTCATTAAGGCTCTTCTGGTTTGAGCAATTATCTGCAATCGTTTTCCCATTAACTGTCAGTGCATCTGTATTCAGGAATTTTTGGATGCTATTCATGACCGCAGGAATCCCACCCGCATAATAAAGATCCTCCATAAAGAATTTTCCTGAAGGCTGTAGATTAGCAACTAATGGAACCCCCTTAGAATATTTGTCAAAATCTTCAAGATCAAGCTCGACTCCTATCCTACCGGCGATAGCCATCAAATGAATAGCAAAGTTGGTAGACCCACCAATAGCAGCATTTACCATGATTGCATTTTCAAAAGCCTCGCGTTTCAAGATTTTGGACATTTTTAAATCCTCCTTAATCATTTCAACAATTCTTCTTCCTGACATTCTTGCCAATACTTTTCTATTCGCATCGACTGCAGGGATTGCAGCATTTCCTGGCAATGTCAATCCTAATGCTTCCACCATACTTGCCATAGATGATGCCGTACCCATTACAGCACAATGACCCGCACTCCGACACATTCCTGCCTCTGCTTGATTCATTTCCTCTTCTGTTATTGTGCCTTGTTTGGAAGCATCAGCAAAACGCCATACATCACTAGTACCTATATCCTTTCCTTGAAATTTACCAGTTAACATTGCTCCTCCAGAAACTACCAATGTAGGGAGGTCAACACTGCAGGCCCCCATCACCAAAGATGGAGTTGTCTTATCACAACCACATAACAATACCACACCATCAATTGGATTTGCCCGGATAGACTCTTCAACATCCATGCTCGCCAAATTCCTGAAAAGCATGGCCGTTGGTTTCATCAATGTTTCCCCAAGTGACATCACGGGGAACTCAACAGGAAATCCCCCTGCTTCTAAAACTCCCTTTTTTACGGCCTCCGCCAGATCACGGAAATGAGCATTACATGGGGTTAGTTCAGACCAAGTATTACAGATCCCAATAACCGGCTTTCCTTCAAACATATCTGCAGGAATCCCCTGATTCTTCATCCAGGCACGATAAATAAATCCGTCCTTTCCTTTTCTACCAAACCATTCTTTACTTCTGAGTTTCATAATTAGGTGTTTAAAATTTCTTATTAAATGTTTTCATCTCCATTCCTTTGGAGTCCATCTGAACCATAAATACTTTTCCACTATCAGGATATTTTTCCAATTCAGTATCTGTCAGTCCTTTTCTTGAACTTGTTATAAATAAGGTGTCTAAATTTGGACCTACAAATGTACATGATGATACATGGGGAACAGGCAGATCGATTTTTGCAACCATTTTACCAGTATCAGTATCATAACCTACAACAGCAAATCCTCCCCAAATGGCTACCCATAATACCCATTTAAATCCATTGCCATCCCATCCGGAAATCCAAGGTTTTCAGAAATCTGAATCTGCCTAGATGTAGCCCTCCATTCATTATTGTATTGATTGTACTCTTTAATAATGCGACTCCCACTATCAGTATGATACATATTATTCCCAATAGGAGTCCAACAGGGACCATTTGAAATGCTCACCTTCTCCAAAATTTTAATAATCTCGCCGTTGGGTTTTAAACAAAATAAATCTCCTGCTCCTTCTTCATGATCAATATGAGTTGTACTGAACCATATATTTCCATCTGGATCTACTGCTCATCATTGCAGCGAGTTTCTTTCCAGTCTATATCCAGATCATTAAATACTATACAGGAATTTTTATTTAGATCATATTCTGCAAGACCTCCTTGTATAGTTGCCATCAAAAAATCATTTTGTCCTTCAATTTCAAATATGGCAGAAACCATTTTTGCATTAGGATAAGTAAAAACTTGTTTTTGATTCCAATTATATTCCAGGATTTGATCAGAAAGAATATCAACCCAAAAAACTGATTGACGCCCCATATGCCAAATAGGTCCCTCACCATGTTGGTTAATGGGAGAATGCAGGGTTTCAATCGTTTTTTGTGTATACATAGTTTAGTTTATTTTGATACTTGGGTGATATAATTTACGGATTCTTTTACATCTTTTAAATTATCTTCCCAATCATGTTCACATTCTATGAAAACATAACCATCGAATTGTTGCCGTTTAAGTTCTTCAAAGATTTTGGGATAATCTATAACTCCAGTGCTGATATTGACATCTGTTGCATTTAGGTTTCCAAATGAGTCTAAATCCTTTACATGGACGCTAATTACATTTCCTTCTACTTTTTTCAAACATTCTACAGGGTCCAATCCACTACGTACCCAATGCCCTATGTCAGCACAGATTTTCAGATTTTCTCTATCTTTAATAGCTGCCAATGCAGAATCTGGATGCCAATATTTACTTAATCCTTTGGCATGCTCATGTATGGCGAACTTCATTTGATATTGACCAGCCATTCTGTTGATATCATCTAGAAATTGAGGGTCAGGTTCACCAACCATAAATTTTAATCCAATTTTTTTTGCTTGATCAAATAGATGCTTCCATTCTTCTAGAGTCTTGGCATCAGCATAGATAGACGGCATGGTCATCTTGGTTGAATCTAAGGTTTTCTTAAGTTGTCCAACTTCTTCATCAGATAGGTCCAACAATCTTTTTGTTCCAAATTGTCCTCCCAGTTCATGGAATGAAAATCCCTCCACTAAATTAACATCTGCTGACTTAGCCTTTTCCACGGCATCAACAAATGAAAATTTATTGAAAGAGTATAAAGCAACTCCAATTTTGATGTTTGAAGGAGTTTCCTTTTTTATCTCAAAACAACTGACGGTGAATATTGAAATACATATTAATAACAGATTAAAGGTAATATATTTTAAGCTATTAATTTTCATGACATTTGTGGTTTAGGCTGCTGCAAAAAATTGCGAGCAATAATTGTATATCATTAAAAATACATAATAAAAAAACACCTTTATAAAGTTTAAAGGTGTTTTTATGAAATAATTTAGATACTTATAAATTATTTAAGTCTTCAGTTTATCAATAGATTCAAATGCGCCGCTTTTTTTCAACAGCCACATTCCCAATTTTTCCTCAGCTACTCCTTCTTTGATTTTATAAGTAAAAATAGGGAGTCCTTCTGGGTCACTTTCAATATTCATTTTGAAAAACCCTATGGATGGAATATGTTCCAATTCTTTTGAAAGTTCAGTTATATGGGATGAAACAATTACATAAGGTCCGTCTACAGAGGCAAGATTTTCAAGCACTCTCAAGATTGCGTTTGAGGCATCGCTGTGGTTAGTCCCCTTAAAGAGCTCATCTAGGATGATGACGGCATTTGAATCTTTGGGCAATTGGTCAACTATGGTTTTCAGACGCATGGCCTCTACATAAAAGTGACTATAGCCAAGTTCTAGATTGTCCTGTAAATTAATACTTGTAAATACTCCATCGATTAAATCCGTTTTTATAGATTCCGCAGGAACAGGAAATCCAATATGCGTAAGATAAAGAGCCGTTGAAATGGTTTTTATAATAGAAGATTTTCCGGCCATATTTGCCCCTGTCAAAAACCAAATCTTTTTGTCCCTCTCCATTCTGACATCGTTTACCACTGGATTTTTATGAAAGATATGATATACACCATTCATTTCTATAACACCAGTTTCGTTTTTTGGAAACACCTCTGGATAGCAGAAATTATGAGCTTTAGAGACTTTGGCAACAGAAAGGAAAGCATCGATTTCATAAAAGAATTCAATTATCTTCTTGATTTTAGGAGCCAATGTGTATCGGATCATTTTATCAAAATTCTCAATATTAAATATATTGATCCTTAATTTATCAGCATCATATTTCTTTTTCTTAAAGATCATGGAAAGACAATCTTCAATCAACTGAATTATATTTTCAACATCTGGATAGGCTACATCTTGATTGATTTTCTTATAATAATTCTGACATTTTATCATAAAATCACAGGCTTCTTGTATGGATCTCTTTTTATAATAATATGCTGGAGTTCTGACGCCTATAAAATCCATAAGCGTTAATGAGGCCGCACGTCCAGAATGTGATGATTTCACATATTTCTCTAAATCCTTTACTATCACCCGATAAAAAAGGAAGTCTTCATCTGCAACAGGTTCCAATCGGCGGATTTTGATCTGCCTATCCTTAATAATATTGACATCTAGCACGGGGTTGTAAAAGATATCCATTAGGTAGAACATACCTCCATCAGTGATGGTATTGTCAAAAAATTCTAAAATGGTACGGCTATGTCTATCCCGGAGTTGAATGTCTTTTAGAGTTTGTTCATCAATTAAAAATTTATCGCTCATAATATGTGATTTGACAGATGCAGGTTTTATAAGGTATTCAAACAATTTTTTGATGTATAATTAAAAATACAATTTTCAAATTAGGAAATGGTGATAATATTGTTTTATTATTATTTGTACCCAAAAAAAATCAGCCATCCATTTTTTATAAATGATGCAAACGGATTAAAAAATGCACAGGTAAAATTTAAAAAATGTACAATCTTATGTTTTTATAGAAGTAATAGTTCAGTTTTCACCTTTATTTTCTAATAAATTTTAAAAAACACAGCACTTAACTATTTAAATTTTAAACTATTACTCTTTGTTTAACTTATTAATTAAATTATTAGTAGATATTTTACTACATAAATTCATTAAAATGGCATGAATTTTTCTTTTAGAGAATTAAAAAGTTTTATTATGAAATTATTACAAATTGACACTACCCTTCCCGTAGCAAGCGGCCTTCTTGACCAAGGTAGCATATGGATGGTGAAGATTAAAGACATGGCTCTTGCCTACGCTCCGAAAGTGCTAGGTGCTATTTTAGTCTACTTAATTGGACAATGGCTTATTGGTCGTATCGGCGCAATTATCAAAAAGATGCTATCGAACAAGAATTTCGATGTTTCTCTTCAAAAATTCTTGGTATCAATTGTCAAGGTTACATTAACTATTCTGATGTTCCTTGCTATAATTGGGATGTTGGGAGTAAATATTACAAGTTTTGCTGCATTATTGGCTGGAGCAGGCCTTGCTATCGGCGCAGCATTGAATGGATCACTGGGAAATTTGGCAGGTGGTGTTATGTTAATGGTTTTTAAACCTTTCAAAGTAGGCGATTTAATTGAAGCTCAAGACAGCTTGGGTCTTGTCACTGAAATTGGAATTTTTAATACAACCATCCTTTCTCCTGAAAATAAAACAGTTATTCTTCCAAACGGAGCTCTTTCAACAGGTGTAATTACAAATTACAATACCCATGGTAATCTAAGGGTAGATTTGAAAATGGCTATTTCAGTTAATCAAAATATCGATCAGGCCAGAGAAGTTGCTATTGGGGCTATGAAGCAACATGCTATGGTATTGGCAGAACCTACTCCTGAAGTAAGCGTTTTAGAAGTTGCCGATGGCATGACTACATTGGCAATCAGACCCTACACTACCCAAGACAATTATTGGACTGTTTATTTTGAAGTTCAAGAATTAGTAAAAAAAGCTTTTGACAGTAATAATATTGAAGGACCAATCCCTCATAATGTCATTGTCAACAGATCAAACAATTAGACTAAACTACATATATTTATATCCAAGTTACCCCGACTATTGTTGGGGTTTCTTATTTTATAAAATCTTAGATTTTACTTGCCAAATTTTTTAATAAAATCCCCGGGAGTACAATTATGAAAAGCCTTGAATTGTTTTACAAAATAGCTTAAGGAACTGAATCCTGTCTGATAGGCTACGTCAGATATATTTGAATCTGCCTGCAACAATAAATTCCGGGCATTCACCATTCTTTCTTGTAGGATATATGCTCCAGGTGTTTTTCCACAATAGGTTTCAAACATTCTGTGCAAGGTACTTTTGCTACAGTTGCCAACCTTCATCAAAATTTCTGAGCTCAATGTCTGTCCTAAATTTTCCTTAATATAATTCTTGATAACATGCAACTGGCTCTTTGCAGTAATGCTATTCTGTTCTTTTAAGTGTTCCTTTTGGGATTCAATTATGCGAATCAGCAAAGACTTCAACAATAAGTCACTCAAAGGAAGGTTAGGTTCGTCTTGAGTAGCGACATGTAACAGTTCGTTGAATGCACGGACCAAGCCTGAATTATTGTTGAAGTGAAAGTTCGAAAAATCCAAAGTCCAGTCTTGGCCTTCTGGATAATTAATATTCAAGAATTTCAATTGACTTTCAAGGGAGTCCTTTGAGATCAGGATGGTTGCACACTGTACTGGGTTTTTAAGATCAGCCTCTGGAAAATCAGCGAAAATTGTCTCTCCTTCAGGCAATATTAGTGAAGAACCAGGCAAGAATTTAAAGGTTTCCCCTTCTTTGGTGTAAACTGTTTTATGCCCCCGGATCATACTTGAAATGGACAGGCCTTCATAGGTGATTTTCACTTTGGTAGATGACTGGAACGTTTCAAAAATATTGACCTCAAACTCGCCACAATCGAAACGTGTTTGATGCTCTTGTCCACTTCGTAGATGTTCGGGAGTTTGAATGGACAATAGGTCGATGGTATTACTCATAACAACTATTGATTAACGGTAACATAAAGTTAAAATTTTATTTTGGGACTATAGTAATACTTAATGAAACTATACTTACACAATCCTTCTTGCACATAGAATAACTTTATGGATATAAACTTAAAATTTAAAAACTATGAGTAACATCACATTAGAGCAAGCACGAAAAGTTGTGGATGCTGCTATTAAAAAATCAGAAGAATTAGGCGTAAAAATGAATATTGCTGTTGTAGATGCTGGGACCAATCTAGTTGCTTTCAACAAAATGGACGATGCTTGGTTGGGTTCAATTGATATTTCCCAAAAGAAAGCTCGTACAGCTAGGTATTTCAATATGGACACTGGCGAGATTGGCAAACTTTCTCAACCCGGGGGTTCACTATACAACATCGAACATTCCAACAATGGGTTGATTACATTTCCTGGTGGCGTTGTAATCAAAGATGGAAGTGGCAATATCATCGGAGCCGTAGGTGTCAGTGGAAGTACGGTTGAGGATGACCATGCTGTAGCGTCAGCTGGAGCTTCTGCACTGTAATTTAAATCAATTTTTAAACACTTAAACTCAAAAGTTATGTGTCAAAATCATGGAGTTGTGTACATGGGTCCAGGCGAGGTTCAAGTACAAGAAATAGATTATCCTAAATTGGCATTAGGAGATCGAAAATGTGAACACGGGGTTATACTAAAAATTGTTTCCACGAATATCTGTGGTTCGGATCAGCATATGGTTCGAGGCAGAACAACTGCTTCCGCAGGCCTTGTCTTAGGGCATGAGATTACGGGTCAAGTTGTGGAGGTAGGTAGAGATGTGGAATTTATAAAAGTTGGAGATATTGTTTCAGTACCTTTCAACATTGCTTGCGGAAGATGTAGGAACTGTAAGGAAGGCAAGACAGGAATTTGTTTGAATGTAAATCCTTCGCGTCCTGGCGCGGCTTACGGCTATGTGGACATGGGCGGATGGGTCGGAGGACAAGCTGAATATGTAATGGTTCCGTACGCGGATTTCAACCTGTTGAAATTTCCAGACAACGACCAAGCATTAGCTTACATCAAGGACCTGACTATGCTTTCCGACATCTTCCCTACTGGATTTCACGGAGCAGTTTCAGCAGGTGTTGGTCCAGGTTCGGTTGTATATGTTGCGGGTGCTGGCCCAGTAGGATTGGCATGTGCTGCAAGTTGCCATTTGCTGGGGGCAGCAGTTGTCATAGTTGGTGACCTTAATGAGGAAAGATTGGAACAAGCTAGAAGTTTTGGCTGTGAAACCGTAAACCTTAACACCGATGTAGAACTTGCAGATCAAATAGCAGCTATTGTTGGAGTACCAGAGGTAGACTGTTTTGTTGATTGTGTCGGTTTTGAAGCTAGAGCGCATTCCCATGGCGGCAGTTCTGAAGAGCAACCTGCAGTAGTATTAAACCAAGCTATGGAAATCACGCGCGCAGGTGGTGCAATAGGAATTCCAGGTCTTTATGTGACTGAAGATCCCGGAGCCGTAGACGGAGCTGCAAAACAAGGAAACCTAAAAATAAGGTTTGGTTTAGGGTGGGCGAAATCTCACTGCTTCCACACTGGCCAATGTCCGGTGATGAAATATCACCGTCAATTGATGAATGCCATACTATATGATAAAATTAAGATTGCAGATGCGGTTAATGTACAGGTGATATCATTGAATGATGCACCACAAGGATATGCTGACTTCGACAAAGGAGCAGCTAGGAAATACGTGATCGATCCGCACGGAATGATTAGAGCATAATTGTTTGCATAGTACCAATCTAAGGCAAGGAGCTCGCAGATTTTTTCCTTGCCTTTTTTTAAAACTATGCAATAACACATAAAAATTTTTGACCTTTCCGAAGACTATTATCTTTAATAATAGTTTAGGACTACATCTACATTTACACATGAAAACAAAACCTCAACAATAGTTGAGGTTTTTAAATTAATTACAATTGAAAAAAACAATTCTCAGATTTGAGATAAATGCTAAATAATGTTAAATCAATTTCCTCTGAATTAAATTTCATTTTTAAGTATTAATTTAGGGTAACCAAATCTAGCCTTTATGCCGAAATTCTACCTGACCTTTTTACTGAGTATTATACTTTCACTTTCTTATGCCCAAAACAATGCAACGATTAAAGGCGCTGTTTTTGATTTTGAGAGAAAACCTTTAGAAAAAGCAACTGTTAGCATAGTCTCAGAACAAGATTCCATAGTATTGACATACGGCCTTACAAACTCAAAGGGAGAATTCGATCTAGTCAGAATTCCAACTAATAAAAATCTAGTATTCTTTATATCTCATGTTAATAGTTTACCATTTAGCAGGCGATTGAATCTAAAACCCAATGAAAAATTAAATCTTGATAGTATAGTTTTAGGAGGTAATTCCATTGAGGAGATTCAAATCACTGTTTCACCTCCTATCCGAATGAATGGAGATACATTAGAATATAAGGCTGAATATTTTAAAACTCGCCCAAACGCAACTGTTGAGGAACTTTTGAGCATTTTACCAGGACTTCAAGTAAATGCTGATGGTTCTATTATTTATCAAGGGAGAGAAGTGACTGGAATTCGGGTTAACAATAAAGATTTTTTTGCTCAAGATTTGAAGATTGCAACCAAGAATCTTGATGCGTCCTTAATCGATATTGTCCAAGTTATTAAGGATAAAGGAGAATCTAAGAGAGAAATTATAGATGATTCAGAGCTTCCTATCGTCTTAAACCTAAAAATGAAAAAGGAGTTTCTCAAAGCTAATTTCGGAAAATTTTACGGAGGTGCTGCCACCCGTGACCGATACGAATCAGGAGCTTTGGTGAATACCTTCAGAGATACGCTTCAGGTAAGTTTTATAGGATTTGCGAACAACATCAACAGACAGGGATTTGATTATTCAGAATTAAGTGAACATGGTGGAATGGGTAGAGCCGAAAACCATAATTATGTCAGTTATGGAAACAATGGTCTAATGAATCAAATATCAGCCGGTATTAACGTGAACTATGATATTAAGAAAAAATTAAAGACCAATCTCATGTACAATTTTCGTCAGAATGACTTTTACGATGACAGTGAAAATAATTCTGAAATTTTCTTGAATGACATTCAAGAAAATTCTACTGGGAAATCAAATAACGAAAATCAAAATTCCAATCATGAACTCAGAGCTTTGATAAGGTACCATATCGACACGACCTCGCAAATATCCTATTCTACGAACCTAAACAATAATAAACATACTTCTAATTATTCGGGTTCGTCAAATAGATGGAGAGGAGAAAATATTCCAATACTGGAAGGCAACAACAATTCCGTCTCCAACAACCACAGCAACAACTTTAATCATAATTTTAATTACGAAAAGAAATTCAAGAACAAATGGTTTTTAAGCATTAACAATTCAATAAGTAGCCGTGATGGCAAGGTAAATCGCGATAATATAACCAACGAACGGTACTATTTATTTAATGACAGTCTTATTAACCAACATCAAATATTGAACTCTACGACAGGATATTTAAATTTAGAAAACAGAGTAAATATTCAGATTCCAATAAAGAAAAAAGCAAATATTGATTTTTATGGAAGACAAATAATAAATAATCAAAAATCCGTCGAGGATATACAGAATAATGTTAATTCGGACATTTTCCAGGACAGAAACGATATAGCTAACAATAAAGGTCTAAAGATCAACACCTATCAGATAGGGACAAGATGGAATATCACCGCAGTAAAGGACCTACCAATAACCTTAGGCATCAAATGGCATTATGTATCAAATTATTTTGATTATTATCAAAAACTAGAAAATATTAAAGATAAGAATACTTATTGGCTACCTGATTTAAGATTATCGTTTAAAGGATTTGTTTTCCAATATGAACGTTCTGTTGAAAACCAATTTTTTAATAGAATAATCACAGTCAATTCTGACCTGTCACCAACCTATACAACTTTAGCAAGCCCTTATTTTGAAAATTCTATTCACAATAAATTTTCTGTACGCTATCAAAAAACCTTCACCAAATCAAAAATCAATTTTTCCACTTACATTTCGCAAAATAATGAGTCAAACAGTATTGGAAATATTTCAACATACAATATTGAAAACAGTTTTTCTACAAACGGCGCATATCAATCCGGGCCAACTAAAAATAGAAATTTCAATCTTTCTTTATCCAAAACATTTTTACAAAATAAAGATTGGAACCTCAGCTATCGTACTTATGTCTATGCTAGCATATTTAATAATTATGCTATAGTTAATGGAGAGGAAAATAAATCTGACATGACCTATGGTTCATGGAATAATACGATCACTTTTAGTTATAAGAAAGCTTTTACTTTCACTCCAATGTATGCTTATGGACTTAACAGCACAAAATTCAAATTTAGCTCTGAAAACTTTAGAAATGTAAATAATGATTCTCATAGTATCGGTGCTACTTTATTGTTGAACAATGTCAAAAAGTTCAGATTAGAAAGTTCATACACCATCAAAAATCAGGTTGCTGGGGTTAATGATCAAAGACAAAATCTTCATTTAGTCAATGCATCAATTTATTACCCAGTTTTCGGAAAAGGAGAGTTGAAATTATCAGCGTTTGATATCCTGAATCAAAATGTTTCCAATTATTACGGGTCAGGCGGGAATAGAACATATTTCTTTAGGACCTCGACACTTCGACAATATTTTATGCTTGGATTGGTCTATAAATTCTTAACTACCGACAATAAAAAATAAATTAGGAACAGAACAAATAACACTAATTCTATTATAAAACAGAATTTAATATTGGTTAAAAATAAATAATCAATATCATATTTTAAAAACTATTAAAATTTTGTATTTTTGCGCCAAAATATATTAATTCAATTATAAAATATTGATAAAAGCTGCTTTTTCACAGCTTGCATCATTTTTAAGGACAGAATCAAGTCTGGATGCACTGCGGAACATTTTGGTCGTTATAATTCCAAGTACCCTCATCTTTTATTTCATAGATGGTCATATTGCTATCGCCTTCGCTGTTGGCGCACTATTGGCGGCATTGACAGATGTTCCTGGAAATAAAAATGATAAACTTTCTACAGCTGCCTATTGCTTACCCATATTCTTTATTACTGCCCTCAGTATTTCCTTTGCACTCCATTTTCATTCTTGGACAATAATTTTAATGCTTGGCATCTTTGGCTTTATTTATACCATTATAGCATTACTTGGATTCAGGATAAATGTTGTCGGGAACCTAGGATTGATCGTTGCAAGTTTCACAATTGGTCTGCGTCCAGTTGATCCCATGCAATTCAGTTTGTCTTTAACAGCAGGGGCACTTTTTTTCTTCGTCGTCTGTATTATTCAAGTTTACCTTAGCCCATACAGATCACTCCGTTTTGCGGTAGAGAGTGGCATCAAAACTATGGCTAAGCTCATCAGTCTTAAAGTAGACTGTTATGATGAGAAAGTCCCTTTAACTAAAGCCTACAAAGAATTAAGCGCTTTACATATCAAAGTCAGTGACCAATTAGAAACTATAAGAACTATTCTTTTAAGGGACAAAAAATTGCATTCGGAAAAAGACCAAGAAACAAAAATTTGGCTTGCGAAACTATACCAATTGATCGATTTATATGAATTGCTCATGGCAATCGACAATGATTATGAGCAAATCCGAGAAACATTAAAAGGCGGAAATACGCTTAAATTAATCCGAAAGTCTCTATCCTTGCTTTCAAAAGAAACAAAGTCTTTGCGTATTTCATCCAAAGTCAGGAAGAGCAATCCTTCGAGGAGATTAAAATTAGAGGAGCTGTTACTCCAATTGGAAATGGAAGAAGCAGAAGGTTCCCCTGCTAAATGGAACCTGATATGCTCTATAAGCACTCAATTAAGACATATTTCAGATATTTTGCAAAACATCCAAGTAAAACAGGTTTATCAGGATAATACATTGGTGGACAGCAAAAACTACATTGATTTTGTCGCACCACAAAGTAACATAAAAACAATTCAAAAGAATCTTTCTTTTAAGTCCCCAATCTTTTCTTATGCTGTACGTATGGCGATTTTATTAATGGCAGGAGGACTTATAGGTTATTTTCTACCAGAGTATCGATATGCATCTTGGATTTTATTGACCATTATTTTAGTTGCTAGACCCAGTTATCATATTACTCAGAAAAGAAATTATCAGCGTATTATCGGTTCAGTAATTGGCATTGCAATAAGCTTGACTCTATTACTGTTGATCAAAAATCTATTGATATTGGTTATTATTGCTGCATTTTGCCTTTATCTTTTCTTACTATTCAACAAGCCGAATTATTTAGTATGTTGTATTTTTATTACAATTACCATTCTTGTAGGTCAACATATTCACGAAGGTGAAATTCACGACATTCTAGGAAGCAGATTTGCTTTTACTTTGTTGGGATCAATATTTGCTGTGTTGGGATGTTTGGCAATTCCAATAAATCATTACCGAAGTGTTGAACACAGTACGAAATCACTAATCCAGCATTTTCGGTCGTATTCTGAAAAAATTCAAGAAAGTTTCAATTCCCACAACCTTAATTACTACGACCTTAGATTGTTTAGAAGGTTTACACAAGCATCATTGGCACAAACTTACGATTCCTTGGATCAGCTTGCCAAAGAACCATTGAAAGGCAAATTTCTCAAAGAAGATATTCTTCATTTCCAAACACTGGCATATCGAATAAATGCACTTTTAGTTGGGCTTTCTGTCAACCTCACAAAACTTGGAATCTCATTGGAACAGGAAATTATGTCAGAAAAGATAAACTTCATTAATTCGCTGATTGATGAATCTGAAATGCTTTCCCAACAACTAGCAACTAAGAAAGAAAAGAAAAATCTCTCTGTTAAATTAAAGACCTCATAATAAATCTTGCCATAGGACAAGTGGTTCTTCCCTGATTATTTCGGAAATTAGGTAAAAATCACTATAGCTATGCAAATCAATCAACAAATATCAAAGGTACTTAACGACACATTTGACCACAGCATCAAATTAATTTCCGGACTTTCAGAAGAAAGTATAAACGAAAAGCCAGAAGACCAAGGTTGGACTGTAGGTCAGATCGTTGACCATATCCTTATAAGTAGTTCCGGTATCCCTGATTCCCAAACAGAAGAAATCAACCGTCCTTTCGATGAACTAGTTCCAGTGATAGACAAGATATTCCTTGACTTTAAAACAAAATACCAAGCGGACCCAAGCCTGCTACCTAGAAAAGATGTTTACGAAAAAGAGGATCTGATCAAAAAACTTAAGAATTGCAAAACCAATCTTCTTGTTGATATTAATGACAAAGATTTAACCCTTTTATGCAAGGATATGGAATTTCCACAAATCGGATACCTGACAAGATATGAATGGCTTAGTTTTATCAATGTTCATGTCCAAAGACATAACCATCAAATTGAAAACATATCCGGCAGCTAGCTAAAATTGAGGGAAATCTAACTCCCAGTCGCTTAGCGGAGTCGAAGCGAGAACCAATTCCCGGTCGCTGAGCCAACATTAGGAAACGTTTTTTATTTCTCCAATCAATTTTATGCAATTCTCATCCTTTTTGAATCATTAATGTATGAGAACACTAACCATTATTATCCTAATTTTATTTGGCAAAAATTCTTTAGCTCAGAGTGATTCTGTACTAATTTCCATAATCGATGATCTTGAGAGAATTGTTGAACCGAGACTCGAGAATAACAGCACATTTTCAATAGTAGTAAAGCTTGATTCAAACAAAAACCTGATTGCGTACAATAAAAATGACCAATTCAGGATTATTAAAATCTTCGAGAGAATCAAGAGCTCATTAAAAGAGAACTATTTATATAGTTACTATTTTTTTAAAGATGGAGTTAGTGATAAATTATTCTCCTCATTTTTCTATGAAGAATTTGGATTTATAAATTACGAAGTACCTGCAAGCTATCCAGGAGGAATAAATGCATTTCTGAAAATCTTTTTAGAGGATTTAAATGGTAAAATTGATAAAAATAAAATAGACCAATACAACTGGAATAAACCAATTAGTTTTATAGTAAGAAAAGATGGGTCTGTACAATTTTTAGAAGACAATAATTTTGCAGAAATAATTGACATACATAAGTTTAAAAAATGGCAACCAGCTATTTACATGGGTGTTCCAATTAATCAATTTTTTAAAACAGACCCGATAAATAAAGAAAAATACTTAAATGAAGGAAAAGTAGAAGCAGAGCTATACAGTTTTGATATTTTGGATAGTCTATTTAAAGAACAACCTGTTTACATTGAAAATTATAATAAACCAGACACTTCTGATGTCAATATATTATTGTCTTATGTCTTTGCTAGAAATACATTAGAGGAGCCACGGATATTAAAAGGTGATAGAAAGCTTGCAAATCAACTCATTGAATTTATACAGGAAAGTGTTAATAAGGAAAACGATTTAACAAACCGGCATAAACCTAGAAGAATTTATGTCTTCTTAAAAGATTAAATGGTTAATCAATTAATTTTGAAGCCGAAATTAGGATCGGCCTCCGGTCGCTGAGGAGCCGGATGCGAAAACCAACTCCCGGTCAGATATCGGAGTCAAAGCGAATCAATTTCACTTTTATCTCATTCGGCGATTGGCGTTGCTACTAATAAACATTTCGTTTTTCTCCTCCGATATTATGGTCACAAATCGCTCATAATGCTTAAGTATATCAGCTATTAGCTCATCTTTTGTGAAGAATTTCACATCATAACCTTGTCGTGCATCGCCGAAATAGGCTAAAGGGAAGAATGCTTTTCCTTCCTCAATATTTGACAAATTTTCTTCTGTTTGAAAATATTCAGGTACTTCTTTAGATTCGTTTCTAACTCCGTAAATAAAATTGTTCAATAGATCATATTGAATTTCAATCTCTATAAATTTAGGATCAGCTCCTTCATTAATTTTGGCTTCCACATTATTTTGATTGAATTCATTTTGGAGTTCCATGATTGCAGGTTTTGCGATATCATCAATATATTTATCGATATCACTTTGCGAATCCACGGTTACAATTTGCTTCAATCGATCTTTCCAAAATTTACCTGACCAAGGCACTGTTGACACGGAGAATTCTTGCTCATAATATTTTTTGTCGATTGATAGAGCTTTCAATAAACAGGCAATCATAATAATTATGATTATTGAAAAAGGTAATGCTGTAATTAAGGTCATACTTTGCAATGCATCCAACCCACCGGCATTTAAAAGAAATAATGCCAAAACCGCCAATAATATTCCCCACCCGGCAATTTGCCATTTTGGAGAAATCTTAGCGTTTTTAGTAGCGATACTATTCATAACAAACATTCCTGAATCTGCAGAGGTTACGAAAAAAATCATGATAATGGCAATTACCATAAAGCTGATAATCTTGGTCAGAGGAAGGTATTCCAAAAACCTGAACATCAAAGCATCCGGATTATTTGCCAATGCACTTAATGCACCTTCGGCAACATGATTGTCAAGCCAAATAGCACTGTTTCCAAAAACGGACATCCACATAAAATTGAAAACTGTTGGCAAAATCAATACGGCTGCAATAAATTCCCTAATAGATCGTCCTTTGGATATTTTGGCAATAAACAGCCCAACAAAAGGAGACCATGAAATCCACCATGCCCAATATAAAATTGTCCAATTGTAAAACCATGGCAATGATGCTTCCTCATAAACATGAGTATTGAATGTTAAACTGAAAAAATTATTGATATAATTTCCAATTCCTTCAGTAAAACTACCAATAAGGTACACTGTAGGGCCCAAAAACAAAACAAATAGCATTAAAAGAATCACTATCATAATGTTGATATTGCTTAATATCCTAACTCCTTTGTCCACTCCTGTTGTTGCTGAAATAACGGAAATAGTCACAAGGGTGACCACAATCAATATTTGGTAGGTGAAGCTGGTACTTGGAACAATATTTAAAATCTCCAGTCCCGAATTAATTTGGACGACCCCGAAGCCCAAAGTTGTAGTTATACCGAAAAAAGTACTACATAGGGCAAATACATCAATAGCATTGCCCCATCGCCCTTGGATCTTGTTTTTAAGCAATGGATATAAACAACTACGTAGGGACAAAGGCAGCTTATATCTATAAGCAAAGTAAGACAAGGCAAGTCCTACCATACCGTAGATTGCCCAAGCATGGATGCCCCAATGAAAAAACGTGTACAGCTGTGCATTTTTGGCACTGTTGACATAGGTATTTTTTGAGAAAATCTCATTTGAATAATGTTGCATAGGTTCTGCGACACTAAAATACATCAACCCAATTCCCATACCTGCCGCAAATAGCATAGATATCCATGAGAAAAAGGAATAATCTGGTGAACTATCATTTCGACCCAATTTAATATCACCGTATTTACTGAACATCAAAAAGATCAGAAATAAAACAAAGATAGTTACCGACCAAACGTAGACCCAGTTTAAGTTAACGAATATGAAATTCTTGACGATATTCAATCCTTCATTAACGGCTGCAGGAAAGATAGCAGAAGCTAGGCATATCCCAACAATAAATATTAAACTGGGAACAATAACTCCTGAATTGAGCGTTGATTTTATTTTTCTTGGTTTTGACATTAATTAAAAAGAGTTTATATGTAAAGGCATAACTTAACATATAAACTCTTTTAAAGCAAAATTGATTTTATTATTTTTTATTTAAAAAACTCTTCTACCCTATTTGGAGAAAGCATCTGCCATAAAGATGCTACTGTCCATCCTGGGGCAAAAATATCATTGTAAAATCCTTTTCCGTTTTTCCCATAATCCCAATTAGTATGTTGAACTACCTCTGGGTAATATCCTACTTTAGCAATATTGAACATATGGTCAGGAACTGGCATCAACTGCAACATTGAAGATTTGATTACATTTGAGAATTCTGAAAACCTAGCTTCCTTACGCTCATTTGCCAACCAATCCAATACGGTTGCAAATTCAAAAATAAATACATCGATATGGTTATTTTCTACTGAAACATTTCCCCATCCCCTAGATTGGAAGCCTACATCACCAAGCATCTGTCCTTGCGCAAAAGGAACATCCCAGGTATAATACCATGTAAGACAGAAATAAGCAGCTCGCATGCATTGATCAATATAATGCTGTTTTTCCTTGCCCTTGCTAACCATCGCCATATAATACATAGCAGTGGATGCATATAATGATGCTTCTTTATCTTCGCAGTTTGCATCTAATGTCGAGGAGAAATAATCTGACTTATTGATAATTTCGTTCTCTAAGTAATCTGCAGATTTTTTTGCTTGATCTAAGTAAGATTTCTTTTTAAAATATTTATAGGCCATGGTCAAAGGCAATGTTGCAGAGGGAGTACTTCCTCCACTTTCATCCTTAACTACAAAATTATCGTCGAATTTTCGAGGAAAACTACCGTCTGCTAATTGCAATTTGGCAAAATTTGCAAGGATTTTTTCCATTTTCTTTTCCCATTCGGCATGATTTCTTCCTTTTGATTTCTCATAATGAAGATAGTTCAGAATGGCGAAAACCCCTTCGGATTGTCTTCTTATACTGTAAACATCCGTCTCATTATTATGGGTATAATCTACAAATTCCCTAAAGAATCCGTTTTTTGTAAACCCATGTTCTAAATAGCTGGCGAATATTGCATTGGCGTCATCCTTTAATTTTTGATCGCCGTGTTGTTCAGCGTATTCCAAAGAATTATAGGCATTTAGCAATACGCGCCCTACAAATCCAATTTCTGCAGACCCTGTACTAGCACAATCACCTGTACGCATATGGACGCCAGAATAATACTTTAGGTCATATTTATCAACATAACTTTCCTTAAAGAAATTGGTTAAGATTTTTTTTGCATCCTCATTGCTATAATCAGGCTTCAAAGATGCAGGCTTTTGTGTGTCATAGGCATAAGCCCAAATTTTAGAAACAAAATCACTGTAATCATTTGCTTTCCCTTTAGAAACTTCCCAAGTTAATTTTCTTGTCTCTCCTTTTTCTAATTTTTCAAAAGCAATTATTTCAGGAACAAGAGTTAACTTACGGATATAGGTTTTAGGAGCTTCATGATAAGGAAACCCAAACACTAGAGCCGACGATCCGTCTTCATTTTTAAAGCCAGTAAAGCCTAAATCCGTTTTCGAACTTAAAATCACCTCACCCGATTGATGTTGTGCTATAGCATCTTGTTTCAATTCATCGCGTCGAATTACTGAATAATAAGATTTATTTTGGGCACTGAAAATTCCTGTCAATGGAGTGCTTAATCTATCCTCTCTTACCTGCCAACTATCGCTGGTCGCAAAAGATGGAGCTTCTTTAGGTGACCTTAGATTTTTATGATACCAAAATCCAGGCATTATAAATTCGCTCTCATCATGCTTATAATCTGAGATTTTATAAGTTTTTTCAAAATTATAGTAGACTAGATCTTTTGCTGTAATAGTTACCTCTATAGTAGTACCATTATTTCCATCCACAATTTTTTTGTTGTATATCAACTGGAAGATTATCAGATGATGTCAAGTTTGTTCCATCCACCTTCAAATCAAATTTCTTCGAATGGTTTCCAGGTGATTTCAGAGTAATGGCTTGGGTCATTTCTTGGCCCTGTGCACTTAAAAATAATGCAACGGCAAGTACGGTTAATGATAGGTTTATTTTCATATTTTGTTGATTTTATTTTTCAATTTTTATCCATGTTTCAGGATTTTCCTCAGTCATGTTAGCAAGTTTTTCAATTCTTATATTGCCATTATTGTCGACATAACGAAAGGCTAGACCCAAATGAAAATTACTTGGCAAAGAAGCCAATGAAACACTTTTCTCCTGAACTTTCTCTTTGGAGACTGGATTAACAATTTTCTCAGTATTATTTCCATTAATATATAAGAGGTATTCCTTCATCTGATAATTCTTTTCAGTATCGGACTTGGTACTCTCAAAAGTAATTTTGAGACTATTATCGACCTTAAAAGCCCTTACCTTCAGGTTCAATAAAGAGTTGCTCCCAATAAATATATCTGCTGTATCTGAACTCAAAATCAATGTATTTGGAATTAAATACCCTTTTATTAGCCATGGTGATATTTTTTCAGACTTAAAATTGGTTGAGCTTAATGCCACGACCGTATTTTTGTCCCAATTAGCAAGAGAATTCCATTTGGCTTCCTTGTTTAAAGCAACAGGAAAAGGTTGAGTAATATTTTTAAATGATTTTGCTTCAGTATTTCCAATTGCCACTTCCATTGTTGACAGTTCCCAATTATGGTTTCTATTTCTATTGGTTTGATATGAAAGTAAAAACTGACCATTTGACAATTTAATAAGATATGGAGCACCCATATAAATTGAATCATCAACTGCTTTTTCCAATGCATACCACCGATTTTTAGAGTCAGAAAGAACAGGTTCAGTCCAACTATTAGGAAAGTCACTTTTAATTATGTAAGGTTTGAATTGGTCAATTTTATTGTCCTCCACTGTTAAATAGATTTCTTGGTCTGCATGAACAGCAACAGGCATACCATCCCTTCTCCCTTTCCTAAAAGAAACTGTTTGGGGAGTAGACCAGTTTTCTCCTCGATCATTGGATTTTATGACAGAAATTTCCTGCTCATTAGATTTTTGATACGGTTCTTCGTTTGCAAAATAAATATGAACTTCTCCATTTGGTAGTTGTAAAAATGATGGCTCCCAACACCCATCAATAAACTTTTTTCCTGCCTCGTATAATATTTTCACTTCTGACAATTGACCTGTTTCAATATCCATTTTTTTCAATCCTATAGAAAATGGAGCAACATCATCCTTTCTTGGTCTATAATTGCATGCAAATAGAATATCACCATTATCAAGTTCAATTATTTCAGGATTAGCTGCATTTATACGGACTGTTTCAGACGAACCATCTACATGATAAGGATAGGAAGAAAAAATCACCTCAGGATTAGACCAATTTATACCTTGATCAAAACTTTTTTTAAGATGGATATCTCCTTTACGATTTTCATAGATGGCAAACAGATTTCCGTTACGCAGCCTTATCAATCTAGGGTAACCACCCTCATCGGCAAGTTGTTGCATAGAAGAATAATCCCAAGCTATCCTTACATCAGAGGAGTGATCGAGGTCTTGTGCATTAACGAAATCGATAGCACAACAAACACTGATTATCCATAATACAAATTGACACAATCTAAAGACCATAACAATTTTATTTTAATTTAGGTCGAATGATTTCTTTGGAAATCGTCATTACAGGTAC
Source organism: Sphingobacterium daejeonense (assembly GCF_901472535.1). Taxonomy (NCBI): domain Bacteria; kingdom Pseudomonadati; phylum Bacteroidota; class Sphingobacteriia; order Sphingobacteriales; family Sphingobacteriaceae; genus Sphingobacterium; species Sphingobacterium daejeonense. The sequence continues at coordinate 1,844,296 of NZ_LR590470.1, read as the reverse complement.
CGCATCATCTGTAAAACTAACATCTGCAATATACATCGCTCTAGGATGGATGCTTTCTTTTGAATGATGAGCATGAAAGACAATTTTCATTTTACCTTCTTTATCAATAAACATAGCGCTATGTCCTACGCCTACCAAGTCTTCAGGCATTTGTAAAATTGGGTTTTTATCATACTTTACCCACGGTCCTTCTACAGATTTTGAAGTAGCAAAACCTACTCCGTAGGATTGGCTTTCATAACTATTAGCTGAATAGGTCAAATAATATAAATCATGATGCTTCACAACGAAAGCACCCTCATTAACCCTTGGCCACACCTTTTCCCATTCTTGAGAAACATGAATACAAGGTTTCATACTTTCGGTATCAATAGTTTTTAGATCGTCCTGTAGTTTTGCGACCCAAATATTCAATCCATCATTAAATCTGTCAAAAAATAAATATGGCTTCCCATCTGAATCGATATAAAGTGAATTGTCAATTGCTTTTTCATTAGGCAACATTGGCTCCTTCACATCTTGTACAAAAGGACCATTTGGAGAATCAGAAGTCGCTACACAAATATGTTCATTGGCAGAGTAATACATAAAGAATTTGTTTTTTGCCTTTATATAATATACTTCCGGCGCCCAAAACCATTTTCCACCCCAAGAATCTTCGGATTTTAATGCCAAATCCGATTCTTTTGTCCACTCTTTCAAATCATCAGAAGTATAAACTTCAATTCCTTTGTCTCCATTAGTTCCATAAGCATAATATTTTCCATCATGAAGCATGATAAACGGATCACCAAGCGGAACGGGATTTTTGAAAACAAATTCAGGTTTTTCGGACTTCGCACAGCTGTTTAATGAAACCAGCATAAGCATAATTAAATAACACAATCTTTTCATATCATAAAATTTAAAAGATTTGCCGGACAGGAATCCTCTGCCCAGCAAATAACAAACTAACTAATAATTCGGATTTTGTTTTACATTAGGGTTATTGTTTACCTCATCTGATGGAATTGGCAATACCCTGTGTTTCTTAACAACGAAATTTTCAAAATCAGGGTCTCGACTTTTCAATTCATTGACACCTTCTTGGTTGTCCAATAGACCCCATCTTTTTATATCCGCCCATCTATGACCCTCAGTAGCAAGCTCTAAGAGCCTTTCCATTTGTAAACGTTTTAAAAACGTTGTTCGATTAGTAGTAGCCGCAGTTTGGTTAACCGCCATTTTTGGCATATTTACTCGTGCTCGAACTCGATCTACCAACGCTACAGCTTCTGCTAATGAACCATTGGACTGCGCTACACATTCTGCATACATCAATAAAATGTCTGAATATCTAATCAACCGTACATTTGTAGGGTTATAATAATCATCGTAGTTACGATAATATTCTGAACTATATTTTCTAAAGAAAACTCGACCTCTATAATTGTCTTTGTTCCATTGCTCAGGATTGCTGGTCAGACTATAGATTTTAGTGTTGTTAGGAAAATCTAGGTGCATATCGCTATAGAATGCAGTATATCGGAGTCGAATGTCATTTTCATTATTGACATCTTTTTCTTTCTTGAATTCAGTAATCAACCATGGTCTCAATTCTCCATCGGTCCAGCCAATTCCTGGAGGAGCAAAGAATTGACCACGGTTAAGTCCTAAGTTTGGTTCTACCGCGAAATCTCCGTCACCTGCTGGTGCTGGGTTAGCGTCTGAATATTGAATCTCAAAAACTGACTCTTGATTGTTTTCTTTATCCTTACTGAAATTATCAAAATAATTTGCCGTGAGGTCATAATATTTCTTTCCAGCGCCGTTTACCAACCATTCTAAATCATTTTTAGCATCCGTCCATTTATGTTGTTGCATATGGCATTTCGCACGGAAAGCAAATGCAGCACCCTTGGTTGCTCGCCCTTTATTGGGGTTGTCCCATTCTTCAGGTAATAATTCTGAGGCTTTTGTCAAATCAGCTATAGCTTGAGCAAAGATCTCAGTTTCAGTATGCCCCTCGGGCTGCATCCCTGGTGTCGAGGGCTCTAAAACAATTGGAAGACTTGTATTTTCACTACCCCACAATAAGGCAAGGTAATAATAATACATCCCTCTCAGGAAATGCGCTTGCCCTAAGACATATTCCTTCTGTTTTTGCATCTTCAAACTCTATTTCTGGAACATAATGCAAAACCTGATTTGCCCGAAAAATAGCTTCATAAAAATCACGATAAGTCCATGCATTGCCTTCCCAAAAATTATAATTGTTATATCTGAACTGAGTCCATTCCTTTAATTCTGCCCAAGGACTTTGGCTGAAGCCTTCATCAGAGGTGAGGTCTAAGCGGAACCATACCCACCGGCTAAAAGTCCCTGGCTTATAGAACATATTATAAACAGCATTGACACCGTATTGAGCATCTTTCTCAGTCTTCCAAAAGGTAGTGGTCGTAATTGTATTTGGATTTTGAACATCCACATCACAGCTTGATAATAACCCAGCTGCAATTAATATATATACTAATTTTTTCATTGTTCGATCAATCTAGGTTAAAAAGTTATTTGTGCTCCGAAAGTAAATCCTTTAGGATTTGGAAATGCTCCACCATCATAGCTTCGTTCCCAGATACTGCGGTTCAAGAATTCGGGATCTAAACCTCTATATTTCGTAAAGGTGACTAAGTTCTGAGCGTTTACATATAATCTGATCTGACTGAACAAATCGCCGGTTATTGACTTTGGAAAGTTATATCCCAATGCCATTTGACGGATGCGAACATAATTTCCATTTTCCAACCAGCGGTCCTGATCACCACGAACATTCCTTGAGTCGGCATAAATTGGCCGAGGATCTTTAGCATTGGGATTCTCAGGTGTCCAAGGGTCATAATCTACGCGATAATTGGAGTTATCATCAAACCTGTCATAACCACTCCTAGGACCATTGAATGAAAGGAATCCAAAAGCACCTGTAAACTGAAACTGCAAATCAAATCCTTTGTAGTCAAATCCTATATTTCCACCTATTTGATATCTTGGCATACTCCTTCCGATATACTGTCTATCAGCTTCGGTTATCTGACCATCATCATTGAAATCGATAAATTTTACATCCCCGGGCTTAGCATTCGGTTGGATGAGTTCCCCTTTACTATTTTTATGATCCTGCACTTCTGCATCTGTACGAAAAAGTCCATCAGTTTTAATCAGATACCAATCACCTATAGATTCTCCGACTTTTGATTTTGTATTCCATTGTGTGAATTCATCTCGGTCGTAACCTAATTCAAGGATTTTATTCTTAATATATGAGCCGTTAAATCCAATCTGATAGCCAAATTCGCCTACACGATCTCTCCACTCCGCTGCCAACTCAACACCCCTATTCTGAAGGGATGCTGCATTCACAACAGGATTACCACCATTATTACCAGTTACCATTAAAATCTGCATTGGAGTCAACACATCTTTTGTTTGTTTATCGAAATAATCGATGGATAGGTTCAGCCTGTTATCCAAGAACACGGCATCAAAACCTGCATTCATTTGGGCAACCTTTTCCCATTTCAGGTCTTCGTTGGCTAATTGGATCTGGGTCATGCCCGTATATACCGCTTGGTCCGTGCCAAAAGCAACCTGAGGAAACACCGTAATAAAAGAAACCCAATCCCATACTCCTATATTGGAAGTTCCCAATACCCCGTAATTGGCTCTAAGCTTTAAATCATTGATCCAAGGAACATTAAAGAACTCTTCTTTACTGATACGCCAACCTGCAGCAACAGATGGAAAATAACCTACCCTGAATTTTGGATTGAATTTCGAGGATTCGTCCCTACGCATTGTTAAACTCAACAGGTACTTCTCATCATAAGTATAGTTTACACGTCCAAAAACGGAAAATAATTTTTCAATATCTTGATAATTTCCGGTTTTAGGATTATTTAATGCAGCATCCAAATTGGTAAAATAATCATTCCCAGTCATTAAGACATCGTTTTTCGTTCCCCAGATTTGTTCATAGTTTGATGTTTGATAACTTGTTCCCACAACAGCTGAAACATCATGTTTACCAAATATTTTGGCATACTCAATTGTGTTGTCATACACGTATCCGCGGTATTGAGCTTGATTTTTATTTAATGAAGACGGTACGTAAGGTTGGTTATAAGTCCAAAAACCTTCTTTGCGAAGTTGAAGATGTTTGTCATTGCTTAAATCAAAACCAAAGTTCAACCTATATTTTAATGATTTGAAAAATTCTAACTCTGTGAAAACATTTCCCCTGGTCCTTAAATTTCCATTTTCAGTCACCAAAAAATCTTCAATAGCAAACGGGTTTGTTCCAAAAGTTACATCTCTACTGCCATCACCAAATCCATAGCCTCCTTTTGCGGCATTATTAGGGTCAAATACTGGAATGGTTGGCAACATTCGATATACATCAATTATGGGGTTTGTATTTAGTGCATCTATGCTATAGTTGCTTAATACAATATTTTCACCGATACTTAATTTGACATGATCTCCAAAATCTCTGGAAGTCGAAAGGTTGGACCTAAGGGTATATCGTTTACTGCTACTTCCAATAGTCGTAGCATCATTCCCTTGGTAATTTCCTGAAATGAAATATCTGCTTTGTTCGCTACCTCCTGAAAACGAAACATTATGATCTTGTAACCATCCAGTTTTGAAAACTTCCTCTTGCCAATCGGTATTTGCTTCAAAGTGATTTGCAGGCTGTCTATTGGCGTTGCTGAATGCAAGGTCATTCAAGCTGATCCACAGATCTCGATCTGCCAAATCGTATCTTGGCAACCATTGCGCTGTTCCTCTGGAAGAAACATCAATTTTCATCTTTCCAGCCTTACCCTGTTTTGTTGTAATGATAATTACGCCATTACCTGCTCTAGAACCATAAATGGCAGCTGCAGAAGCATCCTTCAAGACTTGTATACTTTCAATATCATTGAAGTTAAAATCTCTATTTGCCCCTTGAACAATTCCATCCACAACATATAGGGGATTGCTGGAGCCAAAAGTTCCGGTTCCTCTAATTTCTACTTTACCTTCAGAACCTGGATTACCGGCAGTCCTCACATTCAAACCGGGTAGAGTACCTAAAGCATCACCAACAGATCCACTGACTGTTGCATTCTTCATTTGGCTAGGATTGAAAACTGAAACAGCACCTGTCAAATCAGATTTCTTTACAGTTTGATAGCCAATCACGACAACTTCATCAACCTCCTCGTCGTCAGATAACATCGTGATTTGTAATGAAGGTTGATTTGAGATCACGACAGATTGGGAAGCCATCCCCACAGAGGTAAATTGCAGTTCCTGACCATTTTGTACAGAAATTTCGAAATCTCCATTTTCATTGGTCATACTTACAGTGTTTGTCCCCTTTACGGCCACCGTCACATTAGCTAACGGCTCGCCAGCTTCGTTCGAAACCTTTCCCTGAATTATTCTGGTCTGCGCAAATGCACATACAGAAAATAAAATAGAGAAAAGGATAATTATACTTTTCTGCATTTTTGATTTTGGTTTATTAAATGGTTATTGATTTATATGGTTTATCTTTTATTCCAAATAAGCTGCTTACTAGGAATCTATTATTTTCATCAAAATCGGTAAACATAAATTTGAAAGTGTAAACTCCCAATCCTTTAAAACCCTTGGTTCGTGGTTCTAAATTTTAAATAAAAGAAAGTCAAAAAATTATCAATTCCTATCATTGGTTAATTTTTACAACTTTTTACTAATTATTACTATTTTTAAAAGTAAACCTGCGTTATAAGCGTGCTTAAGCGATTAAACAAATTACCGTGAAAAATTACATCAATTATATTTCAACCTGCATTTTAGTACTTTTGATCCCACTCCTCTCCTTGGGTCAGAAATCCTCAAACATTCACTTCAAAAAGTTACAAGTGTCAGATGGACTATCTGAAAACAGTATATACTGTATACTACAAGACCAATCTGGCTTTATGTGGTTTGGAACTAAAGATGGCTTAAATAGATATGATGGTAATACATTCAAAATTTTTCAAAAAGAAGATCATGATAAAAATAGTTTAGGGAATAATTTTGTAAGGTCTATTGCCGAAAAAGATCAGAATACATTATATATAGGTACAGACCATGGTTTATTTATCATGGATAAGGACAAAGAAGTTTTCCAAAATGTAGCCTTAAAAACTTCTAATAACACAAGGATAACTTCAGCCGTAAATTCATTGGTGATTACCAAAGATGGAAAACTTTGGATAGGAACAATGAATCAGGGGATATTTCGGTATAACCCGAAGCAACAGAAGTTAGAACATCTGGAGATTGAAGGTATCGATTTGGGACAAAATGCCACTTGGTCGATTTTGGAAGACAAATCTGGAACTGTTTGGGCAGGAACAAGATTAGGGTTGATAAAATTTAACTCTTCAATACAAAAATTCCAAGCCATTCCTAATGTCTTTAATCCATCAGACAACCCTGAGTTTGAAATATTATCAATGAAGGAGGATAAAAAAGGCGATCTGTGGTTAGGAACGTGGAGAAAAGGACTTTTATGGTTCAATAAACAAAATGGTATAATTGGGTCATATATGAACAAAAGTGCCAATCCTTTTGTATCTCATATCCGATCAATTTTTGAATACAGTGAAAATGAATTTTTGATCGGATCAGATGATGGCTTATATCTATTTGACTTATATGGAAAACAAATTAAAAGAGTTGATATCCCCCACTTCAAGCACAGCCTTAGTGATCAAAATGTATATTCTATCGCTCGTGACAGGGAAAATAGTATTTGGATAGGTACATATTTTGGTGGAATCAACTATCTGAACACTTCCTTGCTGCCGATTGAAACTTTTTATTCTGATGTCCTGAAAGGTTTTTTATCTGGAAAAGCAGTTAGTCAATTCGTTGAAGACCCAAAAGGAAATATGTGGATTGCGACTGAAGATGGAGGCTTAAACTACCTAGATAAAATAAATGGAACCATCAGTCAACCAATTCAGACTTCCTACCACAATACTCATGCGTTATTGCTTGAAAAAGATAAGTTATGGGTCGGTACTTTTTCTAGGGGATTGGATGTGTATGATCTTAAAACAAAGACTTTAAAAAACTATAGACATCATGCATCAAATGAACAAACCATAAATGATGATTGTATTTTTTCGCTATATAAAACTAAATCCGGTGACATATATATAGGCACACCAGTTGGAATCAATAAATTCAATAAAGAGACTGATACCTTTGAAAGGATTGAGGGTATACATAAGTTTATTTACGACATCAAAGAAGATAATGAAGGTAATATATGGTTAGCAACTTATGAATCAGGCCCTGTTAAATGGGATATTAAAAAAAGAACATGGATTCATTATGATCAAATAAAACCAAACGATCCAATTGCCTCGAGTAAATTAACAAGTATATATCAAGACAGCCAAAATAGGATGATATTTACAAGTGAAGGGAAAGGCATATTTATCTATGATAGAACAAACGATAGTTTTAAAAATATTTCCCAAGCCAACGGCTTGCCCAACAATGTAATTTATGGGGTTTTAGATGATCCTGATGGAAATTTATGGTTAAGCAGTAATAAAGGGATAATTCACTTCCACCCAGACAATCCCAAAAAACATGAATTATATACCATTGACAACGGTTTTCAAAGTAATCAGTTCAATTATAAGTCCTCCTATAAATCAAGAGACGGAAAGTTTTATTTTGGCGGAATAAATGGGTTCACTAGCTTCTACCCACAAACTTTCTCTGATATAAAGAACAAAGTAAAACCTAATATTGAAATTACGGGTCTTGAACTTTTGAATAATGAAAACAGTCAACTGTCAAAAGATATACAGGAGAAGTTGAACACCGATCAACCCATTATATTAAAACATGGTCAATCATCATTTACCATTTCATTCGTCAGCTTGAGTTACCTTTCTCCTAGTCAAAATCAATATTCCTATATGCTGGAAGGAGCAGATGATAATTGGACAAATGCAGCAAATCGACAATCAGTTTCCTATGTAAACTTACCAGCAGGAAAATATACATTTAAGGTAAAAGCTAGCAACAATGATAATTTATGGAACGAAGAAGGAACTAGTATACAAATAGAAATCTTACCACCATTTTGGTTGTCAATTCCTGCAAAAATATTTTACACTCTACTTGTACTAACTATTATATATCTAATTATCAGATATTATGAGAAATCAAATAAAGAAAAACATCAAAGACAATTAGCAAATTTCAAAATAGAGCAGGAACAGAAATCTTACGCTTCAAAAATTGAATTTTTCACAAATGTTGCCCATGAAATAAGAACTCCGGTAAGTTTAATCAGTGCCCCTTTGGAAGAAATTCTTGAAAAGAAAAACATAAGCACAGAGGTAAAAAACAACTTACATATAATCGAAAGAAACTGTGGAGAGGTTGCATATTTTGATCAACCAATTATTAGACTTCAGAAAAATGGATGAAGGACGATTACAGATTCATCCTGAGAACATCGATCTGAAAGCTTTTCTGACCGAAATTTATGAAAGATTTAAAAAATCAGCTCATAGCAAAAAATTAAAATTGGATTTAGTTTTGCCATCCAAAGCAGAGGTAATTGTAGAGTCCGACTTAGAAGCAATTACAAAAATTATCAGCAACCTTTTGAGCAATGCAATTAAATTTGCAGATAGATTAATTGTTCTTGAACTCGGAATAAATGAGGATGAAACCTATTACATAAGTGTCAGTGATGATGGAAAAGGGATTCCTAATGAATACAAGAATCTCATTTTTGACCCGTTCTATCAGATTAGCTCCAATAAAAGTCATTCAGGAACAGGAATTGGACTTTCTTTAGTCAAACATTTCAGTAATCAATTGGGAGGAAAAATTGATATAAAGGATATAACACCAAAAGGAACAAGCTTTATTTTTAGCTTTACTAATTATCCAAAATTACCAGAAATAACATTAAATAGCTCTGACTTATATGACTTAGAAAATGAGCATTTTGAAACTTCCGGACTGCAAAAAATCCTATTAATCGATGACAATCCTGACATTACTTCTTTTATTGGGCAATCCCTTCAAGAGGATTATAAAATAGACATCGTTGAAAATGGAAAATTAGCCTTGGAAAAACTTGAGGTGGAAAGCTATAACTTAATTATCTCCGATATTATGATGCCGGAGATCGATGGAATTAGCTTGTCAGAGATTATCAAAAACAATGTTAATTATTCACATATACCTATAATTTTACTTTCAGCAAAAATTGAAAATTCAACAAAAATCAAAGGCTTGATGACAGGTGCTGATGTATTTGTTGAAAAACCCTTTTCTATTACCTACCTGAAAGCCCAAATAAGCAGTTTATTGAGAAATAGAAACAGTTTACTAGAGATTTTCAACAAAAATCCTCTAGCATCCTACTCTACCTTGGCGACTAATAAAAGTGATGATTCGTTCTTAAAAAACTTGAACGATGAGATTGAGAAAAATCTATCAGATGATCAATTTAATGTAGAATCATTGGTACATATTCTAGGTTTCAGCAGATCTAATTTTCAAAGGAAGCTCAAAGCCGTATCAGGTTATTCTCCAGGAGATTATGTTAGAACCTATAGACTCAAAAAAGCCTGCAACTTGCTCTTGGAAGGAAATTATCGAATAAATGAGGTCTGCTACATGGTAGGATTTAGTTCACCATCCTATTTTACAAAGGCTTTTATTAAAGCTTATGATATGACGCCAAAAGAATTTGTAAACAATTTTAAAGCTCAAGACGTGTAAATATGATTTTACAACATAATCGTAATTCAATAAATTCCCGAAAACTAGTATCTATATTCGGTAATAATTGTAAAAAGTGTATTGAAATCCGGTAAACCGTAAAGAATAGAGAATGTAATTCATTACATTCGACTATCACAATCACACTAACCACACATGGAAACTACTGACTTTAACATATGGCTAGACCATAATGTTAAGCTTTCTAACATCAATCAGGTTTGGACGCTGTACCATGCCGTAAGGTCTGAAAGCAATGAATTTTATTCCTATTCCATTCTTAGGGACGAAAATAGGCTCTTGGTAAAATGTGCCAAAACTCAAGAAACGTTAATTATTCAAGATAATGAATCCAAAAACAGATTCTTGCACACCTTAGAATATCCTTTTCTGTATCAAGGGGGAATTGATACCGCCAAGGAATTGAACAAAGATTGGAGTTGAAGGATGGTTATTAATTAAATAAATAAAAATTAATTTTAGACTAGACTTAGATAGAAAAATCTGGTTGGTAACTCACCAACCAGATTATCAAAATATTTCAATATTCTTTTTCAAAATATTATCTAATCAAAATCGAAGAGATCTGAAAGAAAAGATTTTTTCTTTCGAGGGTATTTCTGATTAGGATTTCTGTAATCACGATCATCTCGTTGATCATAATACCGGTCATCTCTATAATTTTCTTGATAATTTTTCATGTGTGAGGAATCACTGTTATCATAGCCTCTTGAAGGCCTATTTTGTTCAGGCCTATCTTCTCTGGAGATCATTTGGCTAGAAGCATATTCCATCAACTTATCCAATTCACCTTTGTCCAACCAGACCCCACGGCAATTTGGACAATAATCTATCTCTATTTGATGACGTTCAGTCATTAATAATATTTCATTACAATTTGGACATTTCATAAGATATCTTTTTTAATTAAAGAGATAATTTAACCTAAATTTTTGTTATACCTGAATTATAAAGGTTTTTTTGACATTTTTTAACATGCAATTATTTTTGATTCTCCTTTTCTATCGTCATTCGTTACTAAATCTGTAAATTAGTCAATCTAATTACAAACTATGTTTTCGACTCGCACTTATCAAGAAAGAAGGATTCAATTAGCCAAGGAAGTATCCAATGGCGTTATATTATTACTTGGAAATATTGAGAATCCTATTAATTTCGAACATAACACCTATCCTTTCAGACAAGACAGTACATTTCTATATTATTTTGGGATTAAAAGCCCATCTATTGCTGCAATCATTGACATTGATGAAAATAAGGAGATTATTTTCGGAGATGAATTAGACATGGATGCTCTTGTGTGGACTGGAAGACAAGAAACATTAAAAGAAAAAAGCATTAAATCAGGAGTTCAAGAAACACTACCTTTTAATTTCCTTGAGAAATATTTGACCAATGCAAAATTTGCACACCGAACTATTCATTTCTTACCTCCCTATCAATCATCCAATAAAATCTTACTAAGTCGGGTTTTGGATCGACATTTAGATGAGTTGAATCCTTCAGTCGACTTAATTAAAGCTGTTGTGAAACAACGCAGCATAAAAGAGCCACAAGAAATCGTTGAAATCGAGGAGTCCCTGCGCGTTTCTACAGAAATGCACTTATTGGCAATGAGGATGGCGAAGCCAGGAATCAAAGAATACGAGATCGTAAATGCGATGCAGAAATTTGCAGCAGACCAAAACTTCACATTTGCTTACCCACCAATAGTTACTATTCATGGAGACATACTCCATAATCAATTTCAAGAGAACTCGCTTAAAAATGGAGACCTAGTTTTAAACGATTCCGGTGCAGAATCTCCTATGGGATATGCTGGAGATCTTACAAGAACATTCCCTGTATCAGGAAAATTTAATGATCGACAAAAGGAATTATATAATATTGTCCTCGACGCTTATATGAAGGCTCGTGAATTGTTGAAACCTGGAATAAAGTTCAAGGATATTCATCTTCAAGCTGCAAAAACATTGGTTGAAGGATTGCGTAATGTAGGGCTAATGTGCGGAAATGTAGAGGACGCAGTTGCTAACCATGCTCATACCATGTTCTTTCAATGTGGACTAGGACATATGATGGGACTAGATGTACATGATATGGAAGATTTAGGAGAGCAATACGTCGGATACACAGAAGCTGAACCTAAGGACCAGATTACATTTGGTTTAAAATCCCTCCGCTTGGGCAAAGAATTGCAGACTGGAAATGTCCTTACCGTAGAACCTGGAATATATATCATTCCTGACCTTATTGATATATGGAAAGCTGAAAAGAAGAACCAGGAATTTATTAACTACGATGTCTTGGAAGAGTTCAGAAATTTTTCTGGAATTAGGATTGAAGATAATTTCTTGATTGAAGAAAATGGATATCGATTGCTTGGACCTGACCTCATCAGGACCGCAGAAGATATTGAACAATATTGTTCTACGAACAGAATATAAATTAAAAATAAATCTGATTTTTTAACTTTCTTTAAACAAAGTTCCGCTGAATAAAATGTAATTTTGCACTTGCTTATTTTCATAAAAATCAATAACTCAAATAGGCAATATTTTTTATTTATACAATGAAGTCGACCATTAAGTTCAACAACATAAACACCTTATTTTCAAAGTCTCTTAAGAAAAATATCAACGATTATTTTAATAGCACAGTACAGAAAAAAACCGGAAATAGAAAATTATTTCTAAAAGCAACTATCTTGATAATAAGCTTTATCACCTTATATTCTGTTTTGGTATTTGTACAGCCTCATTGGGCTATCAGTATTCTGCTTTGCATTATTTTTGGAGTAAACCTAGCTGCAATTGGTTTTAATATTATGCATGATGCAGGTCATAATTCCTTCTCAGAGAACAAGAAAGTGAATAGTATCATGTCATACTCTTTAAACTTGCTGGGGGGAAATATATACTTTTGGAAACAAAAGCATAACATTGCACATCATACCTATACTAATATCGATGGTGAAGATCCTGATATTGAGGTAAGCTTTATGCGTATTCATCATGAACAGAAGCTAAAAAAACATCATAAATACCAACCTATTTATTTTATCTTCTTATATGGCCTGTCATATTTGGCATGGATATTTTATCAAGATTATGAAAAATACTTCCGCCAGAAAAAGAGCGGATTAAAAGATAAATTTGATTTTGACTTCCCCATTAAGGAAAAAGTAATTTTTTGGATCAGTAAATTAATGCATGCCTGTATATTTATTGTCATTCCAATTATCTACGTAGGCTGGCTTCCAACATTAATTGGAATTCTTATAATTGGAGCAGTTTGTGGAATCTGTCTAGCAGTAGTTTTTCAACTTGCAACATGTTGTTGTTGGAACGGAATTCAAGTCTGGAGATCAACCAAAAATTGAAGAAGAGTGGATGATACATCAAATCCAAACTACTTCAAATTTCTCCACGAAAAATAGTGTGTTGACATGGTTATTGGGCGGATTGAACTTTCAGGTAGAACATCACCTATTTCCAAAAATCAGTCATGTACACTATCCAGCCTTGAATAGAATAGTAAGGGAAACTTGTGAAAAGCATAATATAAAATACAACGAATTTGGAACCTTTTGGCAAGCCTTACATTCCCACGTTAGGGTAATTAAGCAGATGTCAGTATAAACAAAAAAAACAGCAATTAAATTGCTGTTTTTTTTATATCTATGAAATTCAAACTAGATTAATTCCACTTCAGAAATCTGGTTTCCTTGTCTAGTACGTACTGCTTTATATTTTACGTTTTGATTAAGTGATAAAGGTTTTCCTGCTAGAGTGTCGTTAAAATAAACAGTTTCTCTAGTTTCACTATCACGAATAAATCCGTAGTGTCCAGCTTCATTGTAATAAGAAACTCGTCCGATTAAAAACTCATCTTCAGCTTCTTTCGGTCTCTCTAAATCTTCTGGTTTAAACTTGTACTTTTCAGTCGGAGGAGTGTCAGAAATGTTACCAAACTCATCTACGTAAGCATACATTTCTTCCAGTGCTTTACCTTTATTGTTGTTAGCACGGTTTTGTTCTCTCTTCTCCTGCTTTTCTTGCAGTTTCTGTTGTTTTCTTTTTGCTAGTTCTTTTTTCTTGAATGTAAGTTGATTTCTCGGCATTAAAATGAATTAAGTTAAAAAATGAAAGGATAAATCTTAAGTGAGCTAGAATGGCTGAGGAAATAAGATAGGTGCCTTTTATGAATGTATACAAAGGTACGAAAAATTAAAGAGAATTGCTAATGAGATGATTGCTACATTAATTTCGAAATTATATTCTTACAAGCCTCCTGAATGATCCCTACATCAACAGAATATGAAATATAATCTATTCCAAATTGTTTCCATCTCAGCGCATCTTCCACATTATCTGTAAAAATTCCGGTTTTTTTACCTTTTGATTTACATTTGGATATAATAAATTCAATTTTTTCCAATACGAGAGGATGATTGATTTGGCCTGGAACACCCATTGCCTGTGAAAGATCATAAGGCCCCAGGAAAATAATGTTGACATGCTCAACATTGATGATTTCCTCGATATTTACAATTGCTTCTGCCCCTTCCAACTGCAGAATTACATAAGTTTCATTGGATTGGGAGAAATACTCAAATCGATTCTTGTTGGAATACTCTGCCGCTCTTACAAACCTGCATACTCCCCTCATACCAATTGGTCCAAACTTAGCAGCTTTTACTGCTAGCATAGCATCTTCAGCATTGGTGATTTGCGGCACTTGCACTCCCATTGCACCGATGTCTAAAGCTTTTCCTATATGAATTGCTCCATTTTCAGGCACTCTAATTATAGGGAAAGTTCCAGTCAGTTGTGCAGCTCGGATTAAATTCTGCGCATTTAGAATACTATTAGGTCCATGTTCTAGATCAATAATGATAAAATCAAAGCCCGCAAAACCCATCGCTTCTATCATGGATGGATCTGATGTTTTTGAAAATGGTCCGATTACACTCTGCCCTTTGTCTAGTTTGTTAATAAATCTCATGTCAATCAATAGGAATAGGTGAATAATTTTTAGAACGTGATTGAAATTCTGTAATAAATTTACTTATTTATTGTAATATCCTCTTGAGTAAAAGATTATTAAATAAAAAGTGCCCTTTCGGGCACTTTCAGAACATTATTTTCTTTCTTTAAACTTGTCGCCTTCAAAAATTAAAACTGGATTTCCTCGATCTATATTAACCTGATCATTCCAACGTTCTCTATTATAAAGAGCCTCTCCTTGTTTGTTATCACTTTCAAGCAAATCCCTTAATCTCTTTAGAGCAAGTTGCTTATTCTGCAGTTGAGACCTACTGTCCATCACTTGTACGGAATGGCCACTTGGTAAATGGATAGCCCTAACAGCTGAACTCACTTTATTCACGTGTTGCCCTCCAGCTCCACTGCTTCTCATAGTCTGGAATTGAACATCCTTTTCAGATAGACCTACATTTTCTTCCAATGGATCCAATTCTAGCACTTCAACAAACCAGTTTTTTCTAGGATGATTTGGCCTAAAAGGACTACGACAGATCCAAAGAACTACTCCAAGCCATCTGCTAATCAATTGAGGGCAGTTTTTACCTACGATTTTGAATTTCACAGATGATGGAAATGGGTCTTGAACATCCTTCTCATTTATTATAATCTTCAAATCTAAAACCTCGGCTTCTTTTTGAATTTTCTGGAAAACATGCTGAACAGCTAAACAACATTCTTTGGGACCTCGTCCAGAACTTATTTCTATGATTTTTTCCATATCAAGTTATTTGTCCATTCTAACTATCTTAGGTGTAAATGTGCCTAAGACGTTTACCAATTCCTGTTGCAGGCTGATTACTTTTTCAATATCCTTGTAAGCCATTGGAGCTTCATCAACGGAACCACCAATCAATTCTACCTGATAGCTATCTAAAATCTTGGACATTTCACTTTTGCTGATGGAATTCTTACAAGCACCTCTAGACATCTGTCTTCCTGCTCCATGCGAAGCTGAATTAATACTTTCTATGTTCCCTTTACCTTCAACAATAAATCCTTTGGCTGTCATAGAGCCTGGAATAATACCCAACATTCCTACTGAAGCTGGGGTTGCTCCTTTCCTATGGACAATACATTCTTTATCACCTACTACTTCTTTCCAAGCAAAATTATGGTGATTTTCAATAGTAAGCCTTGGACGTTTACCAATGGCCTTAGCCAACCGTTGGTGGATGTTGTCATGGCAGGCTTTGGCATAATCGCCAGCAAGATTCATAGAAAGCCAATATTCTTGACCATCATGCGTGTCAAGATCTAACCAAGCTAAGTGTTGAACATGTTTTGGCAAAGGACATTGCTTAGTAGCCAAATAACTATAATGTTTGGCAATATTAGCACCAAGCCCACGTGATCCAGAATGTGACAGAATAGCGAGATAAGAACCCTTTCCTAACTCCCAGTTTGGTTTAGGATCAACGAGTTCTACAATTCCAAACTCCACAAAATGATTTCCACTTCCTGAGGAGCCTAACTGTTTGTAAGCTTTGTCCTTCAGTGATTTTAGTATTGGAATTTCCTGAAATTCCAGTCTTGAAAATAACTCATGATCAGTCCTAGTCTTTTGAGTTTCTGTTAACCCAAAGGCAGTATTATCTTTCAAGATATTTCTTAATTGAAATTCTTTACCTTTAATGTAAGATGCTGGAATATCAAAGATAGAAAGACTCATCCTGCAACCAATATCTACCCCTACACCAAATGGAATTACAGCATTGTCTGTTGCTAGTACCCCACCTATTGGCAATCCATATCCAGAATGTGCATCTGGCATAAGAGCACCCTGAACTGAAACTGGAAGCTTTAAGGCATCGTATAACTGTCTCTTTGCAACTTCATCGATCTCATTCTCTCCAAATACAGAAAATGGCACTCTTTGAGTTCTTAATTGTTGCAAGCGCACTTCAACAGGTTTTATCAATCCTTCAGCGACCTTCCCCCATGTTCCATGTCCTAGAAATTGATCGGGATTTAATAACACAGATTTTGCCTCTAATAATATTTGTTCTTTTTTTTCGCGTTTCCTATATCGCGTAATTTGCCCCAATGCAATGTTAATCGCATTAGTTTTTGGAAAACCCAATTTAATGAGGTCTTTCCCAGAAAGTTTACTTCCCATTATTATCTTATTATCTTATAAAATCCTGCTAAAAACAGGTGTTAAAATGGATAATCCGGGAATTTTTTGAAGAATCAAATAGAATAATAAATCTAACAGCCAACAAAAAAGCCCGAATGTCTTCGAGGCTTTCTTATATATTGTTTAAAAACTATACGATTGAAAAAGCACGAAGAAAAGCTACAGCAAAACCATTTGCCTGTTGAAGCTTGAAAAGTAGATTGAATCACAAACATATCTTCGTCTCTATTATTGGGTTAAAAAATATTTATCGCCAACAAAGTTATTAAAATTTATTTCACAAAAAAAAATCTTAAAATCGATTTTCTATTTAAAAGTCATAATTATCTTGATATTCCTGATCATTGTTATCAATGATTTTATCAATTAAAAACCATAAGATATCCCTTTCAGAACCAAATCGTTGAATCATTTTATTCCAGGAATTTGCATTGAACTGTATTTCATTACCTTCATTATCTGAAAAATTCCATTTCCCAAAACATCTTTTCCAATACTTGCTGAATAATTGTTCCATTTATACTCAAGGTCTCCATGAACATTCCTTTTTATTGAAAGCGCACCATCCCTACCCTGCTCTTCAAAATAATCGTGGGCCAAATATGTCTCTGCCAGATTCCGATTTATACCCCCTGTTATCTTCAACAATTTCTTTATTGAAAATATCGACCGAATGTTTAACCTTATAACCTGTTTCACGATACATCCTACGAACAAGCTTCCTGAATAATGCTGATTTTCCTGGATTATCACTCATTATTCCTGGATAATGCCTACCAAGATATTTCTCATCGAATTCAACAGAATTATTCGCATTATCCGAGAATTCTAATCCGTTAAAAATATTCTTCACCATGGTGGCTTTATATCTCCCATCAATCGAGTTGAATTCAAGATGTCCAAAAAAATCATTCCCGTAGGAACCCCTTTGAGCATATACATGAATACATAAAAAATGTGGTAATAAGTAAGATTAGTAATTTTTTCATATCAAAACTTTTCAGTTGGAGTAAATTTATTTAAAAAAGATTAATGCATATAAAAAATATTTTCTTCAATTGGTCTAAACTATTAATTTCACAAACATTTTAATTCGGAAAAATATAACATCATAACAGTTTTGTTTCAAATCACAAATTACATTTTAACCGCTATCCATTTTTTCTGGATTCAACTTTTGTATCTTTAGCTATTCAAACCAATATTATGAAAACTAATAGGCTTCTAGTAATCTACATAACCTGTTTACTTTTTATATTTATCCTTGGATGTCAAAAGGATAATCACAAACCAGATGAAACAGACCAAATAAAAAAACTCACAACAAGCTCCAAGAACTTCTCTTGGTGACAACTATTTTAATGGAGTCAATAATGAAGCTACTGAAAGTGAAATGGATTTAAAATATGATAAAGAAAACAAATTGTTAGAAATTGGTTTGTTTAAATTCATTTATGGAGCAAACGGTAGAGTTGAAAAGAAAGTATTTATTAATCAGGATCCTAATTTTCCTTACGAAGAAATCTTTGAATGGGATCAACTCGGCAGATTGAAAGGAAGTTAAAGTCTCAAGTGCTAACCAAAGTATTGAATTCACTACTGAGGATGGTGAGATCAGCAACAGCCTGTTAATAGCTAAATTTGAATACCAATTCAACAGAAAAAAACCATCAAGAATTTATTATCGTGATCGTCTTTCCTTTTCAGACTCTAAGTTTTCAAAATTTATGAGTATCGCTTATAAATATCAGGGTGATGATATTTCAGAATGCTTGATGGAGGACATTAATATTCCCCTCCTGAATCCTTATCACTTAATGTATATTGATATTAAAGTTTTCTACAAGAATGGAAATACAAAACATTATCTTAAAAATATTTACGATCAAATAGGCTTTAACCCTATTACAATTTATGAAGTAATTCCTGAGCATTTACCAGAAAAAGATATCGCAATTTTAGTCCAAGATAATAATTCGGATCCAAATTTGGATTGGAATGATGCATCTACCTACACAGTTGAAAAAGATAATAGATCAAGACCAATTGGGGTTTATAAGAAAACTGTGATCCTGAATCCAAACAATGGAAATCTTCTTTTTCAGGAAGAATCAAAATCCATAATCGACTACAATTAGGTTAAATTATTGTTTATTGAATTAATATTTATTCAATTAAATTTCCATGTTTGAACATTTTTATTTAAATTAGGGTTAATTATTGAACCACCGAACTAATTATTAATTATTATGAATGCTCTTGACGCGCATTTATACGAGATTTCCAAGGGAGTCAAATTTGGAGAATTGAATGTTCCGGATTTGGGTCAGATTGTTCCTGCGGCCTTAATGATGCAAGAAACCTCAAACAATGAACCTGTAGAATGTAGCTACATGAACAATTGGGGCACCAATTTTTTAGGAGTATGTCCTGAAGAAATTGTTGAACTTGGACCTTTGTATTATGAGAAATTCTTTATAAAAGAAGAAATACATTCTTTCTTTGGAGGGTTACAACAGTATATTTAAAAATGCTGAATTTGATAAAACCTATAATTTTTTCCAAAGAGTAAAACATTATTCCTCTCAATCAATGATATGGTGTTTTACCACATGCAAAATCCTGGAAATTGAATCAACCAATAATTTAGTTGTATTGTCGACTCCAATTGATGGAATGGATTATTTAATCAAAAGAGTCAACAAAACATTAGACCCTCGATGAATATCTAAGGGCAAATTATAAGAAATTTGCACAATTGACAAATCGAGAAAAAGAGATTATCCGATTGCTTTCTAATGGCCTGTCAACCCCTGAAATATCAGATCAACTTTTTATTTCCTCTCATACGGTAGCAACTCATCGGAAAAATATCTGTAAAAAGATTGAAAGTAGATCATTTGCAGAATTATTGAAATTCGCAGTCACATTTGATTTGACATAAATAAAAAACCTGAGCCGGGGAAGCTCAGGTTTTTTTTAACTAACCAATTATTAACCTAAATTATGAAATTATTTACTCATTACTCTTTTACTCTGTTTGTACAATAATAAACGCAAAGCCTATGCCTAAAGTATTTTATACATGTATAGTTAACATTTTTTAACAAGGATATAAAACTATTATACAAAACAAATGGCCTCTGGGAATCCCAAAGGCCTTACTCATTAATTTGGTTAATATAGTTTGGTAAAATTTCTAAATCAATCCTCTATCCTTGCAATATACTACCAACTGCTCATTTTTTGTGAATCCCAAAACTTCCTTCATCAGATTCAACCTCTTTCGATACTACTCAATCCCGAAGGTTTGATGTTTTTATCTTGGAGGATCTGTGGAATATTTTTTTGAAGAATTCCATTGGACAATGAGGAAATGATCTGTATATCCATGGCCGTAAATTCATGTGAATTTTTTGAACGCAATGCCAACCTTATATCAGGTGATTGGTAGATTTTATTGCTATCGACTGCTTTAAGGGCATCCTTAAAATGTTGGCCATCATGCCTAGCTTTTCTTACATAACCATCAATCTGATAATTTCTGAACAAGTCCTCAATTAAACTGATTCTTTCTATGGAAGAAAATACAATAACTTTGAGCTCTGGCTGTAATTCTTTTGCTGCTTTGATTAAATCTTTTCCATGTGTAATTTTTTGAGGTACAATATCATCCTCAAAAACAAGATCTGTAATCAATAAATCATAAGGTTCGCCTTCGCGGATCGCATTTCTGATCCAGGTTAGTGCATCATCGCAATAGTAAACATACTTTGTTTCAGCAACACCATATTCTTGAACAGTACGGTGAACAGATAAGTTTGCAACTTCATGATCTTCCGCAATCAGTACTTTTTTAAACATAAATGCCTATTTATTAATAGGGATTTCAATATTAATCCCTAATCCATTTTCAAATTGTTTCTCAAAAGTAATTTTACCTTTTAAATTATTTATACGGTTTTCCGTATTACTCAAACCATTTCCGAATTTTTTATCCTCAGGCATTCCTATCCCATTATCTTTGTAAAAAATCAATAGATTGGAACCATCATAATCAAATCGAATGATCACCTCATCCGCCCTACTATGCTTTTGCATGTTTACCATTAATTCCTGTAAAATTTCTTCAATGTTGATTTTTAGATTTGAACTGCACAAATCCCAAACGGCTTGATCATTACCAGCAATTAACACTGTTCTATATTCATTTGAAAATGACTTTAGGAGATCTGAAACAACCAGATGGAAAGCTATTTCTTGTTCTGCCTCATCCTCAACCTCATAAGATATATCTCTCGATTTATCATACATGATTTCCAGGCGATCCAATAACTCTTCCCT
Source organism: Sphingobacterium daejeonense (assembly GCF_901472535.1). Taxonomy (NCBI): domain Bacteria; kingdom Pseudomonadati; phylum Bacteroidota; class Sphingobacteriia; order Sphingobacteriales; family Sphingobacteriaceae; genus Sphingobacterium; species Sphingobacterium daejeonense. The sequence continues at coordinate 1,822,924 of NZ_LR590470.1, read as the reverse complement.
ATCAATTTTATCTTTGTTTTCTAGTTCAGCCATAACCCTATATATTCCATTCGCAACCACGTCGTGTACTTTCCTCGAAGTTTTCAGCTGACTTTCTTTAATCCGGTTTTCGGCTGCAAGCTCTAAGGTAACTTTTCTTCGTTTGTATAATGTCCAGATATAATAACTTGTCAAACCAATAATGATTAAAACCATACAAAAAATTGCTGATTGCAAATTTATCCTATATTGTTTTTTATCGATTTCATGCTGGAGTTTAAGGTTATGAGCTTTACTCTTTTCAACTTCATATCGTACCAGAGCAAATTGATTTTTCGCAGTAAGACGAGCCAACTCTACGCTATCTACTATTTCCTGGTATTTTTCAAAATTTGATTTATCAAATTCATCCATTGTCAATAATAAATATCTTTTCATGGAAGCTAATCTAGCATCTGAATTTTTAATTTTATTGGCAATTTCTATTTGTTTTTGAGTATAATAAAGTGCAGAATCCTGGTTTCTATCAAGATAATAATTTGCTAAGTTGGAATAACTAGAATTCAGACCCCATAAATCATTCCGATTAGCTCTTATTTGTAATGCCGTCAGCATTTCTGGGATTGGATTATTGGATGAATCTAATAAAAATTTAGCTCTTGAATAATTCGTAATAAATCGTGCATAATCTGTAGAATTAGAATCTGTTTTAGGAATGATTTCTTGAAAAATATCAATAGCTTTTTTGTAATCCTTTATATGCATATAATTCGTTGCCATATTGTTTCTAAAAACCTTACGACTTGTTGAATCTAAAGAATATTTAATGGCTAATTCAATATATTCGTTCGACTTTTCAGGCTCTTTTAAATATTCTGCAACATTACTCAAATTGCCATAAATACTACTAAGCACATTAAACTCACTACTGTCATTGGAATCTAAATAAGTCAGGGCTTGAATTGACGTTTCTTGAGAACCATAGTAATCACCCAATTCTGCTTGATTTATTGCCATGTTTACCAAACTGCTCGCAACCCCTAGGCTGTCTTTGTTTTCCAAATAAAGTAGCCTAGCTTTTTCAAAATATACAAAAGCACTATCAGATTCATTCTTATCCAAAAATTCATAAGCCTGCTCATAGAAATGATTTTTTTCATGAGCTTGGTCCGGATTCACTTTTTTATTGCAGGATACAAACAGTAATATCCCTGCAATCGCTAATAATGGTTTCAATGGTAAATTGTTAAAGCACTAAAATAATAATTTATGCATTATGTTTAATCCCCCCACACTAATAATTACAGATATGAAACAATTTTTCACTGAAAGAAAGCCAAGTTCATTAGAAATACTTTGAATAATAATTACAACAACCACATATAGTAAACTAAAAATCAAATATTTACAAAAATTAAACCAGTAACAAAAACTTTAATATAACTAAAGTTACAAAGGATGATTTTTGAAAAATTTAATTTGACAGTTTAACGAGAATGACACTAACATCCCGTTTCACAATAAAAATACCAGATAATTTATGCGTAATTAATATTCATCGATTTTAATCGAGAATGTTTTTCGCTTATAAACAGTAGATATAACACTACGAAAAAAGAATTTCCTTTGTGATTACGCATATGTTATACCATAAATTCACTTGCCTTTATTAACTTCAACAGCAAAACTCAACAAACAACAGCAAATACATACATTATGGGATTTTTAAATAGATTATTTGGAAAATCTTCATCGAAAAAAGAAACCGAAAAACCAGAAAAACAAACCACAGAAAATACTCCTACATTCGAGCCTATAAAAACAGAATTAGAATTATTAGAAAGATATGTTGCCATGGGATTTGAAAAACAGATAGATTTTTCGGAACTAATTGAAGGGAGAAGCTGGGATGCGGATTTAACTCGCGGCACCATTACTTTTGGAGAAGACATGGAGTTTCCAATTCAAATTATAGGAAGTTTTTCCTATTCTGTGAACACCTGGTTATGGGCGTGGGCAAATAGCCAGTCTAACCTACCTGAAAATTTAATGGTAGACGCAAAGAAATTAAAGGCATACGGCGTCCAACATAAAATTGACCAACTGAGAACACCAGAATATTCTATTAAACAAGATGACTTACATAGATTAGGATTAATAGCTGTCGGAATGTTTAATGCTGATGGATATTATTTCGCTGACTATGGAAGTGGAATAATGCTCATGACAGTAACGTCTGCGGTAATTAGAAAAAACAGGAAAATCGGACACTATAGGATATTTACAACATTCCCGCAAGTCATTTCAAACTTCAATCTAGACCACAAAAATGCTTTCATAGCCTATCTAAAAGCAAAAGGATATCAAATAGAAGAAAAAGAAAATCAAATAATAGGAACTAAAGGTTCCGATAGATGTGTAGCAATACTTGATCAATCGCATAGAATCACTAACCTGGAAGGATAATATTTTCAAAGACCTTAATGACCTCTGATTGCTTTTATTAATTCATCTTTCGTCATATTATGCCTATTTTTAATTCCAATTTCTTTTGGCCTCTGCCAAGAGGTCTACTTTGGTCCTTTCGTCTAATTTTTTAGATCTGTGATCGATGGTACCAGCAGCTTGGGCATTGGAAATTCGTGCAGCTTTTTCTTTGCTCATACCTTTATCTACCAATGCATCATAGGTATCAGGCTTTTTGATTTGTGGAGCTTTATCTCTAGGCATAACTTTAAATTTTAATATACCTATAGAACAACCAGAATTAATAATAGTTGAATCTTATTGAACTTCTTGATTTTTTGGAGTTTGGCCATCTCGCTTGGAGAAAACAGTTGTACCTATACTCGCCAAAACTACACAGGCTACAGATAACCATTGTGTAACGGTCAAAACCTCATGTAAAAATACAAGCCCCGAAAGTGCTGCAAAAGCTGGTTGCAAACTAGTCAGAATACTGAATGTTTTGGTAGGCAATTTACCTAATGCCATCATATCTAAGGAAAAGGGCAAAGCTGACGATAAAATGGCAACCAAAAGACCTTTTCCAAATAGACTCAGGTTTAAATGCAAAATTGCTCCGTCCCATAATGCAAAAGGCAAAATAAAAAGGGTTGCTATGATCATTCCTGCGGAAACAGCTTGTCTTCCTTCCATAATCCTTGAAACTTTGCTCCCCATCATAATATATACAGCCCAAAATGTACCTGCCAGCAAAGCAAATAACAAACCTAAAGGATCAACACCATTACTTTGCCATGGAACAATCAACAGAATCCCCGCGCAAGCTAAAGCAGCCCAAACAACATCCAGCAATTTCCTAGAAAGAGCAAATGCCAAAAACAATGGCCCTACAAACTCAATAGTAACACCCAAGCCCAAGGGAATTCTTTGGATAGCCATATAAAAAATCAAATTCATAACAGCAATCCCAAGCCCATAAGCAGAACAATACAACCATTGTTGCTTCGTAAAAGTATGGAGTTTCGGCCTAGTAATGAGATATAAAATTATTGCCGAAAGTCCAATCCGCAATGCTGTGGTGGCAATTGGACCTATAGCCGGAAATAATTGCTTCGCAAAGGAAGCCCCGCCCTGTACACAGATCATAGATAAAATGGCAGCAGTAACGGCAAATTTTGTGTTTCGGATCATGTATTTCACCTAGGTTATTGCCGTAAATATAAGGCAACTATATAATTTCTCCGCAGGATTTGTTAAATTAAGTTATCACACAATTATCTTTGAACGATAAATCTTAAATTAGACTAAGTTTTAGGAACCAAAAATCATATCATGAAATTCAAACTAATTATTTTCATCATATTTAATTTCCTATTCACATCAGGTCTATATGCTCAGATTCAGTACAGCTATCCGGGAACTATCTTCTCTAGTGATAGTACTCTTTTATTAAAAAACATCAAAGTAATAAATAATAGAACAAAACAAACCTTATATTCTGGTGCTGACGGATCATTTCACATTGACGCGAATCCATATGACAGTATCATGTTTGTCCATCCTCATTGGAACACACTCACTATAGAAGCTTACGATTTGCCAGAGTTAGTATACCTGCAGAAGAAACCTATTGTACTCGAGGAAATAGTCGTAATGGGAAATACAAAAGCTGCAAGATTTAAGGAATTGCATGCCATGAAACATGATTACAATGTTAAGGGCGGATTACATTATTCAGGCAAACCACCATGGTACCTCCTTTCTCCTATTGGAGGCTCACCCATAACTTTCTTTTATGAAAAATTCAGTGCTGCAGGGAAAAATGCTCGAAGATTTGAAAAGTTCATGAATCAAGAAATCGAAAATATGGAGGTCGACCAAATATTCAATAAGGTTTCCATTTATGAAATTATTCCAATGGAGAATGATGAACTCGAAAAATTTATGGTAGAATATAGACCAGACCTTGAAACTGCTCAATATTGGACGACTTATGACTTACATGTATATGTAAAAAATTCCTACAAAGAATTTAAAGAAAAGAATTCGCAAAACCATATAAACCTAAAGTAAACAGCACTATATACAGGCTTTTACGTGTAGTTTAAATAACAAATTATTTCTTTTAGTTAATTCATTTAGTTAACTTGCCCAAGCTTTAGGGGTGTCTGCACTTGTTGCAGGCTGAGATTTTACCCTTACAACCTGATCTAGATCATACTAGCGGAGGGAAAAGTAAAATGTCTTTCATGGGTCGCCTGTATCCAATGTAGCCATTCCTAAAGCATATTTATTGCTTATAAACTTTAAGGGAATGGTATTAATCATCAATCATCAATTAACAAACTTTGCTTTTCCAATTAACAATTTGGAAGAATTAATGCATTTGGAACTCAAAGGCAAGACAAATGGCGTAGCTATAGCTCTTAACAATCAAGTTATTCCAAGAAACTCCTGGTCTGTTACTCCATTGGCAGACAACGATTCAATTCTAATCATTACCGCAACCCAAGGTGGATAATCCTAAAACAAAAAATCATGAAAGAACAAGAAATAACAACGAACCCATTTTCAAATTCGAAAAAAGTATTTATCCCTGGAAAGATCCATCCCATACAGGTTGCGATGAGAGAAATATCGCTAACTCCAACAAAACTTTCCAATGGCTCCGTGGAAATTAATCCTCCAATAACTATTTATGACACCTCCGGTCCTTATACAGATGAAAACGTCACAATTGATATCCGAAAAGGAATAAATAGACTCCGAGAAGAGTGGATATTAAATCGTAATGATGTAGAAGTCCTGGACAATATAAGTTCTGAATATGGCATCCTAAGATTGAACGACTCCACATTGGATGAGCTGAGATTTTCATATAACCACAAACCGAAAAGGGCAATCGAGGGGGCAAATGTAACTCAGCTACATTATGCTAGAAAAGGAATCATTACACCAGAAATGGAATATGTTGCTATAAGAGAGAATCAAAAGATAGAACAACTGGAAGCTGCTACAAAAGGAATGGCAGAACAACATCCTGGTCAAAATTTCGGAGCAAAAACACCAACTTACATTACAGCTGAATTTGTAAGAGATGAGATTGCTGCAGGTAGAGCTATCATTCCAAACAATATTAATCACCCCGAAAGTGAACCAATGATCATCGGCAGGAATTTCTTAGTGAAAATCAATGCCAATATAGGTAATAGTGCAGTCAGTTCGAGCATCGAAGAAGAAGTTGAAAAGGCTGTATGGGCCTGTCGATGGGGCGCTGATACCATAATGGACCTTTCAACAGGAAAGAACATTCATGAAACTAGAGAATGGATAATTCGAAACTCTCCAGTTCCAATTGGAACAGTACCAATCTATCAAGCATTGGAAAAAGTAAAAGGAGTACCTGAGGACCTTACATGGGAAATTTTTAAAGATACATTGATCGAACAAGCTGAACAGGGAGTTTCCTATTTTACCATTCATGCTGGTGTATTATTGCGATATATTCATCTTACCGCCAAAAGGGTAACTGGAATTGTTTCTAGAGGAGGTTCCATTATGGCAAAATGGTGCCTATTTCACCACAAAGAGAATTTTTTATATACCCACTTTGAAGAGATATGTAAGATTATGAAGCAATATGATGTTGCTTTTTCTTTAGGAGATGGCCTGAGACCAGGATCTATTGCTGATGCCAATGATGCTGCACAATTTGCCGAATTGGAAACGTTGGGAGAACTAACGAAAATAGCTTGGAAACACGATGTTCAAGTAATGATTGAAGGTCCCGGTCATGTCCCAATGCATATGATAAAGGAAAACATGGAAAAACAGTTAAAAGAATGCGATGAAGCACCATTTTACACTTTAGGACCATTGACGACAGATATAGCTCCAGGATATGACCATATCACCTCTGCAATTGGAGCTGCAATGATTGGATGGTATGGCTGTGCCATGTTGTGTTATGTCACTCCAAAGGAACACTTAGGCCTGCCAAACAAAAAAGATGTAAAGGATGGAGTTATCACCTATAAACTTGCTGCACATGCAGCTGATTTAGCAAAAGGCCATCCAGGAGCACAATATAGAGACAATGCCCTCAGCAAAGCGAGATTTGAATTTAGATGGGAAGACCAGTTCAACTTATCCTTAGACCCTGATACTGCTAGAGAATTTCATGATGAAACACTGCCAGCAGATGCAGCAAAAGTTGCTCATTTCTGCTCAATGTGCGGCCCAAAATTTTGTTCAATGAAAATCACTCAAGAAATCAGGGAAGCAACCGAAGAAGGTTTGCTCGCGAAATCCCAAGAATTTATCGAAAAGGGTAAGGAAATATATCTATGATCATTGTAATTTCTCCATTGAGCATCATATCCAATGAAATAAATCATGTAAATGAGATGTTTGAAAATGGAATGGATCTTTTCCATTTCAGGAAATATGGTTTACAAGATGAAACAGTATTGGAATATTTGAATAAAGTAAATCCTATTGATAGGATGAAAATAGTGCTTCATTCGCATAAACACCTATCACACGAACTTGGAATTAATCGCTTGCATTTTAATACAGAGGATAGAATTAGTTTACACCCAGATTTAATAGCTATTGGGCAACAACTATCCACATCTACTCATTCAATTGATGAATTCAATGCTTTAAATCAAACATGGACTTATGCTTTTTTAAGTCCAACTTTTAAAAGTATCTCCAAACCCGGTTATGGTAAGCTAAAGACAGTATTGAAAGACATTAAATTCAGAAATAACCAAGAAATGAAACTAATTGGTTTAGGAGGCATAAATTATCAGAACATGGACCAAGTCTTACAAAATGGAGCAGATGGAATAGCGCTAATGGGATCAATATGGAATCAAAATAAACCAGCAGCATATATAAAAGCATGCATACAAAAAGAAAGGATTTGGAATGAAATTGAAAATGAACAATCTTGAAAGAATCCAGTATATATCTGATGGATTTGATTATAACGATCAAATTGAAAACGTCAAAAATGCTTTAGACAACGGAATACAATGGGTTCAGTTAAGGTGGAAAACTTACCCTGCAACTAATGAGCTTCACAACCTTGCCTACAATATCAAAAAACTATGTCAAGAATATAAAGCAACCTATATAATCAACGACCATGTATCTCTTGCGAAGGAGATGGATGCTGATGGCATCCACTTGGGATTAAACGATGAGTCAATTGACTCAGCAAAGAACATATTAGGAGAATCTAAAATATTTGGTGGAACCGCAAATACTTATGAAGATGTTATTCGACGTCAAAGGGAAGGCTGCGATTACATTGGCTTAGGACCAATGAGGTTCACGCCTACAAAAAAGAAGTTAAGCCCTATCCTAGGATTGGAAGGTTATAAAAACATCTGTAATAAAATTAAAGCTGGAAAAATTGTTACTCCTCCAATTTTTGCTATTGGAGGTTTAGAAGAAAATGATATCCAAAAGCTCATCCACATCGGTATATATGGAATAGCAGTATCCAGTTTGATAAAAAGAAATCCTGAATTGATTACAAAATTGAAAACAAACTATGAAGAACAAATTAATAATTGCAGATAAAGTATTTAATTCCAGACTGTTCCTTGGCACGGGTAAATTTGGCGATTTAACACAGATGTCGGAATCTGTGTTAGCATCACAGACAGAATTAGTTACATTAGCATTAAAACGAATTGATTCCAAATCCCAAGAAAATAACCTGTTGGAATCTTTAGTCCTGCCACAAGTTAGTTTACTACCTAATACCTCCGGAGCAAGAAATGCCAAAGAAGCTGTGTTGGCTGCTCAGTTGGCTCGGGAAGCATTGCAGACAAATTGGGTAAAGCTTGAAATACACCCTGACCCTCGCTATTTAATGCCTGACCCTATAGAAACGTTGAAAGCTACAGAAGAACTGGCAAAATTGGGCTTTATAGTCATGCCATATATCCATGCAGACCCCGTACTATGTAAAAAACTGGAATACGCTGGAACCGCAGTCGTCATGCCTTTGGGCGCTCCAATAGGTAGTAACAAAGGACTAAAAACTGTTGATTTTCTTGAAATAATTATTGAACAAAGTCAAGTACCAGTTGTTGTTGACGCAGGAATTGGGACACCCTCCGATGCAGCCAAAGCTATGGAAATTGGTGCAGATGCAGTTTTAGTAAATACAGCAATTGCAACCGCATCAAACCCGGTCAAAATGGCCGAAGCATTTAAATTGGCAATCATAGCTGGAAGAATAGCTTACGAATCAGGTCTCGCATCAGAGAATAATAAAGCTAATGCATCCTCCCCACTCACCTCTTTTTTAATGGACTAATAATGGAAATAAAAGATTATTTAAATCAATTCAGTTGGTCTGACGTTGGAAATAGAATAATGAGATGTACTGAAATTGAAGCTCAAGCATCTTTAAATCGACCAAAAAAAAACATTTTGGATTTCCTCAACCTGATCAGTCCGGCAGCAGAACCACTATTGGAAAAAATGGCAATCATGAGCAATCAGATTACCCAACAAAGATTTGGTAAAACAATTCAGCTATATGCTCCTATGTATTTGAGCAACGAATGTCAAAATATTTGTACCTATTGCGGTTTCAGTATGGACAACAAAATTAAAAGAAAGACACTGAGCAATACAGAAATTGTTCTAGAAGCACTTGCCCTGAAGGACATGGGCGTAAACCATGTCTTATTAGTTTCTGGTGAATCCAATAAAATTGTTGAAATAGAATATTTTCTGAATGCAATCCGTCTTTTAAAACCCTACTTTTCAAATATTTCAATCGAGGTCCAACCTCTATCTCAATCCGAATATGAAAGACTTCATCAAGCTGGAGTTCACTCTGTCTTGGTATATCAAGAAACCTATCATGAAGAAGTTTATAAAACTTATCACCCAAAGGGAAAAAAGTCTAACTTCAATTATCGTATCGATACACCAGACCGTATAGGTTCAGCTGGAATCCATAAAATTGGATTGGGTGTGCTTTTGGGTCTTGAAGATTGGAGAATTGATAGCTTTTATAATGCTATGCATTTGGAATACCTTCAAAAAAAATACTGGCAAACCAAGTGTTCCGTATCATTTCCCAGACTCAGACCAGCCGAAGGTTTTGTAGAACCTAATTTTATTATGGAAGACAAACATCTGCTCCAACTAATCTGTGCTTATCGATTATGGAATCCAGATTTGGAGATTTCCATTTCTACTCGGGAAAGTGAAAAATTCAGAGATCATATTATTAAATTAGGCGCTACAACAATGAGTGCAGCTTCAAAGACGAATCCAGGAGGATATACGGTAGATCCGCAATCATTAGAACAATTTGAAATCTCCGATGAAAGAAGCATGCAGGAGATAAAAAATAAAATAAAAGAAGTCGGTTATGATCCAATCATGAAGGATTGGGACAACTGCTTCTCTGCAATCAATTAGGTAAACTATGGATCAAGAATTCAGTCGATATAGTAGACAGATTTTTATGGAAGAAGTCTCGGTCGAAGGACAACGGAAATTGAAGAATTCCAAAGTATTAGTAGTCGGTGCAGGCGGGTTGGGCTCTCCTGTAATTCAATATCTATCTGCCGCAGGTGTTGGAAAACTCGCCGTAGTTGATTTTGACATTCTGGAAATCCACAACCTTAACAGACAAGTGATACATCAGGAAAAATTTATCGGAAAACCCAAAGTTGAAAGCGCTGAATCATTTGTCAAACAATTCAATTCAAGTATAGAATTTATTCCCATAAACTCAATGCTGTCTGAAGATAATATTATCTCCATCTTGGCAGATTTTGACATAGTGGTTGACGGATCTGATAATTTTGAAACTCGATATTTAGTAAACGACTATTGTATCAAATTGGACAAACCTCTCGTTTATGGAAGCATATTCTCTTTTGAAGGTCAAGTTGCAGTCTTCAATTACCAAGGCAGCAAGCAGATGAGAGACTTATTCCCTACTCCTCCAAATGCTGAAGATATTCAGAATTGTGACCAATTTGGAGTACTAGGTGCACTGCCAGGGATAATTGGAAGTATGATGGCCATGCTAACATTGAAAATAATCATTGGATTGCCAATTCAACCAAACCAGCTAACTCTAGTCGATTGTTATAACTGGTCCTTTAGGCAAATAAAATATTAAGATAGTAATTAGTGTGACCCTAATTCTTAAAAACCAGGATGGCAGGGTAATCCCTGCCAATCCTGTAACAAACTAATAAATCTAATATAAAACACCAATAACTATTTCTTTAAAACAATGGTTTGACCTAATGAAAAAATATTCTGCGAATAGTTTTTATCTTTTTTGACCGTGGTACCATTTAACTTTACAACCACATGATATTCTCCAGGATCCGTAGGGATATCAAAAAGAAAGGAGGTCGCCTCTTCCTCAATTGTATGACTGAATACTGAAATATGCTTAGTTGGACCAATAATTTTATTCACCTCTAAAAATACCTTCAGTGGCCTTTCAATTTCTGAAGGAATTTGTTGCGGAATTTGCCAACTCAATTTAACTTGACTTGTTCCCACAGCCTCAGATTTCAAATTCTCAACAGTTGGCAAACTGACTCCTTCTTTTACATCAAACTCATCTTTACGACACGCAGAAATTATTACCATAACAATCAACGCTATTATATATCTTTTCATAATATATCTTTTTAATATCCCGGATTTTGTTTGTATGATCCCTTAGACCAATTCATTTGTGGTTGTGGAATGGGCAAATACTCATCTCGCCCAGCTACAAACCTTCCTTGATTGTACCAATCAAACCTTCTTTTTTCTTTGTTCAAATATTCATTCATGGTTTCTGAAAGAAGCCCCCATCTCAATAAATCAAAATATCGCCTTCCCTCATTAGCAAACTCTAACCTGTTCTCCCAGATTATTGCTTTCTTTAAATTCTCTTTGTTCAAAGTAAAATTCACCCCTGGCTTGTATAGTTCAATTTTATAATTCATCCATAGCGTACCATCAGCTTTTTTCAAATGTGCCAAGCTTGTAGCTGCTCTGCTCCTCACCCTATTCACCAAGTTCAACGACTCCTGCAACTGTCCCTGCTCCATCAAAATCTCAGCCTTCCAAAGTAAAACTTCAGAATACCTAATTTCCTTTTTATTCATGGAATTATAGATGTAGAATGGCTTGAATAAACAATTACAATTTGGATCAACTTGTTCTTTCATAGAATTGAAATAACCATATTGAAAAGGTGCTCTCGAGCCTGATTCCTGATAGATAATTGCATTATTATATTTCCAAGGATAACCTGGGATTGCAGCAGTATGCCCTAAACGAGGGTCAAAAGAATGAGATTTGAAATATTCTTTATACTTGTCACCCATAAATTCTGTGTTATTATAGTTTTCAAAATCAGGCAAACCAGTATTATCTGTTTTAAAGGCATTAATCATTGTGTAAGAAACCTTATGGAAATCACAGCAACTGAAAAAAGGAGTCCACCATGGCGCATTTAACTCATCCCCACGATTTATACGCCCATCTGTCGTTCCATCATCAATGGAATATTGAATTTCCCATAGTGATTCCTTCGTCTTGTTGTCAAATTCAGGCAGGAAATTGTTTGCAAAATCTTCTTCTAAGTCAAATTGACTTTTGTCCTTAGTCATAATTTCATTGATATGCACCAATGATTTTTGCAAAGTCTCTTTATTGATATTGACTACTTTATGTTGGTCATTTTGCTCGTATGCCCTGAAAAGCAAAGCTTTTGCAGCAAATGCATGCGCAGCATATTTTGTAGGTCTACCTTTCTCTGTCTGAATATCTGGCAAAACTTTAGCTGCATCTTCAAAATCCTGGATGATTCTATCCCATATTGGCAAATCATTTTTCATATCATCAGGTCTATTGGAAATCCCTTCAACAATCACTGCATCATTAGGAACCGTATCATCGATAAATGGAATATATTTCCATCGCAATTTCATCCCCAAATAGATCCAACTGCGGAGAAATTTCATCTCAGCAATCCGCTCTTCCTTAAGTTCATATTCTGCCGCATCCATCTCATTCAATAGACGGATAGCCGTGTTGCACCGACTGATTCCTACATACCCTAAATACCAAGGGCCATCATTGTTGCCAATATTGGGGGTTACGGCCGTATAAATTTCCATCTCATACCAAGGAGTTTGGTCACTGAGACCTCCACCACCTTTATAGGCATCATCAGATCTTACACTCTGAATCCATGGTGCATGAGTGGTACCAAAACCTAAACCAGGCATAGCCGCATAAGCAGCCACAACAAAATTGTCAATTAATTCAGGCTTGGAAACCTGCTCCTCCGACAATACTCCTTTTGGATTTACATCTAAAAATTTGGAACATCCAATCAATGAAAATGATAAGAAGATATATATTATAGATTTTAAATTTTTCATGATAGCTAAGATTAAAATGAAACATTCACACCGAAATAAAATGAGAATGGCATTGGATAACCAGTTCCTGGATTTTCTGGATCCATTCCAGTAAACTTGTCCTCGCCCCAAGATTTCTTCAGAGCAAAAATATTTTGACCAGTTACATAAACTCGTAGTTTGCTCAGTTTAATTCTTTCAATGGTGGAAAGTGGAAGTGAATATCCAATCGTCACATTCCTTAATTTGACATAGGAACCGTCCTCTACGAAATATGTAGAGAATCTTTTTTCAGCATTGGCGTCTCGTCTGGATAGTGCCGGAATATCAGAGTCAGGATTCAAAGGAGACCATGCATCTAAGATCCTACTAGGGTGGTTACGGTCATTTTGAACACCTATGTTCCAAAAATCACTTAGCTCCTTCCAGGTATTACGTACAGAATTCCCAAATATCCCTTGCATAAAAAGAGTGAAATCAAAGTTTTTATAGGCTCCTTCGAAATTCAACCCCGCTGCCAATTTGGGATCCGTAACGCCAATCCAAGTACGATCGAATATCTCATTGATTACTCCATCACCATCCAAATCTTTATATCTTATACGGCCAATTCCTTTACCTGGTTGGTTTGGCCCATTATCAACCTCCTCTTGAGTTCTATAAATACCATCAGCAACCAAACCATATAATGAATTCAACGGACGACCAATAATATCATCCAAAAGTCCATTTCCACCATATCCAAACCTTACATTCTCTGGCAATGAATTTACTTGATGCTTGTACGTTGATATATTCCCTGAAATGGAATACCTGAAATCTTCCTTGGCAACCGCCCAGGTCAACTGTGCCTCTATCCCTTTGTTGGTCATGTTAGCAGCATTGACCCAACGATAGCCCCCCTCACCGAGTGCGGCTATGTATGGCGGCTCAAACAACATATCAGTCGTTTTCTTATTGAACCAGTCCAATGAACCATATAATCTGTTCTGTAACAAAGTGAAATCAGCACCAATATTGAATTGTGTGGTGGTCTCCCATTTTAAATCAGGATTACCTAAGCTTGCACGCCTAAAACCTGTTGGTATACTTCCACTTTCATTACCCCCAATTGCATATGAGGTTCCATTAACATCTGTAACATAAATATTTACCAGTTTGCCTGAGTTCAAAGGTGAGGCATTTCCATTCTGACCCCAACTCGCCCTAAATTTCAAATCATCAATCCAATCCACCTCTTTCATAAATTCCTCGTTCTTGATTCTCCATCCAACAGAAAAGGAAGGAAAATTTCCGTACCTATTGTTCTTACCAAATGAAGAAGAACCATCACGACGAAATGTAGCCGAAGCAAGATATTTATCAGCAAATACATAATTGGCTTTCGCAAAGTAAGAAAGCATAGTTCTTTCATTTCCACCCCCGTTGAATGTACGTTGCTCACCAGTAGCAGTTGATAAATATGCATAGTCACGTTCTTCAAGTAAGATATCAGATCGATATCCATTTAAGGTCTCATTCAAAAATTTATAGGCTTCCATACCAACCATGAAATCGAGTTGATGCTGTCCCGTCGAAAGATTATATAACAAAGTATTCGTCCAGGTTTGACCCAAATCATGCCAATTATTTTGACTCACACCATTGATCGTACCAGCCTTCCCTCCTGCTTCATTCCACTTTTTATCTATCTTTCGGTCGTACCACATACTATAATCCACACCATATTGTGACCTGAAAGTTAAATTGTTGATGATTTCTGCCGTCAAGTAAGCTGAACCCAAAACTTTCATAAAGTTGCCCGTATTGTCTTGGTTCAATTTCATGTCACGGATAGGATTCGCAAAATCATCCATGCCCAATGGCATGGCAACTCCACCCCATTCACCGTCATTGGCATAAACAGGAATATTCGGAGGCATTACTAGAAGATCATAAGTCTTATTGATATCACGCATTCTCAAATTCGTTAAAGTCAAATTCTCCCCTATCTTGATCCTCCCATCCAACAGTTCATATTCATTATTCATCCTTGCGGCCAAACGCCTAAAAAATGATGTAATCTGGGTACCTTCATTGTTATAATAATTCACTGAGAAAAAACTCGTGGAATTTTCTGTACCTGAGGTAATGGAAACTTGATGGTTTTGTTGGATTCCAGTTCTCATACCTTCATTAAACCAATTTGTATTCGCTGAAGGCATAGTCTTAGCCTCATTTAACCATTCAAGAGGCTTAACGCTATTAAGAACGGGTATTCCTTGAGCATTCAAATCCCAATCGTATTCATAATACCTGATACCTTTTGGATCGTCTCCATCATTGACAGTAGCTTGCCATAACGCCCTCCCATATTCTTCGGCATTTAGCATTTGTGGTACATTCCCAGGATTATTTGCAGCTACATAACCTTCATAAGTGACCCGAGCTTTTCCTTTTACACCTTTACGGGTGGTCACTAAAATAACACCCCCAGCTGCCCTAGAACCATAAATTGATGCCGAAGACGCATCCTTTAGGAACTGAATATTTTCAATGTCATTTGGATTGATATCTCGAAGGTTAATGGAAACAGGTTGACCATCCAAAACAATTAATGGAGGCGACGAATTAAAAGAGGTAATTCCACGAAACTGGATGCCCACATTTTCAGCTGGGTTACCATCAGTTGTAACACGGACACCAGGGACCTTACCCTGCAATGAACGCATAACATTTGCACTTGGGTTATTTACAAAATCTTCCCGTTTAACAACAGAAACAGCACCCGTCAAATCCGCCTTACGCTGAGTCATATAACCAGTGACCAATACCTCCTCAACACCTAATTCATCCTTCTCCAATACAATATTGGATGCCTGTGCAATCGGAATATCAATACGTTTATAACCTAAGGCTGTTACCCTAATTTGAGTACTGCTGCCAGACTCTAAGGTAAATTCCCCGTTTTCACCTGTAGCGGTTTTCTTGCCATTCGGAAGTGCAGCAACTGTGGCTCCAACCACCGCAGCTCCTTCTTTATCCACTACTTTCCCAGTGACCGCCCCTTGCTGAGCTAAAACACTGTTCATGCCCATTAATTGGAACCAAATAAACAGAACAATGAGTCCTGAAAATCGGTAATTCTTCATAGGTAAATTAGACATAATTGTTAAGTTAATCGATTAAGCATTTCGACAACAATAGCACAAATGCTACTTATCGGAACGAAAATTTAATTAGTAATTCAGTTTATAATTAATACAAGTTTAATGCTTAACCGATTAAGTTCCAAATTAAATTATAATTTTTATCTTACAATTAATTTGGAACTAGCTTAATATGCCTTAAATCAGTCTTCTTTTGAACCATCATCAGCCATTCTTACAACTTTCGGGTGAAAGCTTGCAACAACATTTACTAAATCTGTCTGTGCTGCCATGACTTCATGTATATTTTTATAGGCCATTGGAGCCTCATCCAAGTCTGCCCCAATCAAAGTTATACCTAAATCCTCTAGTTTTTTGGAAACTTCAGACCTAGATAAAGTTTTGATGGCTTGGGTTCTGCTCATTAATCGACCTGCGCCATGCGAAGCAGAGTTGATGGATTGTTCTTCACCTTTTCCACGAACCAAGAATCCTGGCGCTGCCATGGATCCAGGTATAATTCCCATCACCCCTTCTCCAGCTGGTGTAGCACCTTTGCGGTGTACAATGACATCCTCTCCTTTCCATTTCTCTTTCCATGCAAAATTGTGGTGGTTTTCAATTTTCGCCAACCTTTCTGCCCCTAGTTCTGACAATACTTTTTCATGAATCACTTCATGACAGGCTGAAGCATAATCACCAGCTAAATTCATCGCCATCCAATATTCTTGCCCTTCAGCAGATTCTAAGTCAAAGTAAGCCAAATGCTTGGCTTCATAGGGAAGCTTGCATAATTCCATGGCCAACTTCGTATAATGGTTGGCAATCATAGCCCCTAAACCTCTTGATCCGGAATGAGTTAGTAAAGCCAAGTAGGTGCCTTCATGAATTCCAAGCTCCTTATCTTCTGCCTGAAATTCCATAATTCCAAATTCCACAAAATGGTTTCCTCCACCAGATGACCCTAATTGGGTCCAAGCCTTGTCCTTCAGATTCTGAATAAAAGGGTTTTCATTGAACAATTCATTCTCCAATACTTCATGATCCAATCGCTCATGTTTTAGAAATCCATTTCCTGCACCAAATCTTGTGGTTTTCATCAAGATTTTCTTAAGATCATCATGATGGCTTTCTAGATATGTTGCTGGCAAATCAAATATGGACAAGGCCATTCGGCATCCGATATCCACTCCGACTCCATAAGGAATAACGGCATTGTTTGCCGCCAAAACACCTCCTATTGGCAAACCATAACCTTGATGAGCATCTGGCATCAATGCACCAGCAACTGTAATCGGTAATTTCATGGCAGTGTTCATCTGTTTTTTTCGCTCCTGCCTCAATTTGATCCCCACCATAAACCTCATAAGAATCAACCTCAGATTTCAACTTAATATATTCTTTTTCAAGTTTATCCACATTCAATAGCATGTTCGAGAGTGGAGCAAAAACTTGATCCCCTAAAAATGCCTCCGGATTATCCAAAACTTCTTTGAATTTCTCCAACATCTCATCTCGCTTATAACCTAAACGTAATCGGTTTATTTTTAAGGCTACGCCCAATGCTTCATTTTCTTTATATCCTAAAGCAATTAAATCATTGCCATTTATTCTCATATTTTCCATAATATCTTAATTTATCAATTTTAATACTGTTTTTAAACAGCAGGACCAAATTGTCCTGCTGGGCTTCCTATTTATTTAAGAACAATTGTTTCAATTGATCCACGATTTGTCCATTGCCAGAAACTGAAATCGAATTGATTTTATCAGCAATTTTCTCAACGTATTCCATTTCTTTCAATCTGAAGAGCATGGCATTTTCTTCAAGCAATTTTGCCGTATTCAGCAGGCTTCTTGTAGATGCTGTTTCTTCTCTCCTAGTGATGATATTGGCCTGTGCTTTTTTCTCGGCAACCAATACCTGGTTCATAATATCTCGAACTTCCCCAGGAAGAATGATGTCCTTAATACCCGCCGAAATCAATTTTAATCCTAGCCTATTCACTCCTACAACATTCTTCATCAAGATTGTCTCGGCAATAACTTCCTTGTTTTCTAAAAGCTGATCCAAATTTTGATTTCCAACCATCAATCTCACCTCCATCTGCATCAAATTATATAATTGATCGATATAGGAATGGTTTTCCAACAAGGCAACTTTCATATCACTCACTTGATATTGAATGTTGAGATTCAGTCTGATTTGAACTTTGTCCTTGGTCAATATTTCTTGTCCATGAATATCCATCTGAACTGTCCTGAAATCCACTTTGAGAACTTCAATTCTATTAAAGCTTTTCCAATAGTTATATTCCCCTGGAATAAGTTCTCTTTCGAATTTACCATTGACCATTAAAATCGCTCCTTCATAATCTCTAACAATATATCTATTGATATAATACATCAAAGCTGGAGATTCCATATATGCTCTATTTATTGAATCAGGAACTTCCCAATGGTTCATATTTTCTATTTGAAAATTATAGGTTAACAAACCCTTCCAAAAGAAATATCGACCAGGACCCAACACATTTGTAAATAAATTGTTGATAAAAACTAAACAGATCTCATTGTCAAGTACATCTACGATTTCAACCAATTCTGCAAATCCAGGTACAGTCAAAAGCACATCCGTATTATGATTTACATGGAAATAATCTGCCATATTGTATCGATCAACTGATTCACCAAACCCTAACCAATAGGTTCCTTCAGTTAATATGCGTTTTACAGCATTATTTTTGATAACCATACCTACTTCATTTTTGTTAATTACTATCCTTTTCATTGCATTATAATTTATTATTTATACTCTATTAATCATTTTAATAAAGCCATCGTTCATCT
Source organism: Sphingobacterium daejeonense (assembly GCF_901472535.1). Classification (NCBI taxonomy): domain Bacteria; kingdom Pseudomonadati; phylum Bacteroidota; class Sphingobacteriia; order Sphingobacteriales; family Sphingobacteriaceae; genus Sphingobacterium; species Sphingobacterium daejeonense. The sequence continues at coordinate 1,804,074 of NZ_LR590470.1, read as the reverse complement.
TTCATCAGTTCAAGCCGGAATCTAGAGGTAGTTTTAAAACTTAACGAATTATAGATCTTTATATTCCCGATGGATCAGGATTCTATCAACTTATAAATCTTTTGTTTTAAGACTAGCAAAAAATTGCTAAGACTCTTACTAATTGCCAATAACAATTATGTTTTGGCCGAAAAATAAACGATGAGCTTTAGGTCTTTTTCGTGAGAAAACCATAACTCTCAGGAACGCAAAAAGCGTTAAAAGGACATCAAAGATGTCAATGTGGCATTCGCCGGGGTTTGTTATTCTACCAATTGAATTAACCTGACGAATCAGGTGCAGGAGTCGAACCTGCAACACACAAAGTATGAACTATAACCTCTCCTATCGACCAGTATACTTTAACCTATTGGCTAAGCACTAATCTGCTATACAGAAACAGATGACTAGGATCTCAATTTGAGATTACAGAACATATATCCAAACGGATATATATCGTTAAAAAAAGCTTACCGCTTGTTTGATCAAAGAACAATGTCATACCTGACATTACAAAGATGCTAACACCAGTGCGCAGCCTTTATGCGCAATAAAAATTTATGATTATAAAAAGATGAAAATATCTGTAAGATATTAATATTCAGTAATATAATTTTTATACAAAACATCTAGATTCCTTTTTAAAAAGAATACTACGCAAATACATTGCGTAGACAAAACTTTTTACTTAAATTAAATCATTGCTTTGAAAAGAAAAATAAGATGTCAACAAACAAACTAGCATTAATCCGTTATAAAATCATTGACCAATGTTTACAACAAAAACATAGGAAATGGACCCTTGAGGATCTAATAGAGAAAGTGTCTGATGCTCTATACGAATTAGAAGGTATTAATAATGGCGTTAGTAAACGGACAATACAAAGTGATTTACAATTAATGCGAAGCAACAAACTAGGGTACAATGCCCCAATAATTGTCAAAGACCGCAAATACTATAGTTATGAAGATCCGAATTATAGTATCAGCAATTCGCCCCTTTCATCTGTTGATATGGAGAAAATGAAAGAAGCTGTTGACCTTCTCAAACATTTGAATGGATTTAATTTTTTTGAAGAAATGAGCGACATGATTGTCCGATTGGAAAGTCATATATACTCTAATAATACGGATGGGAAATCCATTGTGCAAATGGAAGGAAATCCCCTATTAAAGGGAATCAAATGGATAACACCGCTATATAAAGCTATTAAAGAAGAAATTCCTTTACTGATAAAATACAAGTCATTCCGATCACAACAGCCTATTGAAAAGATATATTATCCCTATTTATTAAAAGAATTCAGAAATCGTTGGTTTTTGATCTGCAAGCAAAAAAACATCGATAACATAATCACATTAGCATTAGACCGAATCGTCGATTTAGATGAGATGGCAAAAGCAGGATTCAAACACTATGAAGGCGTAAATTTTGACAGATATTATAGTGATGTGATTGGAGTAACTAAATCGGAAAAAGATCGAGGCCAAAAAGTATTGTTACAAATAGACAAATCAAATGCCCCGTATATCGAAACTAAACCCATTCATTCTTCTCAACAAATAATTAATAGATCGGAAGATGGATCGATTATAATCAGAATTGATGTGGTTTTAAATTTGGAATTAGAACGTGAGATTCTAGGTTTTGGAGAGTGTATAAAAGTTTTAGCACCTAAATCATTGGAAAAAAGAATTAAATATAGATTGAATCGGGCATATAGAAGATATGAATTAACTCCACCGGAGAAACCAATACAAGATAAATTGAATACCTCAGAAAATGGATAATTCGCAAAGAGATATGTTTTATATGTACATTTAAGGTTATATTAAAATAATATTCATGAAAAAAATTCCAAAGACGGATCAAAAGACGAGAAAAGTAACATCTGGTCCCGTTCGTGAAAAAGCAAGAACGATGAATAAAATCGTGAATGCTGTTGGAAAAGTATTGAAAAAACACGGCTATCCTGGTCTATCGATTGCCAATATTGCAACTGAAGCAAAAGTTGACCGAAAACTTATCTATACTTATTTTGAAAACCTGGACAACCTTGTAGAAACTTTCATTCAAAAAAGAGATTATTGGAAAACTAAAGCAAAATCTACCATTTCAACACTATTGAACCAAGATGTAATAAGTCAAAATGAAATGCAAAACTTATTAATTGGACAATTTGACACCGTGATGAAGGATGAAATCCTTCAACGTATTTTACAATGGGAGTTATCAGAAGACAAGGATATTCTCAGAAAACTTGCCAACAGTAGAGAAGAAATTGGGGAACAATTGATTCAGAGATATGAAAAATCATTTATTGAAAGCAGTTTAGATATCCGCGCTGTTTTAGCCCTACAGACTGCAGGTTTGTATTATCTGGCGATGCACGCTCAAACTAATGGCAGCACATTTTGCGGATTGGACCTTAATTTGGATGTAGATCGAGAAAGAATAATCAATGCTTTGAAAATGATACTAAATAAAACGCCTACATGAAGAGAACTATACCCATAGATATTAATATTACTTTAAAAGCTCTGGTAGAAAGTGACGCCATCCGTATGTTTAACATTATCAATAAGGAACGAGAGTATTTAGGAGATTGGCTCCCATTTGTACAGTTCACCAAAAAGGTTGATGACAGCAAAGGATTTGTTGAAATGGCAATGTTGAGCAGGAAATTGAAGAAAGATTATGTTTACAAGATTTGTCTCAATGACAGGATGATTGGATTAATCGGAACAAAAGAAACCGACATGATCAACAGAAATACCGAAATTGGATATTGGCTCTCCGAAGAATTCCAAAACCAGGGAATTATGACAAAATCAGTTAGTGCCTTAATAAAAACCCTTTTCGATGATTTAAATATTGAACGCGTTCAAATTTGTTGTGCCATAGGTAATGAAAAAAGTATAAATATTCCAAAGCGTTTGGGGTTTAAACTCGAAGGAACAAAAAGAAATGGAGAATGGATCGGAAATTATCAATTCAGGGACTTACTGGTATTCTCAAAATTAAAATCCGACGAAGAACAATAAATATTAAAGCCGGAACAGTTTACGCTCCGGCTTAATTTTTTGGTTTGGCAATTACCTAATTATTATTTTCTTTTTTCGCTTCTTTCATGGGGTTTGATTCTGCTGACTGACCTCGCGCCGACCTACCATTTTGTTGATAAAGCTCGAATCTTGACGGTTGGGAAGTTCGTGGCCACGAATTATTTGACTCATCTATGTCTGCAGTCTCACGGAATGGATCTAATTTTACAGAAGCAACCTGCTTTGTTTTCGCAAAAACTTTAGTAGCTTCATTTTCATCCATCCTCCAAATATATGCCGGTACATTATCGATTTCTTTGGAACCATCAGTAAAGGTCCACTCAATTATTAAGGGCATAACCAATCCGCCATTATTTTTAAAATTCAACTCATAAAAAGAGGTTTTACCATTGAAAATATCCTTCTCCTGATCGGTCAAATTATCATAAAATTTTTGATAGGCAGCTTCATCAGAAGGTTTCACTGCAAATCGATCCCATTTATTGTAGAAATCTAATAAGGAAGTATCTTTATCTACCAAAAAAGCCATATTCTCTTCCATATTCCGTTGGCGGGTAATACTGTTTAGGTCCTTTTCGAAAGCTTCTTTTCTTTGTTGTTGTGTGATTTTTGGATCACCCCCACTCATTCTATATTGGGTAACATTTTCCAAGGATATTTCAACTGGATCAGTAGTGAAGAACCAACCTCTCCAGAACCAGTCCAAATCTACTGCTGACGCATCTTCCATCGTTCGGAAGAAATCCGCAGGAGTCGGGTGTTTAAATTCCCATCTTTTCGCATATTCCTTAAAGGCATAGTCGAATAACTCCCTTCCCATGATGGTTTCACGAAGAATATTCAATGCAGTTGCCGGTTTTGCATAAGCATTTGGACCAAATTGGACTATGTTCTCAGAATTGGTCATGATAGGCTCCAGCTGATCTTTTGGCAACTTCATGTAGTCTACAATTTTGTGAGCCGGGCCACGACGCGAAGGAAAATCTTTATCCCATTCCTGCTCGGTAAGGTATTGAAGGAATGTATTTAACCCTTCATCCATCCATGTCCATTGTCGCTCGTCAGAATTTACGATCATTGGAAAGAAATTATGACCAACCTCATGAATGATAACACCAATCATTCCATACTTCACAGCTTCTGTGTAAGTCCCATCCTCATCAGCACGACCATAATTGAAACAGATCATTGGATATTCCATACCGTTTACTGCTTCAACAGAAATGGCAACTGGATAAGGATAAGGAATGGAAAATTTTGAATAGGTCTTTAGGGTATGCGCAACTACTTTAGTAGAGTATTTACGGTAAAGTGGATAAGCTTCAGGACCATAATAAGACATAGCCATCGGTTGGTTGCCAGGTACACCGTCGTTCACCTTCATCGCATCCCAAATTAACCTTCGTGAAGTAACAAATGCAAAATCACGAACATTTTTAGCCTCATAAACCCAAGTCTTTTTAGCAGAAGACTTTTGTTGAATAGCCTTATTAGCATCCTCCAAGGTAACAATCTCTACCGGTTCCTTTGTTTGCTGTGCTTGTTTCCAGCGTGCTAGTTGTGTAGAATTTAATACTTGTGCATAATTTTGACACTCACCTGTAGCTCCAACAATATGGTCAGAAGGAACGGTGATGTTTACTTTATAATCACCAAAGACCAAAGCAAATTCCCCACGTCCCGTAAATTGCTTATTCTGCCATCCTTGGAAATCTGAGTAAACCGCCATCCGCGGAAACCATTGTGCTATCGTATATAAGTAATTGTCATCTTTAGCAAAATGTTCATAACCTCCACGACCATTTTCGACCATCCGGTCAGTAATTTTATAATCCCAATCTATTTTTAATGAAATCTTCGCACCAGGTTTCAATGGAGTTGGAAGGTCAACACGCATCATCGTATAGTTTATGACATAATCCATAGCTTTGCCCGATGCATCTGTCAATTTTCGAATATTAACTCCATAACCCTTTTGTTCAGGTACGATAGACTTCAAAGACTCTAAAGACATTCTTTCACGCAAACTGCTCTGGTCAAATCTTTTGCTCTCAGCATTATCAGCATGCTCATTTTCATCCAATTGTAGCCATAGATAACTCAATGGATCCGGAGAATTATTGGTATAAGTAATTGTTTCCGATCCTTTCAACAGCTGATTTACCTCATCAACCTCTACATCGATTACATAATCAGCTTTCTGTTGCCAATACATCGAACCAGGAGCTCCAGAGGCAGTCCTGAAAATATTAGGGTCAGAAAGCAAACTGCCAAGTTGTTCAAATTTATTCCCATGGTTGGAACCTGGATTATTTTGCATTTGGGAGAATGCTGTTTGAAATGTTGATACCCCACCAACGCCAAACAAAAGCCTCTGATTAGTTGATTATTTAATTTCATAGTGGAATACGTTCAAGTGCCATGATAAATGAAATCCCTATTACCGCAGAAGACAAAAAGAAACTCCAATCCCTATTTGACACAGAGAAAATCTTTAACATCAATTCAGATAAAAGAATAACGAAAAATACGATAATAAGCTGTCCAAATTCTAACCCAATATTGAATGACAATAGGGGCAATACAATATTCGCCTCTTGACCCAATAAAGATTGAAGGTAATTTGAAAAACCCAGTCCGTGAATCAAACCAAAAAACAGTGTCATTGCATATAAAATATAAGGATTGCGCTGTTTCCTTCTTTTGGGAAGATTATATAAAGCGGTTATCAAAATGGTAACTGGAATTAAAAATTCAACCCATCCTGTATCAACTTTAACAATCTTAAAGGCTGCAAGAGCTAATGTGATTGAATGACCAACCGTGAATGCAGTCACCAACCAAAGTAATCGTTTCCAATCTTTAAGAGTATAGCTGCAACACAAAACCAGTACAAATAAAATATGATCATATCCAGTAAGGTCTAGGATATGCTGCCAACCGAGTTGAAAATAAATGGAAAAATCACTCATTAATTAGGTTATTGTAATAAAAACATAACAAAATTAATATTATTTTAATATTGACAAATGCATTTGCAATTTTTAAATAATTTAGCACATAATTGTTGCAAAACTAGAAGGAATGAATTCGTTAAAAAACAGAATATTATTAACAATTGTAGGTTTGAGTACCGCTCTTATTGCATTTGCACATCCGTTTTACGTAAGCATCACATCCATAGATTACAATGCAAAAAATAAAAGAATTGAAGTATCCTGTAGGCTGTTTTACGATGATCTGGAAGTCGCGCTGAAAAATCAAACAGGAAAGAAAATTGATGTCATAAATCCTAAGAACAAAGCAGTAGCCGACTCTGCTATTTCAAGATATATACAACACAATCTGAAATTAGCTATTAACAATCAAAACAAAAACTTGAAATTTGTTGGTTATGAAATCGAAGAAGATGTTGCTTGGTGCTATTTGGAAGTCCAAAACATAAATGATGTCAACAAAATAGAAATTGTCAACCAACTTTTATATCGAGATTTTAAATCCCAATCTAATATTATGCACCTCAAAGTGAATAATATGAAGAAAAGCACCAAACTAGACAATCCTAAAAGGACCGCATCATTTAGTTTTTAATAAGAATATTTTACAGGGAAACGGGGATTTGGGAATGACACACCCCTTAGAAACACAAAATGCTTTTTTCTCAAAAAGCACATCTAAATTTAATTTGTTTTGTTTTTTAGAAGAGTTAACTTTTCTTGTTAACACTTCTTTGTTTTGGTCTTGGTTGGTTTCCGATAAACCCGACATTCGTTACATAAAATGATAATGGGTTCTGAATCAATTTTTCTTTTTTACTTCTTTCTTTTTTAATCATATATATCACCTTTCTTTTTGGTATGCAGGTAATATAACAAATTTTGAGCCAAAAAACAAATTAGATGTGAGATATGAGAGGAGAGATATGGGAGGAGAGCCAAATATGACGCAACAGATTCCATGCAAAATAGATCCTCTAAAATTTATAAACAAATCTATTTAGGGATTACAAATCTTAATTTCATATCTCACATCTCACATCTCATATCTACTCATTAATTCCTCACATCCACCGCATGTCGATGAATAAATTCTGAGGGGGAGCTATGCAAGATGTGTTTGAATACTCTGTTAAAATGAACCACTGTATTGAATCCACATTGATAGGCAACTTCAGAGATGTTTTCTGTGGATTTGTTGATTAATAATTGACAGGCTTTTTCAATTCTGATTTCATTCAAAAAGGTCACATACGTTTTCATTGTATGCTTTTTAAAGTACTTACAGAAGGCAGATGGCGTCATATGGATAAGCTTGGCAACTTCATCGATGCTGATCTCTTTATTATAATTTTCCAGGGAGAATCTCAATACCTCATTGATCCTTACACCTACTTTATCGTTGAAATTGGATTCCGGCAATCCCGAATAAAGGGAAATCATCTCTTTTTCATTTGCAATCAAATAATCAAAGATTTCCAAAACACGCATTAATTTGGACAAGCCTTCTTCACGCATTAAGGATTGAAATTTTAACCTAACTGGTATACTGGTCTTTGGCAGGAACTTTTTGCTTGAGTCTAGTGAATTAAAAATGTCTCGAATTCTATGAAGTTCTTGCATATTGAAGAATGCTTGCATTTTATCAAAAGCAACGAAGATGTGAACAACATGGATCTGCTCGTCATCTGACCCTTCTTTAATAAAAACATGAGGATCATTTGCTTTCAATATATAGATTTCATTTTCAAAGAATGGTTGTATCAAGTTTCCTATCACTACCGAACCTCTCCCCTTCAATATATAAGAAATCTGTATTTCTCTATGTCTGTGGTAGTGGCTATAAAAATCATCTCTAAGGTCCTCTTGGACATAAAACGAACCGGCACCAAAGGCAGGCACAGTAAACTCAATAGGATACCTCGCTTCCATTGTCTTAATAGCTTCCATACAATCCATTTTTTTCCTTGGTACCGTTGGCTGTCGGCAACAAAGGTTTGATATTCATAATTTAGTTACAACAAAAATATCATTTTTTTGTAATCCTGCCCTATGATTTGGAATTATATTAAAATATTTTTTTATACCCTGGTTTTAGCCACTAATTCTGAACTTAATACCTTCTTTTGAATGGTATTTTCTTTCATTTGACTAGTTAATATTGTAACACTTTCTTTAGCAAGGTTTTCTATCGGTTGTTTTACATGAATTATAGGGTGATAAAAGAAATCATATACTTCACTGGAGTCAAAACACATGACATTAAGGTCATCTGGAATTTGAACTCCTTGTTGAGTAAGGTATTTCAAACCAGCAATAGACAACGTATTGGTCGCAAAGACAATGGCATCAGCTTTTTGGGTTTTTAGGATATATTGAATGTTCTTGCCGAGTTCAGCCTGCTGTTTGTTGAAATTAATCTTATAAACTTTCGAATCAATCGAGGCAGTAGCGTCCAAAAATCCCTGTTCACGATCTTTCATATGTTGTAGGCTGCTATCATAACCTATGAAAGCTAAATTCTTATATCCTAATTCAATTAAGTAACTAACCGCTTTTCCCATTGACTCCTTATTGTCAGTAACTACATAACTGGAATTGACATGTTCAAAGTGCCTATCGATCAGGCAAATGGGGATACCTAAAGAAATAATGTAATCGATGGTCTCCTCAGAGTGGTCTGGCGGCGAAATAATAAAACCATCGACCTGTCTTTTGATGAAAACATCCACCAGATTCTTTAGTTTTTCTGGACTCTCATCTGAACTGCCAATAATGGTTGTTAGACCGAACTGTCCTGATTCATCTTCCACACCTCTTGCAATAGATGCAAAAAATGGATTCGATATATCGGCAACGATAAGTCCAATGGTATTGGTTTTTCCGGTCTTTAAACTTTTGGCAATATGGTTCGGCTGGTAGTTCAATTCTTTCGCAGCTTGCCTTATTTTTTCGGCAGTTTCTTTACCAACTCTCCCTTTTTCCTCATTACCGCTCAGCACATAAGAAACCAAGGCCGTTGAAACACCTATCTTCTGCGCTATATCCTTTAATGAAACCTTTTTTACCATTTTGTAAATATATTATTATTAATTCATAATTAAGATTAGCTTACCACTTATCCATAAAGTCAGGACCCCAATGGTCAATCACGCGATTTACAGCCTCAGCAGCAGCCCCATTCCCCCAATCATAAATGGTAAATTCACCGATACCAATACCATTTGCATCAGTCCGCCCATCATGACCGTAATTTTCCATCATAAAACCGTAATCCTTCTCCCCAAAAAATGGCCAGCGTCGCTGCCATTGTTCCTTAGTATCGATATTCTCAGGGCTATACATCATTACAAATGACGCTTTCAGCGCAGAAATCCCACGTTCCATATAATCTTTGCGATCCAGTTCTTTGCCATATTCCATTATCAATTCAGCAAATAAACTTTGCCTCGAATCATTCCATTCAGCATCTGCATTCATAACGCCAAACCCACCCAATGCATGGATATAAATAAATGAAGGTTGCCATACAGCTTGCCACATCAACAACTCATCCATTACCCGCTGTCCTTTCATCAAATATGCTTGTTCATTCGTCACACGATAAGCTTCCATGAATGCATGAGCAACGTAATAGATACTTAAGGTATTTTGTTTAAACATATTATTCCGGACAAACTTTTTATCGACCAAACTATCATGACCATAACGACTGCAGGACCAATAGGTCTCAAAATCCTCCCATTTCCCAATAGGTACAATTTCATCTTCAATCACCGACAATGCCTTTAAAGCCGCATTCTTATACTTTTCATCAGGCAAAACCTGATATAACTTTAAAAGGAATGAAACCGACATTGCTGATTCAGGAGATTTGCTCAAAATCTCCATATCCTTTTGATCTCCTAAGCTTAACCAGGAAGGAAAATATCCATCCGGCCGCTGAATCCTTAATAATGACTCAGCATAACTTTTAGAATAATTTAATAATCGCTCATCCTTTTCCAATTCAGTATACCAATCTAACATTAACATCGCAGTATAACTCATGTCAAGAATGTGATAAGGTGAAGTTTTAGGATCCCACGTAAATGGATTACGATTTGAGTTGCCAAAATAATGGGTGTCCCAACCTGCAGAACGCCTGTGTATTTTACCATTTATATCAACATCAACCATTTCTGTCCCAATTAAACCGGGAAAAAAACCATTAATTTGAGGAAATGAAAGGGCTAATTCTTTGGTTTGATTGGCATACCTTAGCAGTGAATCGACTCCTTTTCTTTTAGCATACCTAAAAAGACAGAAGCAGATCTTAAGGAGTTGAACCAGGCCTGGTTCCAAATTGATCTGAATTCCCTTTCATTTATTTCTTCAGGGTAATTTGGGCTTTGAGTTACATTCACAATAAATGTAGGTGCACCAACTCTCCTACCGTTTAAGTCAAATTCCTGCCAAACCGCATCTCGCCAATGATCAAAAGCCCATTGATAAGTATAATCAACATAAGAATCCAAATTGTTTTTTGAAAATGGCTCACCTTTAGCATATAATGGCGAACCCCATTTTTGCCACATAAAAGAATTTACACTAGCAAATGGGTTCTCTATGTTCCTTTGATCCGACGAAACCAAAACATAAAAAGAAAGCGTATAAATCCCTTTGGAAAAATGAGTTTTATCCTCTTTTTCATAAAGTACATGGTCTGTTATTTTGGAATTCGCTTGACCTATTGTCATTACATTTTCTCTTGCATTTAAATCAAGATACCATGGTACAACAGGTTTTTTTTCTAATAAAGTTACATCAGGAATAATACTTATACTCTTTCTCTTATCCTGTACAATCATTGCCGGTGATCGAAATACATGTTGTGCAATGATATGATTGTCTGTAGGTGTAAGATGAGGTGCCCAATGAAATGTTGGATTAAAACTGGGATAAATATTCAAATACAAATTGCTTAAATTAATATCATTTTGTAAATCCCAACTCACATCAACTTTATAAATATGAGAATCAACTTTATTGAAATTTAATTTTGGACCTTTACCATCAATTTTAGAATATTCTAGATGAGAAATATATTTTTTTAACTCCTGAGGCATCTCATTCCCCAGTAATATTTTACTATTTAGATGAAGAAAACAACAAACAATAATTAAAATATATTGACCAAATAACTTCATATTTCTCCTATAATTTATTGATTGCCGATCCTAAAGTATTATATTTCATATACCTTTTATCGTATAGGTTTTTCATTTCAGGATTCGGAAAATATTCTTTTTCAAAACCTGAACCCATCCCTTTCATCGCATCTGATAAAGTTGGATATAATCCAGCTGCAGTTGCTGCAAGCATACAGGCACCTAAAGCACAAGTTTCCTCAGATTTATGAACTTTAATAGGTCTTTGTAAAACATCTGCCAAGGTTTGCATAACATAATCTGATTTCTTTGCAATACCACCGATGCCTATAACCCCTTTGATTGGCACACCTTGCTGCTCTACATGCTCCACAATAGCCCGAGATCCAAAACAAGTTGCTTCAACTAAAGCCTGAAAAATATTGACTGGACTACTCCCTAAATCCAAATTCACAATGGCAGCAGTCAAGGAAGGGTCAACATTAGGTGTTCGACGGCCGTTAAACCAGTCTAAAGCCAATTCAGAATTCTCAGTAACAGGCTGTTGTTTTTGCCAATTCGGAAAGCTCAATTAGTAAATTATGCTCTAGCTCTTCTTTAAAATCAAGAACAGCCTGACTACCCGATGATGCACTACTCTTCAAACTATTCCGCATTGGCCACAACAGCAAATTCTTGAGCCAATTGTAAACATCACCAAATGCAGACTGACCAGCCTCCAATCCAATATATTGTGGAACAATAGATCCCTGAACCTGACCACAGATCCCCTGAACCAACTTGTCCTTTAAATCTTCTTTCTCAATTACCATCATATCACAGGTAGAGGTACCCATCACCTTACACATAAAACCCGGCTCAATTTGAGCTCCAATTGCACCCACATGCGCATCAATCGCACCTACTGTAATCAAAACATCTTCGCTAAGACCCAATTTCTCTGCCCATTCCGAGGAAAGATTCCCAACAACCTCATCAGCCGTATATACTTTCTGATCAATAGATTTATAAATCCGATTTAATTTCGGATCCAAATATTCAAAGAACGCTTCTGGAGGATATCCTCCTAGGCTCCTCAGCCCATAATGCTTTATGACCTGCAGCGCAAACATTTCTCTTAATCAGATTCGCATCCTGATGCCCCGTCAATAAAAATGGAAGCCAATCACTCTGTTCTACCCATGAATAAGTTGCATCAAAAAACCTCTTGGTCCGTTCTTGCCAAATGCAACAATTTCGACCAAAACCACTCTGATGAATATGCCCCACCACAATAACTTAGATAATTCACATCAAAGTCCTTAGCCTTGCTATTGATCTCTTCAACTTCTTTAATAGAACTATGGTCTTTCCAAAGAAAAAACATAGCGTTAGGATTTTCTGAAAACTTGGAGGATAAAGCTAAAGGCTGCCCTTTCTGATCTATTGCTACAGGAGTCGATCCGGTAGCATCAATTGAAATAGCAACTACTTGAGATTTAACCTCAAAACTCACTTGACTTAAGCAACTTTTTAGGCATTCTTCAATACTTTCAATATAATCAAGAGGATGTTGTCTGAACTGGACTTAATTTAGGATCACAGTATTTTCCTTCTTTCCATCTTTTGAACGGTGAAACTGCCGACCCCAATACCTCACCATTGGACGTATCCACTAAGAGTGCCCTGCTCGAATCAGTCCCAAAATCTACCCCTATAACATATGTCTGTTTCATGAAACTCTTTTTTAATGTACTGGGTTTGACATATCCAGCTTTCCTTCAACTTTTCCAACTCCCCATATCGCAAAAATCGCAATGACTACATAGCAAAGTACAGGAATTATAAATCCTGTTGCCATAGTGCTATGATCAGCGATCAAACCCATCAACGGAGGACAGAATGCCCCTCCTGCAACTGCCATTACTAAAAAGGAAGAACCTTTCTTTGTCAATGTCCCAAGGTTGTTGATGCCTAAAGCAAAAATTGTTGGAAACATTATGGACATAAAGAAATAACTTAAAAACAACGCAAATACTGAAACCCACCCCAAATTCATAAATACCAGAATATTCAAGATGACATTCATAATAGCATAAAATCCCAATAGTTTATGCGGAGCAATAAACTTCATTAAATATGAACCCGTTAATCGACCAATCCAAAAAGCACCCATACCTCCAATTGCTAAAATCAAAGAAGCAGCCTGCTCATCATTCTTTGGCATAAAGAAATCACCAAATGCCCCTAAATGACTCATTATATCGGAAATTGGAGTCTTAAGATCATGGATGGCATCTATGACATAGTTAATAAAAAATGAATTGGTTCCTGTTTGTGCCGCTACGTACAGAAATTGTGCAACCACTGCAAAAATAAAAACAGGATGTTTCAATAAATTCCGCATTGGAGGATTTTCTTCATATTCTCCAGCCTCTTTCTTTTCTTTGATTTCAGGCAATTTGATTATCAGAAATACAATGGCAACTAGTACTACGACACAACCGATACCGATATATGGTTGTACCAAAGAGTCAAATTTATCATGTTCGCCTTCGGATTCTGTACCGAAAATCATAAGACCACCGATTAAAGGACCTAGAATCCATCCCAAACCATTGAATGATTGAGAAATATTAATCCTTCTGGCAGCCCCATCTTTAGAACCTAATACAATGGAATAGGGATTTGCAGCAGTCTCTAGAAATGCCAAACCACAGGCAATTACAAATAAAGCCGTCAAAAATGGAATAAAGGCCGCTAATTTGGCCGCAGGATAAAACATAAAAGCACCTATAGCAAACAACACCAACCCGAAAATAATCCCTTTTTGATATCCATACTTCTTAATGAACAATCCTGCCGGAATGGCCATAGCTAAATATCCTATATACAATGAAAATTGTACAAAACCAGACTGAGCCTTTGAAACATGCAATAAATCCTGGAAATGTTTGTCTAAAACATCCAAAAATCCATGGGCAAATCCCCACAACAAAAATAAACTACAGATAAACAGAAACGGAACTAATAGATAATTCCCTTCATCATCCCGAAACAATGATTTCTTTTGGTTTGCCATAATCATTTATTTATAAAGTGCTCCAAAAACCTCACAAGCTCTATAATCTGATCCTTCTGAATCCATGCCAAACGCAGCCCAAGTTGCTGGCCTGAACAAACGATCAGATGGTACATTATGCATACAAACAGGGATACGTAGCATCGATGCCATCGTAATCAAATCATGACCAATATGACCATAACTGATCGCACCGTGATTTGACCCCCAATTTGCCATAACTGAGTATACATCTTTAAATGCTCCTTCTCCAGTTAATTCAGGTACAAACCATGTGGTTGGCCATGTTTTATCTGTACGTTCATCCAGAACTTTATGAACTTTTTCTGGAATATCAATAGTATGTCCTTCAGCAATTTGCATTACCGGACCTATACCTTTGATTAAATTAATCCTGCACATAGTGACAGGCATCCCCCCTCTAGTCAAGAAGTTGGAAGAATACCCTCCTCCTCTGAAATAATCACGATTCGCAGGATACCAAGTTGTAGCTTTCAGACAAGATTTAACCTCCTTGTCTGTAATCTCCCAAAATGGCTTCATAACTGGCTTTCCACCTTCACTTTGTTGCCCTGTACCATCTAATGTTGCCGATCCAGAATTTATCAAATGAATAAAACCATTCTTTGCATCACCTGTAGGTTTCCATCCGCTCACACGCTTCACAGCTTCTGGCGACCAATAAGTCCGTACATCAGCAAAAATCTGAGCCGTATTTGTCAATAGATAATTAAAAGCCATCGAAACACCATTCAAAGAGTCGTTCTCGGTTGCTACCATATACGGATTTCTAACACCATTCCAATCAAATGAAGAGTTGAGGATAGCCTCTGAGAAATCCCCATTCGGCAAAAAATCTGTCCATTGACGCTGCCCCTGAAATCCAGAAATAAATGCATTGTGACCCATGGCTTCTTCAGCATGACCCATTTCTTTGAGCTTAGGATTACCCAACATGAGATCCCTAATGATCAAGGTCATTTTTACCACAAATTCCCAATCCTCATCCTTTTCCTTTCGATTTTTGACCTTATGCTTCTGATTATAATCTGCTCCTTCTTTACAGTGTTTTTTGGTCCATTCCAATGCTCGGCCAAATTCTTCCTCATCATAAATCCCTAATTGTACCCTTCTCAATACCTCTGAGGAGTCCACATATTCATTGCGCATCCCTAAATATTCCTGGAAAAACTCTGCATTTACAATGGAACCTACAATACCCATCGAAACTGATCCAATTGCCAAGTAACTCTTTCCACGCAATAAGGCAACCGCAAGACCCGATTTGGCAAAAGACAATAATTTGCCTCTGACATCCTCCGGAATAACAGAGTCACCCATATCTTGAACATCATGACCGTATATACTGAATACTGGCAAGCCTTTCTGGTTGTGTGCTGCAACTGTAGCTGCCAAATAAACAGCTCCAGGACGCTCTGTCCCATTGAAGCCCCAAATGGCTTTTGGACGAATAGGATCCATATCCATCGTCTCAGAACCATAACACCAACATGGAGTTACGGATAACGAAACACCAACATGGTCCAAATCAAACTTCTCCTGGCAATCCGCAGCTTCCTTCACCCCACCAATACAACTGTCTGCAATAACGCATTGTACAGGACTTCCGTCCGGATATTTTAATTCGGACTCATATAATTTCGCCACAGCTTTCGCCATGTTCATTGTTGTATCTTCCAAGGACTCCCTAATGCCGCCCCAGCGACCATCAATAATAGGTCTAATCCCAATTTTTGGATATGTACTCATTTTCTTTTTAGGTTTAGAATGCAGACTGAATGTCTTGAACTGAAATATTAAATAACTTGGTTAACAAAATAGAAACCTGCTCTTTATCACCCATAAAATGATAAACATTATGGCTGTGGTCTAACTTTTCAGAAGGCTTTAGAAATGCAGCAGGAGATACACTCTCTATTTCATAAAATGGACCCATTTGACCACCATCTTCCAAAGGCCCATCATTATAGGCATTGACGGCATCGCCAATAAAAGGATCCTTCTTAGTAGTCCATTCTTGGTTAAGGTAGGTCTTGCCTGAATCTATGGTGAATTTAGTAACTGTTAAAATACCATTAGCTAAATCATAACTCCCTGCAATGGTCTTCGCCCTTTGTGGAGATAACCCAAGTTTGCCCCTCGATTTACCATCAGCCTTAAAATATAAAACACCATCCTTGTAGGAAATACGGTCTTTATCAATTTCTCCAAAATAATCGGTAGTCGCAATCTTACCCTGAGCAGTTTCCTCATAAGGAACCAAAATAACAGTACTATCGGTAGGCATAAACATGTCTAAACTCCATAAACATGGCGCACCAGTTTCTTTAGTCCATGCTTCTTTGCCAGTATTGGTAATGCTGTTCAGTGTACTGAAACCAACTGACTTTATCTTGTCGCTTAATTGAATCCCTAAATCAGACTCAATCTGAGAATTGCTCAACATCTTGATATCACGATTCAATTTCATTGTTAATACAGTTCCAGCATAATTCTTGAGCTCCGTATCCTTCTCCATCTTGGCAGAACTGCCATCAGCAGATATTAACTTCCAAGATTCAGTGTCAATGGATGTTGGCGTCTTCCAATTTTCGTAGACCATCTCCTTTCCATTTTCAAAATACAAGGAAAATGGCCCTCCTTCTGGGACCCAACCATAAACGATCCTCACCGCCATAAGCATTCATATGTGGGTCAACTGGCGCCGAAAATGCCTTATAGTTAACCCAGCCAAAACTCTTCCCATCTGGCCCATCTGCAGTCGATGTAAAAACTTTACCCTGATATTTAGGCGATACAAGAATTTGACCTAGACCACTTTCATTACTGAGAATCAAAACACTATCGTATTTTTGAAGGAATTCTAGATCATATCCAAACTGCCCTTCTTTGTATGTTGTGTTCACTGTATCTTGTTTTGAAGTTTCACCTTTCTTATTTTGTTGACAAGCCGTCAGTAGAATACCCGACGACAAACCTATCAATGCATATGCAAGTTGTTTTTTCATAGAATATTAGTTTACTTCTAAATCATTTTTGGCAGGTAAATTAGGAAATTTGCCGTGTGGCTCTGCTTGATACCAATAGGCTACTGAAATCATATCTGATTTTTGAGGAAGGTATCTCCCCTCGGAACGCCAACCTAAATCTTGAATCGTAACTTTCAGGTCTCCATCAAATCTAACGGGATCCATTACATGCCAACGGTACATACCAAATCTTTGCTGAGATTCATATACACCATCGGGCCTGATTACCTGATGCAAACCAGCATATGGGGTAGAATATTCTTGATATTGTCTTGTGGACTTATTTTCGAAATTATAAGAACCGCAAAAATAATCCTCAAGACCAGTCCCAACTATAGTCGCATAATCCTTGTCTCCATCCATAAAAAACTTGATTTCACCTTCGCCCCACCATCCTATATTGTTCACTCCAACAGCTAAATAGGTACCCACATATTGACCTTTTCCTTTAATACCATCTATAATCGTATGCAAAGAACCTTGAGTAGGATTTGAACGGCGATATTGCGCATGGAAATAAGCCTCATCTTCAGGAACCTCTGTAACAGCGTAATCAATCTGATAATATAGATTCATCGGCTCGCCAGAAATGTTTTCCATCGTAATTTTACAGCTCTTACGAAAGGGCATCTTCCAATAAGAATTAAATGCACTTCCTGGATTTACGGTCATTGCAATAGAATTCAATGGCGCAAATCTATGCCATGCCATCCCGAAAAATGGACCAACAGGTGATTCAACAGATGGAGTAGATTCACCGTCCCAATAAATCCTGAAAATCGTATGATTCCAGTTTCCAGTCGGCGTCATCCACATATGTTGGATTACTCCTGATTCGTTAATCTCGGCCATTGTAAAAGTTTCTCCAGGCTCAATAGTGACATAAGGATTTACCTTCCAACCTACACCAAGCTCACGTGAAGCATGATGTGCATTCGCAATATTTCTTTGTCCTTTTTGCTTCGCTGGATCGGCCATTCCACCCTTGCCCTTTTCGCCTGTAAAGTTCTCCGGACTTATTGACCTCGTCTTGGCATTGGAAAGCTTCGACAAGGTCCCCATATTCATATCAATACCGTTAAATTGTTGTTGTTGCTGGGCATAGGTCGTACCACATAGCAATAGAGATGCAATTAATAATTTTATTTTCATGATTTACGTATTAGTTGATTATTCTAATATTTAATTGATATACATATCTTTTAAAATGCTATCCTTATTAATCTAGATTGAATTGAAAACTTTAGTTTAACGATTAAGCACAGCGCTTTGAACATTGGCTCCTGTACAATTAAATTAAAATAAGTTCTATTGCATTTTCAGTTTATAATTACACAATGTTAATGCTTAATCGTTTAATATCAAAATAAATTGTAAAATTTTTTATTCGATAATCATTAAAGATAAGAGAAAATTCAGGTAATAAATACAGGCTATCGTTGCTTCACTTCATAGAAACAACGCCAAGAACATAAAGTTTCGTACTTGTAACAATTTTTAATCAAAAAAAAGAGCTGCTCTTTCAAAGCAGCTCAATTGAGTTTTACTAAAGGTTGATTATAAGTATTTTAGTCATTGATCAATGATCGATCTAAATGTACATATCCACCATCTACATGAACCAATTGGCCTGTAGTGTGGCTTGATCGGTCAGACAACAAGAATACAGCCATATTGGCTATCTCTTCAACAGTCGTCATCCTATTTTCTAGGGGTATCCGACTTGTAATTTTATTTAATGTTTCTTCAGGATTAGGTATGGTCTTAATCCAACTTTCATACTGTGGAGTCATCGATTCTGCAACGACGATCGCGTTGACACGAATGTGATAAGGCAACAGTTCAACCGCCCATTCCCGGGTTAATGCATTACGACCACCATTGGAAGCAGCATATCCAGAAGTTCCTCCTTGACCAGTTTCTGCAGTTTTAGAGGAAATATTCAAAATATTGCCTTTGCTCTTTTTTAGCTCTGGCAAACAATAATGTGCCATTAGAAAATAATGAACCAAACTGTTGTGCAAAGACTTAACAAAGGAATCATAATCACCGCTCTCCAAAACTAACACCATCGTTCAATCCCGCATTATTAACTAAACCGTCAATTCGACCCAATTTGGAAACTACCTCTTCCACAGCTCTTTTACAGTCCTCAGGAAGTGTAAGCTCTGCTTGAACAGGCAAAGACTTAAATCCTTTATCCTCAAGTTCTTTTGCTACTTCCTCATTGTCTTTTTGTTTTCTTCCAATAATAACAGGAATTGCACCTTCTGAAGCTAAAAGCTCAACAATACCTTTCCCAATTCCTTTCGCACCTCCGGTCACCAAAAAGACCTTATCTTTTAAATTTAAATTCATAAAAACTAACTTAAACCGTAGAATTTCACAGCATTATCACCCCAAAATCCCTTTAATTCCTCTTCCGTAAATTTATCTAAGCGATGCTCTACGATATGTAATGAATCTTCGTAATCTCCAGCTAACAAACAAACTGGCCAATCAGAACCAAACATGATTCTACCCTTGCCAAAACTTGCAATAACATGGTCTAAATATTCGGCAAAATGGTCTAGCTTCCAATGTTTCCAATCTGCTTCTGTAGCCAGCCCCGAAATTTTACAATGAACATTTGAAAATGAAGATAATGCCACAATAAATTCTGCCCATTCATCGAATTCCTGAGATTTAATTGGTGGCTTCGCAATATGATCCAAAACAAAAGCTTGGTTTGGATTTGCTTCAACACATTTTAAGGTACTCGAATAATGCCGTGGCCGAATCAAGAGATCATACGTATAATTAAACTTCGTAAGAGACTCGATGCCACGCAAAAACTCATCCCGAACAAGAAATTCAGGATCATCCTCTCCTTCAACTATATGCCTGAAACCTTTGATTACTTTAAATTTTGAAAAATCAGTTAAGTAATCGTCAATGCGCTCCGATCGTAAATCAACCCATCCAACTACACCTTTGATTAATGCATATACTTGAGATAGTTCAACCAAAAATTCAGTTTCCCGATGGCTTTGATCTGCTTGAACAGCAACTACACCATCAAAACCCAATCCTTTTAAAGTCCCTGATATATCATTTGGTAAAAAATTTCGTTGGATTTTTGCCATCTCATCCGTAATCCATGCATCTTTTACGGAATCATATAACCAAAAATGTTGATGAGAATCTATGCGCATGTCGTTATATTAAGACTTTTGGAAAGCAATGACCTCCTGGCGTTGTTCACCCAAATAATCAGCTCCTAATTCAACAATATCTCCTGGTTGCAAGTAAATTGGAGGGTTAAATCCTAAACCAACCCCCGCTGGAGTACCCGTAGAAATAACATCTCCTGGCAATAAGGTCATAAACTGAGAAACATAGGATACAACGAACGGAACGCTAAAAATCAAATTAGAGGTATTGCCATCTTGATAGGTTTTACCATTTACCTTCAGCCACAATTTCACATTGTTGATATCTGGAATCTCATCAGCAGTAGTCATATAGGGACCCATTGGCGCGAAAGTATCACAGCCTTTGCCTTTATCCCATGTTCCACCACGCTCAATCTGAAACTCACGCTCGGACACATCATTATGCAATACGTATCCAGCAACATAATCTAATGCTTCAGATTCATCAACATAAGAAGCTTTCTTTCCGATAACTATACAAAATTCAACCTCCCAATCGGTCTTCTCAGAATTTCTAGGAATCATCACCTGATCGTTCGGACCAACCAATGCAGTAGTAGATTTCATAAATATAATGGGCTCCGCCGGAATCTTTGCACCAGTCTCTTCAGCATGGTCTTTATAGTTTAAACCAATACATACAATCTTTGATGGCCTTGCAAACGGCGCGCTTATCCGAGTCCCTGCAGGAACCTCAATCAATTTACCTTCATTGGCCTTAACAAACTCCTCTAATCGCTCCAGACCACTGTCCGCAAAAAAATCCTCATTAAAGTCCCCACCAAATGCAGAAACATCATAATTTTTACCATCGATATGAACACCGATTTCTTCCTTTCCAGGTTCTCCGAATCTTATTAATTTCATCTATTTTAGTATTGTGATATGAGATTTGAGATTTGAGAACTTTCATAGTTCAAATCCCAAATCTCACATCGAATTCACACTTTATATCTCACATCTCATATCTCACATCTCTTCCACCCATCCTATCCCATATCCCAAATCTCATATCTCATATCTATTTCACCCATCCAATCCCACAAACTGTTCTTTGTCTTATGTCTTATGTCAAATGTCTTTCCATCCTTCCTATCCCACATCTCACATCTCACATCTCACATCTATTTCACCCTTCCTATCCCACACCTCACATCTCACATCTCACATCTATTTCACCCTTCCTATCTCAAATCTCAAATCTCACATCTCACATCTAACCTCAATTGTTCAACTTCACAAATCCTCCATCGATAGCGTAATCATTACCAGTGATAAATGACGCATCATCTGAACAAAGGAATAACGCTAATTTAGCAATTTCTTCTGGCTCCGCCATCCTGCCGATGGGTTGAGTTTTCGATAATTTTTCGAACATCTCATCTTCCTTGCCAGGATAATTCTTTGCGATAAAACCATCTACAAAAGGAGTATGAACACGAGCAGGTGAAATAGAATTTGACCTGATATTGTCCTTAAGATAATCTTTGGCAATAGATAGGTTCATGGCGTAGATGGCTCCTTTACTCATTGAATAGGCAAATCGATCTGGAATACCTACCAACGAAGCAATAGAAGCTAAATTTAAGATGGCACCACCTCCATTTGCTTTCATAACAGGAACGACCGCAAATAAAGCGTTATAAGCACCTTTCACGTTCACCTCATACACTCGGTCCAAATCTTCCACAGAACAGCCTTCTAGGTTGCCGACATGCGCAATACCGGCATTGTTAACCAGCACATCAACCCTGCCGATTTTCTCAACCGCTGCCAAGACCTCTTCTTGCTTACTCACATTACAGGTATGAACCTCACATTTACCCCCATCAGCCTCAATTGCCAATTTGGTTTCTTCGCCCCCTGCAGGATTCAAATCCAATATATGAACAGTTGCTCCTTCTTTTGCAAACAAGGTTGAAATAGCTTTTCCAATGCCGCTCCCTCCACCAGTTACAATAGCAACTTTACCATTTAATTTTGACATAATATTTTATATTACAATAACTTAAAACATTTATATTAAAGTGATACACCACGTCTCCAAGGAATAAAATCATCCTGACCTAACTGAACAGCCTTAGCAATTCGGTCTCCACTTGCCACGGAAATTACATATTCCAATATTTTATGAGCCGCTTCCTCAATCGTTTCTTCTCCATCAATAACGGTCCCACAGTTCAAGTCAATTGCATCATTCATTTTGTTGTAAACTTTACTGTTTGAGGCAATTTTAATCACCGGAGCAATAGGATTTCCTGTTGGTGTCCCCAATCCTGTAGTAAACAAAACAATATTGGCTCCCGCAGCAACCTCGGCAGTTGTACTTTCAACATCGTTCCCTGGAGTACAAAGCAAATTTAAGCCAGGACCATTAGCCAATTCTGGATAATCTATCACCGCAGCAATTGGAGAAGTACCACCTTTTTTGGCCGCACCAGCAGATTTGATAGCATCCGTAATCAATCCATCCCGTATATTCCCCGGTGAAGGATTCATATAAAACCCTGAACCGTCTGCTTCAGCCTTTGCATTATAAGTACGCATCAAATGGATAAATTTCTCAGCAGTAGCTTCATCAATACAGCGATCACTCAACTCCTGCTCTACACCACATAATTCAGGGAATTCAGATAAAATTACTGAACCGCCCATCGTCACCATCATATCGGAAAGAAAACCCAATACAGGGTTTGCGGATATCCCTGAAAAACCATCAGACCCTCCACATTCCAAACCAATACACAATTTGTCTAATCCAGCTTCTTCACGCTCTTGCTTATTTGCCTCCATTAAACCTGTAAATGTAGATTTGATTGCCTTTTGCATCAATTCCTGTTCTGTACCCTCAAATTGTTGTTCAAAAACAAACAATGGCTTGTCAAATTCAGGATCTCTTTTGGCAATTTCAGCCTTTAAGATAGATGCTTGCGCATGTTGACAACCCAAACTCAGAACAGTGGCGCCAGCAACGTTTGGGTGGGTGATATATCCAGCTAACAGCCCACAAAGGGCATCTGAATCCATCCGAGTACCACCACAACCCATGTCATGGTTCAAGAATTTAACCCCATCAACATTCGGAAAAAGCCTCTTGTTCTCTTTATTAGCCCTAGCTGCACTTAAATCTACAGCCAGCAAGTCATCAATAGAAGCCCCACCTTTATATCTAGTGATCAGCTCATCAACCTCATCAGAATAATCTTTCGATTCAACCTGATAACCCAATTTTTCTTCCAAGGCTGACTTCAGCGTAAGCACATTTCTGTTCTCGCAAAACACCAAGGGAATTACCAACCAATAATTTGCCGTTCCTACGGATCCATTACTGCGGTGAAAACCTCTGAAAGTACGACCTTGAAATGCTGAAACATCGGGCTTCGTCCATTCCAATTTTCGGTTCCCTAATTTAAAATCATCTGCAGCATGTCTTAGATTGTTCACATCCAGTAACTCCCCCATTTCTAATGGCTCATTTACCTTTCCAACCAAAACACCATACATATAAATCTCATCGTCTTTTTCCAAAGCTTCTATGGTGAATTTATGCTTCGCAGCAACAGGTCGCTTCAATACAATATCTTTCCCTTGAAATATCAAAGAATATCCAACTGGCAAATCTCTAAGTGCTACCAGTACATTGTCTTTTGGATGGATTTGTAAAAATTCCAACTTCTCTTTTTCCATCTTTTTAAAGTTCAAATATTTGTTTCATCATCACCCATTTCTCCCCAGGTTTTGAACCTGGAATGGATTGTTGATATTTCCACATCAATTGCTCCCAAACCTGAACAGCAGGATTCTCTGCATCCATTTCATCTTTCCTTTCAAAACTAAAGGAATCATCTACCTCCATAATCATAAACAACCGATTACCAAAACGATATATATCCATAACAGTAATTCCAGCATCGGTAATTGACTTTTTTATCGCTGCAGAAACCCTTGTATGATGGTCTTCATATTCGGCAATCATTTTTGGATCATCAACCAGATCCAATGCCATCGCAAATCTCTTATTATTCATAATCACTAAATCAATGTCCTTGTTTAACAGATACCTGATTGCTCTTGTTTTGTGTCGCAAATAATGCCACAATCAAGAAACAAACCAGAACAACGAAATACCCGTATTGCATATGTCCTGTCAAATCTGAAATATAACCCAAAACTGGCGGAAGTAAAGCTCCCCCAACAATAGACATAATAATTAAACTTGAGGCTGACTTCGTATCCGCACCAGTCCCTTCTACCCCAACTGCAAAAATCGTAGGAAACATGATAGACATAAAAAAGGCAATGGCAACCATACTATAAAGTGTGACAGCTCCAGTTCCAAAAATACAAATCAAGGTAAGGCCTGCCGATATAATTGCATAATAGAGAAGTAGTTTAGAAGGCGCAATATATTTCATGAAGAATGTCCCGATGAACCTACCTAACATAAACACCAACCCCGCTACACCAGCATAATATTTTGCATCTTTGGCCTCTATTCCGGAAACTTCCACCGCATAAACTATTAGAAAGCTCAAAACACAGACTTGAGCACCGATATAAAAGAATTGAGCCAAAACCGCCCAAGCAACATTTTTATGCCTTAACGCCTTTAAAAAACCCTGTCTTTTCTTCCTCTTCTTTTACTTCGGGCAATTTTATAAAGAAGAAAATAAGTGCCACAACAAGAATAATCAACCCAAGGATTACATAAGGTCCTTTTACGACTGCCGTTTCTGCCTGAATATAGGCCAAACGCTCTGCATCACTAAGCGCAGCAACCTGATCCACAGTAAGTGGATCTTCCGTCAAAATAAACTGCCCTCCTACAATCGGTGCAACAAAAGCAGCTAAGCCATTGAACGATTGAGCAAAATTTAAACGCTGGGTCGCAGTATGGGGATCCCCCAAAACTGTCATATATGGATTGGCTGCAGTTTCTAAAATCGTTATCCCGCATGCAACGACAAATAAAGCCGTAAGAAAAAACATGTAACTCATCGTATTTGCAGCAGGAACAAAAAGAAAACAACCAATAGCAAAGAGAACCAAACCTACCAATATCCCCACTTTATAACCGTATTTTTGCATGATCAACCCTGCAGGAATACCATCACCAAATAAGCAATAAATACCGCAGAATCTACTAAAGATGCCTGCAAATGGGTTAAACTAAATGCACTGCGTAAATGCGCAATTAATATCGGATCGAGATTGTGAATAAACCCCCAGAAAAAAAATAGGGAGGTGATTAAAATAATAGCAACGGTATTACTCCGATTGTTCATAGTGGGATTATAATTGAAAATCTAAATAAGGGATATTTTTATACAATATATTGAACTATCTTACCAATATTATAAACTATTTTACCATAATACTCCTTTATTATTCATTTTTTATGAATAAATTCGACAATTATGATAATCAAACAACTTGCGGTACCAAAATCATCCAATCAGAGCTTTCAGATGCGAAGGGATTATTTCCCCAAACATCAATCAATTTGGCATTATCATGAAGAGGTAGAATTAGTATTGGTAAAAAAAGGGGCAGGAACCTTATTCATAGGGGACCGAATCAAAAATTTCCAACCCGGAGGATTAGTTCTTATACCTCCCCAGGTACCACACTATTGGCTATTTGATGAGAGTGAAGGCACAGATGAATCTGATGAACCAATAGATTGTTTTGTAATTCATTTCAAAAATGACTTTGGAGTCGAAAAATTCCTGAATATCCCTGAGATGAACAATATCAAATCACTGCTAATTCAATCAACTCGTGGAAAATATATCGAATTAACTGAAAACAACTATATCGTTAAACTCATTCTCGGATGTCTAGAATCCACCGGCATTACAAAATTGTTCAACTTATTGGAAGCCTTAAACCTATTAAATGATCTTGAATCTGAAAAGTTGATTTCTGAAAACTATTCGATCCTTAATTATTCTGAAGATCAATTTCGGATGAACAATCTCATGAGTTATATTAGAGAAAATTATAAACATAAAATAACCTTGAATGATTTGTCCAAAGTAGCTGGAATGACCGAAAACTCTTTCTGCAGATATTTTAAACAGAAAACTGGAAAAACACCGGTCCAATTCCTGAATGAATTGCGCATATCACACGCCTGTTTTCAGCTCAGAAACAACAAAATGAGCCTTAAAGAAATATGTTACGATTCCGGATTCAACAATTTCGTCAATTTTCACAAATCATTTAAATCTATCACGGGAACAACGCCAACACAGTTCAAAGGTTAATATTTCTGTAAGCATATCACCACTTTACTTAAAATTCAATTTTGAGGATATAAGGTAAATCATATTTTTGCGGTCATTATTTGAATATAAATGAATAAAGTCTACCAATTTTTAAACCTCCATTTTGGGGAGGAAGCAAAAGATAAAGTATTAGAAAATGTTACATCGAGCATTTCCTTCAGAGGAGCAAATGTTTGGATTTTAGCATGTGCCATAGCTGTAGCCTCTGTGGGTCTGAATGTGAATTCTACAGCGGTTATTATTGGTGCCATGCTAATTTCTCCATTGATGGGGCCAATTGTAGGAGCTGGATTTGCATTGGCTATTTATGACTTTGATCTATTAAAAAAATCGATCAAAAACCTCGGAATTGCAACCGTAGTCAGCCTGTTTGTTTCGTTCCTATATTTTTTATTAAGCCCTTTCAAAGATGCTCAATCTGAATTATTGGCTAGAACTGCGCCAAATATTTATGATGTCTTAATCGCTTTCTTTGGTGGTCTAGCTGGTGTTATCGCCCTTACTAGGGTTGAAAAAGGAAACCCGATCCCCGGAGTAGCCATTGCAACGGCTTTGATGCCTCCTCTCTGTACTGCTGGATACGGATTGGCAATCGGTAATTTCAGCTATTTTGGAGGAGCATTATACCTTTACACCATCAATTGCTTCTTCATCTGTATTTCAACATTCTTAATCGTAAAACTGCTGAAATATCCAAAAGTAAAGTTTGTAGACTCAGCTCGAGAAAAAAGAATAACCAGAACTATTACAACATTGATCTTGGTAATCTTGATCCCTAGCTTCTATTTAGCTTACCAATTATTACAGGAAAAGAAATATTCACAAAATGTGGACGCCTTCCTTCAAGATGAGTTCATAAACAAAGGTTATACATTGATCTATGAAAAAACAACCTTCAATAGCCGACCAAAGAAAATTGAACTCGCTTTCTTGGACAAGAAATTCGCAAATACAGAAATTGATGACCTCAACAAAAAACTAACTGACTACGGTATCACAAACACAGACCTGGTGATCAGACAGGATAGCACCGATTTAAAAAGGGACATTCTCGCAGAAATCAGCAAACAATCCAGAAATGTATCTGAAAAAGACGTAACAATTCAAAATCTAAGAACTGAACTGTCAACATATACCTTTAACGACGCTGAATTAATCAATGAAATTAACATCCTATTCCCAGAACTCGCTCCATACAGCATAGGCAAGCAATTAGTAGTCATAAACCCTGACAGCAGTTTCCACCAAAATATCATTACATATAGCGCCCAAAAACCATTGAACGATAACACAACACTGAAACTACAAAAATGGTTAGAAAATAAACTAGGAACTAAAAGCGTAAGAATCGTCAGAGCAAATTAACGGCTGTAACTTGCCGATGCTGAAAACACCCAAAAAAACCTATCGGGGTTAAATGCTGGAGGCATGAAATATCTCTTAAATGCCATCGGCATGTAATATCTATAGAAATGAAAATCGCGACAAACACCAACGCCGTAGGTGTGGCATGTTTGCTAAATTCCCTGCTATAATAGTGTCACCCCTAGCGGGGTTGTGCTATTATTTAAAATCAAATTTCACGCTACACAACCCCGCTAAGGGTGTAGCTATTATAGTAACGATTATATCACACCATTCAACCCTGTAGGGGTGTAACTATTATAGAAATGATTTGATATCCCCAATTCAACCCTGTAGGGTGTAACTGAAACGAAGGATCCTGTTCATTCTCTCTCGTAAGAGAGAAACTATTTCGTGAACTTACCCCAAAAACCATCACCATCGGTGCGCATATTTTTAGGTGGCATTGCTTCTGGCTTCTTTGCCCCTGCTCCTTGCCCTTCGATTCCGCCTTCCACCTAAAAACCATAAAAACTATGAAATGTCTTATGTCTTATGTCTAATGTCTATTGTCTTATCTATAAACCTTCTTCGAATTCAACGCCAAAAACCCAATCACCCCAGCCAACAATGACGTTATCAATATAGAAAGCTTAGCTTCTGAAATATGCAATGGATCATTAAAAGACAAGATTGCAATAAAAATGGACATCGTAAATCCGATACCAGCCAATAAGCCAACTCCAAAAATATGTCTCCATGTGCTACCTTCAGGTAATGAGCTCAATTTAGCCTTAGTACACAGATAAGAGGTCAACATAATTCCTATAGGCTTACCAACCAATAATCCCAAGGTAATCCCCAACCCTAAAGATGAAGTCAAACCACCCAACATCTCACTCTCCAATGTAATATTCGTATTCGCGAAAGCAAAAACAGGAATTATAAAGAAGTTCACAGGTTTTGTCAATGCATGTTCCAACCTTTCCAGAGGCGACTCAATCGCAGTATCGTTCGTTGGAATGGTCATAGCCACCAAGACACCCGCTATGGTAGCATGAATCCCAGAATGATGAACAAAATACCAAATAAAGACTCCCGGAATCAAATATAAATATGGATTTAGAACATTGAACCTGTTCATCAATATTAAGATAACAAGACCAGCAGCTGCATATAATAAATAACTAACTTCAATTCCCGACGAATAGAAAAAAGCAATCACTAAAATCGCAATTAAATCATCCACAATTGCCAATGCTGCCAAAAATATCTTTAAACTAGATGGAATTCTATTGCCTAAAAGATTGATAACAGCCAAAGCAAAGGCAATATCAGTTGCCATGGGAATTCCCCAACCGCTAGCGGTTTCTTGGCCAGCATTTAAGGAAAGGTAAATGATTGCAGGAACTGCAGCACCGCCGACGGCACATAAAATAGGCAATGATGCTTTTTTCGGAGAGGAAAGCTCCCCTTCTACTATTTCCCTTTTTATTTCAAGACCTACCAATAAAAAGAATATAGCCATCAAACCATCATTGATCCATAATAATACTGAATACTTGAGATGAATGGAATCATTCTCAAAACCCAGTTGATGATCCAATAAGTTCTGTAATGCGCCTGCTAACGGACTATTTGCTATAATCATCGAAAAGACCACACAGATAAACAGCATGATTCCGCCTGCATTACTGGAAGCAAAGAAATCCTTGAAAACATTTAAATTAATCAGTTTGTTCATAGGTATTTATATATTACTTTTTATTCTTTTCCCAAATTGAAACATCAGAAAAATTAGTACTTGTATTATTGAAAACAGGATCCTTTCCTTCTTTCCTTTGTTCGTTGTAATCCTTCATTAATTTCAGGACCTTATTATGCAACAAAATAATAGCAATCATGTTTAGCCATGCCATCAGTCCAACCCCAATATCGCCTAGATCCCAGGCCATTTTTGCCGTCGAGATACAGCCTAAATAAACAGACCCCAATATCATAACCCTTAATAACCAAATAAGGATTGTTCTACTGCGATTTTTTCCAATAAAACTTACATTACATTCTGCGATATAATAATAGGCCATGATAGTCGTAAAGGCAAAAAACATAAGTGAAATAGCAATAAAACCTGCTCCGAGTGTGGGAAAATGTTGTGAAACGGCCAATTGGGTAAATTCTGGACCAGCCTCAACGCCCGGAATATGTTGGACGATAAAACCACCCGCTGGATGTGCAACGTTATATTGTCCAGTAAATAGGATCATTAAAGCCGTAGCGGTACAAACAAATAAGGTGTCAACATAAACGGAAAAACCCTGCACCAAACCTTGTTTGATCGGATGGCTAACTTCAGCAGCCGCTGCGGCATGTGGTGCCGTGCCCTGACCTGCCTCATTACTGTAAATCCCTCGCTTCACACCCCATGAAATTGCCGATCCGACAATCCCACCAAAGGTAGCCTCTAGATTCAATGCCGATTGGAAAATCAACTTAAAAACCTCAGGAACCTCGCGGATGTTGATTATTATAATAACTACAGCCATTAAAATATATGCTCCTGCCATAAAAGGCACTACATATTCAGCAACCTTACTGATACGTTTAACTCCTCCAATAATGATGAAGCCTAGTAGAAGCACAAGGAATATCCCAACAACCATGGGTGAAATATTAAAAGCAGATTTCATCGCCAAAGCAATGCTGTTACTTTGGACACTTGGCAATAAAAAACCAGTACTTACGATGGTTACTACAGCAAAAACCCAAGCAAAGACATTGCTCTTCAGTCCTTTTTTGATATAATAGGCTGGACCACCTCGGTATTCACCATCTTTTACTTCTTTATAAAGTTGACCTAAAGTCGCTTCAATAATAGCAGAGGAACTGCCCAAAAAAGCAATAATCCACATCCAAAAAACAGCCCCTGGACCGCCCATACCGATCGCAGTAGCTACTCCTGCTATATTACCAGTTCCAACACGGCCCGAAATTGCCAATGAAAATGCTTGAAAGGAAGAAATACCCTTCTTAGATCCGCCACCTGAAAATAACAAGCGAACCATTTCCTTAAGATAAATTAACTGGGGAAATTTGAACCTGATGGTAAAGTATACGCCTGCCAAAAGGCATAAGTAAACCAAAGCATCACTCCAAATAATACTATAAATTTTGTCTATAATTTCTTGCATGAAACGCTAAAATATACATAACATTCCATCCTTTCCCGAATTATTGCATAGATTGTATCTATAAATATTCATTCTTCTATAGAGATAATCAACTCAATTTTTCTGCAATAAACCAAAGATTTGTATAAAGCAGGTAACAAAAAAAAGCATCTTAATGTGTTTTTAAGATGCTCTTACATTTCAGAAAATATTTACTATTTAGATTTTTTCTCTGTGTTTTTTACGGTAGCTCTACCTTTAAATGGATCTCTAGGTCTTTTTTTTCCGTATGAACCCATGATGATTTTTCCTCTTCTACTTTCTTTATCTCCTTTTCCCATAAGTTGTAATTTATGTTATGATTTAATAAAAATATGTTTTGGATTCTCAAGATACTAAAAATCAGATAGATTACAAAATCAACATTATAAGAAAAGCGGGCAATGGTATTCCCATGGCCCGCTTTTTTCTTTTTCCCCAAGAAGGATATGCCTATCCTCTACTGTTGTAATTCGGTGCTTCTTTTGTAATCTGGATATTATGTGGGTGTGACTCACGTAATCCAGCACCTGTAATACGAACAAATTTTGCTTCTTGTAGTTTCTCTATCGTTGCTGCTCCGCAATATCCCATAGATGCGCGAAGACCACCAATATATTGATAAACTACCTCTGCCAATGTTCCTTTATAGGGAACACGGCCTACAATTCCTTCTGGAACTAATTTTTTGATATCATCTTCCACATCTTGGAAATAACGATCTTTAGAACCTTTTTCCATAGCTTCTACCGATCCCATTCCACGATAAGACTTGAATTTTCTACCTTCTAATAAAATGGTTTCACCTGGTGCCTCTTCAACACCCGCGAACAACGAACCTGCCATAATGGTATTCGCACCTGCTGCTATTGCTTTAGCTATATCACCAGTCTGTTTGATACCTCCGTCTGCGATCAACGGAACTCCGGTTCCTTTTAAGGCTTTGGCAACTTCATAAACAGCATATAATTGAGGAACACCAACGCCTGCAATAATACGCGTCGTACAGATTGAACCCGGACCAATACCTACTTTAACAGCATCTGCTCCAGCATCAGCCAACATTTTTGCTGCATCACCAGTAGCGATATTACCTACGATAACTTGTAAGTCAGGATAAGTAGCCTTAACCTCTTTTAATTTATTGATAACTCCCAATGAATGACCATGGGCAGTGTCAATCGTAACAACATCCACTCCCGCTTTAACCAATGCCTCTACGCGGTCTAATGTATCTGCAGTAACACCAACAGCCGCACCAACCAATAAACGACCATGTTCATCTTTTGCTGCATTTGGATAGTGCTTATATTTCTGAATGTCTTTAAAAGTAATCAGTCCTTTTAAAACACCGTCCGTATTTACAACCGGAAGTTTTTCAATTTTATGATTCTGAAGAATTTCTTCTGCCATAATTAAGTCCGTGCCTTCAGGTGCTACAACTAAATTTGTTTTAGTCATCAACTCACTGATAGGACGAGCCATATCTTTTTGGAAACGTAGATCACGGTTAGTAACGATTCCTACTAACTTATTCTCAGCATTAATTACCGGAATACCGCCAATCTTGTGCTCCTTCATGATTTGAAATGCATCACCTACTGTAGCATTCTCCAATAAAGTAACCGGATCTTGGATCATACCACTCTCCGAACGCTTCACCTTACGAACCTCTGCAGCTTGTTCTGCAATAGTCATATTCTTATGTAACATGCCGATTCCACCCGCCTGAGCGATGGCAATCGCAAGATCTGCTCCAGTAACGGTGTCCATGGCAGCAGATACTAAAGGAATATTTAATTTGATTTTCTTGGTCAAGAATGTACTGGTATCTACATCACGAGGCAATATTTCAGAATAAGCTGGGATTAATAAAACATCGTCGTAGGTAAGTCCTTCTTGTACGAATTTTTGTGGATCTAGTTGCATAGCAAATATTATATGGGGTTTCCTATTTGCGAGGCAAACTTACGAAATTATCATGAATAATCAAACTCTATATAACTATTTACATAAAATCGACATTATGAATATTGTACCCGAAAACAAGTACTTTAATGAAAGAGTTAAGACTTTGTTAAAATTTGGCAAGCTAATTGCTATCTGTAGCGTAAATTAAAGTTTAATTAACACAATATTTATGAAAAAGAGATTACTATCACTAGCAGCTGCAGCAGCTTTAGCATTCGGTGTTAACGAAGCAAAAGCGCAAACTCCTTATAGAACTGCAATCGGTCTTGGTATCGATCTTGGAGACGGACAAACTTTATTCGGCCCTCAAGTAAAACATTCTTTCGGTGGTGCTAACGCAGGTCAAGCACAAGTATTATTCGGCGACGGTCTAACTGTTGTTGGTGTTGACTATAACTACAATCGCCCATTCTCTGGTGCAGGTGGTTTAGGTTGGTACTTAGGGGTAGGTCCTCAAATCGGATTCTGGGACGGTGGTTCTGCTTTCGCAATTCGCCCTCAAGCTGGTTTAGAATACAAAATCCCTTCAACTCCAATTGGAATCCACTTCGACTGGAAACCTTGGTGGAACCTTTCTGACAACTCTAACTTCGAAGCTGGTCGTTTCAGTTTAGGATTTAAATTTATCTTGAAATAAATTTAAACAATACAAGCATAGAAAAGGCTTTTCAATTCTGAAAAGCCTTTTTTGTTTTATACCGTACTTAATAAATACTCGCTTCAGTTTTACCTGAAAATTAAGCTAATATTAACAAACAACTTTTTCCGTATTAAGTTTGATATACTATTTCCATTATGTAATTTTTTTATACCTTTGCGAATCTTGGTAAAATATTATTAAGCTTAAAAAAGAACATAAAAACCATAATTTATTACGATTAGACAATGAGTAAAGGGCTGATTAAATTTTTGGTGATAGTGGTTTCCTTAGCGTGCCTCTACTCCTTATCATTCACTTTTGTAACACGTAAAGTTGAAAAAGACGCAGCGGAATACGCCAATGGCGACATGGCTAAAGAAAAAGCATACTTGGATTCCATTGCAGGTGAGGTAGTATATAATATAGGTATAGCTAAATTCACCTATCGCGAAGCTAAAGCAAATGAACTTGCGCTCGGATTGGACCTAAAAGGGGGTATGAACGTTACAATGGAAATTTCATTGAACGAACTTATCGCTAACCTGGCAGGAAATCCTAAAGACGCAAACTTCAACAAAGCATTGGAAAATGCTGTAAACAAAAGTAAAACAACCAACACTTCGTTGATTGATTTATTCATGAACGAGTATAAAGCAACTGGTGCTTCTACTCCTATCGCTTCTTTCTTTGCAACAAAAGACAACGCGGCTGTAATTAAAGGAACTAGTTCAGAGTCTGATGTTCGTAATTTCTTGAATAGAGAAGCTGACAATGCTATCCAAAACTCATACAAAGTATTACGTACGCGTATTGACAAATTCGGTGTAGCTTCTCCTAATATCCAAATCCAACAAGGAACCAACCGTATCCTGATCGAATTACCTGGGGTAAACGATGAAGAACGCGTTCGTAAGCTTTTACAAGGTTCTGCCAAATTGGAATTCTACGAAACTTACCAAAACCCACAAGTATATTCTCTTCTTGAAAATGTAAACAGAACATTGGCAACAACGTTGAAAGCTGACAAACCAGCTGCTAACGTGTCTAGCGACTCTACTGTAGCTAATACTGCTGATACAACTAAAAAAGAAGAAAACTTATTGGCTAAGCTTGGAGCAAATCAAAAAGCTTCTGATTCTGCAAAAACAGACTCAGCTGCTCAACCTGATGCTGCCGCTTTAGCTAACAACCCACTGTTCGCAGTTCTTTCTCCATCTACTTTCAACCAAGGTGGTCAACAACAATTGGCTCCAGGTGCTGTAGTAGGTTATGCCAACTTGAAAGATACAGCAAAAGTGAATGCTTTGCTTGCTCGTCCTGAGGTAAAATCTATTATCCCTGGAAACTTGAAATTGTTATGGGCAGTAAAACCAGAAAACAATGCTAAAGATTTCCTTTCTTTATACGCTATCAAAACTTCAGGTTCTGAAAATGGACCAGTAATGACTGGTGAGGTAATCACTGATGCACGTGATGGTTTTGACCAACAAAACAGTCCAATCGTTTCTATGGAAATGAATGCTGACGGTGCTCGTCAATGGAAAAGAATTACTGCTCAAGCAGCACAAAATAGAGATCATATCGCTATCGTGTTGGACGGTGTAGTATATTCTGCTCCTGGTGTAAACGAAGAAATCCCTAACGGTAACTCTCAAATCTCTGGTAACTTTACGATTGAAGACACAAAAGACTTAGCAAACGTTTTAAAAGCTGGTAGACTTCCTACAACAGCTAAAATCGTGGAAGAAGCGATCGTTGGTCCTTCATTGGGTCAAGTAGCTATTGATTCGGGTGTAAATTCTGCAGTGATCGGTATCATCGTAGTAATGGCATTTATGATTGCTTACTACAACCGTGCTGGTATTGCAGCTAACATCGCCGTGATTTTCAACGTATTCTTCTTAATGGGCGTTCTTGCTTCATTGAATGCAGTACTGACACTGCCTGGTATTGCAGGTATCGTATTGACTATGGGTACTGCAGTGGATGCAAACGTACTAATCTATGAACGGATGCGTGAGGAAGAAGCACTGGGCAAATCACCTCGACAAATCGTTGCAGATGGTTATAAACATGCAATGCCTTCTATCCTTGACTCGCAGATCACAACGTTCTTAGTAGGTTTAATCCTGTTCTTCACAGGTAGTGGCCCTATTCAAGGGTTTGCAACAACTTTGATGATAGGTATTATCACTTCTTTGTTCACTGCGATTTTCATCACTCGTTTGATTTTCGAATTTATGTTGAGCAGAGATATGAAAATCACAACTTCATTCCCTTGGTCTAAACATACTTTGAAAAACGCAAACTTCCAATTCATCAAGAAAAGAAAAGTTGCGTATATCATATCTGCAATCGCAATCGTAATTTCCTTCGCTGCAATTCTTACTAAAGGGTTCTCTTACGGAGTTGACTTCCAAGGTGGACGTACTTATACCGTACGTTACGACCAAAGTGTAAGCCCAGAAGCTGTACGTGAAAACTTAGATAATATTTTTGGTACAACAACAGAGGTTAAAACTTTTGGTAATGAAAACCAACTGCGTATTACCACCTCTTACCAAATTGAAGAAACTTCTGACCAAACTGATGCTGAAGTATTAGGTAAATTAAATGAGGGTCTTACTAAGATTCAAGGAAATAAATACGAAATCCTTTCTCAACAAAAAGTAGGTCCTACTATTGCAAGTGATATCCGTGACCGTGCAATTTATGCCGCTGTATTCTCAATCTTAGCTATTGCTGCATATATCTTGATCCGTTTCCAAAAATGGCAATATTCGGCAGGTGCAGCGATCGCAACAATTCACGATGGTATCATTCTAATGGGTCTATTCTCAATATTGGATGGAATCGTACCATTCTCCCTTGATATTGACCAACACTTTGTTGCAGCAATATTAACCGTATTGGGTTATTCTGTAAATGATACAGTTGTTGTATTTGACCGCCTTCGTGAGTACTTGAAAAAACCAAATGCTCATCAAGAAGAAATCGGTACGACCATTAACAATGCAATCAATTCAACATTGAGCCGTACAGTGATTACCTCATTGACAGTAATCTTCGTATTGGCAGTATTGTTTGTGTTTGGTGGTGAAGTGATCCGTGGATTCTCATTCGCTATCTTGATCGGTATCGTGGTAGCAACATATTCTTCTATCTTCTTAGCTGCACCAGCTATTTACGACCTTAGTGGTGGTAAACATTTAGCTGAATCTGCAAAAGAAAAAGAAAGAAAACAAGCAAAAGTGGTTACTCCATAATCTGGAATCTGCATAAAAATTTAAGGCCCTGAAAATTCAGGGCCTTTTTTTGTCAAAAAACTGTTTTATATACCTTCACGAATCATTATCCTATATATTTTTTATTAGTTTTGAATCTTAATCACAAGACATGAGAAATAAATTAATCCTATCCTCTCTTTGCC
The DNA here is from genome assembly GCF_901472535.1 of Sphingobacterium daejeonense. Classification (NCBI taxonomy): domain Bacteria; kingdom Pseudomonadati; phylum Bacteroidota; class Sphingobacteriia; order Sphingobacteriales; family Sphingobacteriaceae; genus Sphingobacterium; species Sphingobacterium daejeonense. Next base: position 1,766,655 of record NZ_LR590470.1, on the reverse strand, counting down.
TTTCCTTAGGTGTTTTAGCTGTGGGATGTAATAATCAGGACACAAAATCTGAAACAACGGAAGCACATGACGATCATGCTGGACATGACCATAGCGCTCATGATCATAGCACACACGAACATGCTGCAACCGAACAGTCAACGCAAACAAACCCCGCTCCTGCTGTTCCTCAAACAACAAAAGCTGCCGCGCTGAGCATACCAGAATTTAATTTCTATAAAGTAAAATCCGGAATATCATATTCAAAAGCAGATATCCCTGCAGGAAAAAATACAGTATTCGTGCTGTTCGACCCAGGATGTAGCCACTGCCAAAATGAAACTAAAGGATTAGCGAAAAATTACGATAAAATCAAAGACATCAATGTGCTGTATGTATCTATGAATGACCCGGCTTTGATGGCGCAATTCTTCACCACATTCGGAAAAGAACTAGAAGGCAAAGAAAACGTACAGATGCTGTGGGACAGAAACCAAGAGTTTGTACAGAAATTCCATATCCCAAATATGTTCCCAGCAAATTATGTATATGGTCCTGATGGCCAATTAAAATCTTATTGGGAAGGTGAAAAAGATATTAATGAAGTAATCGCTGAATTCAAAAAATAATGAGAATTGCCATCAATGGGTTTGGTCGAATCGGACGCCATACCCTAAGAAATCTACTCAATAGAAACTTCAACGAGATTGAAGTGGTCGCAATCAATGATCTTGCAGATGCCAAAACTTTAGCCCATCTGTTTAAATACGACTCCGTACACGGACCATTGAACCGAAAGGTAGAGCATGACCAAGATCATCTATTCATTGATGGCAAATCAATACAGATCTTTAACAAAAGAAACCCGGAAGAATTACCATGGAAAGACCTTGATATCGATGTGGTAATTGAATCAACTGGTTTGTTTGTTAAAAAAGAACTCGCTGAAAAACATCTTTCGGCAGGAGCTAAGCAGGTAATTATCTCGGCACCATCCCCTGATAAAGAAGTTCCAACTGTTGTACTCGGAATAAATGACCGAGATTTTGACTGGAATACGTCAATCTTTTCAAATGCATCATGTACTACAAACAATGTCGCTCCACTGATCAAAATCCTAGATGAAAATTGGGGAATCGTGGATGGTTATATCACAACAGTGCATTCCATGACCGGCGACCAGAATCTTCATGATGCACCTCATCGTGACCTGAGAAGGTCCCGCGCTGCATCTGCTTCGATAATACCAACGACTACTGGAGCTGCTAAAGCTATTACAAACGTATTCAAACATCTGGATGGCAAATTGGGTGGAGCTGGAATCCGGGTACCAGTGCTCAACGGATCATTGACGGATTTTACATGTAACCTTACTAAAGAAACAACCGTAGAGGAAATCAACCAAAAATTCAAAGAGGCAGCAGAAGGTGAATTAAAAAATGTGCTCTATTATACCGAGGATCCAATCGTATCTGTAGATATCATCAATAACCCATATTCTTGTGTTTTTGATTCTGATTTGACAAGTATTGTTGGAGGTTTAGTAAAAGTTGTGGGTTGGTATGATAATGAATTTGGGTACTCCAATAGACTTGTTGACATATTATTCAGATTGGCAAAAAAATGATTCGATTTATAAAAGTTGAAGATGCCCTACCCATTAGAAGCGCTGTACTGCAAAAAAGAAAGGATCCAAAGCTTTGCCGTAACCCAGAGGATTTAAAGCCTGACAGCTTCCATTTAGGGCTCTATGACGAAGACAACAAGCTTCAATGTATATTGACCGTCCACAGAACAAACCATCCAAAGCTTCCTCATAAAGGCTACCGGCTTCGAGGAATGGCAACTTTGCCAGAAGCGAGAAGAAAAGGATATGCAAAAGAATTACTGTCAGCTGCAATTGAGCATATTAAAACTCAATTAAAAGGTGACTATTTATGGTGCATAGCTCGGGAAATAGCTTATCCCTTTTATGAAAGCATGGGAATCGAATATATGTCGGATGAATTCCAATATAAAGATGCTGGAAATCATAAAGAAATGTTCATTCCTTTTTACTAAATTTTATTTTATAATTCTCCTGCAACACCTAATCCAAAAAGTGCAAAATCATACTTTACAGGATCTGCAGGGTCCAGTTCTTTCAGATGATCAGTTAGTTCAATTGCTGTTTTCCAATTCACTTTGTCGGTTTGGATCAATCCAAATTTCCTAGCAACACGCTCTACATGTACATCACATGGACATATTAAGTCCTTTGGCTTGATCTGGTCCCAAATCCCAAAATCAACACCCATATCGTCCTTTCTCACCATCCATCGCAAGAACATATTCAACCTTTTGCAGGTTGATTTCTGCAAAGGTGAACTGACATGCTTCCGTGTCCGGTGAGGATAATCAGGCAATGAAAAAAAATACGATTTAAACGAATTCAAGGACTCCTCAATGCTGAAGCCATTCATGTCCTCTACTTGTAAAAAGGCATCTTCTAAACTTGTGAAATGAGTATAATGATATTTAAAAAAACTAATAAAATAGAGAAGATCGGTATCATTGAATGTCCTATGCTTAAAACCCAACATGTTTTTCAAGTCCTCATCCCCATGATTGACAATAAAATCATAAGGACTCCCGTCCATACGTTCAATCAATTCATTACATTTATTGATAATGGTCTTTCGCTGACCCCAAGCCAATATACTTGCGAAAAAACCCATAATCTCAATATCCTGTTTCTCTGTAAATTGATGCGGAATACTAATAGGATCATTAGGAATAAAATCAGGCCGATTATATTCCTCAACCTTACGATCCAAAAAATCTTTTAATGACAAATCCATTTACACTAAAGTAGCAAAAATCACCCCAAACACCAACGCCATTAGCGTGGCATCTCTGTTAAAATAGGATGGTTGCTGTCCCAATGACGCCATGGTTGGTGTCCAACGACGCCATGGTTGGTGTCCCAACGACGCCATGGTTGCTGTCCCAACGACGCCATGGTTGGTGTCCCAACGACGCCATGGTTGGTGTCCCAATGACGCCATGGTTGGTGTCCAACGACGCCATGGTTGGTGTCCAACGACGCCATGGTTGGTGTCCAACGACGCCATGGTTGGTGTCCCAACGACGCCATGGTTGGTGTCCCAATGACGCCATGGTTGGTGTCCCAATGACGCCATGGTTGGTGTCTCCACCAACCATCAATATGATAAAACGAAAAAACTTTCATTAATAGATCTAAAGAAACTTGTAGCACCAATGGTGTTGTTGTTTATAAATCCCTGCAATTATATTTTCAACCCGATCGGATTGTGCAATTATAAACACAAAATAGTTTCCAGAGCTAAAGCTCTGGAATGACAGATTCTTTTTTTTTAAAAAGGGGCGATATTTGGGGAAATGACTTGCGGCTCGCCGCAAGTCCTTTCCCCAAATATCGCCCCCTCTCCCTCTCAACATTTGTGTCATTCCATTTCGTAAGAGATGGAAACTGTTTCTTACACTCTGATGAGGTTTCACCGCCGTGTCAGGTGTCTCCACCTGCCACATAATGCATTCCTATAGCATTTAATCCCTTACCCTCCCTAGGATATATAACTAATACAAAATCCCGAATCTACATATTCAAAGCTAAAACAATGGAATACATAGATCCGGGATTATCTATTTAATATATCTTTAAAATCCTATTGATTAATCTCTTTCCAGATTAAATCCTTCAACTGTTGAATATTCTTTCCTGTCACTGAAGAAATAAATAAATAAGGAATTCCTTTTGGAACTTGCTCTGACATTTCCCTTTCCAATTGATCATCAAGCATATCCGACTTACTGATGGCAAGGATTTTTGGCTTATCCAACAATTCTGGATTGTATGCTGTCAACTCGTTCAGCAAAATATTATATTCTTCTTCAATGGTACGATCTGTATCTGCAGGAACCAGGAATAACAAAACCGAATTCCGTTCGATATGGCGCAAGAAACGGTGACCAAGACCTTTTCCTTCTGCAGCACCTTCGATAATACCTGGAATATCTGCCATAACAAATGATTTCCCATCTCTATAGCTAACTATTCCTAAATTTGGAACCAAAGTAGTAAATGGATAATCTGCGATCTCTGGCTTGGCAGCAGAAACAACAGATAACAATGTCGACTTCCCTGCATTTGGAAAACCAACCAATCCCACATCAGCCAAAACTTTCAGCTCCAATATGATCCATTCTTCCTTACCCGGTAAACCAGGTTGCGAAAATCTTGGCGTCTGCACAGTCGATGACTTGAAATGCCAGTTCCCTAAACCACCTTTTCCACCGGGGGTTAATATTTTCGTCTCACCATCTTCGGTGATCTCAAATAAAACCTCTCCAGTTTCAGCATTCTTGGCCACAGTACCTAAAGGAACTTCCAGAATCTCATCCTTACCGTTTGCTCCTGTTTGCAAAGCACTACCTCCAGCCTCACCGGAATTAGCAATAATATGTTTTCTGAATTTAAGGTGAAGTAAGGTCCAGTATTGATGTGATCCTTTTAAGATTATATGTCCACCACGACCACCATCTCCACCATCAGGACCACCCTTTGCCGTGTGCTTATCACGGTGTAGGTGTGCAGATCCGGCACCACCATGTCCAGAACGGCAACATACCTTTACATAATCAACAAAATTTGACCCCTGAGCCATAAATACCCCTATTCAGTTTTTTTATTAATAATTATCGATAACATTGGAAAGGTTCGCGAAAATCTCTTCGATATCGCCAATACCGTTCACTTTGCTAAGTTTACCTTGCTCTTCATAATAAGGTAATACATGAATCGTCTTGCCAAAGTATTCTTCAATACGTTTTTGCAATTTATCAGCCGCATCATCCGCACGACCTGAAATCTCTTGACGCTTTGCAATACGCTGGGTAAGCTCTGCCTCATCTACATCCAATGCAATAAACTCCAGTGATTGAAGTATTGTTTGCTTCCAAGAATTTATCCAATGCTTCAGCTTGAGCAACCGTACGTGGAAAACCATCAAAGATAAAACCTTTAGCATCAGGATTATTCTTCAACTCCTCTTCCAACATGGAAATAGTAATGGAGTCTGGAACCAAATTACCGTCAGCGATAATCTGACTAACCTCTTTTCCTAGAGGAGTTTGGTCCTTGATGTGTCCTCTAAACATGTCTCCAGTTGAAATATGGTGTAGAGCGTATTTATCGATTAATTTGGCCGACTGAGTCCCTTTACCTGCTCCTGGAGGACCGAATAAAACTAGGTTTAGCATAATGTTGTTGTTATTTTTAGATGTAAAAAAACAAAAGCCTAATCCCGTATAAGAATTAGGCTCTTTCCAAGTGCGCTCAAAGGGAGTCGAACCCCTAACCTTCTGATCCGTAGTCAGATGCTCTATCCAATTAAGCTATGAGCGCGGCAACCAATACTAATACGACTGACGCCCTTTCTGTTTTGGTGATGCAAATATAAGGAAATAATAGTCTCAGCAAAAATTTTTTTCATTTTCTAGCATTTAATCCAACATTTTATACCTCAATTCTAATTACTAACAGAATCTTTGCCAACATTCCTAAACAACCGAAACACGATAACTCAATGTCAAACAATGATTTAAGAATAATGAGCCAACAACCATTAAAATCCGAAGCATAACTACTGCCTCAAATCATCTATAAATTATTAAAAAATCAACTTAATATCCGCTGAAACGAAAATCTACAGAAATAGTTTAAATACTAAATACTCTCTACTAACTACTAAAAAAATCTTAAGGAAAAATCTACCGGAAAAGTCTAAATACTAAATACTCTCTACTAACTACTTATAAAAAAGTGCGCTCAAAGGGAGTCGAACCCCTAACCTTCTGATCCGTAGTCAGATGCTCTATCCAATTAAGCTATGAGCGCATTCTTTAAGGACATATTGTCCGTTGAGGTGGCGCAAATATCGTTACTTTTTTATACTTTCCAAACCATTTTTCCGTTTTTTAATCATTTTCAAACTATATTTTGCATATCGTGTTGATATTTATATATTTAAAATTATGGCCGATCGTATAATTAAAAGCAACAAAATCAGAATTGGAGATATAAGCATCTCCTATTACATTAAAAAGCAACAGAACAGCCTGAGAAAACCATTATTTTCTTGCACGGGTTTCCATTCAACAAAAAAATGTGGCGTGAGCAATTGGAAAGTCTAGAAGATAATGTGACAGGAATCGCCATAGATATCCGTGGGCATGGTAATACAACCAAAGGTCATGGCTTTTTCTCAGTTGATGTTTTCGCTAAAGACTTGGGTGTGTTTATGCGTAAACTTGAAATCGACAAAGCCGTTCTCTGTGGAATATCAATGGGTGGATACATCGCTCTGCGAGCATACCAACTATTCCCAGAAAAAATTTCAGGACTTATCCTTGCCGACACACACAGCAAACCTGATGACAATGCCGGCAAACAAAAAAGATTCGATGCCATTCAAGCGGTTTTACAATATGGACGCAGACCATATGCCATTGGATTTACTGGAAATGTATTCTCTAAAAAGAGCATCGAAAATAAACCTGATGCAGTCGAATTAATAAAAAGCAGTATCCGTCGGAACAGTATCGAATCAATCTGTTCTACACTATTGGCTCTGGCATCTAGAACCGACACAACTGAAGGTCTCTCAAAAATCAATGTGCCTACCTTGATCGTTAGAGGAAAAGAAGACAAAATCACTCCAGCAGAATTAATGGAGGAGCTAAACAAAAATATCAAGGGTTCAAAATATATTGAAATGGCAGACTGTGGCCATTTACCAAATCTAGAAAATCCTGAAGATTTCAATCTTCACATGAATAAGTTATTAATAGAGGTCGTTTAAACGGCCTCTTTTTTATCTGAATCTTCTTGATTGTTGTCTTTTTTAACTTTCACCACTTTCTTCTTGATTGGAACATCAGGAACGATTTTTTCCGTCAGTTGCTTCCCCATGTCAATCATAAATGATGCTTTATCATAATCCCAAAGGCCAGCAATATTGTGGGGAACATTGATGACATAGTCGGGCTTGTACAATTCAACAGAAAGCTGACTTAATCTTCTGCGCATCATAAAATAAGACTCTTGGAGCATAGAGATTGCATTCAAACCTTTTGCCCCAGCATAAGGACCAAATTCCGCATCGGGCTTCCCATCCAAATTAACCGCAACAACGATATTCCTTCGCTTCCTGCGAACATAATTGATCGGTAATGGATTGATCACACCACCATCAACCAAGTTCCAGTCCTCGCTCTCAATACTCGTAAATACTGCCGGAATAGCAATAGATGCCCTAATTGCTTTGTAAACACTCCCCTTCTCAAAAAACAACCTCCTTTTCACTCACCATATCTGTCGCAATCGCCCGAAATGGAATATTCATGTCCTCAATATTCTTATCCGGAAAAATATCCTTTAAAGACTCAAAAACACGCTCTCCCTTCAGCAACCCAAACTTTGGATTAGTGAAATCCATCAATTTGAAAACCTGACGCCTCGTTATGGCACGCATCCAATCTTCTAAAGCCACTAGCTTGCCCTCCACATATGCTGCCCCGATCAAAGAACCTATTGAACAACCCACAACCTCGTCGATCTCATAACCCTTCTCTTCCAGACTCCGGATAACACCTATCTGAACTAACCCACGGGCACCACCACTGCCCAAAACCAAGGATACTTTGCGTTTACTCTTTAAGAAGTTCATGCTTAAAGTTAAGACTAATTTGCAAGAATATGAGTGGAAAAATTTACTGTAGATTGTCATCCTTATGTTTCTTTTTAAATAGCTGTTTGCAACAATTACCTATCATTGTTACTTTTGCTAACACTGTTAACTAAAATAACGATGGGACTAACGGAAAGAAGATTAAGGCAGCAAGAAGAACTGAAACAGCAAATCATATCATGCTCACGCGAAATCGTGGAAAATGAAGGCTGGAATGCGCTTTCTATCCGAAAAATTGCCGATGCGATCGAATATTCCGTACCTGTAATCTATAAACACTTTGAAAACAAAGAGGCTATTTCAACCTTTTTTGTCCAAGAAGGATTTCAAAAACTTCATAAAGAATTAGAAGAGCAAATAGATGATTCAAAGGAAGTCTCAGAAAAATTGGGTCAGTTAGCTAAAGCCTATTGGCTGTTTGCTGTCAAATACCCAAAGCATTATGAAATCATGTTCGGGTTGGGAATTCCAACTTGTGAGAAAACCAATGAATCGGAAAACATAAAAAAAAGTTTCAAATAAAATGTTGGGTCTGATCGAAGAAGCAATTGCCCTGAGTGGAAAAACCCATATCGACAAATATTTAAAATTAAAGACCCTTTGGTCTATCCTTCATGGAATCGTAGCAATAGAACTTCTTTCACTGAACAGCAGAGACAACATCTGTCCTTCTGAAGTGTTAAAGGATGCTATTGATGGATATATAAAATCAATATTAGTATAAAACAAAAATTACCACAAAATGAGCTTATTAGAAGATTTAAAATGGAGATATGCTACCAAGAAAATGACTGGTGCATCAGTTGAACAAGAAAAAGTAGATTATATCATTGAAGCTGCTCGCCTTGCTCCAACTTCTTCAGGATTGCATCCTTTCAAAATTATCGAAATCAGCAATCAAGAATTAAAAGAACAAATCCAACCATTAGCATATAATCAATCACAAATCGTTGATGCTTCTCACCTTCTGATTTTTGCAGCATACGATGAGTACACACAAGAACGTGTGGATTCTGTTTTCTTGCAACAAGAAGTAGAAAGAGGTTTGCCAACTGGGTTTGCAAATGACTATAAAAATGGCTTGATGGCACGCTTTAACAGCCAATCCAAAGACCAACATTTTGAACACGCAGCACGCCAAGCTTATATTGGATTCGGACTTGCAATCGGAGCAGCAGCTGAACTTCGTGTAGATGCAACCCCAATGGAAGGATTTGACAATGCAGCAATTGACCAATTCTTAGGGTTGAACGAACTCGGATTACGCTCGGTAACCATCTTGGCGTTGGGACACAGAGATATCGACAACGATTGGTTAGTAAACCTTAAAAAAGTCAGAATCGCAAAAGAAGATTTTGTAATCAGCAAAAACTAAGAATCAATAAATAAATTTTTCAAGCTACCCCTAAAAGGTAGCTTTTTTTATCCATTGCCTTCCACTTCGCCCCCCCATAGCGACAATCTTCAGCACTGTTAGCGCAAGTCTGCATGCCGGTCTGACTTGTGTTCCAACTACCCCATCAGCGCCTTTCAATGTCTAATGTCTTATGTCTAATGTCTATTGTCTATACCTTTCCTTCTCTCCTTCCTAACTCCTTCCACTCTCGTTCGTCTCTTGTTCGGACTTTGTTCGGACCTCGTTCGGAGCTGCTTCGGAAAACACCCGAACAAGGTCCGAACAAGGTCCGAATGAAAGAAGACTCAGAGTGGAACGAGAGTGGAACAAGAGTGGAACAAGAGTATACTAAAAGTTGAATGTCTTACGGAAAAAGGTCCGATTTAAATTAACAAAGACTAAAGTTTCCTCACATTTTTTGTATATTAATTTTCATATTAAATTCACAAGTATGACAAAATCCTCCAAAGAGAAAATGATAGCTGGGGAACCATATATGGCAAGTGGAGACGAGTTGTTCAAAGAGAGACAACATGCGAAAGTTGAGTTACAGAAATTCAACAATATGGACCCTACCAAAATCAAAGCTAGAAACCAGATCATCAAGAATCTATTTGGTAAAAAAACCACACGTTTATATATCGAACCACCTTTTTACTGTGACTATGGGTATAATATAGAGGTAGGCGACAATTTTTATTCGAATTATAATTTAACCATCTTGGATTGTGCAAAGGTCAAAATTGGCGACAATGTCATGATAGCACCTAATGTCAGCATTTTCACGGCGGGACATCCTGTAGATCCAATTTTAAGAGTAGAAGGATGGGAATATGCTCAACCCATTGAGATTGGTGACAATGTATGGATCGGGGGAAATACAGTCATAAATCCAGGAGTAAAAATCGGAGCAAATACGGTCATTGGTTCTGGATCGGTGGTAACCAAAGATATTCCTGAAAATGTAGTCGCTGCAGGAAATCCTTGCAAAGTGATTCGAGAAATTAATATTAGAGATAAAGTGTATTATTTCAGGGATCTGAAATATAATTTTGAAGAAGCCTAAAAATAAAAATACCTGAGGTGGGGAACCCCAGGTATTTTACCAAACCAATTATTAACCTAAATTATGAAATTATGAATTTACTATCTTAAACGGCTACTAAAACGCTTTATTATATTAAATTCCATTTTTTTATCAGATCCCTCCAATCTCCTAAAACCAAACTAAATCCAAAATAAAATCACAAAGGTTAAACTTAATTTTAAATTAATTTTCACTTCAAATTGATCAGCTAATTTAACGATGTTTTAATATTAGTTAATCCGTATAGACATATTCTATTTTTAATTTTGTAGAAATTATTTTAACATAAAAACAAAATTAAAAAATGAAGGCAAGTCTTTTATCCTTAATGATTATTTTCTCAGTTATCCTGTTCGGCTGTAAGAAGGATAACTTTAAACCAGAAGTAACCCCAAAACCCAAGACTACTAAAGAAGATAAAAATGCCTTCAAAGGCACTGTATTTGAAAATTACCTGTCAAATAAAGATTATTCCTCCTTCCTAATATTGGCATCAAAATCTGAAATTTCAACAGAGCTACTAAAGCTCAAAAATGATTATACAGTATTGCTACCCGACAATAAAGCGGTAGATGCCTATTTAAAAGCCAAGAAATTAACATTGGACAGGATAAGCAAAGAACAAGCTTTAGAAATCATCCAATACCACATCATACCATCCAAATTAAATAAAGATCAATTTGTGGCTAAATATAAATTTGAATCTTACAAAAACACCAATGGTAAGTTTCACTATCATTCTTCCTACCATCAAACGATGTTGAGTTCAAAATTTGGGGCAAAACTGAGCGTATTCGTCTTTGGAGAACAAAAGTGGACTGATAAAGCAAAAGGAAAAGTGTTTATTAACTCTACTTTTGATCAAGACAAAGAAATTGAGACATTCTTCAAGGATGAACCGGAATACAAAATCCCTGTAATAGAGGTATTGGACTTCAACAAGACTGAGGTTAAACCTGGCTCAGCAATAGTTTACAAAATCTCTAATGTTTTGATTCCACTAAATCTAAGACAGCTTTTTGTGGTCGACAGAGTCAACAATGCTGATTTGATCAAAAGTCAAATTGGCGATGACATCAATAAAAACCTGAAAGGAAAAAAGAATATTACTGTTTTTATCCCTCAAAGAAGATCCGGAGACCGTTATACAATCTTCCAGCTTTTTAAATTAGTGGGAGATGCCAAAAACATCTTTCAATACCTATCTGTAAATCAACCTTTGGAGTTCAGTAAACTAGGTAACAGTGTGAAATCCAATTTTAATGAGGAGAAACTAATCTTTGATCAAAATAAAGGTGAAATCACCGATAGCAATAACCTTACAACCAAAGTAATCATTAAGGATATTGTCGCTACTGATGGTGTCTGCCACTATATTGACAATATTCTAGCTCCAAAAGGAAAAGGCTTATAAATCCAAACAATCAATTATGGTACGTTTCAATCAACTGTTTCATTATTGTCTAATATTGACATTAATAACCTTAATATTAAGTTCTTGCACAAAAAAAGAGGTGGAAATTGAGAGTGGAAAAGGTCAGGAACATCAAAGACTCTTTAATATTGCTTATGGCGAAGGCTTGAGAAAACAAATGGATGTGTTCCTACATGAAGACAGATCTCCTAATAAACCTTTTTTGATTTTTGTCCATGGTGGTTCATGGGCATTTGGCAGTAAGCTCTTATTAGGTGGTCTACAAGAAGATATGCTTCAGAAAGGCTATTCATCTGCTTCCATAAACTACTCGTTTGTTGGACCTGCAACAAATTACACACACCTATTGAATGACCTGAATGCTGCTGTAGATGAAATTCAAAAACAGTCTTCCAGCTGGAACATTCCTAAGGAACCAATATATATTAATTGGTCATAGCGCTGGAGCCCACCTCTCCCTGTTATTTGGATATTCCATTCAAAATGGGAAAGATATTAAAGGAATAGTTTCATTGGCCGGACCTACTGACTTCACAAATGAAGCCTTAGTAAAAGCAATGATTGCCAACAAGCACCCTTTATTAAACCTGATCGAATTGATGGTTGGAAAACCTGTCGATCGCCAAAACCCTATCCCTCTTCCAGCTGAGTATAAAGCCGCTAGTCCAGCCTACCAAATAAAGCATTTAGTTCCAACGCTGATTATTCACGGCAAAAAGGACGAAACAGTTCATATGTCTCAGGCAACAACATTGGCTACTGCTTTGAAAGCGAAAAAAGTCAATCACGAAATCATTATGCTTGACGCTGACCATAGCTTAGGATTATTCGACGGGAAAGACCCACATAAAATATCAAACCAATTGTTCAACTGGATAGAAAAAATCAAATAATTATGGCAATAGTTAAAAATAGCCTGTTAATCATCATTCTGTTGATGATCACAAGCTTTGTACACGCCCAAGATATAAGAATATCAGGAAAATAACGGACGACAAGGAAAAGCCCTTATCCGAGACAACCGTTAAAATAAATAAATCTGAGGTTAAAACAGACCAAAACGGAGAATATACCTTGAATGTTCCAATCAAAGGTCAATATGTTATTGAAATTAATAGATTAGGTTTCAAAAATATCAATCAAGCGATTGATATTACCAGTCAAAACCAGGTTTTTGATTTCACACTTTACGCGATAGATTACCATATTGAGGAAGTATTGATAAGTACCCAAAAAAGGGTTCAGAATAAGATTGACGTTCCAATTACTATTGATGTACTGGGTGCCGAAAAACTGAATCGTCAGAATCTACAAGAACTAAATGAATTGTCAGCATTTACTCCAGGAGTGGAACTGGCAATCCAAAGTGTAAACAATCCGGCATTCGTCATCCGTGGTATCACATCTGACGATTTAGATCCCAGATCACAGCCAAGAGTTTCCTTGACAATGGACGGCGTTTCTATTTCTAGGCCATCATTGGCAGTATCAGAATTGTATGATATGGAAAGAGTTGAAGTTGCAAAAGGACCTCAAGGAACTTTGCTGGGAAGATCTGCACAGATTGGTGCCATTAACATGATCCGTAAAAAGCCAATCAAAGATCAGCAGTTCGATTTTAAAGCGCAATATGGTAATTACAATAAAAGACTTATCAATGCGATGTATAATTATGGAGCCGAAGATTCCAGGTTCGCTAACAGATTTTCATTAGCCTATCATGCGCAAGATGGATTTGTGAAAAACTTGTCAGGTGGAAATTTAAATGGCAAAAACACAATGGCTTTTCGTAATTCCAGCCGTTATTTCTTGAAAAATGATGGTACGATAGACTTAATCCTCAGCTATCAACATGATGATGCCCCTGGAACTTCCTTTAAAAGTGGCGTTTGGAGACCTAAAAACGGGGACCTGAAACCAACTTCTTTTGCCGATTTAGATAGAGGGAAAGAGTTAGGAATAAAACGTGATGTATATAGCGCTACCTTATTACATGACCAAAGTCTTTCAGAATCATGGACATTGTCTTACCGTTACAGGCTTTAACAGATATAATGCTAAAGAATATTTTTGATGTTGATGGTACAGCAGCTCATGTAATCAATGCAATGGACCATTCTTTTGGAAACCAATTCTCACAAGAATTAAGGGTAAATTATAACAAAGGCAATAAATTCAATGGCTTTTTAGGGTTGAATTATTTCTATGAAGATTCAAAGCAAACAGTAGGATTGAATGTAAATGAACAAAACCTCTTCCCTGCTTATGCTTCAGGGCTGATCAATGCGCAACTCAAACAACAGCTTACCGGAGCATTAAAAAATATGGGCGGCGGAGCAGCGAGTTTAGCTCAATATTCCGGGGCAATCAATAACATGGTAGACAAGATTTTTCCAATTAATCCGCCTCTACTCATAAATGGAGTTCCACAGCCCTATAAGACAATGCCCAATATTTACGAGATGCTTAGCTATGAACTGAATTCTATGAATTTTTATAGCCGTATTGCCTCCTGAATACCAAGCTATGATCAAACAACTTGTTCCTACAGGTGTATTGAGTGCCGATGCCTTAAAGAATTTGGTGAATATGTTAGCCCCAGAACAAGCAAAACAATTGAACGCTATCTCTGCAGCACTATTGAATCCATCTCATTATGAAAGCTATTCCTTATTAGGAAGAACTCATTCATTTGACATCTTTCTTGATGGCACTTATGACCTTTCCGAAAAATTAAAATTAACTGCAGGAATAAGAGGAACTTATGAAAGATTGACTGGCGGCTATCTTGCACCAGAATCCAAGGATCCGAGCATTATTGCTCAAATGCAAAACAGAAACAACAACCTTCTAGCCCCAGTTGCAAATGATTGGATCATGGAATCTAAGACTACCTCTCTTACGTAGGACGTTTAGCCATGAACTATAAATTCCATAGCCAACAACAATATCTATGCTACGGTTTCAAAAGGTAGAAGACCACCAGTAATCTATATTTGGCCTGGAGCAAACAAAAACTTAAAACCAGAAATAGTATGGAACTATGAATGGGAATCAAAGGTATATACAACAATAAACTATCTTATGCTTTTGCAGGATATTATTTTGACTGGTCAAATTTCCAAACAACTAGATTGGTTCAAGTGGAAGGAACTGTCGGTTTGCAACAAGTCGCTGAAGATGCTGGTAAAGCAAGATCTTATGGATTTGAAGGTACTCTTGAATATCAAATCTTAAAATCATTGAATGTATTTGCCAATTATGCCTATTTAGATGCCAAATTCAATGAAAAAGACTCTCAAGGCAACCAACAAGTTTTAGCCGGAAATACCTTTAGAATGGTTCCAAAACATAGCATGAACATCGGATTTGATGTTACTCATGATTTATCTCCAAAAAAACAGATCTATTTTAGACCCAATTATAATTTCAAATCAAAGGTCTATTTTGAGGACGAGAACCGTGAATTGCTTTCGCAGCAAGGATACGGCATCATGAATGCAACCCTAGGTGTTAAGTTCAAAAATCAAATAAACGAAGCTTTGAATTTGGCTTATTCGGCAAGAACATTCTTGATCAAAAATATGTGATGGACGCTGGGAACTCCGGAGATAATATTGGCTTGCCTACTTTTGTTGCTGGCCCAAGAGCTATCTATGGAGCCTCATTTGGATTAAACCTATAAACATGAAGAAAACGCTATATCTTGCTCTACTTTTCTTAGGAATCCTTGCTGTCCTTACTTTCAATATATACTATTGGGCAAGCAGAAAGACCGATGACAAAAGAGCCGTCAGCCAAATCGTAAAGCTTTCAGATCATACGTTGAGCTCATCCTCAAAAAAATGATTCTACCCTAAGTATAATGACTTATAATATCGGGTACTTGAGTGGAATGACGAATAATTTACCTGTAAAGCAGGTGAAAGAATCTCATAAACAGAACCTCTCTTTTATGAAATCTTTTCTCAAAGAACTAAAACCTGATATTGTCGCTTTCCAGGAAATAGATTATGGATCGCACCGTAGCTTTGATGTCGACCAAGAATTTGAATTGGCCAACAGCCATTATCCATATGCCGCAAGAGCAACCAAACTGGGACAAAGAATACGTACCATATCCATACTGGCCAATCAATGTACATTTCAAAAAGATTATTTCTGGCCAATCCCTAATCTCTAAATTCGAAGTAAAACAACAGATGATAGATACTTTGGCTAGAGTGGAAAGTGAACCATTTTATTATAAAGCCTTTTATCTGGACCGCCTTGCTCAAATATGTACGCTAAAATTTGAAAATAAAGATATACTTGTTATCAATGTCCATCTGGAAGCATTTGACCAACAAACGCGACTAAAACATTCTGAAAAGGTCCTTGAACTATATGAAAATTGCAGTAAAAGATACCCAACAATTTTAGTAGGTGATTTTAACAGCTGTCCTAAAGAAAATAATCCGACCATAAATACCTTTCTTGGTAAAAACATTAATTCAGCAGCCATGGAGGAAGACGGAAATTTCTTTACTTATCCATCTGATAAGCCAGAAATGCGATTGGACTATATTTTTTACAGTGATCACTTTGAAATGCTGGAAAGTCGTGTAGTGACGGAGGTTGGTGAAGTTTCTGACCATTTACCTGTTTATGCAAAATTCAAGTTGAAAGACATATAAATACATATTATTAGTATTGGGAGCCTTGCGGCTCCCTTTATTATTTATTTTTCAACTCCACCCCCTGTTGCTTTATATAAATAAATTAATGCTATCCATTGTTCAACTCTATCATTCACTATTCCCAGTTCGGCATTCAACAAATTCTGTTCTGAGGTTAACACATCCGTATAATTGGTCGTCTCACTATATTTCAATAATTCTTTGGTGAAATCGACTGCTTTCGTCAGGGATTCAATCTGTTTTATTCGACTAGACTCTTTTTCTTTGGCAGTTTCCATAGCGTACAAGGCATTTGAAACTTCCTGACCTGCTATCAATACACTCTTCTTAAAATTGTGGGAAGCAATTTCTTGATTAGCCTCCGCTGAGCTTAGGTTAGCTTTGTTCATCCCCTTATTAAATATGGGTTGTGTAAGTCCCCCCATTATATTTGCGAATAGACCATCTGCTGTAAACCATTTAGAAAAGTCTAAACTTGAAAAACCAGCACTACCTGTGATGTTAATGTTTGGATAAAAAGCAGTCCTAGCTACATTAGTCTGTTCAAATGCTATCCTAAATTCCAACTCAGCAGCTTGGACGTCGGGTCTATATTTTAAAAGTTGAGCTGGAATGCCAACCGACAATTCTTGGGGAATTGCTTCATCACCCAATGATTTTCTGTTTACGGTTTCTGAAGGGCTCGCAATCAGAAAAGACAACATGTTTTCTGTTTCCTTGATTAATCTTTTCACATCCGGGATGGCAACCTCAACGGAATATTGGTTTGCCTCACTTTGAACAACAGCAGCTCCATTTACGATATTAGAAGCTTTGAGATCTTTCATCGCCGAAACATCCAACTTCCTGTTTTCCAAAGTTTTTTCTAATATTTCCAGTTGATTATCCAAACTTAAAAGTTGATAATAATAGAAAGCTACTTCAGAAACCAATTGACTTTGAACCGCTCTTTTGGCCGCTTCTGTTTTCAATAAATTCGCAAGCGCAGCTTTTTTGCTGCTTTTTAACTTGCCCCAAATATCCAATTCCCAACTAGAACTGATGATCAGATCATACTGTGTCGAACTATTGATGAGTCCAAACCCTTGAGGAAAAGCAAGTTTAGATTGCCTAACAGAAACCGATGAATTTAAATCCGGAAGGAAAGCTAGTTTACTCTGTTTAAAATAAGCATTGGCAACATTAATTCGTTCAATCGCCATCTTTAAATCTAGGTTTTGTGAAAGAGCCTTCTGAATTAATGCTTGCAGATTTTCATCAATAAAAAATTCTTGCCATGGAATATTAGCAATGGTATTCGTGTCATTTCCAAAACTATCTCTATATAAGGAATCGTTGTAAACGTTGATCTGATTATACTCTTTTGTGATATGACAAGAACTAAGCAAGAATAAAGAGAAGGAAATTAATAAGATTATTTTTTTCATGTCATAAGTTTTATTCATTGATTAATACTGTATTTTTAGATACAGATACATTAGGTTTCCCGCTAACCTTTTCGTGTATAGCTTGAAAAACAACAAACAGGATTGGGATAATAAAGACACCTAAAATAGTTCCAATCAGCATTCCTCCGACAGCGGCAGTCCCAATTGATCTATTGCTCAGTGCGCCAACTCCACTTGAAAACATTAACGGTAGCAACCCAAAAATAAAGGCAAATGATGTCATTAAGATCGGTCTTAATCGAGCTTCAGCACCAGAGATTGCTGCCCGCACTAAACTCATCCCATGATGCCGCCTTTGTAAGGAAAATTCAACAATTAAAATTGCATTCTTTGCTAGTAGACCAATCAACATGATTAAACTTATCTGAAGAAAAATATTGTTGTCTAACCCTGCAATTCTTGCAAAGAGAAAAGCACCACTCAGTCCAAATGGTAATGAAAGTAAAACTGCGAATGGAAGAATATAACTTTTATACTGTGCACTCAACAAGAAATAAACAAAAATCAAACTCAAAATAAATATTATGATCGTTTGGTTTCCACTCAGAATCTCTTCCCGTGTTAAACCACTGTAATCAAAAGAAACACCTCTAGGAAGAGTTTCAACTGCAACTTCTTCAATTGCTCGAATTGCATCCCCTGTACTGTAACCCGCATTCGGAGCACCATTAACAAATGCTGAAGTGTAAAGATTAAACCGATTGATAAATTCTGGTCCGCTGGTCCTTTCTAAGGTAACAAAGCTTGATATCGGTGCCATTAAACCTTCATTATTCCTTACATAGATTTTCTCCAAGTCTGTTTCTTGAGCCCGCTGGTCAGGATTAGATTGTACAAAAACTTTATATTGTTTTCCGAACCGGTTAAAATCTGAAGCATACATTCCGCCAAAATATCCCTGTAATGTTTTTAATATAGCTGAAACATCTACTCCTGTTTCCTTCGCTAATGGTACATTAATTTTGACTTTGTATTGAGGAAGATTTGTGTTGTAGGGAGTTGCAGCATACATCACTTCTGGACGTTGGTTTATGGATGTCATGAAATTATTAACATGTCCTTCAAAATCAGCATAAGTTCCTCCTGTTTTATCAAGAAGTTGAATTTCAAATCCACTTGTATTACCAAAACCCTGCAAGGTTGGAGCTGCAAAGAAAATAATATTGGCACTTTTAATATGACTAGTTTTTTCAAACATTTTTGCGATCAAACTATTGATATCTTGGTCTTTATTTTTTCTTTCATTCCAAGGTTTTAAAGCTATAAAAACAGCACCATAGGAACCTCCGTTTCCACTCAAAAGATTCATTCCTGATAATGTTGAGCTAATTTTCACCTCAGGAATAGATAAAATGATACTATCTATTTCTTTCAACACCTTCTTAGTTTGCTCTAATGTTGATGCCGGAGGAAGAATCACATCTCCGAAAATGGCTCCAGAATCTTCATTAGGAACAAAACCAGTTGGCGTAGTTTTCATGAAAAAGATCAGAATGGCTGTGAATACGGCTATACTTCCCAGTGCTAACCATTTTCTTTTTATCAAGAATTTAACTGCGTGAATATACCGTTTTGTTGAAGCCTTGAAACCAGCATTAAAGGCTGTAAAAAAACGATTCAAGAATCCTTTTTTCTTTTCTTCAGGATCAATATGATGAGGTTTCAAGAGTAATGCACATAAGGCAGGACTTAATGTCAATGCATTAATAGCAGAAATAATAATGGCAACAGCCAAGGTAATTCCAAACTGTTGATAAAATACCCCTGCAGAACCTTTAATAAAGGTTACTGGTATGAAAACCGCAGACATTATAAGGGTGATTGAAATAATGGCCGTACTGATCTCATGCATGGCATTTAAGGTTGCCAACCTTGGAGATTTTGCTCCTTGGTCTAGTTTAGCATGAACCGACTCCACAACAACAATGGCGTCATCGACAACAATCCCAATAGCCAATACCAATGCAAATAGCGTCAATAAATTTAATGTATACCCAAAAAGATTTAAAAAGAAAAAGGTCCCCACAATAGCAACAGGAACAGCAATAGCAGGAATCAATGTGGATCTAAAATCTTGCAAAAAAATATAGACCATAATGAAAACCAATAAAAAGGCCTCAACCAAAGTCTTTACTAATTTAGAGATTGAAGCATCTAAAAAATTATTGGTATTCAGGTAAGTATCCCATTTTACGCCGGGCGGAAAATCCTTTTGAGCTTGGTTCAAAAATTCTACGATTTGTTGGTTAATTTCATGAGCATTTGAGCCTGCTGTCTGCATAACTGCTCCACCTGTGGTTGGAAAACCATTCAATGAATTTTCGAAGGCATAACTTACCGCACCTAGCTCCACCTCTGCCACGTCTTTTAATCTTAAGATTTGACCATTCTCTGTAGCTTTCAATACAATTTCTTCAAACTCATGGTCCTCCTCCAAACGGCCGGTATATTTTAGAACATATTCAAAAGTTTTGGAACTATTCTCGCCTATCTTACCTGGAGCCGCTTCTAAATTTTGATCAGCCAAAGCATTCACAATATCGTCAGGAACTAATCCATAGGTGGCCATCACATCAGGTTTGAGCCATATACGCATCGAATAATCCATCAAACTCCACATTTGAACATCCGCAACTCCAGAGATACGTTTGAGCTCGGGCACAATGTTGATGCGCATATAATTATCTAAAAACTTAGAATCATAATCCTTGTTTTCACTATAAATAAAAAAACCTATCAACCATGAATTCAGCATTTTAGTAGTAGTAATCCCTGATCGGATTACCTCAGGAGGCATAACACCATTCGCTTTTGCAACCCTATTCTGCACATTGATGGCAGCCAAATCTGGATCTGCACCTTGCTCAAAATTAACGGTGATTACTGCAGAACCGTCATTACTTGCCTTGGACGTCATGTAGGTCATCTTCTCGACCCCATTAATTTGTTCTTCCAAAGGGATAATGACACTTTTCATCATAACCTCAGCATTCGCACCAGGATAATTTGCCGTTACCTGAACCGTGGGAGGAGCAATATCAGGATATTGTGAAATAGGTAAATTGACCAATCCTAAAACTCCCAAGATGACGATTATAATCGAAATAACGGTGGATAGAACGGGATTGTCTATAAATGTCTTTAACATATTTTCTTGATTTTATGGACATAGTTATTCCAGGACAACTATTTAAGCTATCTGCATTTCAGGGTCCATCATTAAAATTTATCTTATTTTATTTCTGCTATTTTCTCGTTTTGTTTAGGCTTGAGAAGATCTCCATCTTTGATAGATCCTACATTTTCCGTAACAATAAGATCCCCAGGCTTTAATCCTTTAACAACTACAAAGGAATCACCGATCGGCAAATCAGATACCTCTATCCCTACAGTTTTTGCTTTATTATCCTGATCAAGCATTATGGCAAACTTATTACCCTGCATTTCAAAAGTTGCTTTAGCAGGAATTAAAATAGCGTCAGAAATAGGCTTTTCCAGTCTGATGGTGGCACTGCTGCCACTTCGAATTAATCCATTTTCGTTTGGGAATTCTGCCCTTAAGCTTATTGATCCAGTTGTCGAATTTATTAAGCCCCCAGAAGTCTCAATTTTACCTTTTTGAGGATAAACCATCCCATTTTGAAGGATCAATTCAACTTGAGGAAGTTTAGCAATGGATTGTTCTAAAGAAATATTTTTACCCTCCTCGATCATAGCAAGGTATTGCTTTTCTGAAATAGAAAAATAAACATGAACATTTGAAATATCCGATACTACCGTCAACGGCTCAGGGCTAGAGCTACTGACCAAGCTTCCTATCTTAAAAGGCAGAGTCCCAATTATTCCATTTGAAGGACTAAAAATTGAAGTATAGGATAAATTCACCTTAGCATTTCGCAATCTAGCTTTTGCCTCTTCTAATTCTGCTTGTTTCCCTTTTAAATCAAGGTCTTTGGCTTCAAGTTCATATTCACTGATGATTCCCTTTTCAACCAAAGGAACCGTTTTTTTATAGTTCATTCTCGCAGTATTCACTGCTGCTTGAAACCTTTCAATGGATGCTTTTGCTGACAACACTTCTTGTTCATACATTGGATTGCTAATCTTGAAAAGTAATTGACCTTTTTTCACCTTTGCACCTTCATCGATCAAAATCTGCTCGATAAATCCATCTATTTTAGGTCTAATTTCAACGTTTTGTTGGCCTTTTATACTAGCAGGATAATCATAGTATTGATTAGCTTGTTCAGATTTTAAGGTTAGGATATTTACATCCTTTACTTCATTATCATTCTCTATATCTTTTGCTTCTCCAACACATCCTGAAATTAGAATGATGGACAGAAAAATTAAAAAGAAATGTATTTTCTTAATTATGATTGGTTGCATGTTGATTATATAAATTGTAAACTGAATTTAATCGTTAAATATTTTAAATCTTTCCAAACCAGAATCAGGGTATCCCAGATTGTTTTGAATACTCCTGTGTTGACAATTTGTCTTTTTGTGCAAAGGCTTTTACAGTTAATTTCATTTTAGTTGAGTTAGTAAAAAACTTAAATCTTCAACCAAAACTATTTCTTAGATTATATTAAACCAAATAATCACTTAGTTTATTACATTTAAATTATATTTCGTTAAATAGATATTTTACACCTGAATATCAGTACCTTACAAACACACTATATGACAACACAGCATATAAAAGGATATTTTTTATGTTAATTTTAATATTTTGTATCTTGTGAGTTATAAGTGGGAATGTGAATATGTTACAGGAAAATGAACGCGCACTAGAAATCATAAAAATAAATGGTCCCATGGCCATTATACCCTTAGCCAAAGAATTAGGGATTACCGTTGAAGGAGCGCGATTTAATTTATTAAAGTTGGCGGCCGAAGGCTTAGTAGAATCTTCAACAGAGGTTAAAGGTCGTGGTCGTCCCCAACAGATTTGGTCCTTAACAAAAGCTGGGCATTCGAAATTTCCAGCAAAATATCAAGAAGTAACCATTAAATTAATTGAAACCATACGTTCAGTTTTTGGGGATTCAGGAATGAATGCAGTTTTGGCCTACAGTGCAGAAGATTTGAAGGCAAAATATTCAAATGTGCTAGGTGAAGAAAATGACTTGGAGGGAAGGATCAAAAGATTAGCACAGATTCGAGATCAAGAGGGATATATGGCCAGGTACGAGAAGGTAGAAGGTGGTTTTTTACTAATAGAGGATCACTGTCCAATTTGTGAAGCTGCATCAGCTTGCCAAAAATTCTGCCAAGTAGAGCTCCAAGTATTTAATGAATTATTAGGCGGAAATGTGAAACGTACTGAACATTTGTTCAGTAAAGGAAGAAGGTGTGTTTACGAAATAAAAGAGCCATAAAACAAAAATACCCGGAGCGGAGAACTCCAGGTATTTTACCAAACCAATTATTAACCTAAATATTTTCTATTTATCTAGATAGTGTAATAACGACATATATTCCTGCATATTGTATTTATTTTCAAAAAAAATACAATTTATTTTAAGGAATTTATTAAACTACCTGTAAATCAATATTTTATATTGTAATTATTTTGATATAACTTCTACGACTTTATCACTTATTTTAGTGATATCCGATTTTAAGCCGACCATTATCGACAGTACATTGACTGGATTTCCCTGCATTTTCCGGAAATTGTGCATGTACCCGACCTCCATGCCAAGGAAAAATCCCTTGAACTTATAATCCGAACCAACTCCTAATTTAATAGCCGGAGAAATACTGTATTCATAATGCAAGTTGACAGTTCCATCAGCAGCATTGTCTTCTGCCCTTGGTTCCATGTTCAATGCACCAGAAGGCCCTAAATAAGCATAGGTGTTTAAGCGTTCCCATTGCCTGCGCATCCCTCCCGCTAAACTCAGGATGTACATCGTAGATCGGGCATTCTTCAACACACGATTATATTCAGAATCGTCTTGGAGTTGATTATAACCAAATGCCATCATGTACAATGTGGGCTGTAGATAATATTTTGGATTTTTCAACGAAATATCCAATCCCATACTCCCCGTGAAGAGCTTGGTCGTCAAGACATCTTTTGTCTTTCCTAATGGAAAAGAAAGACCAGTACCGCCGAAATAATAAACTTTACGGTAATGAATAGTATCTGCACCGGATTGAGCCATGGCAGAAAACGAAATTAATAAGCAAACGCAGATAGATGCAATTTGTATCATGAAAACATTTGGTTTAATTAAGAACATTAAACTTAAACAAAAAGTTTCAGGATAAAAGCAAAAAACTTCTTAGAAAAAGTTTTTCGATTGGGGTCCCTGACTGAACAATAAATCTATTATACTGATATCTTCTTGAAAACCATTACTATCCTCAAATAATTGATAATATGGCTTCTGAGACACAATCAATGAAGGCTTTTTTGGATGGATTGCTGTTCGATAATCAATCTCATTTGGAGATTCCGAAGTATATTTTTCGGTAAATATGATCTCACGATTTAATTTCAATAATTTCAAGATTAGTTTTAATTGTTCAACATTATAATCCAATAATAGATCATACTCGCGATCATAAAAAATCTTGAAATCATCCTCATAGTATTCAAAATAAGGAGAACTTCTGTATGCTGTCTGTATACTTAACCAATGGAGCCTTTGCCAAGGATGGTCATAATTAATCTGAACATCTTTCATTGGAACTCTCATTTTTTTTCCATGAACAATCGGAACCATCAGGTTTAAAATCCCATTTGCAGTAGCAATCTCTGTACGTGTACGAAATGTTTGCTTTGGAAAATTCTCATATTGCTCAATAATAATCGGGCCTTCACTATTTTTGATGGCCTGAAAATAACTGATATTTGGTAAATAAAGCGCTGGTAGTAATATTCCTTCTGTCATAAACTAATATTCCCTTCAAATTGTCCGCAAAAATAACTTTATTTGGGGATATTTATAAAGTACTTTAAAATTGGCATGAAGGAAAAACTCATTTACGGAACATGGTATTTAATTTCTCTCCTTCCCTTTTGGTGCTTATATGTCCTCTCTGATTTCCTTTTCATCTTAATCTATTACGTTTTTGGGTACCGAAAAAAGGTGGTTTTACAAAACTTACGGAATGCTTTCCCAGAGAAATCAGAGAAAGAAATCAAAGATATTGCATACAAATTCTATCGTTATTTCCCCGATTTGATCGTAGAGTCGATCAAGATGGCAAGTATTAAACCTGAAGAAGTAATTAAGAGAATTGAATTGTTAAATCCAGAGGAGGTTTACCAGTATACAGAAAAAGGCAAAGGTGTTATTGGTGTAACCTCTCACTATGGCAATTGGGAACTTTCAATCCATCGCCTTTCTTTGATGATGGATGTACCTGAACTAATTATATATAAACCTTTGAACAACAAAGTTTTCAACAATATCCACAATGGTATACGATCAAGGTTTGGAGCTGAGATGGTACCGATGAAACAAATCCTCAGACATATTATTAAATTGAAAAATCATCCACATATTAGTATGTTTGTAGCCGACCAGACACCTACCTATCAGGATTCTGATTATTTTATGGAATTTTTGAACCAAGAAACTTTGGTTTATACCGGCACTGAAAGAATTGCTCGGTTAATGAAGTTCCCGGTAGTTTTCTGTGAGGTCAGGAGAAAAGAAAAAAGAGGATATTACTCATGCAAGTTTACGACCTTGGTCGTAAATCCAGATGAATACCCAGAACATGAGATCACGCATATTCATAATCGTTTTACAGAACGTATTATAAAAGAAGAACCAGCCTATTGGCTATGGTCTCATCGTAGATGGAAGCGTAAAAGAAGAAATTAAATGTCAAATTACCCGAAAGTTGCAGTTGTCATATTAAATTGGAACGGGAAGTATTTCTTGGAGAAATTCCTTCCTTCGGTATTTAATAGCACATACCCAAATATTGAATTTATCATTGGTGACAATGGTTCTACAGATGATTCTATTTCCTATGTAGAAGAGAATTTCCCAATGTTCAAGATAATCAAAAACACAGAGAATCTAGGTTTTGCTGGTGGTTACAATGAAATCTTAAAACGTGTTGAAGCCGATTATTACATCTTGCTTAACTCCGATGTGGAAGTTACTGAGGGCTGGATTGAACCTGTAATACAGCAAATGGAGGCAGATCCATTATTAGTCGCTTGTCAGCCAAAAATTCAGTCTTATCATAATAAGGGTGAATTTGAGCATGCTGGTGCAGCGGGTGGATACATAGACTATTTTGGTTTCCCATTCTGTAGGGGAAGGATCTTGGATAAGGTAGAAAAAGATCATGGTCAGTACAACGATGCTCGAGAAGTATTTTGGGCAACAGGTGCAGCATTATTCATTAAGTCAAATGCATGGAAAGAGGCTGAAGGGTTTGATGCAGATTTCTTCGCCCATTTTGAAGAAATTGACCTCTGTTGGAGACTAAAAAAAATGGGTTATAAAGTTGGTTACTGTCCAAACTCATTAGTATTCCATGTTGGTGGTGGTACTTTGAAAACAAGCAACCCCCACAAAAACATATCTCAATTTCAGGAACAATTTAGTGATGATCCAAAAAAACCATTCTTTTATGATGGCTGTATGGATTATTGCTTGCAGATTGTGGTGGGATTTATTTGCTTTGATCAAATTTTTATTTGACGGAAAATCAGCAGATGCTTGGGCAGTAAGTAGAGGTCACCAATATTTCTTCAAGAATTTTTTCAAAACCGCAAGAAAAAGAAAAAAATACAGCCAAAAGGAAAACAAAAAAGGAAGATACAAGAAATCAATAATATGGGATTATTACGTGAATAAAATCCATAAATTCTCGCAGCTTCATGACAATAATTTTCATTAAAGATAGATCATCTGAATTATCTTTCTTTTGTTAATCTGCATTGTTTTGCAACACTTTGAGCAATTTTTTAATTAGTGATTTTAAATTATTTTACCCTTAGAATATTTTGTATTTTCGTGGTCTATGTCTGTAGATATTCAAGCGAAAATAGAAGAACTTACCCGTGAGCTAAACGAATATAATTATCAATATTATGTGTTAGCTCAACCCTCCATTTCGGATTACGATTTTGACCATAAATTGAAGGAACTGGAGGCTTTGGAAATTCAATATCCTGAATTTAGAGACCCGAACTCCCCTACCCTAAAAGTTGGTGGTGATATTACACAAAGGTTTAATACTGTCCGTCATAAATGGCCTATGATGTCTTTGGGCAATACCTATAACGAACAGGAATTAAAAGATTTTGATGGAAGGGTAAGAAAAGTAGTTGGAGATCAAGTTCAGTATGTAGCTGAGTTGAAGTTCGACGGTTTATCGATCTCAATATCTTATGAAAACGGCAAACTCGTCCAGGCAGTGACACGTGGGGATGGTACACAAGGTGATGAAGTTACTAATAATGTAAAAACAATCCGCAGTATTCCACATCAATTGAGGAAAGGGAATTATCCGCCAAGTTTCGATATCCGTGGCGAGATTTTCATGCATAAATCTGCTTTTCTGAGGTTGAACAAAGAGCGTGAAGACAATGGGGAACAAACCTATGCCAACCCAAGGAATTTTGCATCCGGCACAATCAAGCTTCAGGATTCTGGAGAGGTGGCCAAAAGACCTTTAGATTGCTTCCTGTACTTTCTGTACTGTGACAATAGAAATAAATTGTTCCATGATCATAGGCATAGCATCGAAGAAGTCAAATCTTGGGGCTTCCCAGTCTGTGAACATTCAAAACTTTGTAATTCTATTGACGAGGTTTTGGAATTCATCCATTATTGGGATGATGCCCGCCACAAACTGACTTATGAAATCGATGGCATTGTAATCAAAGTCAATGATTTCGCACAACAAGAGGAATTAGGCTTTACCGCTAAATCACCACGTTGGGCTATATCTTATAAATTCAAAGCTGAGCGTGTCGAAACGATCTTGAACAGCATTAGTTATCAGGTTGGAAGAACCGGAGCTGTTACTCCTGTTGCCAATTTAAAACCAGTTTTGTTAGCTGGCACAACGGTAAAAAGAGCTTCTTTACATAATGCAAATGAAATTGCTCGTCTGGATCTACATGAACACGATACTGTATTTGTCGAAAAAGGAGGTGAAATAATCCCTAAAATCATTGGTGCAAATGTTGAAAAAAGACCAGAAGGAACAAAAGCATTTGAATATCCAAGTACATGTCCTGAATGTAATACTCCATTAATTCGAGAAGAGGGTGAAGCTGTACATTATTGCCCAAATGAAGATGGCTGCAAACCTCAAATAGTAGGAAAGCTGCAGCACTTTATAGGCAGAAAAATGATGGATATTCAAGGTTTGGGAGATGAAACAATAGAAACATTCTACAAGCTTGGATTGATTCGCAAAATAGCAGATATCTATACTTTGATTGATAGAAAGGATGAGTTGGTCGGTATTGAACGTTTTGGTCAGAAGTCTATTGACAATATGCTAAATGGTATTGAACAATCTAAAAATAAACCTTTCGAGAAGGTGCTATTTGCTTTGGGAATTCGCCATATTGGAGAGACGGTAGCAAAAAAACTTGCGCAACACTTTAAAAATATCGAGGCAATCAAGAATTCCACTGTAGACGAAATATTGTCAGTACAGGATATAGGACTCCGGATAGCAGACAGTATACATGCGTATCTGACAAATCCTGAACATTGGGAAGAGATTGAAAAACTCAAATCCTTAGGCCTTCAGTTCGAAATAGAAGAAAAAGAAATACAACTCGCCGGAGATAGTTTATCGGGCAAAACGTTTTTGATTTCCGGTGTATTTGCAGATTATTCCCGGGAAGAATTGACGGAATTGATCGAGGCGCACGGTGGCAAGATGCTGAGCAGTATTTCTTCAAAGCTGAATTATTTAGTTGCTGGTGATAAAATGGGTCCATCAAAACTGGCAAAGGCAGAAAAACTTCAGATTCCGATGATTTCTGAAGCTCAACTGCTATCAATGATTAATGAATAAAAATTAAAAATAATATATACAAACGATGAACGAGCTTCAAGGTGCGGGAGTTGCATTAGTTACTCCATTCCATGCGGACGGCACAGTAGATTACGACACTTTAGGAAATTTGATTGATTATCAAATCGAGGGAGGAATTGATTATTTGGTTTCATTGGGCACAACAGGTGAAACTGCAACATTGAATCCTGATGAACGAAAGAAGGTGTGGGAATTTACTTCTAAGCATGTCAATAAGCGTATCCCATTGGTAGCTGGAATCGGTGGCAACAATACTTTTGAAATAGTTGAACAAATCAAGAATTTTAAGGTATTGGATTACATTGCTATTTTATCAGTTTCACCTTATTATAACAAACCAACGCAAGAGGGAATCTATCAACATTATAAGGCTATTGCTGAGGTTTCGAAACTTCCGATTATTCTTTATAATGTGCCTGGCAGGACAGGAAGTAATATGAGCCCGGCTACGACGGTCAGGTTGGCTAAGGATTTCAAAAACATAGTAGCGACAAAAGAGGCTTCGGGAAATTTTTCCCAATTCAGCGAAATCTTAAGAGATAAACCAAAAGATTTTCTTTTAATCTCTGGAGATGATCCTGTTACACTTCCTATGATGGCCATGGGAGCAGCAGGAATAATTTCTGTGGTAGGCAATGCCTATCCAACAAAGGTTTCTGCATTGGCACATTTATGTAGTGAAGGTAATTTTGATGAGGCTAGAGCTATTCATTTGGAATTATTAAACATGATAGACCTGTGTTTTATTGAAGGAAATCCTGCAGGAGTGAAATATATTCTCGAGAAAAAAGGAATTGGAAAGGACTATGTGAGGTTACCATTGGTACCGGTCAGTCCGAAAACAAAAGAAGCAATAGATGCAGAGATGCAGCTACTCGGATAAAAAAATTAATAGGTTGGTCATGTAGTTTGGCCAACCTTTCTTATTTTTAGGTATTCTTAATTGTATCTATAGAAAAACTGAATTAACAAAATAATGGAAACAACTACCCAACAACCCAGCAAAAGGGGTTCAGGCTTCAAAAAGTTCATCAGCTGGTTTCTACTCATTATCTTCTTGGCATTCGCAGTATTTGTTTATTTCAAGTACTACTTTGTTTTTGGCGAAGGAGTTAAATCGGGAACTTTAAATTATGCAGTAAAAAAGGGAAATGTCTTTAAGACCTATGAAGGAAAATTGATTCAGGAAGGTATCCGCAGTCAAAATACGGGGACTGGAATCTCCTCCAATGAATTTGAATTTTCTATCGAGAGCGATTCTGTATTTAAAGTATTGGAGTTAAATAGTGGTAAGGCTTTTGATCTTCATTATAAAGAATACCATGGTGTGTTACCTTGGCGTGGAAACACGCGTTATGTAGTGGACAAAATCATCCAAATGCATGATGCAAAGAACAACACTTTTTAAAAAACTGGTATTACAATAACAAAATATTTGGGACCTCAAATCATTGTAAGTGAATAGCCTAACAAGATTTGAGGTCTTCTTTTTTCTAAAAAAATTGCAAAATTAATTTCCGTAGCCTATATTTGCGGAGTACTTCGATAGTGGTACACTAATCATTACCTCTCTAAAAAAGATGGTCTTGATTTATAAAGAAGTGGCGAGAGACTGGCTCAATGACCCACTGGCAACCTTCAATAAGGATTGAAAAGGTGCCAATTCCTGTCCGAAGCAATAAAGCTCAGGAGCATATAAATGAAATAGACTATGACTTCAGAATTTTCAAAATCAGAATTATTATATCTTGTCGGAAAACCGACAACAGATTCTTCTATTAAGATTAAATCCATCAACTGTATTTGTATTTCTCGAATGCGATAGTCGTCCTATGGCAGCATTATTCTTATTGAATACAATTGTCCATCAGTAAATGACGACCTAAACACAGAACTTCAAAGGATTTAATAATTTCATTTTACTAACATGATTAAAAAAATATAAAAATGGCAGATAATAAAAACCTAAAATTTGAAACTTTACAAGTACATGCAGGGCAAGAAGTAGATCCTACTACTGGTTCCAGAGCATTGCCTATATATCAAACTTCTTCTTATGTATTCGAAAATGCAGAACACGGTGCCAACCTTTTTGCATTGAAACAATTCGGTAATATCTATACCAGGATTATGAATCCTACTACTGATGTTTTCGAAAAACGTATAGCAGCATTAGAAGGCGGTGTAGCAGCAGTTGCTGTAGCTTCAGGTCAAGCAGCACAATTTATCGCTTTGACAAACATCCTGGAAGCAGGTGAGAATTTTGTGTCTGGTTCTAACCTTTATGGTGGTACTTATAACCAATTCAAAGTGTCCTTTAAAAGATTGGGTATCGAAGCAAGATTTGCTGAAGATACAGATGCAGATAAGATCGAAGCTTTGATAGATGACAAAACAAAAGCTATCTATGTAGAAACTATCGGCAATCCAAGCTATAATATTCCAGATTTCGAACGCATAGCTTCAGTAGCAAAGAAGCATGACCTTCCATTGATCGTTGACAATACCTTCGGTGCTGGCGGTTATTTGTTCAAGCCTTTAGAGCATGGCGCAAATGTAGTTGTTGAATCAGCAACTAAATGGATTGGTGGACATGGAACAAGCATTGGTGGTGTAATCATTGATGGTGGTAACTATAATTGGGGCAATGGAAAATTCAAGCAATTTTCTGAACCATCGGAAGGATACCATGGTTTGGTATTTTCAGATGTATTTGGAGAAGGTGGACCATTTGGTAACATTCAATTTGCCATCCGTGCAAGAGTTGAAGGATTAAGAGATTTTGGCCCTGCCCTATCCCCTTTCAATTCTTTCTTGTTAGTTCAAGGATTAGAAACATTATCATTACGTGTACAACGTCACGTTGACAACACGCTAGAGATAGCTCAATGGTTAGATTCGCATCCACAAGTAGAACATGTAAGCTATCCGGGTTTAAAAAACCACCCATACCATCAAAACGCACAGAAATATCTAAAAAATGGATATGGGGCCGTGCTTTCATTTACCATTAAAGGTGGCGTGGAAAAAGCCAATGAATTTATTGATGCATTAGAATTGATCAGCCATTTGGCAAATGTTGGAGATGCTAAGTCATTGATTATCCATCCAGCAGCAACTACTCACCAACAGTTGAGTGCTGAAGATCAGAAAAAAGCAGGTGTAGCACCAGGTCAATTAAGACTCTCAGTAGGTATTGAACACATTGAAGATATAAAAGCGGATTTAGCACAAGCATTTGACAAAATCAAATAAGGTGGGGACCTTATTTGATTTTTATGGAGGAAGATAATTTATAAGAATGAGTTTAAGAACTTTCGGATATAACCAAGATTTCGAATTAGAAAGTGGCAAAAAACTGGCAAATCTTCAAATTGCGTTTCATACTTATGGAAACCTGAATGAAGACAAATCCAATGTGATATGGGTTTGCCATGCATTGACTGCTAATTCGGATGTGTTTGATTGGTGGCCTGGATTATTTGGTGAAAACGAATTATTCAATGATAAAGACTATTATATAGTTTGTGCTAATGTTTTGGGCTCGCATTATGGGACTACGAATCCCCTATCGACAAACCCGGAGACTAATTTGCCCTATTATACGGATTTTCCTCAATTTACCATACGTGATATCGTACATGCACATCAACTATTAGCGAATCATCTAGGAATCAACGAGATTAACACATTAATAGGAGGTTCCTTAGGAGGACAGCAAGCCTTGGAATGGACAGTTTCAAAAACAATCAAAATCCATAACCTAATTGCAATTGGCACAAATGCTTTCTTTTCGCCATGGGGTATTGCTTTTAATGAGAGCCAAAGGCTTGCTATTGAAGCAGACTCGTCGTTCTTTGAGAAAAAACCTGATGCAGGACTCAAAGGATTAAAAGCCGCCAGAAGTATGGCCCTACTCTCTTATAGGACCTATAATGCGTATGGTACTACCCAAGTGGAATCTGACCATGATAAAACCGATGCATATAAAGCATCGTCTTATCAATCATACCAAGGAGACAAGCTTGTCAATAGGTTCAATGCATTTTCTTATTGGTATCTCACCAAAGCAATGGATAGCCATCACTTAGGTCGTGGAAGAGGTCAGGTCGAACAAGTCCTTAACAGCATTGAAGGTGTAAATACGCTTATCATTGGAATTCCTTCGGATGTGCTGTTTCCACCGTCGGAACAAGAATTTATCGCCAAAAACATCCCTAACGCCGAATATTATGAATTACATTCATTCTTTGGCCATGACGGATTTTTAATCGAAACAAAAACACTAACTCAAGTAATCGGTAATTTCCTTGAGAAAAATAATACAAAAGCAGAAAATCAACTTAATTTAATTTAATAATAATGAGTAAGAAACTTACCATCGGGATGTTCGGATTTGGTGTGGTGGGACAAGGTTTATACGATATCATAAAAACTAAAAACCTAAACTTAGAAATAAAGAAATTTGTAATCAAAAATGCAGACAAAAAAAGAACATTGCCTGCGCAATTATTTACTACTGATGCAAATGCTATCTTGGATGATCCAGAAATCAATACGGTAGTTGAATTAATTGATGATGCTGATGCTGCTTTTGAAATCACTAAAAGAGCGCTGACAACTGGCAAAAATGTTGTTTCAGCAAATAAAAAAATGATCGCAACCCATTTGGAAGAATTGACTGAAATACAAAACCAACATGGCACCTCTCTTTTATATGAAGGAGCTGTTTGTGGTAGTATTCCTATCATCAGAAACTTAGAAGAGTATTACGATAATGAATTATTACATTCAGTAAGTGGTATCTTTAACGGTTCTTCAAATTACATTCTTTCCAAGATATTTAATGAGAACCAGAGTTATGACTCAGCTTTGAAAAAAGCACAGGAATTAGGTTTTGCAGAAACTGATCCTACTCTCGATGTAGGTGGTTATGATCCAAAATTTAAATTAGCCATCGTAGCCTCTCATGCCTATGGTATTTATATCAATCCCGATGAAATCCTAAACTTAGGAATTGATACTTTGGGTGATGCAGATATAAGATATGCTAGAGAGAAAAAATTATAAAATCAAGTTAATTCCATTAGCTAAAGAAATCGCAAATAACCAAGTAGTATTATATGTCCTCCCAAAATTCATTTCAAAAGATAACATTTTACAGAATGTCGAGAATGAATACAATGGCGTATTAGTAAAAGCTGCATTTGCTGACGAACAGTTTTTCTATGGGAAAGGTGCTGGTGGCCATCCAACGGGATCAGCCGTGCTTTCTGATATTGCAGCTTTAAGGTATGACTATAAATATGAGTACAAAAAACACTTGGAAGCACAGCAAGTTATCTATTCAACGGATTATACTTTAAAAGTTTATTTAAGATATGAAGATGAAGATGTATTGGAAAATATTGAATTCGAAAATATTTCAGAAAGATTTTATAGTAATGACCATAAGTATGTAATCGGCACGATTAATCTTCAAGAAATTATTGCCAAAAGGGGAATCATTCATCAACAAGGGAACTTCCTTGCTGAGATTCTATAATTATAATTAAATTATTTGTGTATAAAAGTGTTAATCTGAGTTTAGATTAGCACTTTTTTTTCAAATAAGATTTACAATTCCCTATTTGGAACCACCAATTAGTAACATTTGTATTACAAAATGATGGATTGGCATTTAATAGGTTAAATAATTGTTAATACATTTGCTTTGTCATGGTTTTTGCTTTATATTATTCAGACATTAATAAATAAACTTAAAAATCTAATTAATCATGAGAAAGTGGAATGTGTTAGTATTACTAAATGCCAGTATCTATTGGCTTGTTCGCAGAGGACAGGACCAACGCTAGCACTGGTGAGGGATCTGCATTACCGTATATCATTATCGGAATTATTGTTTTGACTGTTGCATTTTATATGCTATATAGCCGTCAAAAAAGAAAGTTTAACGATTAATTACGAAAAAATACTTAACAAAAGAAAAGGCCTGATTGAATCAGGCCTTTATTATTTAATCTCTTTTGAGTCCGAACTTTTCAATTTTACTGTACAGGTGGCTTCGTTGTATATCGAGGTCATCGGCTGTCTTTGAAACGTTCCAATTATTTCTTTCTAATTTGTATTTGATAAATTCACATTCAGAAAAGTCCTTAAAGTCTTGGAATGATGTGAATTGTTCCATATCAAATCCATTTCCATTATTTGCAGTACCATTATTAGCTACAGGAGCAGGTCCACCTGGATTTGCAAATTTAAGAACGTCATCTTCAGTAATCTTTTTATCGCAAAGAATGATCAAAACGTTCAATCATGTTTCTCAGCTCACGGATATTACCGGTCCAAGGCAATGATTGAAGAGCTTTCATAGCGTCTGGCGTAAATGCTTTTACAGGCATACTATATTCGGCACAGATCTCTTCACAGAAAGCGTTTGCTAAAGTAGGAATATCATCCTTTCTATCTGCCAAAGAAGGCACATGAATCAATATTACACTCAATCGGTGGTACAAGTCCATACGGAAATTACCTTCTTCAATTTCTTTCAAAAGGTCTTTATTGGTAGCGGCAATAACACGAACGTTTACGTCGATTTCCTTTTCCCCACCTACCCTAGTAATTTTATTTTCCTGTAGAGCTCTCAAAACCTTTGCTTGAGCAGAAAGGCTCATATCACCAATTTCATCTAAGAAAAGGGTACCATTATTGGCTTGCTCGAATTTTCCGA
The DNA here is from genome assembly GCF_901472535.1 of Sphingobacterium daejeonense. Taxonomy (NCBI): domain Bacteria; kingdom Pseudomonadati; phylum Bacteroidota; class Sphingobacteriia; order Sphingobacteriales; family Sphingobacteriaceae; genus Sphingobacterium; species Sphingobacterium daejeonense. The sequence goes on along the minus strand of NZ_LR590470.1, from coordinate 1,731,083 downwards.
TGCGTTGCTTGACAGCAGAGGTAAAGGATCCCTTTTCGTGACCGAACAATTCTGATTCTATTAATTCAGATGGAATTGCAGCACAGTTCACTTCAACTAAAGTAGAACTGGAACGTCCTGATTTCTCATGCAACCATCTTGCAACGAGTTCCTTACCAGCACCATTCGCACCAGTGATCAAAACTCTCGCTTCTGTTGGAGCAACCTTCTCAATAGTATCTTTAATCAAGTTGATTCCTGAAGAATCACCCAAGATTTCTTTTGTTTTTGAGATTTTGCGTTTTAAGACCTTTGTTTCTTTTACTAAAGATCCACGTTCTAGGGCATTTCTTACTGTAATTAATAACCTATTCAGGTCCAAAGGTTTTTCAAGGAAGTCAAAAGCACCTTTGCGAGCAGCTTCCACAGCTGTTTCTATGGTGCCATGCCCAGATATCATGATGAATGGAATGTCTGAAAATTCTTTTGCAGCGGTCAGTACTTCCATACCGTCCATTTTATTCATCTTGATATCACACAATACCAAGTCGATTTTTTCTTTCTGTAGAATCTTCAAGCCATCCTCGCCGTTGTCAACATCTAGAACTTTATAATCTTCATATTCTAAGATGTCTCTTAAAGAGCTACGGATCGGGCGCTCATCATCTATAATTAAAATTGTTGTCATATTTAACACACTTGTTTTATAGGCAATAGAAAATGTTCACAATAATAAGAAGCAAACCTTATAAGCCGGGTTCTGTATTCTAAAATAAGAATTTCTATCATTTATCTAGATTTGCATTCACATGCAAACTCAATCAACCTACCCATTGCAATTGCCCGTAAGCAGAAAGCGGGCAGCTTTCTAGTCTTGCAACCTATTTGGTCTTTCAACATACGAGGTTTACCGAAATGTATGTCACCATACAAGCCCGTGAGCTCTTACCTCACATTTTCACCCTTACCCCGAAAGGCGGTATATTCTCTGTGGCACTTGCTGTCTGACCCTAAAATCAGCCTTCCCGTTAGGAAGCGTATCGCCCTGCGTTGCCCGGACTTTCCTCTCCATATAAAATGCAGCGATAGAACCAGTTTGCTTCAATGTGCAAAACTACGAAAAATTCAATTGATATCGACTATGAATAATCCTTCACAATAACGAAAGTATTATGAAAATTTATTATAATATTTTCTTTAACACCTGTAGCATTATGAAAAATAATACCGTTATATGATAAAATCAATATAAAAGGATTATTGAATTAACTCATTATTAAAAATTTTAAAAACAAAATCAATGAAAACAACTACATTTTTAAGAACAGCACTTGCTATCTCAGCAGTTGCTCTAGTATTTACATCATGCAAAAAAGATGATGAACCAAAACCTAAGCCTAAGCCTGTTGAAATTACTTATGTAATTAAAAATAATCCAGCAGTAAAAGATTTAAAATTTACTTCTTTGACGGTATCTGGTCATAAAGGTCAAGATTCAACAATCTCTAAAGACTTAAAATTCCCAATGACCATTAAAGTAAAAAGATCAAAACCAGCTAAAAAGTCTTCAGTAGCTATCAAAGCTAAAGTTGACAAAGTTTCCAAACTTGAATTTGAAATTTTAATGGACGGAAAATCTGTGAAAAAAGGAGGTGCTGATATTAAAGACATCAAAACAGAAGGAAAACTAGAACATACATTTTAATCGATAGAAAAAGAGAAAATTACTTCTTATCCAAATATAATTACCAGGCTGTATCTTATCAATACAGCCAATTTTATTTGGTATGACAGCCTACAAGTCTTGAGCGATTGCATAGCCGGCAGCCCATGCCCATTGAAAGTTATAACCACCCAGCCACCCAGTAATATCTACTGCTTCGCCTCCAAAGTAAAGACCGTTAACTTTCTTGCTTTCTAATGTTCTTGGATTCAACTCTTCAGTTGATATTCCACCGCGCATAACTTCAGCTTTATCATAACCTTTATCTCCAGCAGGCTTAACCTTAAAATTATGAACAAAATCAACAATCAATTTAGCATCTGATTTGCTCAAGGAAGCAATCTTTAATTGAATCGGCAAAAACTTGCCCAAAGCATCCACAAACTTCTTCGTGAAATAATCATTTAAAAGTTGTCCAATAGTCCGTTTACCCCCTTGATTTCTTTCATCCTTAATGAGGGTTTCAAGTTTGAACTTGGGAAGTAAGTCAATCGAAAATTCCTCACCCGGTTTCCAATATGATGATATTTGTAGGATAGCGGGGCCGCTCAATCCCCAATGCGTGAATAGAATATTCTCCTCAAAAGAAATCCTTTGGTTTGACACTTTTGAATAAACAGAATTCCCAGCCAATGAAGCATACCAATCAGCATCTTTTCCAGTAATCGTTAATGGAACGAGTGCCGGAGCAGTGCTAACTATATCTAATCCAAATTTCCGAGCTGCCTTAAGCGCGAAATCTGACGCTCCTAATTTACTGACAGGAAGACCTCCCGTAGCAACGACTACTTTAGAAGTTTGAATTGTTGAATTCCGCCCATCTGATGTATAAGTGACTTCAAATCCGGTATCCTTTTTTTCGATATTGGTCACCAAAGTATTCAACCAAATATCCTGTTTGGTATCAAACATTAATTTGGTAAATACTGCAACAATATCTTTGGCTTTATTTGTCGTAGGAAACAATTGTCCCAAGGTTTTTTTCTTGACCTTTTATATCGCCGAATTGTTCAAAAAAGTTAATCGTATCATCTACGGACCAATTTGAAAATATTGCATTCAGGAATTTGGGATTCTCTGAAACAAAGTTTTCAACGCTTGTATTTAGGTTGGTATAATTGCAACGCCCTCCACCGGAAATCAATATTTTTGCTCCCGGCTTATCATTGCCTTCTATTAATAAAGTGCGTTTACCCAAAAGGCCAGCCTGAACTGAACACATCAGCCCACAGGCACCTGCACCAATGATTACCGCATCATATTCTTTCATTAAGATATAAGTTCTCCTTCTAAGGAAATCGTCCTCTGCTCTGCCCAGGATTGCTCTGCCAGTTCCAATATGCGGATTACATCACGTGCCTGCTCTGGTTTTATATACAGATCTTCAGAACCCTGAATTGCAGAAACTATGTTTTTATAGAAATCTTGACCTGTCCCCATTCACTTTCAATTTTTTCTTCGACATCATTGCCATTTTCCAAAACAGCAATAGTCCCTTGATAGGCAGGATCTTCCTTTCCCCAATCTAAATGTTGTGAAGGTCGAACCCCATCTCTCAAAAGTGCTTCCTGAGGATCAACCCCCCATTTAACAAAACATCCATTCATACCATAAACAGCATATCTCGCAGTTGAAATTTTTGCCAACATCTGACCTTTTAAAGAAACTTTAAGACCAGGATAAGAAAGGATGAACTCAAAATCATCTATCGTTTTAGCTCCATCGCGCTGAATTCTTAAATCAGCAAAAACAGCAAGTGGCTTTCCAAAAACTAATAATGCCTGATCAATTAAATGAGCACCCAAGTCATAATGGATTCCAGATCCTGGCAAGTTTTCTTCTCTCCATGCCCCTGCTCTCAAAAAGTTCCGAAAACGGTCATATCTAGCTTCATAATTGACCACACGACCCAATCGTCCTGATTCGATCACCTTTTTGACAGTCTTGAAATCAGAATGAAATCTTGCATTGTGATGAACTGAAAGCACTAAATTTTTCTCTTTGGCCAATGTTATTAATTCATCAGCCTCAGCGCTATAGTTGGTAAATGGTTTTTCCACAATAACATGCTTGCCTGCTTCCAACGCCGCTTTTGCAAAACTGAAATGTACATCATTTGAAGTAGCAATAGCAACGATATCCACTTCAGGATCATTAATGATATCTTCCGCAGACATCACCCCTATTGCCTCAGGATATCGCTCTGCCAACATTTGCTGTTGCTCAGGTTTCCTAGCCGTAACTTTATACAATTCCAAATCTGGATTTTCAGCAATAAAAGGAGCATGAAAAACATGTCCCCCAATAGAAAATCCTATCAATCCAACTTTTAGTTTCTTCATTTTTACATCCTTTCAGGAACTTGGATTCCTAATAAATTCATACTTTCAGAAATAATTCGTGCTGCTGAAGCCGATAATTGCAAACGGAATCCTTTTACATTTTCGTCTTCTGCTTTTAGAATAGTCTCCTCATGGTAAAATTTATTGTATAGCTTGGCAATGTCATAAGCATAATTAGCCAACTGAGCAGGACTAAATTCCTTTGCTGAAGCTTCGATAATATCCGGATAATTAGCAAGTGCTTGAATTAAATCTCTTTCAAATGTAGAAAGGGTTGAAGGAACTTTTATTTGTCCTGGAACATAATCAGCTTTTCTCAATACAGATTTGATACGTGCATGTGTATATTGTACAAATGGACCTGTATGACCTTGGAAATCTACAGATTCATTAGGATCAAATAATAATCGTTTTTTAGGATCTACCTTCAGTAAAAAGTATTTTAAAGCACCCATACCAATAGTTTGGTAAAGATTTACTTTCTCTTCTTCATTAAATCCTTCGGTTTTTCCAAGTTCTTCTGTTCTTTCTTTGGCCGTTTCAATCATTTCAGCCATTAAATCATCGGCATCAACAACGGTACCTTCTCTGGATTTCATTTTCCCTGAAGGCAAGTCAACCATACCATAAGACAAGTGATATAAACCATCTGCCCACTCTTTGCCTAGTTTTTTAAGAATTGCAAACAATACCTTGAAATGATAGTCCTGCTCGTTTCCAACAACATAAATAGACTCATTCATCTTGAATTCATCATATTTAAGCTGTGCTGTACCTAAATCTTGAGTGATATACACTGAGGTACCATCTCCTCTCAACACTAGTTTTTCATCCAATCCTTCATCTGTCAGGTCTATCCAAACAGAATTATCATCTTTTTTGAAAAACACTCCTTTTTCAAGACCCTCTTGAATGATATCCTTTACCTAATAAATAGGTTTCTGATTCATAATAGAACTTATCAAAATCGACGCCTAATTGCTTATAGGTTTTATCGAATCCTGCATAAACCCATCCGTTCATGGTTTTCCATAGATTCAAGACCTCTTTATCACCAGCTTCCCATTTTTGAAGCATAACTTGCGCTTCTTGAATCAAAGGAGCATTTTTCTTCGCCTCATCTTCTGATTGTCCCTCTAACTTCAAGGCTTCGATTTCCTTTTTGTACTCCTTGTCGAAAACTACATAATAATTACCAACCAAGTGATCTCCTTTTAAACCAGATGATTCAGGTGTTTCACCATTTCCAAACTTCTCCCATGCTAGCATAGACTTACAGATATGAATACCTCTATCGTTCACTAAGTTTGCTTTGATGACATCATAACCATAGGCTTTCAATATTTCTGCAACAGAATAGCCTAACAGGTTATTACGTATATGCCCAAGGTGCAAAGGTTTGTTTGTGTTTGGTGAAGAGTATTCTACCATTAACTTTTTTCCATTCTGAGGAAATTTGCCGAACGAATCAGCAAGGATTGTTTGGTTGAGTAATTCAATCCAATAAGAATCCGAGAAACTAAGGTTAAGAAAACCTTTGATTACATTAAAGCCAGAGATTTCAGCAATCTGTTCTTGAAGAAAGGCACCAATTTCATGGCCGGTAACTTCTGGTGATTTTTTTTGAAAAGCGAGTTATTGGAAATACAACCAAAGTGATTTGACCTTCAAACTCTTTTCTTGTTTCTTGTAATGCAAGTTGTGAAGCCGGGATATCAGCACTATATAAAGTACTAACTGCTTCAACTGTTTTCTCAATAAGCAGTTCTTGAATTGATTTTGCCATGTAAATATTTCGTAATATTCTTAACTTTCTGATAATGAATTTAAAAAATAACGCTTAAGTTATTCATGTATTCATTACGAAAGCATTATCTTTGCCAAAAATAATAAAAAATGCAGAGCTATCAGGAATTTCTTGACTTAAGTGTTGGTTTTCCACAAGACGGATTCGATATCATCGATGACGAATTGTACTTCCACGATTTGAATTTGATGGAAATGATAGAAACGTATGGTACACCCCTACGTTTTACGTATCTACCAATAATCAGTAAAAAAAATCCAACAGGCGAAGATTTTATTTCAAACAGCCATGTTGAAATATAATTATCGTGGGTCTTATAAATACTGTTATTGTACTAAATCCTCGCATTTCAAACATATCGTAGAAGAAGCATTGAAGAATGATATCCACTTGGAAACATCTTCAGCTTTTGATATGCCTATGGATTGACGCTTTAGAGAGACAAGGTAAGGTAACGAAAGACATTACAGTGATCTGTAATGGATTCAAAACTTATCAATACAAACAATATATCGTCGATATGTTGCATGATGGGTTCCACAATATTATCCCAGTATTGGATAATAAAGAGGAATTTAACATGTATGATGATGAGGTGGAGCTATCGGAACCATGTAACTTAGGTATCCGTATTGCTGCTGAGGAAACAACCTGACTCCCAATTCTACACTTCTAGACTTGGAATCAGAATGGAAGATGTAATCGATTTTTATAACAGCAAAATCGTTGACAACCCTCACTTCAAAGTTAAACTTTTACACTTCTTTATTAATTCAGGTATTTCTGACACTCCTTATTATTGGAATGAATTGGAAAAATATGTGACCTTATATTGTAAGTTCAAGAAAATAAATCCTGATTTGGACACTTTGGATATTGGTGGCGGTATGCCATTCAAGGATTCACTGGTACATGATTTTGATTACGAATACATGGTTAATGAAATCGTAAACCGTATCAAACAAATCTGTGCACACCATGAAGTGGTTGAACCAGACATTATAACTGAATTTGGTAAATATACCGTAGCAGAAGCTTCAGGCATTTTGTACAAAGTATTAGGCAGAAAACAACAGAATGACCGTGAAAAATGGTTGATGTTGGACGGTTCATTTATTACAAACCTTCCAGATGTATGGGCATTGAACCAAAAATATATCTTACTTCCAATCAACAATTGGGATTCTGAATATGAACGTGTAAACTTAGGTGGAATAACTTGCGATGGTCAAGATTACTACAATCAAGAGGCCCACATGAACTCGGTTTTCATGCCAAAAACGCGTAAGGTTCAGTACTTAGGTTTTTTCCATACAGGGGCTTATCAAGAGGTATTGAGCGGGTACGGCGGTATTCACCACTGTTTGCTTCCTTCTCCAAAACATGTATTGATTCGTAGGAATAGAGACGAAACTTTTAACTATGAAGTTTTTTGGTGAAGAACAAAACTCAAAACAAGTAATGAAACTTTTAGGATATCAATAATATCTCCTTAAAAAAAATTAAAGCAGGCTAGAAAATTCTAACCTGCTTTTTTATTGGATACTACTCTTACAAATTATACTATGTTACCATGGAAATAATCTCTTCCCGCATTTCTTTGGGCAGCATCATAAATACTTCCATTTTGATTTTTGGTAAATAAGGATCATCTTTCTCCTGATAATCTATTTTGAACAAACTTTCATACCCTCCAATTAACCATTTTCCATCTTTCAATAAATAATCTGGATAGCGATTGTTAAGTCGCGAAACTATGGATTTAAGTAATTCATTATCGATGTTATTCATACACTATTTATTGGCACTGTTTATAGGGCAAATATAAACCAACAAATATTAACTAATTATTAATTTTTACCTATAATGATATATTTACTATATTTATTTAACTATTAATATCTTTTTAATAACTATTATTTTCAATTTTCTTACAATGAGATTACAGAGAATAGTGTAAATTGCACCTCACTAACATGAAAAAATTTATAAAGATATTTATGTATATAATTCTTGCCTTGATTATCGTAGTCGGCCTGGCAGTATATTTACTTTATCGATCAGACCAAATGGGAGCACTCGCCTCTGGAAATCGATTGCAGAAAATGGAACAAACAGCAACCTATAAGAATGGGGCATTTGACAACCTTGTTCCTACTCCTGCAATGAAAGAAGGAGTTAGCTTTACTTCAGTTTTATTCCAATTCTTCTTCGGAAAAGATAAAAGAAATGTTCCTTCGTCTCCACTACCCGTAGAAATTACAGATCTCAAAAATATTCCAATTAATGAAAATGTATATGTATGGTTTGGTCATTCCTCATACTATATGCAATTGGACGGAAAAAGGATTTTGGTGGATCCAGTTTTTTAATGGACATGCATCGCCAATCCCTGGAAGTGTAAAAGCTTTTAAAATGAGCCATAATTACACGGTAGATCAAATGCCTGACATCGATATCTTGGTTCTTACCCATGACCATTGGGATCACCTTGATTATCCGACGATCAAAAAATTGAAAGATCGTGTCAAAGACGTTGTTACCGGAATAGGTGTTGGAGCGCATTTAGAGAAATGGGGATATTCACCTGAACATGTGCATGAATTATATTGGGGCGAAAGCCTGGACTTGGATAGTTTGAAATTTACGGCAACTCCAGCAAGACATTTTTCAGGGAGATGGTTGAAGAGAAACACGAGCTTGTGGTCATCATTCGTCGTGCAGGCAGATTCATTAAAACTGTTTGTTGGTGGAGACTCCGGTTATGGTACCCATTTTAAGGAAATAGGTGAAAAATATGGACCTTTCGATTTAGCCATCCTCGAGAATGGCCAATACAATGAGAATTGGCAATACATCCATTTGATGCCTGAAGAAGCAATAACCGCTGCTACAGACCTACAAACCAAAATGCTAATACCTGTTCATAACTCAAAGTTCCCATTAGCAAATCATGCCTGGGATGAACCGATGATCAGGATCACAAAAGAAGCCAAAAGCAAAAACTTCCCTATCTGGACTCCAAAAATGGGTCAGATCATCAAACTAGATTCCGATAATGAAACTAAATACTGGTGGGAAGGAATTGAATAATTAATTCTTCTTTAAAATCATTCCATGATCAAAGCGAAGGCTATCGATATTTCTGAATATCACCTTTTCGCCAGTATCTTCAATTTCACCAAAGCCTTCAATCAAACCTTCAGGCACAATGCCAAAAACTGTTTCGCGTGTAGAGTTCATTCCTTCAGACATAAAACTATATTCTCCAACTAATAAAGAGTCTTTTATAACTCCACGAAAAGTGCCTGTATTGCGATCTTTCTCCTTAAAACTATAATTTAATGGACCAACTAAAGAATCATTTCGACTAGTGATATCCAACGTTATGGTGTCGCCATTTCCTACATAACTGTATTTACCTGCCAGTTCAGATGTTGTCCAGTCATTGCTATTTGAGGTCGTATTTTCAGATGTATTTTGGCTTGAATTGGATTGACAAGAGCTGAAACCTAATACGAAAAGGGAAACTGCTAATATGGATGATACGTTGTTCTTCATGATTTAATCTTGTTTTGTGTTATAACATTATAATATTACGTAAAGTTTCCGTAAAACTTAATAAATCTTCACAGGTGATCTAATCCCTGTAGATATAATATTGTAACTTTAGTGTACTATGAATATCTTAAATAAAGCTTTCGAAACAAATTATAATACTGCTCCATTTTCTAAAATCAGTAACGAGGATTATATCCCAGCCTTTCAAGAAGCAATTGCTGATACCAAAAAAGAAATTGAGGATATTGTCGGTAACGATCAAGCAGCTTCTTTTGAAAATACAATTGAAGCCCTATCTTTTTCCGGCCTACAATTAGACCGTATTTCAAATATATTTTTCAATCTTCATTCTGCTGAAACAAATGACGAAATAGAAAAAATGGCGGTCCAGATTGCTCCTATGCTGGCAGAGTTAAGTTCAGATATCACCCTTAATTATAATCTGTTCCTAAGGATCAAAGAAATCTATGATCAGAAGGATAACTTGACCCTATCTCCAGAACAAGATACGCTGCTTACCAAATACTACAGGGATTTTGTTCGTAATGGAGCTTTACTTGCAGACGACAAAAAGAAAGAACTCCGTGAAATTGATCAGGAAATGTCAGTCTTGAAATTGAATTTTGCAGAACACGTATTAGCAGAGACGAATGCTTATCGTCTGCACATTACAGAAAAAGCAAATTTAGATGGTCTTCCTGAAAATGTGGTGGAGGCTGCACACGAACTAGCAAAAGAAGAAGGAAAGGAAGGCTGGATCTTCACTTTGGATTATCCAAGCTATATCCCTTTTATGACTTATGCCAGCAATCGTGAATTAAGAAAGGAACTGGCTATTGCCGCCGGTAAAAAAGCTTTCCAAGATAATGAAAACAACAATGAAGAAGTCGTTCTCAAAATGGCTAATCTTCGACACAAGCGTGCAAAATTACTAGGATATGATTCACATGCTCATTTTAAATTGGAAGAACGAATGGCTCAAGATCCAAAGACAGTAAATTCGTTTTTGAATGACCTTTTATCAAAAGGAAAACCAGCGGCAATAAGAGAATTTGATGAACTATCAAAGTATGCGAAAGAAAAAGATGGTATTGATCATTTAGAAAAATGGGACGCTAGTTACTATTCTGAAAAACTAAAGCAAGAAAAGTTTAACCTTGATGATGAAAAATTAAGATCCTATTTTAAACTGGAAAATGTTTTAAATGGAGTATTTGAAATTGCTCATAGGCTTTACGGTCTAAATTTCAAGGAAATTCATAACATCGACAAATATCACCCTGAAGTTCAGACATTTGAAGTCAGCAATGAATCTGGTGAACTTGTTGCGATCTTTTATGCAGATTTCTTTCCTAGGAAAGGTAAAAGAAACGGTGCTTGGATGACTTCATATAAATCGCAGTATGAGAAAGATGGTCATAATGAAAGACCACACATTTCAATAGTCTGTAACTTCACGAGACCAACAGCTACAAAGCCATCCCTACTTACATTCAACGAGGTGACTACATTATTCCATGAGTTTGGTCACGCTCTGCATGGGATGTTGGCTGACACCGTATATCCTACCCTATCCGGAACATCAGTTTACTGGGATTTTGTGGAACTTCCAAGTCAGGTGATGGAAAACTGGTGTTATGAAGAAGATGCCTTGAAACTATTTGCAAAGCATTATGAAACTGGGGAAACTATTCCTATGGAATACATTGCCAAAATTAAAGAAAGTGCTTCATTCTTAGAAGGATTGGCAACCGTAAGGCAACTCAGCTTCGGGTTGTTGGACATGGGTTGGCATGGTCAGGACCCCAGCGCCATCAATAATGTGAAAGAATTTGAAAATGAACAGTTCAAAAGCACTCAGATATATCCTGATGTTAAGGAAAATGTGATGTCTACATCCTTTTCTCATATTTTTGATGGCGGATATTCATCGGGTTATTATTCATACAAATGGGCTGAAGTTTTGGATGCCGATGCATTTGATTATTTCAAACAAGAAGGAATCTTCAGCAAGGAAGTTGCAAAGAAGTTCAAAGACAATATTTTATCCAAAGGTGGTACTGAACATCCAATGAAATTGTACAAACAGTTCAGAGGTCATGAACCTTCAGTTGATCCACTATTAAAACGTGCTGGATTGATTTAATTCATTATAAATAATAAAAAAAAGGCTTAGATTAAATATCTAAGCCTTTTTGCATCTCTGCTTCAAATACGGAATCAATTTTCCAATTTGCTTTATCTTTTGAGGCATTTACCGCCAACTGATCACATCTTTCATTTAAGGGATGTCCGGCATGTCCTTTTACCCATACTAATTTTACTTTATGCAATTTGTAGGCATTCATGAGTCGTAGCCAAAGATCTTTATTCTTTTTTCCTTGAAATCCTTTTTGCATCCAGCCATAAACCCATTTTTTGTCAATAGCATCGATTACATATTTAGAATCAGAAAATATCGTTACTTGTTGATTGATATTCTTTAGGGCTTCAAGGCCTATGATAACTGCCAAAAGTTCCATCCTATTATTGGTAGTTTTTCTAAATCCACCTGAGAATTCTTTTTCAATTAATTTTCCTTGAAATTCAGGATTAGCTCCTTGATAAATGGCTCTTAATATGGTACCATATCCACCTGGCCCTGGATTTCCGCTCGATGCTCCGTCTGTATATAATTCAATCATTCCCGTAAAAATAAGGATTTATATGTCTTTCAATATGTATGAGAGCAGTTTTTAAGTAGGATCAGAGAATATTTTATATTTATCTCTCAGAAAATTAATAAGTCCAGAACTGACTATCACTATCGTAAGTCCTATTATACAACCCAGTCCTGTCGATAAAGCCCTATAGATTGGCGTATAATTCAATTGGGAATGATGCGGCTCAATCATAATGATCAAAAGTGCGACAATGGCTACCCTAGCCATATTCAAAATCTTAAAACCCCAACATAAAAAAATGGTGACCACGATCCCTACCATGACGGAATAAATTGATTTTGGCAATAACCAAACACATCCCATCGCGACAACGGAACCTACAAAATTGGATTTAAACCGTTCAATGGAAAGCCTTTTAGAGTCCTGCTCCTCCGGTGATATCACTAGGATTATAGATAACAATGCCCAAAACAATTCGAACTCTTTATAACTGCGATACAATAAATACCCAATTACAAAACCAATAAGGCATCGAATAATATATATTAATAAAGGCGAGGCAACGACACGTTTTATAAACCTCGTTGATTTACTGCTGGGGTCCATTTCTGCAAAAGTACAGCTTATAATTTTATAATTGAAATTATGTTCCTTTCCTTAAAATTATATGACGAAAAAGCACAAAAAAAGCACAGCTGATCAGCTGTGCTTTTATTATGAATTGTATTTTTAGTAACCTTCTCGTGAAAGTTCTTTTGCATTCTTTACCTTCTCATCCAACAACGCCAACTTCACAACTTCACGCATTTCTGTGACATAATGGAAATTTAGATCTTTTATATAATCTTCTTTATCTCCAAAATATCCTTTTGGTTAGACTTACTTAAAATGATGTCCTTTATGTTTGCTCTTTTTGCGGCCAAGATTTTCTCTTTTATACCACCAACAGGAAGTACCTTTCCTCTCAGAGTAATCTCTCCAGTCATTGCAAGCTTATTTTTCACCTTTCTTTGTGTGAATAATGAAGCCAAAGCAGTCAACATGGTTATACCTGCAGAAGGACCATCTTTAGGAGTTGCACCAGCTGGCACATGGATATTTACATCCCACTGATCAAAAACTTTGAAATCAATACCAAACTCATCAGAATGTGAACGAAGGTAAGCCATAGCAATAGATGCTGATTCTTTCATCACATCACCGAGATTACCCGTAAGACTTAATTTCCCTTTACCTGGACTCAAACTTGATTCGATAAATAAAATATCACCACCAACCGAAGTCCACGCAAGTCCAGTCACAACACCTGCGATGTCATTGTTTTCATAAAGATCCTTATCAAAGATTGGAGCCCCCAATATTTCTTCAATATCTGCGGCATCCAAACTAGGATTATAATCTGTTTCCATCACAATTCGAGTAGCTATTCCGCGTACTACAGATCCAATTTTTTTCTCTAAACCACGAACCCCAGATTCTCTAGTATATTCATCGATGATTTTCTCAATCATCTTCGGTTTTAAGGAGATATCTTTTGCTTGAATACCGTGCATCTCTCTTTGCTTAGGTAGCAAATGCTTTTGGCGATTTCAATTTTCTCCTCAATGGTATAACCATTAACTTCGATAATTTCCATACGATCCAACAATGCAGGTTGTACCCCATTCAAAGAGTTTGCTGTCGCAATAAACATGACTTTAGAAAGATCATACTCCATCTCTACATAATGATCATAGAAATGAGTATTTTGCTCAGGATCTAGTACTTCCAACAAAGCAGAAGATGGATCACCTTTGAAGTCAGAACCGATTTTATCGATTTCATCCAATACAAAAACAGGATTGGATGCTCCAGCTTTTTTCAAGGACTGAATGATACGGCCAGGCATTGCACCGATATATGTTTTACGGTGACCTCTTATTTCTGCTTCATCACGAATACCACCCAATGCCATTCTTGTATATTTTCTACCTAAAGCTTTGGCAATTGATTTTCCCAACGATGTTTTACCAACTCCTGGAGGGCCAACCAAACAAAGGATTGGTGCCTTCATGTCATTCTTCAACTTTAAAACAGCAAGGTATTCAACAATACGTTTCTTAACTTTTTCTAGACCATAATGGTCTTTGTCAAGAACCTTATCTGCTCTTTTCAGGTCAAAGTTATCTTTGGTATATTCACCCCACGGTAAATCCAGCAATAATTCTAAGTAGTTTAATTGTACAGAATAATCAGCAGCAGCAGGGTTTATTCTCGCCAATTTTTCCAATTCTTTTTGGAAATGTTTTCCTACCTCATCATTCCATTTTTTTGCCTTAGCACGTTTCTTCAGCTCTTCAATTTCAAGGTCTGGGGTACTACCTCCCAATTCCTCTTGAATCGTCTTCAATTGTTGACTCAGAAAATAATCACGTTGTTGTTTGTCTAAATCAACACGCACCTTATTTTGGATCTGGTTCTTCAGCTCCAACATTTGGATTTCTGTAGTCAGATGCTCCAATAATTGCTTAGCACGTTTGACGAAATCTTTAATCTCCAATAAAATCTTGCTTTTGCTCTAATTCTAAAGAAAGATTTGAAGATATAAAGTTCACCAAGAATGTGGGGCTTTCAATATTTTTAATTGCAATTCCCGCTTCGCTAGGCAAATTTGGCGACAATTGTATGATTTGCAATGCCAATTCTTTAACAGAAGAGATCAATGCTTTAAATTCCTTGCTGTTTGTTTTTGGTTTATCCTCAGGAAATTTCTCAACTTTTGCAATAATATAAGGTTCAGACTGTACCAGTTCCTTTAGTTTTGCTCTTTGCTTTCCTTGAATGATAACTGTAGTGTTACCGTCAGGCATCTGAAGGATTTTAATAATGTGTGCTACAGTTCCAACCTTATTTAATTGATCAAAGGTCGGGTCTTCAACGGTCATATCTTTTTGGGATACCACAGCAATAGTGCGGTCGCCTTTGTATGCGTCCTTAACCAATTTTATAGACTTATCACGTCCAACAGTAATCGGTATTACAACACCAGGAAATAATACGGTATTTCTTAATGGAAGGATCGGTAACTGATCCGGAATCTCTGCATTCCTCATCTCATCCTCGTCTTGCTGTGTCAGCAAGGGAAAGAATTCCGTTTCTTCGTTTATGATAGGTAATGTTTGATTAAAGTTGAATGAATCAAATTTGCTCATATAATGTTATCCAGGTTGCCGACATCTTGTCAGATTATCGACAATAATTTGTTTTAAATCTTGTGTTCCATTATAGTGCAAGCGGAGTGCCAAGTATAAATTTTGGTACATTTTATGCTAATATTGATTAATTGCTGTTAAATCGTCAGTAATCAGGCAATTCTTTGTCACCTAGGTGTACAGAAAATTGGTATGAAGTGAAGCATTTTGTGAAATGTGGAAATGTTTATAACTATTGATTGCTTGGTTAAACTATTTAACAGATTTTTACTCTATTAGTTGGAGTGTGATAAAAACAGAAAAACAACATAAAAATTCAGACATGAAATTAAATAACTTGAATACACAGATGAAGACGATTAAGATTGGGTTAGCTACTGTTGCTTTAGCACTAGCTACAATGGGTGCACAAGCACAAGAAAAACAACAACACAGTGATCCTAACGTTCGCGCTGGTGAAAAAGCACTTTTAGACGGTGATTTCAAAACTGCGGCTACTCAATTCGAAAAAGCATTACCTAATGCTGGAAATGAACCTGAAGTAGTGTATTTATTAGGTTACTCTCAATTCCAAAAATGGACAATACAAAAAAGCAATCGAAAACTTTACCAAAGTAATCTCTTTGGATCCTAAAAAATGTTTCTGCATATTATTATAAAGCAAAAGCTAATAACAATATGGCTGTAAACAAGGAATTGAAATTGAGCAACCAAGAGCGTGAAGCTTTATTGAAATCAGCAACTGCTGACTATACAAAAGCAATCACAATCAACGCAAATGATGCAAAATTATATCAAAACCGTGCAATCGCTTTCCGTGACTTGGGAATCTTGACAGGTACGAAAGGCGCTGCTAACTACAACAAAGCAACTGCAACGGATGCTTACAACAAAGCTATTACTGATTATGAGAAAGTGTTAACTTATGATGCTTCTCGTAAAGACATTCAAACTGAAGTTAAAAAAGCTACAGTATACCGTGATAACCTTAAATAAGGTTGATTATCATCAAACAAAAAAGCTCGCAATTGCGAGCTTTTTTGTTTTTAATTATTTTAAGAGGTTTTAAAATGCATCATTATAGTTTGTTTAAAAACTCCAAATAAGGAACTATGCTTTTTTCAACCCACTCTTTAGAACTGTTTAATTCAATACCGTAATATGCAAAGAATGGTCTATAATCTGCTTTTATATATTCAAAAGTCAACTCAAATGGGCGAAGCAGTTCTTCTAAAGTATATTTAATATCTTTCTGTAGACCCAAACTCATTTTCTTCTATTCCTACAGAAATTGCTAATGCAATTTTCTTGCCTTCTAACTGGTATCCACTCTTGCTTCCGTAAGCCCAGTTATAAGTCAAAACATTATCCAACCATTTTTTAAACAAAGGGGGACAATTAAACCAATAAAAAGGAAATTGGAAAACAATTTTTTCATATTGTTCTATCAATTTTTGCTCCGCCTTGATATCTATATTTTCGTTTGGATATACTTGATGCAACAAATGAATGTAAAATTTATCAGGATATTTCTGCAATGATTCTACCCATTTTTTATTTATTACCGAATTATTAAAATCAGGGTGAATTACAACTATTAATGTTTTCATTGGAAGATTTATCTGAAATTTACCGTTCTCTAATTATTTCATTTACGCCTTTGGTTTATGTTTACAGATGTTGAACTATAAATTTATAAACATTAAATCATTTTCAGACCATCTGTTTTTTATATTCTGAAGGACTCAGACCAGTATTTTTTTTAAATTGAGTGCTCAAATGAGCAACACTACTATATTGTAGCTGTGAAGCAATTTCTGCCAAAGTAGCTTCATAACTTAGCAATTCTTTAATTTTTTCAATCTTCAAACTAATCAAATATTTCTCGATACTTTCGCCCTGTGTTTCAGAAAACACGTTGCTTAAATAAGAATATTCCAAATTGAATCTTTCAGATAGAAATGATGAGGTTTTTTAAAGAATTTTCCTCTTTTGAATTCACCAATTCTTGCAATGCAATTTTAATTTCTTCGGCTAGTTTTTGCTTTCTCTCAATTAAGATTTCAAATCCAATTCCTTGAGCTCACGGCCAAATTGTAATAGTCTCTTCTTTTGACAACGAGCTCTTCAAATCTACTGACCCTATGTTAACCTCATTATATGGCACACCCATCCTATCCAAGATCTGTTCAACTGCCATAACACAGCGAGGACATACCATATTTTTGATGTTAATCTGCATAAATTAAAGGTACGGATAATTTGTGAGTTAGAAATTGACCTATGATAACTGTTAAAGTCATCTTAGTTCAATTTTTCCAGATCCATAAATGCAGATGGTAAGTAATCGATTAAGTCACCGGCGATTAAACTTATTTCACCAACCCACCCTTTAGCATAATCACCTGCTGCTCCATGGATAAATACGCCCAACACCGCAGCGTCTAAAGCATCATAGCCTTGTCCCAATAGACTTGTAATTACACCTGTCAACACATCACCGGTCCCTCCTGTTGCCATCCCCGCATTACCTGTAGAATTGAAAAATATTTCACCATTAGGATTTATGACAGCAGTATTTGCTCCCTTGATCACTAAAACCACCTGATATTCTCTGGTAAAATCTTTTGCCTTATTCAATTTATCTAAATCATTTTCCCACTCACCAATCAAGCGACTCAATTCCTTGGGGTGTGGTGTGAGAATTGAATTTTTAGGTAGAAATTTTAATAATTGTTCGTTTTCTGAAAGAATATTTAATGCATCAGCATCGAGCAGTAATTTGGTGTTTTCGTCCAAACTTTGCAGCCAAATGCCAAATCCACGAGAGGTTTCTTCATCCTTACCCATGCCTATTCCAACACCATAAGCTGAATAATCAAAACCTATGTTGAAATCCTTGATTTCTTCTTCGCCACTGTCCAACATGACCATAGCTTCAGGGAATCCAATCTGAAGAATATTATATCCACACCTAGGAATGTATGCCGTTATCAACCCACAGCCAGACCGAAGGGCAGCTTTTGAAGACATCAATACAGCACCCATTTTGCCAAACTACCCCCAATTAACGCAATATGACCATAGGTGCCTTTGTGTGAAAACCTAGAACGCGAACGAACAAGAATATCTAACATCTCAGACTCCACGTATTTATATTCAGTTTGCTGCTCCAATATCGAATTCTCGTTTAATCCAATATCCAGAATCTCGAAATCACCAACAAAAACTGCGTTATCAGGCAGTAATAATGACAGTTTAGGACATTGAAAGGTATATACCTTGGTTGCTCTTACGATGTTATCTTCAAATTTACCGGTAGATTCCAACATCAAACCAGAAGGCATATCAATAGACACTACTACACCTTGAAAATCATTCATTTGCGAGATAAACAGATGTCCATTCCTCTCCTAATGCTGTATTCAATCCATAGCCGAATAGACAATCAATTAAAAATCCTTCGATCGGAAAATCAAGATCATCCTTTAACCCAAAGAATTTGATATCATCGAGCTTTTCTTGATTTAAAAGGTTGTCCGGGGAATATTGATCCGCATACAATAACCTTACTTCTACATCATAACCAGATTCTCGCAATTGCCTCGCAATAGCCAATCCATCACCACCATTATTCCCTTTGCCACATACCACTACAATAGGCAATTCTTTTTATTAAATCTACAAAATCATTAAGGATGGCATAGATTGCTATACTTGAAGCTCGCTCCATTAATTCCCAAGAATTTATTCCTTCTTTTTGAATCGTTTCCTGGTCCACTATTCTGAGCTGCTCTGCATTTAGGATCTTCATAACAGTATAAAATATAAAAGCTCCTAAATTTAGGAGCTCTTAGTTTTATTTAACAACTGTTATATTTAAAAGTTTGTTAAAAACCTTTTAGAATTCTGATAGAATAATATCTTAATCATTACTCCTTTCGTAAGGCTTCTAGAGGGCGATTTATTTATTACAGCTAAGCTGTTGATTAAACCTACTATGACAGTTAGACCCACAATTAAAAATATCAGAATTAAAATCATAAGAATTGATGGCACAAACACACTTTCAAAGACAAAAATCGCCAATAAATAACTGGCAACAAGAGCTATTATAACGCCTGTCAATGCAGAAAGCAAACCAAGGAAAAGATATTCACTGATTGTAATTAAATAAATCTGTTTTCTACTAGCTCCTAACGTCCTCAATAATACATTTTCCCGAATCCTTTGGAATTTGCTGATTCGAACTGAAGAAATCAACACAATTATTCCTGTTAGAATGCTGAATGCACCCATAAATTGAATAATAAAACCAATTTTATCCAATATTTCTTGAAGCACTTTTAGAACAGCATTCATATCTATAACTGATACATTTGGAAAACTATTTACAATTTTTTGTTGAAATTTACTTGATTCAATTTCAGTGGGCACCTTGGTCATCATCAGATAAAATTGTGGAGCTTGGTCAATCGTACCTGAAGCAAATACAACCCTAAAGTTCGACTGAAACCTATTCCAATCTACTTGACGGATACTACTGACTTTTGCTGGAACAATTAATCCTTGGACATTGAATTCTAACCGATCCCCCACTTTTACCTTTATGTTTTCAGCATAACCTTTATCCAATGAAACCGATGCTGTATCATTTTTCCCCACTTTTCCTACAAATTTTCCTGAGGTAAGGCTTTCTGATGAGGTCAATGAGTCTCGGTATGTTGCTCTAATCTCACCTCTAAATGCACGGGAATTAACTTCATTGGTACTATCAGCAACTACATCTTTGAGGGTGGTTCCATTTACACTTTGCAATTGCATCGTCACAATTGGGACAGCTTCCAAAATTGGGTATCCTTCTGTATTTGCCAAACTCTTCAATTCATCAGCTTGTGATGGCTGAATATCAAACATCAACATGTTTGCTTGGCTCTGTTCCGATGAAATTCTAACGCGATTGATTAATAAATCCTGTACTAGGAACATGGTTGCTATTAATGCAGTTCCAAGGCCAATAGAAATCATCAAGATTACAGTTTGGTTGTTGGACGGTATAGATTTGACAATCCCTGTCTCCATAAATATGGCCATTTCTTTGGAAAATATTTTTTAACCAAGAAAGTAAATCCCTTGGCAACAGCATACAGCAATAAAAAAGTAATACCTACACCAACAACAAATATTAGGGTCTGTACCCAATCATCCATTTGAAGCCTAGCAAAACCGGTAATAAATCCTATAATCAACAAATAAATCCACCAACTGGCCTTATCCTTGAATAGGCTTTCTTCCTTGTCAGATACACGAATTGAGTTTAATGGTGAGATATTCCTGACAGCCATTAGAGGCAATAAAGCAAATAGAACAGCAATGACAACCCCTAAACCTATACCTTCCAGAATTGCCAACCATGAAACTCCCGTAGAAAGACTCACTGGCAGCACATCTTGCATAACAATTGGGATGATATATTGAATTAATGAACCCAATATTGCCCCAATGATTCCACCTAACAAACCGATTCCTGCAAACTGAATCAAAAAGATGTAAAATGCTTGTTTAGCAGTAGTCCCCAAACATCTCAATACCGCAACTGATATCAATTTTTCGCGAACATAAATCTGTACCGCACTTGAAACACCAATACATCCCAGCAATAAGGCTACAAAACCAACAAGCTCCATAAAACTAGCCATATCTTCGAAGGAACGACCCGTATTTTCCTTGGTTGTTTGAATTGTTGATGCTCTTAATTGGAGTTCAGTAATTCTATCTTCAAGTTCTTTTATTTTTTTGTCTACTTGAAAGTTCTTTGGAAGTTTAAAATAATAATGATATTCAATCCTACTTCCTGTTTGCTGCAGACCTGAATTTTCAAGTTGTTTAATTGGCACAAAAACAGAGGGCGCCATCGCACCTGCAATAGCAGCTTGACCAGGCTGTGAAAGTACATTCCCTAATATCAAATAACTATTGTTTCCCCAACTGTACCGAATCTTGCACCTTAGCATTAAATTGAAGAAGGAGAGAATTTTTCTACATATACACCCTTTTCTTTTCCAAATGCAGAAAAACTATTTTGGGGATTAGTTTCTACATTACCATAAAAAGGATATCCGCCTTCAATTGCTCTTACCTGTACTAAGCGCGACCCGTCAGCCTTGGAAACCTGATCATTGACATAAACCTTTCCTCTTTGGCAAAATCATCACTCAATGTTTTCAAAGAGTCTATGAATTTCATAGCTTCAGCATCAGGAAGCCTTCTGCTTTCGAGCTCAAGATCTGCCCCTATCAATTCAGCTGCTTGAGAATCTATATCCTTTTTTAAATTCATATTAAAGGAATTCATGGCGACCAAAGCCGCAATTCCCAAAATAATGGAAGATATAAAAAGGAATAACCTAGACCTATTTTTTCGGCTATCTCGCCAGGCCATTAAGAATAACCATTTCCAATTCATTGGATCTTCCCTCCTTTAATTGGAATTATCTTTTGTGTCTTGGCAGCCAAATCTAAATCATGAGTGACAATTACCAATGTTGTACCTGACTCCTTATTTAATTGAAAGAGCATATCCTCAATGATCAAGCTGGTTTCTGCATCGAGGTTTCCAGTGGGTTCATCAGCAAACAAGATCTTTGGCTTGTTGGCGAAGGCTCTAGCCAATGAAACTCGCTGTTGCTCCCCTCCAGACAATTGCGATGGATAGTGGTCTGCCCTTGCAGCCAATCCAACTCGGTCCAGCAAATCCATGGCTTCCTTTTGTCCATTTTTCACTCCTCTCAGTTCCATTGGGACTAAAACATTTTCTATCGCCGTTAAAGTGGGCAACAACTGAAAGTTTTGGAATACAAAACCAACATGTTCATTTTCGGACTTCGGCTAACTTATCCTCACTCAAACCACTCAGTTTGATTCCATTCAAAATAATGTCGCCTTCAGAACTTTGGTCTAGGCCAGCACATAAACCCAACAAGGTGGTCTTACCACTGCCAGATGGACCTACAATCGAAACCGTAGAACCCGTTTCAATCTCGAAATTAATATCATTTAATACAGGAATATTATTGTCTCCAATTTGATAGTTTTTGAAAACATGTTGTACTTGTAGAATCATAGTAGATGACATATCCAATAAATTTATATATTAATTTTTAATTAAATTAGCTTTATGAATCACATGAAGTCACTAATAATGACAGCAATTGCTGTTTTTTTTACTTGCATCTTGCAATAATTCGAATTCCACCCAAAATTCAGAGTCCAAAACAGATTCTACCAGTACAATAGACACTCCTCTAACGAATGAAAAAAAGATCCTGTTTTTTGGGAATAGTTTAACCGCTGGTTTAGGACTGGCAGATCAATCAGAAGCATTCCCCGCATTAATTCAACAGAAAATCGATTCATTAGGCTTACCTTATACTTGTATCAATGCCGGACTTAGCGGAGAAACTTCAGCAGGCGGAAAAGATCGAATCGAATGGTTATTAAAAGATTCTATTGATGTTTTTGTTTTGGAACTCGGCGCGAATGATGGGCTCCGAGGAATTTCACCAGAATCAACCTTTCAGAATCTAAATGAAATTGTAAATAAAGTAAAAGCAGCTTATCCAAACTGCAAACTTGTTTTGGCAGGAATGATGGTACCACCAAGTATGGGAGATCAATATTTTAAAGATTTCTCTGCAATATTTCCCAAACTAGCAAAAGAACAAAACATGACTTTGGTCCCATTCTTATTGGATAAAGTGGCAGGTATCCAAAACCTAAATCAAGCAGATGGGGTTCACCCTACCAAAGAAGGGCAGCATATATTGGCAGAAAATGTATGGGCACACCTAAAAGCTGTGCTATAATCCAGAAATAAAAACGGATGACTTAGTAAATTTGATTTACTAAGTCATCCGTTGTGCAAATAGCTATATTTTAATTAGCATAATTTCTTTGCTTACCAAATAAAAAATAAGCTTGTCCCAAAAGAGAAATTATTTGACCAAATACTTGTTGATGCAATTGAGTTATATCAACATGTGGGAATTGCTTGTCAAAATCAATCATCACGTCTGTTGAATCCTGAATCCCATCGGCATTCGAATCCCAATCCATCGAGATATAATATTTTACAGGTGCTCCTTCAACAATCTCAGGCTTGATTTTAGATACATGGTCAACAGGAATTTCAAACTCCACACTGAAAGGAATTTCATTGGTTTCAAATTCTACCTCATCTATAACTGTTGCTTCTACATCTGCAACATCTGCAGGAACAGCCAATAATTTAGCTTTACCTTTGTTATTTTGAATGGTAGAATCCATCGCTCCTGTAAATTCTACAGTCAACAGCTGTGGTCCTGCAACAGTCTCACCAGAACCTTTTAAACCGCAGCTTTGAAATAGTCATAGCCAACAGGCCAATTAACAATAATGAATTTTTCATAACTTAAATTATTTTATAGTTAAATATAATACAAAATTGTAATTATAAATAACTGAATTTTAAGTTTAACAGAAATTAAACATGGAGGTGGGATTTGAGATGTGAGATGTGAGTTGTGAGATGTGAGATGTGGGATGTGAGATAATCTCTCTTTATTGGTGGTCGGTGGAGACACCGACCACGGCGAAATGCCGTGGCAGGTGTCCCCACCTGCCACTGAAATTTTAGCCGAATTGACCAGTAATATAATTTGCTGTTACTTCGTTAATAGGGTTTCCGAATATTTGGCTTGTATAGCCTTCTTCTTTTACTTCTCCCAGATACATAAAACACGGTTTTATCGGCTATTCGTTGTGCTTGTTGCATATTGTGCGTAACGATGACAATAGTATATTTTTCTTTAAGATGAGAAATAAGCTCTTCGATTTTTAGTGTACTAACAGGGTCGAGAGCTGAACAAGGCTCATCCATCAAGATGACTTCAGGACGCAGAGCTACTGCCCTTGCAATACATAAACGTTGTTGTTGTCCACCAGAAAGTCTCGTTGCTGGCATTTTTAAGGTCATTCTTTACCTCTTCCCATAAAAAAGCCTCACGAAGAGCTTTTTCTATGATTGCCTTGTCATGTGGTAAGTTGTTGATCTTTAAACCGTAAGCAATATTTTCGTAAATACTTTTTGGAAATGGATTTGCTTTTTGAAATACCATTCCAATACGCTTTCTGATTTCAGTTACTGGAACTGTTCTAGAATAAAGGTCTAAGTCTTCTAATTTTAGAGAACCTGTAATTTTTGCATCTGGCGATAGATCATGCATTCTATTGAAAGATCTCAATAATGTACTCTTCCCGCATCCTGATGGACCTATCAATGCCGTGATTTCATTTTCAGCGAACTCCACATTAACATTTTTAAGAACATGCTTTGTTCCAAAACTGATATTTAAATTTTCTGCAGATAACTTAGTTTTCATTTTTTCTGTACTTATAACGAATATAAAATGCTGTCAAGTTCAATAAGAACACAACAACAATCAACACTAAAGCTGTTCCATAAGCGATCGGTCGAACCTCATCGATGGACTGATGCTGTGTTGAAAGCATATATAAATGGTATGGCAATGCCATAAATTCTTGATTCACAAATCCACTGGTACCGTTAATATAAAAGGCAGCACCTGTGAATAATATCGGAGCAGTTTCACCTGCGGCGCGTGACAAAGTCAATACAACCCCAGTAAGTATTCCTGACATAGCCGATGGAATGACCACATCTTTAATGGTTTCAAACTTAGTAGCACCGACTGCCAAGGCAGCTTCCCTTGTACTATTTGGAATTCGCATCAACGCTTCTTCTGTTGTTGTGATAATGTAAGGTAATGACAAAAGCCCCAATGTTAATCCAGCAGCAATCAAGGATGTCCCAAATTGAAGAGCCTGAACAAACAGGGCTAATCCGAAAAGACCATATATAATGGAAGGAACACCTGAGAGGTTACGAATAGACGCACGAATAGTTCTGGTCAACCAATTATCTTCTGCATATTCTTGTAAATAAATCGCACAAGCCACACCAAAAGGAATGGAGAACAAAGCAGTTATCAAGGTTAATAAAACTGTACCGATTATTGGAGTCAGAATCCCTCCCTTTGTCATGCCATCTGTTGGAACTTGACTTACAAATTCCCAGGATATTTGACTTGCTCCTTTAGAAACAATTTCCCAAATAACAACAACTAAGAAGAAACATACCAAAGTGGTACTTATCAAAAGGGTACCCCACTCGATGACACTCGATAATTTATTATTTCTAAGCTGCATGATATTTTCTGAAACGGTTAATAAAATATTCTCCCAACATATTTGCCGCCAAGGTCATTATGAAAAGTACGGTTGCTATGGCATACAAGGCAAAATAATGCGTAGTCTGGTATGGCACCTCACCCATTTCTATAGCAATAGTCGCCGTCATGGTCTTCACGGAATCAAACATGCTAGTTGGCAATATTGAGGCATTTCCTGTAGCCATCAGAACAGTCATGGTTTCACCAATAGCACGCCCTACTCCTAGCATCACCGCAGCAATAATTCCGGGTGCCGCAGCAGGGATAACTACCTTACATAAGGTTTGCCATTTTGTTGCACCGACTCCATAGCTCGCTTCTTTGTATGTTTTAGGAACAGCATGAATAGCATCTTCAGCAACGGTAATAATAGTTGGTAATGCCATAACAGCCAAAAGGATCGCTCCGTTTAAAGCATTTAATCCATTAGATAGGTCTGCCAGACTTGCAATCCCTGGACTCACTACGACAATCCCTAAGAAACCAATCACCACAGAAGGTATTGCAGCCAGCATCTCAATGGTTGGTTTTAATATATTCTTTAGTCTGGGGCTAGCATATTCAGCAATAAAAGCTGCAGTCCCAATTCCTAATGGAATCGCAATAATCATGGCCCCAAAAGTGACAATCGTAGTACTGATGATCAACGGTAGCATCCCATATTTTGGAATTTTTGCCGTAGGGTTCCATTCCATTCCAGTTATAAAATCCAACGGCCTCACATTCATAAAGAATGAAAAGGAATTATAGATCAGCATGGCAAGGATCCCTCCCAACAATGCCAGAACAAGAAAGCCTGTTGCTTTAAAGACGAATTTGAAAAAAAACGTCAAGAGATAGTCTAGCTTTATATTTCATTTTTTTGACTTTCTAAGATGTAATAACCGTGGTCTTCAATCAATAACCTTCCTGACGGACTTCTTTCAAAATTTATAAAAGGACGAACTTTATCCCAAGATTCTGCAAGAATAAATTGATACAATGGTCTCTGAAAAAAGTAAGTGCCATTATTTATTGCCGTTTGGTCCAAAGGAGAAAACAGCTATAGATTCTTTACTGTCCTTGATCTTTAAAATTTTGATTCCATGAGAAGCAGAAGGATCATGCCCTACATATCCTGCCCCAACATATCCAATCCCTGTTTTATCTGCTTTCACCCCTTCGATAATTTGCGCGTTTCCAGTCATCTCTTTAGCTGTATTTGTAAACTCGATTTTGAGTTTCTTCTTAACAAAAGAATGAGTCCCGGAACTGCTCTGACGACCATATATATTAATTGGATAAGAAAGACCCGACACCTCAGACCAGTTTTTAATGGTGCCGTCCATGATTTTTGCCAAAGATTCAACATCAATTGAATCTATTGGAAGATCTTTGTGGACAATAAATGCAGTAGCATCCTCGGCGAACACAACGGTCTTGATTTCAATGTTTTTATCTTTGAACTGTTGGACTTCCTCCGCCGATAGTGGACGGGAAGAATTTGCGATATCTGCTTGTCCATTCATCAGGGATGTAATTCCCAAACCTGAACCACCTCCAGAAATGGCTATGCTAAATGTAGGATCGAGCATAGTAAATTTCTCAGCTAAATTAACGGCAAGATTAACTTCCGTATCTGAGCCCTTCATCTTAATTGAGTTGGCATTGTTACTACATGAATAGAAAAGTGCAGCTCCAATTAGAGGTATAATCGGAAAAATGCGGTTAATACTTTTTCTCATCTCCACAAAATTGAAGATTAAGAATTAACAAATTGTTAAGTCAATATTAACGAATTAGCATATCCAACTTTTTGTGTAAAGAAATTGTAAGAAATTAATTAAGCAAATGTTATGTTTTAATTTTTTCTGCCAATTATTTTTCAAATGGTTAAAAATCTACTACAAAATTAGCCCCAATCCCAAGGTTTGTTGAATAAAAACCAATTTCTATTTTTTTATTTACAAGATGCATTTCAAATGATTTAGAAAAATTTTAATTTGCATTAAAACTAACCAATCCATGAGTCACGGAAAATTACGAGCTGAGAAAAATTGCCTCAATTGCGGGCACATTGTAGAAGAACGCTATTGCCCACATTGTGGTCAAGAAAACACAGAAAATAGACAACCATTCCATTATTTATTTACTCATTTCTTTGAGGATTTTACGCACTATGATGGTCAATTCTGGAAGACAATTAAATACTTACTCTTCTACCCAGGGAAACTGACAAAAAATATATTTATCAGGTAAACGACAGCAATATGTACCTCCAGTAAAGCTTTATATATTTATTTCGTTTGTAACATTTTTTATTGCCTCCTTTATCACCATTAATAATCATAGCAACCAGGATGAAGTTTCAATTGACTCTTTGCAAAATGAAATATCTGAGCAGAAAGCTATTCAAGAACTATTTAACAATCCTAACCTAAGCGAAGAAGACTCCATTGAATTAAGAGAGGCAATGAGACTAATTCCTGGAGATAAGCAAATCCAAGATTCCCTTACTGACGATAACTCATATTTGTCGGAAAATACAGCAAGTATCTCGAAAGTCGAATCCTTAGCTGATTATGACTCGATAACAACAGCCAAAAAATTCCACACTCAGAAAAATATTAAGGCCCTTTGCAAAGAAATATTACGAACTGAAAGAAAATAAAACTCCTGTTGAAGAAATTGTTCAGAGTTTCGTAACGGTTTTTATGCATACTTTCCCCAAAGCACTATTCTTCTATCTACCGGTATTTGCATTTATACTATATATATTCCATAATAAAAAGAAATGGTGGTATTATGATCACGGGGTATTTACCCTACATTATTTTTCATTCTTACTTTTTGTAACTGCATTTTTTCTGATTCTCAACCTCATCGAACCGTCATTGATCCATTATGATTGGTTTAAGACGCTGAGTACCTGGATATATGGTATAGGTTTTATTTATGTTGTGCTTTATTTTTTCATAGCTCATCATCGTTTCTATGCTACCAAAAAAAGAAGCAGCATACTCTTAGGTATGTTGATATTTTTCTTCAATTCAATCGCATTTACTTTCTTATTATTGATATTAGCTTCTATCAGTTTATTACTGATTCATTAAATAAAATTAAAAAAGCGTCCCAAAAATCTGGGACGCTTCTATTAGAAATTAAAGGGTTTATGTTATTACCATCCAGGGTTTTGGCCTAAATAAGGGTTGTGTTTAAAATTTTAAATCCATTGCTTTCCTAGGTTTATTATTTGAGATTGATATCAAATAATAAATGTTTATCGCTTCTGATATATGTCGAAACAATTCATAGGACAATTTGGATTGACCAGCTTCAGCTGTTAAGATCTGGGTAGATTCAGGATAAAGAACAATTCTTTTGGTACCCTTTCCTTCTTTGATTTCCAATTCGAAATAGAGATCGCTATTGTTCGTTATTTCATAATATTTTGTTGAGACTTTAGTTTTGGAGTTGGTTTTCTCATGGTAAGATGGCGATACAGAAATTGAAGCATTCACAAGGTTGCGGACATTTTCTTCTTTTCCAAACAAGTAATTACTTGACCAAGCCACTGTTCTTCCTGCTTCTAATGCTTCGCGAATACCGCTTGCGGAACGGTCTTTTGCCATCACCAGGGTCATTGTTCTGTGAACACCAGGTGCCTCAATATTATAGTCATGAGCTATAAGATTGTGAATATCCGTGTTTCCTATGATTGTCAAATTGCGGTCTAAAGCCCAGTCCAATGCTTTTTTATGGAAGCCTAGACCGTTTACTACTTCAATTCCGTGAAGTTTTTTCTCTTGGTACATTTTTTCTACGAAATCGATCCATTCATAAGAGCCAGGGATAGCAGTTGCTTTCCATCCGGGGTGATTCCATAAGATAAAAGCTTTTTGTGCATATGCTTTATCGATTGCTTCTTGGTCCAAATTAGAATTATTGTCTGCAACCAAAACATTGGCATCCTGAATAAACAAAGCGTTGAAATGACCTGGAGGCGTTTGACGGGTCACTTCTGTTCCTTTCACTAAAACTATATTATTCTCTTTTGCAAGTTCTACAGCTAAATCATGGGAACGATTATGGTCAACTTTAACATCTGCACTATGTGGATTATATTCCATATGTTCAGTATAAGATATGGCATCCAATCCCTCCCTCCAAGCTTCTTGAACACGAACATTTGGCCATACATGTCCATCTGTAAATACTGTATGCATGTGAAAATCACATTTCAATACTTTAAATCCATTTACATCGGGAATGTTTAGATTTTGACGCTTTACAGGATAAGCAAATTCGGTTAGGCGAATTATGCCATCATCGGTCTGTGCTTGTAGGGACATTGACATTAAAAACAATGAACCTAATAGGGTTAGTTTATTTTTCATGTAGTAACAGGTTAAGTTATGGTAACAAAATTAATTAAGGTTTATTAAAATAATATTAAGCCTTTATTTTAAATTAATTAATAAAAATAAAGATTTTTAAACTTTTATTTTTCACAAAAATAAACGCTTGCATATATGAAAACCAAATAATTTTAGAATAAAAACCAAAAACAAAGCATTAATAATCAACATTTTAACTGATATAATACATTGATTCCCATATTTTGGCCTGTTAATAAATTCATTTAATTTTATTTTCTAAAAGCAATTCTAAAAAGAAAACGATTAAAAAACTCTATACAAATTTTAAAACATTAGAAAAATTAAAACTCATTAAGAAATATTTAAAGTAATGAAACAATTCACACTTTAACTCGTATGTTGTTAAGCCATTGTGAATTTAAGATTATGAAATTGTAAAGGTATGTTTGAAGCGGAATTTTATTTAAGTAGGCAAAATGGATTAATCACAAAAGGATGGGCATAAAAAAGAGCGTGTAAACACGCCCTTCTTCAATTCTAAATTTTTATTTCTGATACAATAGAGTAAATATCTATGGTTTTACTATTGTCCAACCTTCATTGCCTAAAATCACCAATTCACCGTTGCCACTTGGAGTATAGCCAATAAAATCAAACAGCTGATCTTTGTTATACCCTCTTTCTTCTAAAGAATTGAGACATTGTACAACTCGAACACCTTTCTCTATCAGATCAAGAAGTTGTTCTTTATAATCATGATCTTTCCTCATTACTTCAGTTCCTCCCGAAAAGGTAACTAGCTCAACCTCCAATTTACCTGCTAGTCGAGGATCTTTCAATAGATTGTTTATGTTCCTAAAAAGCCTTTTTAACAATATCAGGATTATCTGTGTCCAATTGATAAACTGCTTTATAATTATCTTTTTGAGGCTCGGTCCCTGTATATTGTTGATTTTTCGTTAGCAGTTCATCTCTGCTTTGCGACAAGGCATCATCTGTGTGTAATCCAGCAAGTAGTACCATAATTATTATATATTTCATTTCTATCTTTCGTTTTCTTTAGTTAAATCTATCAATCCTTGCTTTAGTTTTTCAGATTTAAAGTCCATCATTCCTACTTGTTTACCTACAATATCACCATTTTTAGCGAGGATGACCGTCATCGGGATTGAATTTGTGTGCAGTTCTTCAGGCAGATCTGAATCTACAGTATAGAGCGGAAGTGAATATTTATTTTTAGCCATAAATTTTGCTGCTTTTTCAATATTCTGATCAACTTCAATAGCCATGAAAACGATATCTTTTTCAGACTGTAAATCTTCGTGTAATTTTTGTAGCGAAGGCATTTCAGCAATACATGGAGGGCACCATGTTGCCCAAAAGTTCATGATTACAACTTTCCCTTTTAAGTCACTGACAGAAACGGTTTCACCATTTATATTTTAAAACTAGCATTAAAGGTATTTTGTTCTTCAACATTTCTTACTTCTTGAACTTCATTGTCCTCAAGAGTTGTTGAATCATTTTGAGAATGCGATTTATTGTTACTTTGACAGCCTGAGACCAATAATAACAATGTTGTTGCAGCTAATATTATATTTTTCATATCTGATTTTCTTGAATTATTTTTCAATTTGAATTAAAGTATTAGAATTAATTTCTTCAGAGGCATTTTCAACAATGCGGTCTGAAGTTGATAGATCACCAAAGATCTCAACCATTTTATCCTGACTTCCACCTAATGTAACTGGAATTTTTTCAATTTTATTGTTATCAATTACCTTAAGAACAAATATGCCTGACTGCGAATTAACCACACTATTTTTTGGCACATATAAAGTTGGACTTTTACGCATCAACTGAAGGTCTACATCCGTATAGTCCCCACCATTCAGTTCTCTATTATGATTTGGCACATCAAACTCAAGTGCTAATGCTCTAGATACAGGATCAATAACTAAGGAATTACGTTTTAATTTCGCTGTAAATGTTGTATCTGGTTTGCTCAATACTTTGAATTTGGCAACTGTCTCTTCAGAAACGGATTGTGCATGTAATTCAGGCACCACGACCTTTAGCTTCAACCGATTGTTATCCACTAATCTAAAAAATGGAAGACCTAAATCCCCTATTAGTGCGCCTTTGGAGAAATTCCTTTGTGTAATCACACCTGAAAAAGGAGCTCTGACCACCAAATACTCCCTCATTTGATTGGATTTTTTGTAGGAGAAATTACTTTCTTCCAATGCTGCACTATCCCGTAGCATTGACCCATAAGCCTGTTCAAATTCTAAATCTGAAACAGCGCCTCGATTTTGGTTTCTCACTCTTTCCAATCGGTCATATCTACTTTTGCTGACTTCAAAATTAGCTTTTAATTGTTGGGATTTGGCTCTATCAGCCGTTGATTGTATGTCTATTTCTGGTGCTTCCAAAACAGCCAGTATTTGACCCTCTTTTACTCGATCGCCAACATCAACATTAATTCTGCGTACAAAACCCTTGATCTTTGCATAGACATCTACAGATTCATATGGATGTAATTCTGCCGGTAATTTTAAAGAATAGGTTGGTTGCTGCTCAATAGGATGAACAACTTTTACCGATATTCTATTCTCTGAGTGAATATCTTTTTTTGAATTGGAATCTTTGCTGGTTGCCTGACATGCACCCAACAAAAAAACGAGTCCCAATATGCTAAATGCTTTCATATTTTATTGTTCTAAATAGAATTTACTTTCTTTATCATCGGGGTCCATTGAAGGTGATCCATAGGACGCTTTTTTCATAATTAAGCCGAATATCAGAGGTACAACCAATAGAATAGTGAATGTTGAGCTCAACAATCCACCAATCACTGCTTGTCCTAATGGAGCAATTTGTTCACCTCCATCTCCAATTCCCAAAGCCATCGGAGTCATACCTGCTAACATTGCTAATGCAGTCATTAAGATCGGTCTAAATCGTGATTTTGCAGCTACCATAGCAGCACTTGATGCCGGGAGATTAAGCCTTTTACGATTCCATTCTGCCTGATTAACCAATAATACAGCATTGGAAACCGATACACCTATAGACATAATAATTCCCATATAAGACTGCAAATTGAGGCTACTTCCACAAATCCAAATCATTATGGCAGATCCAGCAATGACAGCCGGAACTACAGATAGAATCACTACACTTACCCGAATCGATTGATAATAGGCCGACATCATAAAAAATATGACAACAATGGCAATAGACAACCCTGACAACAAACCGACTAAGGTTTCTTCGAGCAGGGTCAGTGTACCTTCTTTCCATATCCTTATTCCTTTTGGTGGCTCACCTACATTTTTGAGTGCTTGATCCACCGCAGCATTAGCAGAACCTAAATCTTTTTGATGGATATCCGCAATTACACTGACATAACGGTTAGGCCCTCTTCTATTTACTTGAGCGGGTACTTCATTAGCTGTAATAGTAGCTATATCTTCTAAAATGGGGGTTGAGGCGCCTTGTTTAACTGGAATTGAACGTAAATCCTGAAGGGTTTGGACCATATTTTCAGGAACCTGGACCTGGACCTGGAAAACTAAACCTGATTTTGGATCTACCCATAAATTTTTATCCGTAAACCGCGTTGAAGAAGTCGTAGCAGATATGTTCCGAGAAACTTCCTGCACCGTAAGTCCAAATTCCGCTAATCTTCTGCGATCAATCTTGATATCGATTGTAGGATAATGAAGAGGTTCTGATATTTGAACATCCTTCAAAAATGGATAAGTAGCCAATTCTTTTTTGATCTTTTCTGCAAATCCTTCAGCTTGCTTCACTTGTGGAGCACTCACCTTTACTTCAACCGGGGTCATTGAGCCTTGTCCGAGAATTTTTTCCATCAACTCCATCGGTTCAAAGTTGATGGAAACATTTGGGTATTTTTCTTTGATATGATTCCGAACAAATTCTTTAAACTCATCCCTTTGCATCCCTAATTTAGATTTGTCCAAGGACAATTGCAACGTTGCTTCAGCAGTTGTCTTGTTAAATAAAAAAATGGAATTGATAGGATTTGCAGAAGGATGCATTCCAACAAATGCCGAGGATATTTTTAAACTATTATCCGGAAGATCAGCTATTAAAGAATTGGTTAATGATTTAATAGTTTCTTCGGTTCTTTCCAATCGTGTGCCATCAGGCATCCGGACCCTAATCTGAAAATCAGAACCTTCCGATTTTGGCATAATATCAGTTCCTAAAAAACTGACAGCAATAAATCCAACAGTAAATGCTGCAACAACATAAAGTATGGTAATTATTTTAGATCTTTTAAAAGATGATTTTAAAGTATAAGCATATTTAACAGATACTTTATCAATAAATGATTTCTTCTTTTTCTTCTTTGGATGTTTTTTGATTTTCATAATCCAATTCGCCATAATCGGAACGAATGTTTGAGAGGCAATAAATGATGCTATCATGGCGAAGGCAACAGCCATCGAAAGTGGCATAAACATATCTCTTGGGATACCTTCCATCATCAGGGCAGGGGTCAAAACAGCTAGAATACTGAGGAGAATCAACAGTTTTGGAGCTGATATTTCCAATAAAGCATCGAGGATAGCGCGCGATTTCTTTTTCCCAAACTCCATATGTTGATGGATGTTCTCAATCGTAACTGTGGCTTCATCAACCAGAATACCTATTGATAATGCTAATCCAGACAAGGTCATAATGTTTATCGTTTGTCCAAACATGCTTAAAGTGATCACTGCTGTAATAATTGCAATTGGAATGGTGAGAATTACGATCAATGCACCACGTGGGTCCCGTAGAAAAAGAAATACCATTAAACCCGTTAAAATTGCACCGAGAGCACCTTCGAAAATCAAGTTATGAAGTGACCTGCTAATATAGACCGATTGGTCAAACACATAGCCGATTTTGACACCTTCTGGCAGTAGACTTTCCAGCATCGGTAAAGCATTGGTTAAATTTTCTACTGCATCTATTGTTGATGCATCAGGCTTTTTGATAATGGGTAAATAAACCGATCTTTTTCCATTAATAATAGCATAACCTACCGTTTGATCTGCAGCATCCGTTACAGAGGCTACATCTCCTATCAATACAGTTCTTCCATTGATTGATTTAATGGGCGTTTGGAGGAATTCATCTACTCCTGAGGATATCGAATTGACTGGGGCCATCAGGTTTTGGTCTCCGATCCTAACATTTCCTGCTGGAGAAGGGACTGAATTTTTTGTTACTGCTATGGTTACTTCTTCCGGGCTAAGTCCATGGGCTTTCATTTTCCGGGGGTCAATATTGACAACCAGACTTCTCATGTTCCCTCCAAAAGGTGCTGGAGCTGTAATTCCTGGAATATTGACGAACATAGGCCTTACTTTCGTAGTTGCCATGGTCTGTAATTCTACAACAGTATATTGGTCTGAATCGAAAACCAACTGACCTACAGGAAGACTACTACCATCAAATCTCACAACCATCGGTGGAACAGCACCAGTTGGCAAGAATCCCATCGCTCTAGAAACCTGCATACTGATTTCTGCCGATGCTTGAGCCATATCTGTACCTGGATAGAAAGATAATTTCATTAATGTGAGTCCCTGGACACTCTTAAAATCAATCTCCTTAACACCATTTACAAATACCAATACTTTTGAAATTCATTAGCCATAAAACCATCCATATACGCAGGTGACAAACCTCCATAGGGCATAGCTATATACATGGCCGGGGATTCTATTTCGGGAAATATATCTACTTTAATCTTTTTGATGACCGGCCATGAGAAGTAAGCAATCGCAAAAATGACCATAATAATGGCTATCGGTCTCCTTAAAGCAAAACGTATTAAATTCATAGTTTTTTTCTTAAAAATGAGCGAATAATTGGCTGAAATCTGCTTGTTGATAGCTTTTGCTGATCATCAGATTCCAATAATTTAAATAGGCCATTAAATTTTGTCTTTCCGTTTGAAGAAGAATCTCCTGTACCTGCAATAAATCTGACAGATTGATCAATCCACCCTCATACCTAGCTTTATATAATAGATATGCTTCTTCAGCTTTAGTCCTACTCAGGTTAGATTCCTTGATTCCAGCATCTGCTGCAATTATTTCTGCTTCAAGTTGTGCAATATGACTATGGATTTCGTTTTGAATAACCTCTTGCTCATATTCGTTATTCTGTCTCAACAGACCTAACGAACTCCTTTGAGACCTAGAGTTGAACAAGTCCTGTAAATTCCAAGTAACCCCAACCCCTACAAAATAATTGTTAGCAAAATCATTGTAAAGTGCCGAATAATTAGGATTTACATAACCATCGGATGTTATTCCCGAACTTCGATTTGTTAATCCTCCTAAAAGCATTACTCTTGGGAAATGGTCTCTTTGATTCTTCTTCTCCATTAGCTGCAATGATTCTGCTTCATTCCTTTTCATCAAGAATAATGGATGCTCTTGTTGAACTACAGTCTTGGTATCAATAACCTCCAAAAATGGAGTGATCTTCGTGTCAGCTGGATTGAAATCCTTGGTAAATTCTTTTAAGAGTTCCCTTGAGCCCGCGACTTTTCCTTTGATTTGCAACAAATTGCTTTCTACATTTTTCAAAGAAGAACTTGCTAATAAGGTATCAGCACCTGGTACAATTCCTGCTTCTGCCAATCCTTTAGTTATCTCTAAAATAGACGTGTATCTTTCAGCATGTTTTTCAAACCATTCATTGAGTACATTTAAGTATATAAACTCAATATATCGCTGGGTCAATCTTTGCTGGATATGGTATATAAAGTTTTGTTCTTGAAGTTTTGAATATTCAATTTTGAACTTGAGATATCCTTATCCAATCCTTTTCTACCAAAATTCACTAGATCCCAATTTAAGGTTCCGGAAATAAAATGGTTAAAAGTTGAAGAACCACCTATAGGATCATTGGGACCTGACATATTTAAAATGCCAGGCAGTGGCATAAAAGAACCTGAAGCACCATTTAGCGAGCTCAAGCTTTGTTGGAACTGAGCTTGAACCTGTGGTTTATATTTAATTTGTTGGGCAATACTATCTTGTTTTGCCAAAAGGATCTGTTGCTTTTGAACATCAAATCCGCTATAATATTCTTTAGTTTTTTCCCATAGATCCTGAAGGTGTTGGGCATAGCTATTTATGGAAATGCACATACCAACTACAATCAATAGGATTTTCAATCTAAAAACCATATTAAAAATTTAAATTTTGAAATGTTAAATACCTGAAAAGGTAAAAACCGATAGGATATCGGTACGAATATCCTTAAAATGACACATCATAATTGATGCAATCCTATTGGTAGAAACTACTATAAATTCAATCTACTAAATTGAAGGAATAAGTTGTTGCAAGAATAACCGGGTGGGATCCGATCAACCTGTTTTTCATCTTTCCTTTGCAGGAAATTAAATAGAATTAGTGTTAGGCTAATTAATGATAATATAGCTGGCTGAAATTGAAATTCCTTAACCACGAAATCCTGACTAGTAATTTGCTGATCGACAGCATTACAATCAATTGTTTCGCGAGCATACTGAAAATCACCTTTAGCAACTTTATTGCTTCGATTTTCAGTATTACTAATTTCATACAGATTATGTTTAATTGAAGCCTTAATGGGACATGAGGTCAAAACAAACAGCAATAAAATCCCCATAATCCTCAAGAATTGAGGAAATTGTTGATTGAACCTGATTGTTTTGTTAAACATATTAACAAAGTTATAGCTATTGTTAAGAAATAAAAATTTTTTTAAAAAAGTTACTAAGGTTTTATCCAATCATTCGTTTTAGGTATCAACAACCATTATAAACAAAAATGAAATCTTCAAAAGAAGTAGCTGAATTAATAAAAAAATATATTGAAGGTAACATCAGTTCCGAAGAAAGTATTCAATTGAATAACTGGATCAAAGAGAAACCTGAACATGCGGAATTTTTTAAGAGCGTTCTTTCAGAAGATGAAGTCTTTGAAGATGCATTTCTATGGATTGATCTTAAGCAGAAAAATGAAAACCAGTGGTTGGATGATTTGAAAAAAGACACACTAGTTAGAATTCACAAAAAGAATGATTCAGACGAAAAGCCAAAGTCATTTAAATGGATTTACTATGCTGCTGCTGCCATGCTTTTGTTTGGGTTATTTTTAGGAATAAAAAGATTTCAACAAACTAATGTTGAAGAAATTGACATCGAACTTTCTGACATAAATCCTGGGACGAACAAAGCAGAACTCATTTTATCGAATGGAAAAAAACTGACCTTAAGAAGCGATAAGGATGGAATAGTAATCGACAATAATCTTGAATATTCCGATGGCACTCATGTCTTGAGTTTAGAGAACGAAGATTTGACTAATATGACTGCTACTATTCAAGTTCCCAAAGGAGGCAAATACCAGGTTACTTTACCTGACGGAAGTAGAGTATGGCTAAACTCCTTGTCAAAACTGGAATATCCATTAGCCTTTAAAAAAGAAAGTAGGAAGGTGAAACTGGAAGGTGAGGGATATTTTCAGGTATCAAAAATCTCAATGGATAATAAAAGATTACCTTTTGAAGTAGAGAGTTCCATGCAAACTATCGAGGTGACAGGAACACAATTCAATATTTCTGCATACCCGGAAGATGATCATGAAGTATCAACATTGGTAGAAGGCTCGATTAATGTGCATGTTGGATCATCTAAAATAAGTTTGAAGCCTAATCAGCAATCTATTAACCATGCTGGAAAGCTTGTTAAAAAAGATGTGGATGTCTCTAGCTATATAGCATGGAAGGAAAATAAGTTTTTATTCTATGAAACGGAATTAAGAGATGTCATGAAAGGATTGAGCCGTTGGTATGACATCGAAGTTAGTTATCAAGGCCATATAGAGCCCACTTATTTTTATGGGGAAATCGGTAGAGAGAAGAATCTTTCAGAGGTTTTGAGGATGATAGAAAAAAGTGGCGTAAAAATTCAAATTAATATAAACAGGAAAAACAAATAAACTAATAGTAATCCAATAATAAAACTAAATTATGACTCGAAAAACAAAAATTCTACCAGCTTAAGGATTGACATAAAAAAAACCGAACGAGGTCTCTCACCACCAAGTTCGGCAAATATGAGGATCCTATTGAAAAAAAGTAAACTGATAATAAACCCTTAATCATTAATAATCCTAATTGTACAAAAATATGATTTTTATACAACAAATTGATTATGGCAGCAGGTCTGCCATACCTAAATTAAAATACTGGGTATTGACCATGAAATTAACCTTTTTATTAACTGTTCTGAGTATTGTGAATGTTTATGCAAGCAGTTATGCACAGCATGTAAGCATTAAGGCCAATAACTCTCCATTAATTCAGGTAATGCAATCCATTCAGAAACAAAGTGGAATCCCATTTCTACTGAACGGGAAAGACATTGCAAATACCAAGATCAATGCAGACATCAAAAATGAAGAACTCAGTGAAGCTCTATCAAATATTTTTGAGGACAAGCCTATCTCCTGGGAAATTGTGGATGGCACAATAATCTTACGGAAATCAACAGAAAAAAACACACGACCTACAGGGGTTGAGAAATTCTTCAAATCAACAACGGACAGTGACAGGAAATGTCAAAGATTCAAACGGAGTTCCTATCCAAGGGGCATCAGTTTTTTATTGTAGGAACAAATAACGGTACTACTACTGATGCAAACGGAAACTTCTCCTTGGAGGTTAGCGGCAGTAATCCTGTGGTTTCTGTGACTTATATAGGTTATTTAAAATCCGAAGTAACCGTAGGTAATCAACAAAACCTAAATATTGTACTTCAAGAAAGTTTAGGCGACCTAGATGAGATTGTTGTTGTGGGATATGGTACTCAAAAGAAGAAACTTACCACTGGTGCAACCATCGAGGTAAAGGGTGAAGATTTAGAAAAATTGAGTACTCCAAATATTTTGGAGGCATTGCAAAGTCAATCTCCCGGAGTCCAAATCACGCAAAGCTCAGGGATGCCTGGGGAGAGCTTTAAAGTTACCATTCGTGGACTTGGAACCATTGGGAATTCTAGTCCTCTTTATGTAATCGACGGAGTTCCAGGTGGTGACATCAATATGTTGAATCCATCGGACATTGAGCGTGTTGACGTCTTAAAAGACGCTGCATCTGCAGCCATTTATGGTTCTAGAGCTGCCAATGGGGTTGTATTAGTAACAACAAAACAAGGAAAAGATGGAAAATTATCTCTACATATTGATAATTACCTAGGTTTTCAAAACGCATACAAACTCCCTTCTTTGTTGAACGCTAAGGAATATATGACCATACAAGATGAACGAAGATTCAATGAAGGATCTGACCCTTATGATTGGGCGACATTAATTCCAAAACAATATCAGCAAATACAAGATGGAACTTGGAACGGTACTAATTGGATTAAAGAGATTCATAATGACAATGCTATCCTACAGAATACTTCTCTAAAACCTTATGGGAGGAAATGAACAGTCAAAATTTTCTATGGGTTACAGTATTACCAATCGCGAAGGTATTATTGGAAAACCTGTTCAGCCTGATTTCCAAAGACATACTGTTCGATTAAACTCAGATCATGTTCTGCTAAAGAATGATGAATTCAATATCATCAAATTTGGTGAAAACATTAGTTATGGTTATAACAATCGATCTGGGATTGGTATTGGAAATATTTATTGGAATGATGTTCATAATATGATGGTTGGGAATCCTCTCCTACCTGCATATAATGAATTTGGTGAATACTATGATCAACCTAGCAAAGTTGCAGATCAATGGGCTTTTGATGGAGCAACTTCTAATCCAATGGCAGAAATGGTATTCCGCCGTGGTCAAAATATGGCTAAAAGTCACAACTTATTTGCCAATGCTTATTTAGAAGTGCAGCCAATAATGGGATTGATCTTCAAATCAAGCTTTGGATATAGGATGAGTGCTTCTACTTACAGACAATATACTGGAGTTTATAACTTATCTACCACGACAGCAAATCCAATAGATGATATTAACCAGAATCAATCTGTTGGATATAATTGGGTATTGGAGAACACATTAAGTTATGGTTTCGAACCTGCAACGGACCATCAGTTTGATGTAGTAGTTGGGCAATCTATGGAAAAAAGCGGATTAGGTGAAGACTTGAGTGTTGTTACTTCTAATTCATCTTTCCCTGGGCAATGGGATAAAGCTTGGGTTAGCAATGGTCAAGGATATGATGGATTTATACCTACGGTGAATGGAGTTCATTGGCCAGTATTTGCCATTTCGTCAGTATTTGGTCGTGTAAATTACAATTACAAAAGAGACTTACATGGCAACATTTACGTTGAGAGCGGATGGATCTTCAAACTTTGCTCGAGGAAATCGTTGGGGATATTTCCCTTCTGCATCAGTAGGATGGGTTGTTAGCAACGAAGAATTTCTTAAAGGAAATGACAATTTGAATTTCTTGAAATTGAGAGCAAGTTGGGGACAAAATGGTAATGCTTCTATAAATCCATTTCAATATTTAGCAACTATTGCCATCAATAATAAAAATGGATATTATTTTGGAAACAACATGAATACACTTCTTAGAGGTGCATATCCTGATATTTTGGCAAACCCTGATGTAACGTGGGAAACATCTGAACAATTAAATATTGGATTTGACTCAAGATTCATTAACAATAAATTATCAGTAGTTTTCGATTGGTACAAGAAATCAACGTTTAATTGGTTGGTTCAGGCTCCAGTATTGGCAATTTATGGAACGTCAGCACCTTTTATTAATGGCGGTGATATTGAGAACAAGGGTTATGAATTAGGGTTGAACTGGAATGATACCCGTGGCGAATTCAGTTATGGAATAGGGATAAATGGTGCTTATAACAAAAATGAAGTTGTAAGAATTGCAAATGCAGAAGGCATTATCCATGGTGAGGAGAATGTATTGAGTCAAGGAACTAAGGAAATGTATAGAGCACAGGTAGGTTTCCCGATTGGTTATTTTTACGGATTCAAGACAGATGGCATTTTTTCAAAACCAGGAACAAATCAATGCTTGGCGAGCAGACGGCAAAGGGGTGTTGGCCAATGCTCAGCCTGGAGATGTTGCCTTTGTTGACACCAATGAGGATGGCGCAATTACGGATGCCGACAAAGTAATGATCGGTAATCCTCACCCTGACTTTAGCGGTGGATTTAATCTTACCTTTGGCTATAAAGGCGTGGATCTTGGTATAACAGCACATGGTTCTTTTGGACACCAAATTGCCAAATCTTATCGTTCCTTTGCGGATAGTCCACTTCAAAATTATACCACAGATATTTTTGAGCGTTGGCATGGTGAAGGGACTTCCAATAAGATCCCAAGAATAACAAGTGGTAGTCATACAAACAACCAATATATTTCTGACATCTATATTGAAGATGCTGATTTCGTGAAAATCCAGAATATAACTTTAGGTTATGATTTTTCAAGATTATGGGCAAAATCTCCTTTCAGTCAAATCCGTGTGTATGGTACTGTTCAGAATCTTTTCACTATAACGAACTATAGCGGTATGGATCCTGAGATTGGATATGGATATGACAAAAGTTGGGTTACAGGAATTGACCTAGGGTTTTACCCACAACCTAGAACTGTAATGTTTGGTTTAAATCTTAAATTTTAATTGACTCATGAAAAAGGCGATAATATTATTAATAACTGTAGGATTGTTTAGTTCATGTGAAAAGTTTCTAGACACCGAAAGTTTCGACAAGAAGAATACGGGGAATTTCCCGGTAAATGTTGCGGATGCAAATTCTATGCTTACAGGCATTTATTCCAGTTTGAGCGCAGCCATATCCAACGTGCAGAACACCCATTTTTATATGGCTGAATTAGCTTCTGATGATCGTTTTGGAGGTGGTGGTGAAAATGATAAGGATATGCAAGGATTAGATCATTTAATGAACACTCAACCGGATAGGTTTTTAACATTTTGGACTGCCCGCTATCAAGGGATTTTCAGAGCAAATACTGCAATTGAAACATTAGACCAAGTTCAAGGTTGGACAAATGAAGCTCAAAAGAACCAAGTTTTGGGTGAAGTGTATTTCTTAAGAGCATTATACTATTTTGAATTATCTCAAATGTTTGGTGAAGTACCGTTGGTTTTAAGTACTGAGGTCACAAATATCCCAAAAAACCCTGCAGATGAAACCTACGCCCAAATAGCAGAAGATTTAAAAAATGCTATTTCTTTAATGCCATCCACCCCATATAGTACAGTCGCATCTGGTCACGCAACTAAATGGGCTGCTGAAGCATTGATGGCTAGGGTGTTTTTATTCTATACCGGGTATTATAAAAAAGCAGATCTCCCTTTAGCTTCTGGAGGAACAGTGTCGAAAGCACAAGTAGTTCAATGGTTGGACGATTGCATAAAAAACAGCGGTCACGATTTAGCTAGTGACTTTCGAAACCTTTGGCCATATTCGAATGAATTCACCAAGGCTGACTATAAATATGCTAAGGACAACAACCTGAATTACGAAGGTGAGGGAAATAAAGAAGCAGTGTTTGCTGTGAAATTTGGTACGCTTGCCGATTGGGGTGATACCTATATGTTGGGTTACACCAATCAGTATAATTTACATTTTGGATTAAGGTCAAACAATGGTTTAGCTGGAACATTTCCATTTGGCCAAGGCTGGGGTGCTGGTCCAGTTAATACTAATTTATGGAATGAATGGAGACAGGCCGAGCCGAATGATATACGAAGGACTGGCTCTATTATAAACGTTGCTACGGATGTAGAATCTTATATTTTTTGGTGCAGACAACCAAATGGAAGAAACGGGTTTTTGGCAGAAGAAGTACATTTCCATTACAGCTTATGATCCAGAAACAAAAGCATTATTACCATCCTATGCCATCCTAGCAAATGCAGCACAAGCTGATATGCAACTCGGACATACTCAAGATTTAGTATTAATTCGTTTTGCTGATGTTTTATTGATGCATTCAGAATTAAGTGAAACCGCAACCAATCTTAATAGAGTTCGAGCAAGGGCAAAGCTACCTGCTATCAGTTATTCTTTGGCAGCTTTAAAAAAGGAGCGTCGTTGGGAATTGGCGTTTGAAGGATTGCGCTATTTTGACTTAATGAGATGGCAAGATGCTGGGGCAGCCTTAGCTAATCAAGAAGGTGTAGACATTAAAAACAAAGGAATTGACACCAAAATGAGAGGTTTTGGTGGTGGTTACAAAGCTAGATTTGATGCTACAGGAGGTTTTTGGCCAATTCCGAGTTCTCAAATAGCTTTGTCTGAAGGGGTTTTGATCCAAAATAAAGGTTGGGGTGACCCTAGCAATGAATTTCCAGGTTGGTAATTTTAAAAATAACATTTATGAGAAATTTAATTTATATCATCATATTTTCCATATCCATTCTTATTCTACAATCTTGTGAACCGATTGAAGACCGGATGGAATTAGGGTCAGCGATTACTGCTGATCAATTGGATATCTCTGCTACCCTACTTGTAGTCAATGGGAAAAATAGCAATAAAGTGATAGTAAACAACAATAGTCCAGTTCTTTCAACATGGGATTATGGTACTGGATTGACACAAAAGAAGACAGATACAGTCCTATTAGTTGCCAAAGGGGAAAATGAGATTATTTTCACTGGTTTAAATGCCGATGGCACAAAAATCAATAAATCCTTAATGGTGAATGTTGATGAATTGACCTTTCCTGTTCCATTGGAATGGGGAATGCTAACAGGCGGTAAAGATAAAGAGTGGGTTTGGGACACTACCAAACCAGCAGTGTGGGGAAATGGCGGTTATATGGGAAACGATGGTCCAGCATGGTGGACATTAAAAGAGTCTGATATTAATGGTCAAGCTCCAGGAGAAGGAACAGGAGCAAAAATGATATTTTCACTTCGAGGAGCAAAACTCAGCAAAGTCATGTCTGATGGAAAGACTG
Source organism: Sphingobacterium daejeonense (assembly GCF_901472535.1). Classification (NCBI taxonomy): domain Bacteria; kingdom Pseudomonadati; phylum Bacteroidota; class Sphingobacteriia; order Sphingobacteriales; family Sphingobacteriaceae; genus Sphingobacterium; species Sphingobacterium daejeonense. Next base: position 1,686,152 of record NZ_LR590470.1, on the reverse strand, counting down.
AAACTGGCAGCTTCTCGTTTGATATGACCAAAAAGATCACTTTGGAAAATGGAACCGTTTGGGCAAAAGGTAAACTTACAACAAAAGGAGTTACCGTACTCTGTGGAAAGTCTCCAAATGAAGGTGGGGCTCCGGTCTATGAATACGATATTTTAATTATAAATGATAATGAAATTGTATTAAGTTATCCTGAACCTGGTGTTGGCGCTTGGGGTACTGCATGGTTTTGGAATTTTAAAGCAAAATAATTCTATTTCCATAAGGAGAATACGGATTAATATTAAAAACAGAAAGTCAGGGAGTAATCTCTGACTTTTTACGTTTAATCAATTTTATGGTCAAAAAATGCATAAAATCTTTCTTTATTTGTCTAATTAACATTAAATTTATGTTAACCATTTTTATAACCTATTAGGCACTCACATGATGGATTTTGACAGGGAAGTCATCAGTTTACAAGAAGGTAAAGAATCAGCTTTATGTTTCTTCATGGATCAATACAGCCATGCTCTGCACTTCTATGCCTATAAAATCATTAAAAACCAGGATATTGCACGAGAAATGGTTTCGGACGCATTTGTTAAACTTTGGGAGAAAAAAGAAAATTTCCAAGCCTCAGAAAGCATTAAATCATTTCTTTATCTTGTTGTAAGAAATTTATGTTTGGACCATTTGAAATCTAGTAGAGTGCGTTTTCAACATAATGAGGAATTATTATCTGATTTAGAGTCAAATGATGAAAATATTAAGGGGGGTAAAACCACTTGTACCAATTCAATAATATAAAAAAGTGCAAAAAATGTGTTTTTTGATAGTGTTAGGGCGGTTTTTAGTCAAAGAGGATAAAAAACCACTTGTGCAATCCTCTATAATTTAGTGCAATTTTACTATAATTTTTTTAAAGCGTTTTTAAATGGTTATTAAAATAAGTTCGATAACCGTTCAAATCCGCTTCTATTTTAAACGGTGTTGAAGCTGATCCATTATTACAGTGACCTTTGCTTCTAGGTCATTCACCCTATTATAAATGGCATCAGGTTCAGGGAACTCAAACGCTAGGTTAGCTCTCAGATACCACATTTCCAATACTTCTTCAGGATCAAGAAGGATGTTAGGATATTCACGTTTATTTTGGTTGTCACTTATCAAAATAAGCCTTCCTGTATCGTCAATCCTATTTAAAACACGTTTGGTCACAATTCCTTCAGACCTCGTTACAATCGTGTAAATACGCCTGTCACGGATATCTTCAAAGCTTTCTATCCATTGACCTATACCAAGACTGCTATTGTGAAGTGTGGGGTGACATTGATTGTCCTTTAATCTCAAAAGCCCTAAATGTACCATGTCCAATGTTTGGAATCCTAAGCGTTGGTAGCTGTTCTATGTATTCAGGATCAGCATAACCATTTAGATAACCAGCAGCAGATTTGGCACTAACTAAGCTTATAACCTCTCTATCATTTTCGGCTACTGTTATAACCTTTGGTAGTCCTAAAGTAGTAGTTGCAGGGGCATTTGGGGGGGCGTTTTTATCGTTAGTTGGGGGGGCAATACTTGTAATATTTTCATTTGAAAGTATAGTATTTTGATTGCGAGCATTAGGGGTATTTACAATTTTTGTTCCATCAGCTTCAGGGCTGAGTAACATTTGCCCCTCTCCTGTTAGCAACCATACAGGATTAATATCAGGGTAAACACAGACAATTTTCTCTAATATATCGCTTCCTACAGAAGCCTGTCTCTTTATTTGTTTACCGAAATAGCCATTACCCACACCAATAGCCTTATCAAATGCATTTAAGCTGATTGACTTACTATCAAGGTAATGTTTGATTCTATTTACAGTTTTATTTTCCACAGAAAAAAGTCTCAATTATTTTTGTTTATACAGAATATTGTCTGTATAATTGTGAACGCAAAGGAACATTAATAAAGCGAATATATGAAAAACAAAAACGAGTTGTGCCAATTTTCTGCGATTTCGGATGGAATCATTATTCCAGCGGTTGTCACTGCACGTATAGTGGGGTGTTCGGAATCGACAGTTAAAAAGGTTCGCACTGGAGTAATAGGGAAAAGTGGCAGGGGTAAGACCTGCCAGCAGGTGGTTTTAGTAGATCAGCTTTTAATACAAGCTGTTGATATGGGAGTGAAAGAAGTTCAAAAGGTAGTCCAATCTACCAAGTAATCAATTATGCAATACATTAACAATAATATCCTGTGTTTGACATATGACGAATACGTTAGCTTGTTCGGTATAGAAATATATAAATCCGACAAGAAACGTAATAATATCGTTGTTCACGGTATTGGTGGTAATGGTCGCAAAGTGTTTATTGAATTTGAATCCCTGAAACCAAACCGAAAAGAAGCCATAGTAAAACATTATGGCAATCCCTATGATTATTTAGCCAAACAGCCAATATTAGACTTAATAGATTGGGATTACCAAGCGCAAAAATTCTACACTGATTATGTTCTTCCTAATGGCACTAAGTTACCTGCAAGTGATTTAGATGCTATGGGTAAAGCACAAATAAACTATGTTGACCGATATACTAAAGCTGTTAACTGGCTTAATATGCTGGGTAAATTCACAACAGATAAAAGGGCTTTAAAACAAGCTTTAAATATATCTGTAATGGAGTTTTGGGATGTTGTAGGTGAATTGGTAGTAAAAGAAAAGATTGCGCTTCCTGCCAATCCAAAAAGGTTAAAGGAGAAGCTTAAGGAGTTCAACTCTTATGTTGATGCAAGTGACAAATATGAAATGCTTATTGAAAAGCATCGTTTCGGCAACTCAAACGCAAAGAAAACGGATGAGGAAGGTGAAGCTTTGTTATTAAAACTCCTAAGCGATCCAAGAAAGCACGATGATACTGTTATAGCTGCTGCATATAATAAATATGCTGTTGACAATGGAAAAGAAACCATTACGGCTGGGGCTGTTGGCTATATACGTAGGCAAAATGAGCATATTATAAAAGCCACACGTGACGGTGCTAAAGCAGCGTATAACCAATATACCAAAGAAATCAAACGTAAACGGGCTTCAGCTCCATTGCTATTGCTAAACAGTGATGATAACAACCTTGACCTTTTCTTTACTGTAGAGTATAAGGACAACGCTGGTGCTACAAAGAAAAACCACTATTACCGTCCTGTATTATATGTTGTCATTGATACCTTCAATGATTATATATTAGGCTATGCGTATGGGGATAACTCAACGCATGAGCTGATTTATGAAGCATTCCGAAATGCCATAAATCATATTTACGAGTTAACTGGCGGTTACTACCTATCACACCAATTGCAAACTGACCGCTGGGGGCTGGATGTGAAAATGAAAAATGAACTTGGTGAATTTTATCGCAAAGTTGGGGGCAAATTCACGCCACAAGCCCACAAAGTACCTCAGGGTAAATACATAGAGCGGTCATTTGGTAAAGAATGGCATCAGGTATTAAAAGCACTTCCATTCAACAATTATGCTGGTTATAACGTAAAGGCTAAAGAGAGCTTAAACCCCGAATTTGTTGCACAAAATGCCAAAAACCATCCTTCAATAACTGAAATGCCAACTATCATCGAGGGCTTTATCAATTTGATGCGAACAAAGGCTAATCCAAAAACAGGAATCAGCCGTCAATCTGAATGGCTGGAAGCATTCAGAAATAGCGATAAGAGCCGTAAAAATCATATTGATACAGCTACAAAGCTTTCCATTGTTGGTAAAAAACGTGCTGGTGAGCCTTTAAAGATATCTTCCAAAGGTATTGAATGGACTGTTTCAGGGCAAAAATTACGTTTCGATCTTCCAAATGAAGTGATATGGAAATACAACGGTGCAAAGGTAGATGTATTCTATGATCCTTCTAACCTAAATGAAGTATTGATCACGGATGGTAGCGGTTTGCGGTTTGTCGCTGGACAATATGACGAACGTCCATCTGCAATAGCTGATTATCAGGAAGGAGATAGAAAACGGATACAACAGGATTGGGATAATAAGGAAGAAATATCAACACGCCTTACCTCCGTGCTTCAGGATAAGCTAAAAGCTTTAGACGGTTCAAACATCAATCCTGAAAGCTTGCTTCAGGCTGGTGTCCTTTTAAAGGATTTGAAAAATGGTGCTGAAGCTGGATATCTGCAACAGCTGTACGGTAAAAAAGAAGCGTTACCAATGCCAAAAGAAGAATTTAAAGTATCTGTTGAACCTCAGAAAGATGAGGATAACGATGAAGGATTTGACATTTATAATCTAATGTAAAAACTCCCACGGCTGCAACCGTGAGAGTGCAAAGTGTACACATTAATAAAGCGAATAAAAATGAATACAACCACAAAAGAACAAATTAAAAACGACTTGTACCAATTTGTACAGAAAGTCGGAAGTCAAAACGCTGCATCTAAGCAATTGACGAATGTAAGTAATGCTACTATCTCCAATATTCTTGCTGGAAAGTGGGATAACATAGGTGATAGTATGTGGATAAGCATTCAGAAACAAGTTTCCACGAACGGCAACGAGTGGAAAGTATTGACCGATACAAGACGTATGAGCATGATGCACCAGCTGTATATGGACGCTAAGCGTTTCAGTGAGGTTTTCTGTATTGTCGCTCCTGAAGGAAGCGGAAAGACAGAGCCAGCAAAGATTTTTTCCAACAATGAAAACGTGTATATCCTAAAATGTAAAGAGCATTTGAATCGCAAAACCTTTTTGAGCGAATTGCTACAGGCTATGGGTAAAGATAGCGGAGGATATACGGTCTATGAAATGATGACCGTGGTACTAGAAGCCATATTGAGGGCTGAATCACCTCTAATCATATTGGATGAAGCGGATAAGATCAGTGATCAGGTTCTTTACTTCTTCATTACAATCTACAATGAAACTGAGGGTAAATGTGGATTGGTTCTTCAGGCAACGGATCACCTTAAAAAGAGAATACAAAAGGGTGTTGCAATCAATAAGAAGGGATTTAAGGAGATATTAAGCCGTATAGGCAGGAAGTTCATTGAGTTGCCTCACAATACTGATGAGGAACTAAAGCGAATAGCCATGATGAACGGTGTAAATGATGAGCTTGAAGCCATTAGAATAGTAAATGATAGCGAAAGGGATATCAGAAGGGTTAAACGTCTTGTATTGGCTTATAAACGTAAGAAAGGAGCTGCATAATGGAAATGACAAACACTAAAACAAGCTGGATCAATAAAGTTAAAACCATCCAGCAAGTGAACCGTGAGCTGGTAATGCGTAAGCTGGGTATTTCAGAGGAAGATTATCACGACATGTGGTTAGATGCTGGAATCCATTATTTAACGGATGTCATTGAAGTTGGAGAATGGAAGCCCGAATTCATGAATGCTCGCATCTTTTGGAAGTGGTGGTTGAACCATTGGCAACGATGGGATGCTCGTTTCTTGGAATACACTAAAGAAGTTCCAAAAGACCAGTGGGCTAAGCTCTATGATGATGTTCATGATCCATTACACGCAGACTTTAAACCTCATGCTGTTGTGCTGGAAGATATCTTCCATAAAGAAGTTGTGATCCCAATGACTAAAGGACAATATGAAAAGGCGTAACATTTTAAAGCTAATAGCTCAGGAGCTGGGCTATAGTGTCGAGGACATTTTAACCAAAGGAAAGAAAACGGACGTGTTGTATGCTCGCTATATAACGATTGCCATTCTAAGGGAGGAAGGCTATAGCACCAATGAAATAGCATCTCTATTTACCGAATGGTCACGTAATAACATTGCCAACCATTGTGTGGAAGTATTCAATGATCTTCTTTCCTACAATAGAAAATTTAAGGACATGTATTTAAAGGCGGTGAAAGCCGTGGAGGATAGCGATTATGAAGATGAAAATGACCAGAAATCAGCTTGAAGCTGTCGGGTTAATCCTTCGTGTGATGTTGGAAAACAACCCTCCTATGAACCCTGCTGAACGTTTGGTTTACGGCTTTGTTTACAAGCTTTTTGCTCGCATCAGGACTAGGTGTGAACGAATTGATTCCACAAAGAACGGTTGGGGATTAAGCCTTTCAGAGCAGGAAGCTTTAGCACTTTATGTATTTATTCAAAACATGGTTATTCCTGAAGGATACGACTATGAAAGGATACAAATCAACTCAATTTTTAACCAAATAGACAAGGAATATGGAGGACATACACACCAAGATAAAGGATGTAGAAGATTGGTTGCGCAATAACCCACATGCAGACAAAGAAGCTAGATGGGAAATGGTTAGCCGTCTTAGAGAATACAATGATGAGCTGAATGCTATCAACAAACAAAAAATAGAAAACGGATTGAATTTATTAAACAAAGGGCTAAGCCCACTAAAACACAGATTATAAATATGGAAACTACAGTTTTAAGCAAGCCAGCGAGCGAATTAACAACAGATGAATTGTCAGCACTTTTAGCCCAAAGACAGGCTAATGAAGTCGCTGAAAAGAATGAAAAAAGAAAAGCCTATGAAACACTTCGAGATGAAACGGTAAAGGAATTGGTTGAAGGGGCAAAAGCGTTAAACGATATGCTTTCCAAGTTCAAAAGTAAATCCTATGCATCTATAGGCGCTTTATATGAAATGCTTCAGGAACATTCGGATAGGCATGCGAACGGTAAGGGTAATGTTACGTTAGACAGCTCATGTGGTAACTATCGTATCATGTTCAGGAGACACGATGCAACCCGATTCGATGAACGAAGCACACAGGCTGAAGCTCATATCTTGGATTTTTTAACCGCTGAATATCCTGAAGGCAGTCCAACAAACAAAGCCATTCGCATTCTCCTAGAACGTAAAACAGGGCAATTGGACAAGAATAATGTCCTAAAGCTTTTCAAAATGAAAGATGACTTTGATAACGAGAACTGGCGTAAAGGTATTGACTTACTTCAGGAATCAATTGTTCCCGATCATACCAAGTATTACGCTCAGTTCTTTTACAGATCAGACGATATGGAATGGCTACCTATTGTATTGGAGTTCGCAAAATTATAATCAAAACAAGTGATAATCCTGAATATCATTAAAACGAATGATAAACCCAAGTATGGAACGTACAGCGGATCGTTACCGCTGTTGGGTTCAAACATTAATAAAGCGAAATAATATGAGTGTCAAAAATCGAATCTATTCAGTTAGGGTAAATTTCAAATCGAAACGCCCAAATGTAAAATTATCTCCTGCATCGATGACAGGTATTGTTACTGCCAGTAGCATAGAGCAAGCTGGAAAAGCAGCGGTAAACTTCATGCAAAAGGAATTTATCAAAAGTGGTTCCGATGTTTTTGCAATAGCAAGTAAGATAACCCCTGTAACGTCAAAATTCGCAATAAACGCTAAAGATTGGTTGGAGGAATAACTATGTACTTAAATAAAATCGATAGCCCAAATACGATTTGGCAGTTACCTCCAATTCTACTAGAGCATTGGGGATTTGAAAACATTGGGATTGAATTTAATCACGAAATATGGTGGACATGTCCCCATTGCGGTGAGGTGTATGACGCTAGATGGCATCAGAAAACATGTCCAGCCTGTAGACGTGATATTGACAAGTAAACTAAAGCGAATAAATATGAAAAAGAATGAAGTAACAACGGCTGACAATCTGCAAATTGGCGACCGTTTCTATTTCCTGAATGACAAAAACAAGGTGGTTTGGGAAATGGTAGAACATGAAAAAAAAGTCACAAACTACCAAACCTATTCTAATTGGTGCATTCCTGCAAGCGTGTCTGATGGTAGAGGTTCTGAAACTTTTAAGGCTGCTTATGTAAAGCCTATTCGTAAAGAAACTAAGGTTGTTTATTTAAGATCAAAGGAGGTAGCCGTATGATATTAGGATTTAAGCAACAGTTTGTTGAACCCATATTAAAAGGGAATAAGATTCATACTATTCGAGAGGATAGTAAGGATAGATGGAAGACAGGCAGCCATATACATATGGCTACTGGTGTACGGACGAAATCTTACAGTTGTTTTAATGAAGTAGATGTCAAAGGTGTGCAGTACATTTTTATGACTAATCATCGCTGGACATTTGAGGTTTCAATCGGAGATACACATTATTGCGATAAGTACTTATATCCTAATGATATTGAAAAAATAGCCATAAATGATGGCTTTAAATCTCTTGAAGATTTCCAAAAGTGGTTTATACCGCTAATTGAAAGCAGTCCTGAACATTGCTTTTCAGGTAAAATAATCCATTGGACAGACTTTAAATATTAATATGAAAGCATTAGGAATAAAACAGTTTCATCAGAAAACATTCAAATTACTGGATTTAGAAGGTTCTCAATTTAAACCTACACTGGGTAATATACCAAAGTTCTTTACTTGTGTCATAGGCGGTTTTAGCGGTAACGGTAAGACAGAGTTTTGCATCCGATTGGCTAAGATGTTTTGTGAGCGTTTTGGGGTAAAGGCTTCTTGGTGGTCATACGAGCAACGACATGGGTTTGACTTGCAAACAGCGACCATGCGCAATAACATGGAAGAAGTTTCAGGCTTGTTTATCCCAATTGATCCTATAGCTAATTTACCTCAGGGGGTTAGCTTTTTGGAAGATTTAGACGCATATCTTGAAAAGCGTGGAAGCTCTGAATATGTGTTCATTGATAGTATTGATTACACCAACTGGAAGAAGGAAGATTATCTATACTTAAAAGAGAAATACGAAGGGAAAAAGACGTTTATTTTCATTTGCCATACTGATCCTTCAGGCAATCCAAGAAAGTCCATTGCACGTGATATCATCTTTGATGGTGGTATGTTCATTTTCGTTTCAAAGTATATAGCTACTCCCTTAAAAAATCGCTTTGGGGGCTTTGATCCATTTGTAATTTGGGAGAAAAAAGCGAGGGAGCTAAACCCACTTTTCTTTGATCCAAAGAGTAAGGTAAAAGGCAAAAATCAACAGACGGAGCTGTTTGAAGAATCGGAGAACGAAAAGCAAGGGGTATCGAAAAAAGTTCCTGTTAAAAGTAAGGGGGTAGATGCAAACAATAAATTAAAAGTAGTGGGGTAAATGCAATGAAAAGATTCGTGTTAACATCAGACAGTTTTAAAGGTCAAGTGGTTTTAGGCTATAACGAAGATGGTTTATTGTCACTTGTGGAGAATGATGCTATAATGACCGAAAAACAATTTTCTTGGTTTTGGGACTTCCTTCCAATCCATGAAAGCCAATTGTCAGAATACAAAAGAAAGGTTAAAGGATACTTGGAGGAACTACCTGAAGATATCAGCTTTGATGCATTTTGGAATAGGTATGGAAAAAAAATAAATAAGATCAGGTGTGAACCTATTTTCAAGAAATTAAAGGATGCTGAAAAGCTATTGGCTATTCGCAATATAAAGCCGTATGAGGAATATTTAGAGCGTACTGGCTATAGAGGTAAGTGTGACCCTGAAAACTATTTTAAAAAGGGTTATTGGAATGTTGACTGGAAAGCGGAAAGGGTTTAATGATGAAACAAATATCAAGTACTAAAAAACAGAATGCAATGATCGGCTACTTAGTTAGCCGATTAAAGCTGGATGATGATACCAAAGAAGAAATCATTTACAGCTATACCGATGGTAGAACTACCAGTATTCGGGAATTACAATTTGAAGAAGCCAAAGAGGTAATTAAAGCTTTAACTAGTGGTCATGTGCAATTTCAGTCACCAGCAAATAAGATGAGACGTAAAATATTATCTATGGCTCATGAAATGAGCTGGGAGCTAATAAGTGGTAAAATAGATATGAATAGGGTTAACAATTGGTGCATCAATTATGGATACCTGAGCAAGCGTTTAGACCAATATACGGAAAACGAGCTTCCAGCTTTGGTGTCTGCATTTGAAAACATGTATTTAAAGCATTTAAAAGGGATTTAAAAGTTATATATTTGTTCATTATGAAACAATTGTTGAAAAAATATCGCATTTTAATTTTAATTATTAGCGCCTTATTATTTGTCGGAGTGTCAACTTACATTTATTATTATAAGTTCTACATACCAACAATTTTTGAAAATGCTCAGTCCGGTCGATACAAAGGAAAAAAAGGAGTCACATTTGGCGATTCAATAACTTGGTATGATGGAAAATCATTTTTTAAAACTCATAAAGAATACCCCTATAAGGCAGTTGGTTACCAAGAGTACGTAAGGCAATATTTTGACTGTCAAATTGATAATAAAGGAATTAGTTCCCTGGATATGACACAAATACTGAACGAAGTCATCAGATACAAATATTACAATAATGTTAGCTTTGTAACACTTACAAGTGGCGCAAATGACGCAAGGAAAGGAATAAATTTAGGTAAAATTAAAGATATTGGAGGTGATTTTGATCGGTCTACTTTTATTGGAGCTATGCAAATAGCGATTGAACATATTCTTAATCAAAACAAAAGTGTAGATCTATATTTAATTACACCCATTAACGGATTTTTTAAAGAAACAGGGACAAAAGATGTGCCTGGGCCATATAAAAATTTAAATTATATTTCTGAAGATTATTCAAAAGCAATTATTGATCTTGGGCATAAATATAATTTAAAAGTTTGTGACTGGTATAATAATATTGAAGTACAAAATGATAAAGATTATTTATTTGGGGATAAAATTAATATTCCTTATCAACTTCATCCAACAAACTTATTATATAATAAAATGGGGATGTATTTATGTAATATAATGGGTGATATGTAACAGAAATCAAATAATTATTAAAGGCTCTGTCTCATAAAGCAGTTTTGGCTAAATGATGCCAAGTAATATTTTGTCCTTTCAGTTTTTAAAACACAAAACAGCCAAATTTTTAATGAAATTTGGCTGTTTTTTTATTATAATGGAGAGACAATATCTACTCTTCAAAATTAAATTCTGTTTTCGCTAATTGAGTTTTAATTATGAGACTGGCTCTTTTTTTATGCTTTAAAACTCGGTTAACTTGGTGTTGGAATTTGATATATTTTTGTATTAATGATAAGAGGAAGCCAAACCATTACGCAAATTTTTCCGACTGCTATAAAATCCGAATCTAGCCGTAAAAGCATCAAAGGAGTTTATACGCAGGATCGTGACATTTGTATGTGTTACCGCTACTACTACCATTATGAAATTCTTCGTGTACGCATGGATGATGCCGTTGCTACTATGGAAAAAGAATTTTTTGTTTCCGCTTCTACCATCATGACCAGACTTGTTGATTATGCCGATTTATTAAAAGATATAGTCTACAACAAGCCTTCAAAAAAAGAGCTTAGAGAAAAATACCCTCAATTTGTTTGGAATTAGTATTCCTTGACAAAACCAGTCGCAAAAGTAATTCGCACTACATCAAAATCCGCTCTATCTTCATCAATTATGCTGGTGCATTCCCATTTTTCCGTTTTACCTAATTTTAAGCCCTGAAACAAGCTTTCAATCTCCTCAATGGTGTCGTAATACTCTAAAGCTTTTTCGAGCCGTTGTGAGGCGTTTAAATTGTTTTGGTCGATAAGCTTTTCAAATGCTACACGGATTTGAATTTGACAGGTTGCTCGTTGGATCATAGCATTCAAATTTTCACGTCTTGGAATATTTACCTTAATCAATGCACATGGGAATTTTACTTCAGGTCTTTGATTGTAGCCTTCGAGTTGCCCCCGATCTCTGTCAATAAACGCTATACTATCCAGTGTGTCCAATTTTAACAATGTGTTTTTAAATATTTCTTTCATCTTTTAAATGGTTTTAAAATTAGTTTTAAATCTTGTTTTAATATCCGTTATTAGGCTTTGACTTTTGCCCATAAATTGACGTTTAGGAAGTGTAACGGAATATGCACCGACTGAAGCTTTTTGGCTGAAGGATGCACGTTTATTGTTTTTGGAGAACAGGGTTTTTCCTTTAAATTTCCCTCTTGTGTGCTTCTTGAATGTAATGTGTTTTACTGCTCCTTTGTGCTGGATGGTTTCACCTTCGTTGTGAGCTTTAGCGTATGGCACTCTTGATGAGCCAGCAGATAGACCAGCCCTATCATGATAAACGTAATTGATCCTAAGTGTCCTAAATAAATTTCCAGTACGGTACATCAGTGATCCTCTTGACGGCTCTCTTTTTTTGTCCTTATATGGCTGGTAAGGCTTTCCGTCCCATTCTTTCTTTAGCAAGGCATTTTGAAAATGTTGCAAAGCGGTTTCAGCAACCAGCTGAGGTGCTAATTCTATCTTTGTGTTAATCTTTTTAAATAATGCTTCAAGCTGTTTATCAAACTTATCCATACTATTTGCTATATTTGTATTGTAATACTACCTCGTGTAAATGAGAGACTGTTAAAATAGGTTGAGCAGTGGCTCATGACTGGTTTTCCAACGTGGTACTTTACACAACCTTAATTAAAGCCATTAGTTAACGCTAATGGCTTTAATTCTTAATAAGCAATCCCCTTCTAAGCCTTGTATCATCCAGCTTGTGCCATGTTTCGATTTTCAGCTCTAAGCTATCCGTTAGCGTACAAACCACTACAACAGCTTGATCGTTATAATACTTCAGGTATATAAACGATTGATACTTTTGGTTTCGGTAATTCTGTAGCCATACTTCATCAGGAGCAGTTAAAATGTTTTCTACTTCTGACAAATACAGATGCCTAGTCCTGTACTTTTGATACTGTGTATTTGTATGAGATTTTAAAGTAGCTTTATCAATGGTAATGATCCTATTGTTGTAGTCGGTAATGCCAAACTTCTTGGATGTAACCTTTTTGAGTTTGCCTGTAAAATCTTCAATTGCATCTTCAATCTGATCTTCACCAAATTTGGAACTGAACTGTTTTGAATTGAAATTTTGATCCAGTGGTTTTAGCCCCCAATCCTTGTAGCCTAGATTATTCATCCGTTTGGTTACATCAAGATAATCCGTTGTGTAATGTTGGTTTTCCGTAAATACCTGACCTTTGTCAGCTCTGTTTATACCCCATCCCCCTTTAGCTGCTTTCTTAAACTCTGAACTATCCAAATACATTTTAACCTTTTCTTCTGAAGCTTTCAATTCTTCATCCGTAACCTCAGCTGCAGTTCTTGGCACAATCCAACAACGACAATTCCAATCGTTAGGAGGTAATATATACTTCCACGCTGGGTGATTCCACGGTAATATAATATCGTGCAATAAAGCATGTGAATGACGTACCCTCTCATCCGCAACAGTCTTATACTGCCAGTAAGGGAAATTATCCGTTTGCTTCATCAGCCTATTGTAAGTCGAAGCCATTTCACCAGCTGCAATAGCCGTGTTATATTCGGTTTCCAACCAAGCTTTATTGTGAACGTCCAGCATTGAGCTAGCCGTATCATAGAACTCACGGAATGATTTTGCTTTACGGAACAACTCATTTAACTGTTGGGCTTCATATAGTGTCTTAGCACCAGCGAACCTAAAGAGATTCATCTCGTAGGCTGTTAATGTTGCTGGATCGTCTACACCATACGAAAAGCCCAAATCCATTAACTTCGTTGGCTTTGTTTTCCATCCCTGAACAAAACCCATCATTAAAGTCGTAGCCGTGAATTCATACAGCTGAGTGTCAAAATTCAATGTCCCTTTTGCAATCCAAGCTCTTTGGATAACATCATCTTTAATGGTGTCAAAAGCTTTGGAAGCGGTGAATTTTGCTAACTGTATATTACTCGTGTGGTGATCTCCAAACGCCCCGACTAGCTGTCTGTTTTGTGCTATCGGGGCTGGGTGAAAAAGCTGTAACAACCTTCTGAACCAAGATAGCTTCTTGCGTTTATCCTCCTTGTTTTCTGTAGGGGTGTCGGTGTTTTCTTCCTCTGAAAGTTGGGGGGTATCTGCGTTTTTGTTTTCGGATTTAGCTTCAAATTCTTTGTGTTTGCTATCTCCAAGCTCGTTTTTTAGTTCATCGTAGTTATCAGGCTTTCTTACTCCATATTCTTCGTAATAGAAATCATCGTCAATGGGTATTCCCAAATCTTTACGCATGGACTTGTGTATATCATAGGAGGTCTTATCAAGGTTCTTATCTTTTTTAATGACAAACGTTCCTCCTTTGGTATCAAATCCAGCAGACTTCAAAATTTTGATGAACTGCGAGTTCAATGACCGTCTTACAAATTGAAGATCGGATTCATTTTTTTTCTGATCCTCTTTTTGGTGTATTTCGGCTTGTGCGTAACCGCTTCTTGTGCTGGAATCTGTTGTTTCAGTTGATCCCAAAAGAACCTTTGAAATATACGCATCCATTTTACTTACAAAAGTATCCTGAAGCTGACCGTTCGCATTTCCTGTATTATTCTTAATGTCAACCTTAGTTCCTGAAGGTCGGATCATGATTCCTCCTGATCCCATTTCACGGATTGCTTTTGCAAGTTGCTGGCGTTGTCCTTCATCAAATCCGTCCCATTCAGCATCAATGATACCACGTCCAAAAATTTCAATGAATTCAGCCCAATCGGATGTACTGCCTCTTTTATAGATTGAGTACATAGCAGCAGAAAGCAATAGCCCTAAATCATTTGCCTTACCAAATTTCATGATGGTTTTGTTATAAATACCATCGTTGATATTTATTCCTTCATCATCTGTTTGGTGCTTTACAATGATCCCCTTTTCGGGTCTCATGTGTTTCTTTGGAACTGAATAAAGTTCAAATTCATTCTGACCGTTTTCATTAATGAAAAAGGTAGGTTCACACATCGAATAACCCCATGCTTTGGAATCAATTATTTCCTTTAATAAATCTTCAAAGCCAATACAGTCAATAAGCTCGTTTATTTCATCGACTGGATTGCCGTCTTTATCGGTGAATTCCCAATTTGCTGTAGTAATTGCATCTTGACGTTTGCCCCATACCGCTATGATCTGTCCGTCCGTTGTGGAGATGTCGTGATACAGATCGTACAGGTAAACACGTCTTGGAATATGTGATTCCGCTGATCGGGTTGCATTTCTCCAGCTGGATATATCCTGATTTTGCCTTGCAAAAGGCTGAACGGAAATATTTTGGATAATCGGTGCTGAAATATTCTTTCCAGCAACAATTTTCTGTTTAGGTCTTTGTCTGTTGTTCTTTGCCATTGTTAATAATAGTTTTCTCGTTTAGGTCTACTGGATACGGTGAAAGCTCCTGACTGGTCATTCTCATCCTGAGGCAATGGCCAGCCTTTAGGCGTTACTATTCCTTTTTGAATGTCCTTCAGTCTTGCAATGGCATCATCGTAACGCTCTTTTGCTAATTCCAAATCAGTAGCAACATTACAGATGTTTATAAAATGCCATTTGGCAATATCTTTTAGCCATGTCCTAAGGTTGGCGTATGTCTTTCGGTCATCACTGGTCATGATTGAATCAAGGTCAAATCTTGATAGATAGCCAAATGCTTCACTTATTGCCGTGTCAATCGCTTCAGCTAAGCTTTCTTCGTTACCATCGGAAATAGCTTCGATAGTTCCGCTGTACATGTGCGTGTAAAAATCTTCAGGTGTTATTAGTCCCATATTATGCGATACGTTTAGAGCCGTTTTGGCTGGTTGATATAGTTTGAATGTTATCTGCGTTGTGAATGCTTTTGTTATTGATTATCCATACAGCTCCTTCTACTGCATCGGGAGCATCGTCATGAGCTGAACTACCAGCTTCGATAGCTAAAAATTGTTCTTCCAGCCTTTGCATGTGCAGGCTTTCTTTTTCCTTTTCATTAAGCCATAGTTTTTCGTTTCGGTTCAATGGTTCTAATAGGGTTTCAATCCGAGTGAACTTGTCAGCCTTTTTTCGCTGATCTCCTTTTAGTGGAATGATCTTTTTATCATGCTCGCTGGAATACTCATAAAACTTGTTTATAAGCGTGTCTTGAATAAAATTGGCTTCCATCATGTAATACACTGGCACACGGTCTGCAACCAATTCCGCTATCTGATAATGCCATTCAATCATATTGGCAGTAGTGGTCTGATCACAGAACGCTTTAATAACATGGAATTCGTCTTTCCATCTTCCTACCAAGACAGTTGCTTTAAAGTCGTTTTTCTTGGAGTCTTTAAATGAAGGGTCAGTATAGCACACCAGCCATTTGTATTGTGATAATGGCGGTAATTTTTTATAGTTCATCTCCTTGAATACCGTCCCTTCTGAAATGGGGTTATTGAAGTATTCTTTCTGAGCTGAAGCATAAGAGATCAACGAAAGGATTTTGTCAATATCTTCTTCACTGTTTTTTGCTAACCATGAGCTTTTACCATTCTTATCCCTAATATTTACCTGATGGACATAATCAGCTAATTTTTCGCAAAGCGAAACGACACATACTTTTGCGATCTTGTTCCCACATACTATGATCCGATAATTGCCCGAAACGGATACCGTTGGAATTAATGCTTCCTGAATCCATTTGAATTTTTCAATGATCCTGCGTGGGTTTCTGCATTCTTCATCTGTATCAATATCATCGATCAGGATGCAATCAACCCTAAAATTTTCATTACGTGTACCACGAGGCGATTGACCTGCACCCAATGCACGAAAGCTCACACCGTTTTTGGTTGTAAATTCACCGTCCGTCCATGATCCTAATTTTTCCTGAGTTCCATAATCATTTATTAAGCGTTGGTTGCATTCAAGACTTAATTTGTATGGCATCAATAAACGAACAGCGTTATCGAAGCTGTTGGAAACAAGAAGTATGTTTCTTAGTTCTTTTCTTACTAAAACCAAGTATAACACGATCAACATCACTGAGGTTGATTTTGCCAATTCACGAGCCCACATTAGAAGCTCAAACCATCTTTTGTTTTTGATCAGCCTTCGAAACGTTTTTAAATGGAATGGTGCAAAATCCGCTTTACAGAAATTCGGAAAATAGTACTTCATCCACTCCACTTCCTTCCCTTCTTTTTCTAAGCGAGCGATCCGCTTTTGTTTTTGCGTTGGAGTTTCATGGATGTCAATGGGTGTTGCTTGCCTCATTTCTTTGGCAAAGTCCTCCCATTTTATGGATATCTGTTTGTTTGTAAACTTTTGTGCTGCCATTATCTTAAAAGCGTTTTAATGTATCCGTCAAAATCTTCTGTGAGTGCTTTAGCTTTGTCTAAGTCAATACCTCTGTAATGGCTGATCATTTTGGTTGCAACATCAAATACCTCTGATGCGGAAACATCCGTTTCAAGCTTCTTAATGTTTTGGATCAATGTGTCTCGGATATAAGCTTGTTCTTTTGTTGCATAACCTCTACCGCCAGTCGCAATCTCTGTGTTAAGAATTTCAAGCTCATCCATCATCTGTCTAAGTTGATCCTCCCTAGTCATCATGATGCTCTTTTTTGCTTGTTCCCAATTGTCCTCGTTTGACCATTTACTGATTGTTCCCTCAGTAATCTGAAGCCGTCTGGAAATCTCCTTTTGGGTTAATTTTTCACGGATGAAAAGAAGTTTTGCGTGTTCTCTTTTCTCCTGAAGTTCTGCTTTGCTAAGTCTATTTTTTGCCATAAAAACCGTGTTAACTGGTCAAAAATGGCACTTATATATAGGGGTAAAAAATCGGAAAATTAAAAGCTTGCAATAATTGCAGGCTTTTCATGCACAAGGTGTTAGCATTCAAAAAGGCGATTTTTTTGACTGTTTTTGTCGATGTAGGTTTGTGCCAACAATAGCGAAAAAGACAGATGTTAAAAGCGACAAAACGGCTAATAATTTTAAGTGAACAGGTCAACAAATATGGCTTCAGGGCTTTGGTTGATGGCGTTGACTTAGCACAATACGAAAGAAACCCAATTTTACTTTGGATGCACTATCGTGCCTTTGGTAAAAAGAATGAAGTGATCCTTCCTTTGGGGAACGTCATTGAACTGAAGGTAGAAACCATTGACGGTATCGGTAAATGCTTGACAGGTTTGCCAGTCTTTGATGATACGGACGATTTTGCCGTGTCTATTTACAATAAATATGAGAACGGTACGCTTCGTATGGGATCAGCTGGTTTGCTACCTGTAGAATGGTCATCGGATGAAACTTTGATTATTCAGGGGCAAAGGGGTGAAACCTTAGCAAGGTCTATTCTCGAAGAAGTCAGTATTGCCGATATAGGTGCAGATAATAACGCCTTATCCATTGCTCTGTATGATTCCAATCATACTCGCATTGAACTCTCATCCAGCGACACGAACGCTGTAATCCCATTGCTTATCAATAATAAAAAATCACATATGGAAAAAATCGAATTGTCAGCTGCAAAGGCAGCAGCGATATTGGGAACTGATGTGAAGTCAGTTGACCAATTTGAAACAAAGGTGATGGAAGTGGTTCAATTGGCTGCATCCCAAAAAACCGAAATCGACAACCTGAAAAACCAAAATCAAGCTTTACAAAAAAAGGTTGATGATGCTGAAAAAGTTCAGTTGTCGTCCAAAGTGGAAACCTTGGTTCAGGGAGCAGTAGACGACCGAAAAATCACTGCTGACGAAAAACCACATTTCGTGACTTTGGCAATGACTGATTATGATTCAGTTGCAAATATTTTGGGAGGCAAACAAGGTTCGCCAACTGTACAGAGCCAAATCCAAACAAAGAAGGAAGCCAAAGTAAGTCTTTACGCAAACAAGACATGGGAACAATTGGATCAGGAAGGCTTATTGATCAAGCTTAAATCTGATGATCCTAATTTGTTCAAAGAGCTTTTTAAAGCTGAGTTTGACAAAGAGTACGAAGGTTAAACCACAAATCAAGTAGTAATTAACAAACTTTTAAAACCCCTTTAAAACTATTTAAAATCAAATGAGAAATTTAGAATTCAAACCGCTTAACCTGTTGTACAATGTGTTGGTTGTGGCGTTGTTGTTTGCCTTGATAGGTGTGAACATTGTTTATTCCGTTCCTGTAGGTATTGTCTCAGGTATTGTTTTGGGATTCGTCAAATCTCCTGAAGCTGCCTTGTTTATGGCTATCCAAAAAGAGATTTGGACAAAGGACATCCAAAACAACCTGTACAAGAACAATACTTTCCTTAATTCATTCTCAAAGGCTGACAAGGAAAACATCAACGGTACAACAGTACACATTCCACAAGCTGGCAGGGCTGGCGATGTGGTTAAAAACAGAAGTTCATTACCAGCAACCGTTAAGACCCGTACAGATATTCCGACATCGTATGAAATCAATGAGTACACTTCTGATCCGATCTTGATTCCTAATGCAGATACTGTTGAGCTTTCTTATGATAAACGTCAATCGGTTCTACAGGATGAACAGGCGAACCTAAATCAAAATGTTGCTGAGGACGTATTATTGTCTACGGTTACGGCTTCCATTGGAACAACAACCAATCTTCCAGCAGCTAGTATTTTGCCTACTGAAGGTAGTGCCGTTGCTCCAACAGCTCCAACAGCAGTTGCAAATGTAAAGGCTTACAGTCTGAAGGATTTGCAACGTGGTAGATCATTCTTTATTCGTCAAGGAACATGGCGTGAAGGTCACATGTATGCAGTAATAACGGCTGAAGCTGAGGCGCAAATGTTCCCTGCTGACAGTCAAGTTACAGCTACTTACATGGCAAGCGTAACAGAAGAGGAACGCCGTAATGGTGTCATGTACAAAGCTCAGGGCTTTAAGATTTTCACACGTTCAACAGTCTTATTGTTGAATGCAGCTGGTGCGTTCAAGCCTTTGACTGCTGAAGCTGCTACAACGGATGTGGAAGGAATTCTTTTGTACAACGGCAATAACGTTGAATTTGCCTTAGGTGATATCAAATTCTTTGAAAACCTAAACGATGCAACTTACTACGGTGATATTTATTCATTCTTGGTTCGTGCTGGAGCAAGGGCAAAACGTGAAAAATTTGAAGGTGTTTGTGTAGTAAAACAAGTGCCAGCAGCATAATTAATCAACCAAACCAATAGCGGGGATGCTTCGTGCGACCCGCTTCTAATCCTTAGCAAATGGAGCAACTAATAGAATCGCTTTTGATTCCTCTCATTACTAGCATCGCTGGGGCTTTTTCAGGTTGGTTTTTTGGAAGACGTAAACAAACAGCTGAAGCTGTCCAGAGCGAATTAGAATCAGTGGAAAAGGCGGTTGCTATTTGGCGTGAAATAGCTCAGGATTTAAAAAAAGAGCTGGCAGAGCAAAGTTTACAGATTCAAAATCTACAGATGGAAATAGGAACGCTCAGACGTGATAATGCAAGGCTTTTGAGTGAGTTGAAGCAAATCAAGAAAGTACAGAAGGAACAGGGCTATGATAGCACAAATTAACAGAACCATTAAAACGGATAAACAGACACTAGGTGAATTTATCCTGAAAGATGATAAAGGAACGGTATTGATGAAGTGCAAGACGTTGGAGCTTCCATGGAGGAACAATGAGTTTCAAAAGTCATGTATTCCATCAGGTACATACAATGTCGTTCCTCGCACATCTCCAAAGTTTTCTAAGCATTACCACATTTTGGATGTGCCTAACAGGACTTATATCCTGATCCACACTGGAAATTATCACACTCAAATTTTAGGGTGCATCCTTGTAGGTTCGGAATTTAAGGACATGAATGGCGATGGCAGCCTTGATGTGACATCCAGTAGGATAACGTTAGACAGAATTTTAAAACTTGCCCCGAAAGGCTTTAAACTAATTGTAGCATGAAAGGAACAATTTCGACTATAAAATTGAAGATTGCAGTTTTCGCAATCGTGGCAATCATTGCGATGTGTATCGGATGCAAAAGCAAACAAGCCATCACAATCCCATCAACAAAAACGGTTGAAGTAGAAAAGCTGGTCACAAAAACAGTTCGTGATACAGTGATCGAGGTTGAAGCGGATAGCTCTTATTACAGGGCTTGGATTGAATGTGTGAACAATAAACCAGTATTGAAGAATCCCATTTCAATTGCTGGAAAAAATCAGTTGCAAGCTCCTAAAGTCAAATTGGACGATTTAGGACAATTGATGGTTGACTGTCAAACCGAGAACCTTGAATTGCATGCTCGTATTGAAGAACTGGTGACGGAATTGAGTACAAAGGAAACTCAGTATGTAAATGTTCCAGTCGAGCGAGAATTAACCTTCTTTCAAAAAGTATTTATCAAACTGGGCAAAATATTCGGAGTGATCCTTTTGGGATTTGTCGGGTATGGAGCTTTCAAACTGTATAAAAAGATTTATGACAGATAATAATAAAAAATTTGAGCAAGAAGCCAAGGCGTTTTTTGTCAATCCAAAGAACAGTAATAAAAACACCTGTTACATCACTTCTGATGGCAATGTTTTCAGTGCGGATCATTATGCACAGGACTGGAAGAAAAAGCTAAAAGATAGAACTGTTGAAGTTTATCATCGTCATGGCTCAGCTAGTAAAATAGTTGAAAAACTTAAAGAAGTTCTATCAGGAGGCAATATTGAACCAGTTTTAGGAAATGGATCTTCTGAAGCTGATCGTGATGCGTTGGTAAAGGAATACATTGAGCTTTTTGATACCAAGCCACATCACAAATGGTCTGATGAAAAAGTCAAGGCTTTAATTGACGAAAAGAAAGCTGAATCCAATGATCCTGAAGGATCGGACAATGTGGAAGGCAATGAAGAAACTACCTTGCCAAACGAGTAATTAACAAACTTTTAAAACCCTTTTAAAACTATTTAAAATCATGTTTAGAGACGAAGTAAGCTATGATATGGAGATTGACGGCTTTAAGATTGCCGACATTCCAGCAGATGGAGGTTTAGCGACTGCCTTCACATCCCCAGGGAAAGTACATGAAGATACTATTGAAATCACTCAGGATGATCCGACCGAAAATGCATTTTATGCACAAGGTGAATCCACTCCACTAGAAACCTCATTAAAAGCAGGTCTTAGAACTGGTGTGGCAAACCTGATCAAGGTTACTGCTGAGGTTGGAGCTGATCTATTGGGAGGAACTGTAGTTGCTGGTCAGTACCATGCTCCTTCAGGCACGCCAAACATCGAAAAGGCTATTCAGATCATTGATGGCAAAGGTATGCCTTATACATATCCTCGTTGTCGTATCAATGCTAAGGTTATCGGTCGTTTCCGTGTCGGTGAACCTAATCACATTGAATTGCGCTGGACGGTATTGCAACCTAAAAGGTTGGTATTGCTCCTGAAATCATTGGTGTATTAGATGCTGGATAAGTATGGAGGCAGCTACTGAAATACAGGCAGCACAGACCATATTAGAAGAAGGGGTCAGGTTAGATATCCCTGCCCCCTTTTTTTTAAGGCTGTTCCGAATCAAAACGATTCCGCTTGTTCTACACGATCCAACTGCATCTGTCTGTTTGCGTATAACAAAACTTCGTTTGCAGATGGGGATAACTGATGTTGACTTTGAGCAAATGAGTGTTGAAGATGGTCTAAAGTATAGGGTAAATCATGGGTTTACAGTTGGTCGAATTCTCGCTATTGGCATTTTACGAGGTCGGAAAAGAAACTGGCTAGCTGGAAAATGGCTGGCAAAGCAATTATTAAAACACTATCCTTTTTCCGTTCTCCTGAACATCATGCATATCATCACGCTTGGAGGGCTAGAGGATTTTATGAATACTATCGGATTGTTAGAGGGGATGAGACTGACGAAACCAAACGATCCGAGCCAAAGAAAAAGTCAGAGGAGTTAAAGACCGTTGGTCTACATAGCCTTTGGGGAACAATCATAACAGCACAAAAAGAAACTGGATGTAGTTGGGATGAAATACTTTATAAAAGAAGCTGGATCAATATCAGAATGATGCTGGCTGATGCTCCAAGAGTACAGCGTTCCAGCGGTAAAAAGAAACAAAAATTAAAGGGCTTCGATGAGCTACCAAATACTAAACAATGAGTGACGGACAATTAGATATAGAATTTAGATTTAATACGCCTGAAGCTAAGCGTGAAACGGATGATATCCGCAAGGGTGTCAAATCTGTCAACGATGAGGCTAAGGGCGGTAATGCTCCGCTGAAAGAACGTGAAGGTATTTTGGAGCGTTTGCGGAGACGTATGGCTGAACTGAAGAATGAAGCTGAAAAGGCTAATTCCGTTATGTCGGTTGCTTCCATAAACAAAGAGCTTCAGCGTTATGAGCAGGAGCTTGTGCGTGTCGGTCGGGCTGGTCGGGCTGGTTTTGATTCTCATGGGAATGCGATGCTTTCTAATGAGGGTATTTTACAGCGTTTGTACCGTGCAGCCCAGCTTTACGAAAAGGGAATGTTGGAAGCGACCAATCCAGCTAATTTGGAAAAGTACAGCCAAAAGCTTGGTTTGATCAATTCTGAAATATCAAAGCTTACAAAAGGGCAAAATATCGGCGGTTCTTGGAACGGTCTGCAAAATTCCGTCAATCAGTTAACTAGGGAATTGCCAGCCATGACATACGGCTTTCAGACGTTTGCAATGGCGATATCAAACAACCTTCCAATTTTCGCTGATGAAATAGTAAGGGTGAAAAAAGAAAACGAAGCCCTTATAGCTTCAGGCAAAAAAGGTAAATCCGTATGGAAGGAACTTGGATCAGCAATATTGAATTGGCAGACCGCAATGATGGTCGGAATTGTCCTGATGACCACTTATGGTAAGGAAATCGGTCAATGGATCAAAGGTCTATTTAATGCTAAGAAAGAAGTAAATGCACTGGAAGAAGCTAACAAAGCTTTGCATAATTCTTTAGCTGGCACGGAATACACCACAGCCGTGCAAAATGTGAAAAGGCTTGAAATAGCGGTTGACTTAGCGAAAAAAGGCTTTGTATCAAAAAAGGCAGTTGTACAGGAGTACAATAAAACCATTGGGAAAACTACAGGTGAAGTTAAAACCCTCCACGATGTTGAAAGCTTCCTAATCGACAATGCACAAAACTATGTCAAAATGACGATGTACAAAGCAGCTGCTAACATCGCATTACAGGAGGCTGCTAAAGGAGCTTATGAAGCTGAGCAAGCTAGAATAAAAACCGCTGAAGAATCTTTGACTGGCTGGCAAAAATTTGTTGATGGTCTGAATAGAATGCCGGGGCTTGGTGGTCAGGGTATGCGTTATGATGTTAAGCAGGCAGAGGCACAGGCTCAAAAGGACATGGAGCGGATGGGTAATGCAACCCGTGACGCTGCAATATCTGAAGCTAAGAAAACAGAAGATGCACAGACCAAAATTGCTGACAACTTTCTTAAAAAAGCTTCTGAGATCGCTGGTAAAATGGGAATATCTGTTTTCGGTGATGATCCTAAAACACCTAAAGTCAATACCACTGCCTTAGAGAATGCTTACAAGCGTATTGTCAACATCAGAAAGGAAGCCCTTGAAAAAATTCAGGAGATTGATGCTGAATACAGGGTTAAGTCATTTGAAAACGATCAACAGGAAATTGAGGCATTAAAGCAAAAGTTTGCCGATCTGAGACGTGTGCTTCAGGATGAAAACAAAAAGATTGCTGAGTACAATGCCAAAAACAAAAAATCTCCGATTGATCTGATTGACGTTTCTGCTGTTGATCCTATTGAGCAAAGGGCAATGAGTGACCTGAGGTATAGGCATGAAACGAATAAGCTTTCAGAATCATTGAATGAGCGTAAAAAGCTGGTTCAGGAATATGAGGAATTTAAAACTTCATCGAGTGAAAAGGAAGCTGACAAACGTTTTGCTTCAGACCTTTCCAAGATAAAGAACTATTACCGTGATGTAACTGGCGAAATAAATGCGCTTCAGGGTAAACAGTTCACGGTTGGATTGACAGGAGCTGAAACCGAACGGTTAAACAAGCTTTTAGAGCTTCTAAAAGAGTACAACCAAAGTAAGCAAGCTTTGGAGGATAAAGCCTTTTTAGAATCGTTTAATCTTACCAAAACATACGGTGATAAGCTTGCAGACATCAATGAAAAATACCAAAGGCTGTACAAAGCACAAGGTGAAGAGATGTCAGAAGAAAAAAAGGAACTTCTAAAACAGGCTAGACAGGATGAAATTGATCAGTTGAACGAAACTGAAGCTAGGAAAAACCGAATCCTGATCCAAGCAGCTAAACAGCAATTAGTCATCACAACTGCTGGTATTCGTGCGCAAATCAAGGTTATTAAAGACCTGTTGGCTCGTGAAGATTTAACACCACAATTCCGCAATGAACTAGAATCAGCATTAACAAATGCTCAATCTACTGCTAAACTTGGTGCTAGAGCTGCAACGCTCGCAAATCTTCAAAAGCAATACAGAAAGCTTGCTGATGAGTTGGTACGTTTAAGAAAGGTTGGAGCGAGTGCAGAAGAAATTAAAGCGGTTAACGATAAGCTTCAGGAAACTCAGGAGGAAATTGACCAAATCAATCAAGATGGTTTGAGCAATATGCTCCAGCTTCTTCAGCGTATAGCGTTTTCAGTTAGTCAACTTGGTGAAAGTCTTTCAAATTTAGGTGATGCGTTTGGAAACAGCCTGATTAGCAATGCTGGTCAATTTCTTTCAGGCTTAGCTATCGGTATTGATAATTTATCAGTTGCTTTTGATAAGAATGCAACCAGCTCCGAAAAATATGCAGCTGCTATAAGTTCAGCTGTGGACCTGATCAGTATGGTAGCAAATGCAGCTGCTGAAAGAAAACAGGCTGAAGAAGAATATTACAGGGCAATAATTGATTTACAACGGGAATACAATTTAAGCCTGAATGATCAAATCCGCTTACAATCCCAATTAGGTGAAAGTATCTATCTGAAGGATTATGTAGGCAGGATGAAGGATGGCATGTTGGCTGCTGAAGATGCTATCAAAAATTATCAGAAAGCAGTAATTGAGCTATCCCAAAAAGGGAAAATCAGCAAAGGTTTAGAAAATGCCGTTGATTGGAAAAATGTTGGTTCGGGAGCGGTAAGCGGTGCTGTTATTGGTGCTACTATAGGTTCAGTTATACCAGTCATTGGTACGTTGATCGGGGGTGCTGTTGGTGCTGTTGTAGGTTTCTTCACTGGTTTATTTGGAGGCAAAAAGAAAAAGCCTAAGTATGAGGATTTATACACCAATCTTCCAAAAGAGGTTGCGGATGTATTGACATCTTCAGAGCCACAAGATTTAAGGGATGTAAAAGCGTTGCTTACGTCTTTAAACAATGATAAGGCAGTCGATGCGAACACCAAGCAAATGATCGAGGGTGTTCTTGAATGGATTGAAAAGATAGAAGAAGCTAGGGCGCAAATAAAAGAGGTAGTTCAGGAGCTTACTGGATCACTCGGCTCTGATATGCGGAATAACCTTGTCGAATATTTTAAGCAAGGTGAATCGGCTGCTTTAGCAATGGGTAAAACCGTTAATAAGGTTTTGGAGGACATGATGTCACAGCTCTTATTCTCCAAAGCATTTGATGAAATCTTTAAACAATTTGAAGATCAATTGACAGATACTTTGCTTTTTGGTGAGGAAGGTGATGTAATTGATGTTTTTGCTCAATTCCTGAAGGATGCTGGTTCAGCTGGTGAGAATTATTACAAATGGATGGAAGCAGCTAAGGAAGCAGCTAAACAGCAAGGTTTGGACATCTTCAATACAACCAGTTCATCTAACTCTTTAGCGACTTCAGGTATTGAACGAATCTCAGAGCAAACAGGTACGGAACTCATGGGGATCAATCGTGCTGACTACGATCTGAACAAACAAAAGTATCAATTGATCCAAAAATCTTTAGACTTCATTCAAAGCACTTACAGAACACTTGTACAGAGTTTGAAAGTTCAGGAGGAAATCAGGGATAACACAGCTAATACCGTGACTGAGTTAAAGAATGCAGTTACAGAGCTGAAGGCTATCAATTCAAATACGAAAGGGGGCAAATATGGCGGTTAGTGTCCTGATAAACGGATTTGATCTAAAGGATGCGTTTGGGGTATATCTTGAAGATGGTGGGTTGCAAGTTTTTGAAGTTCCTGCTACACCCAAAGAGCCTTTTTATAATGAATGGTCTGATCAGAATGGACGTGACTACGACACGGAATCACCTGTAGTTTATCAAGCTCAAACTTTTGAAGTTCCGTTTCTGATTACGGCTTCTAATATGGTTGATTACCGAAAGAAGAAAAAGGACTTTTTGTCTCTGATAGACTTTAACGGTGAATTTGATCTGCAAGTAATTGATTGGGGTGAAGCATTCCGATTGAGATACAAAGGTGTCGCATCTTGGAACTTTATCAATGTCGATTTAGGTTCATCTACTTCAGCTCGCTTTGTGTTGCGCTTAGAATGCAATCACAACAAAGGGTATGTATTCAAGTACCTCGTGGACAATTCAGGAAGATACATTGTGATCAATAATAAAAAAATGATGGTTAAAACAAGTTATTAAACGACTTATGGAAGATAAAATTATATATTTTGATAAAGGCACCCCTAAGATTGAACAGGCAAATAAAGTAAGTTCTTTGCTTGCTGTTAATGGGGATGACGGTACAATCGGTGCTGTTCATTTTGACCTGTTGGTTTTAGAGGCTGGTAAAAATGTAGGTGATGCTGTTAAAATTGAAAGCCTAGTTCTACCTACACTCGGAACTGTAAACAAAAAGGCTACTGTAAGAGGGGGGCAAATTGGGAGAAATTTCACATATACTGATCCTGTAACTGCTATCACAAAAAATCTACCAGTAGGCATTAATATGGTCGCCGATATTTTTTGGGATGGAATCTTAAAAACATGGAGTATAGTTAACGAAGATCCTTTACCACAGGTCGAGGGAACTGACCACATTAATCCTGATGGAAATGCCATTCCAACAGAGAAAGCTGTAGCTAAATATGCGACTACAAATGATATGGATGTTGCCATTAAGGTGCTGAATTTAAATACCGATTCAATAAGAATTGAGAGTATAGTTCCTGAGGACAAAACATCATTTGTGTTTAATCAAAATCAAACCACTTCGGGAATATATTTTGAAAATGTTAACCATAAAGGTTTTAAGACTTTTTATGTAAAATCTTATGTTACAGGTGATGCAACCATAAGGGTTTTTTACAAGAACAGCGAACGTCTTAAATATCTTACATACTAAAACCGTTTCTTTGGTGGTTGGGATCAATTCCTTTACTGCTCAACAATTGGAAATTCCATCTTCTGTGCTGTCACAGACTGTTTTTTATATTGGAATTACGCCATCATCATTAGGTCAAACTAGGTTTCTAAATGATACTGATGGAAAACTTTCGGTAGGGTCAATAAGCAACTTTACAGTTACAGATACCATACATAATGGATGTACATGGTTTATAGTAGAAACATCGCAAAACTTTGTCCTTTCGGATTTTCCAAAATCTAAAACAATGTTGGAGAATACGATAAACATGGTTGCTGGAAACGTAACGGAAACAGTCCCCGAAAATAGAAACGGTTTAAATTTAGGTGTATCAGGAGCATCTTCTTCAGTTTATGGAGAGGAAGAGATTTTTGTGAACTCCGCAAACAAATTAGGAACACTTAAAATATTTGCAAAAGGTGCTGGAGATGCTCATGTATATTTTGCAGAAATAAATAATGGAATTGCTATCGTTAAGCATACAAAACTTATTTCTTGTATAGCAGGATTGAATGTATTTACTTCAGATGATTTGGGAGTAACTAATTTAATAGAAAATGCTTCAAGGAATCTGTATATCCTTTGTGGTAATGCGTTAGATCAACCTTCAAATCCTATTCATGGTCAGGGAAATTATAGTAAGTCCAGACCTTGGTTCACAATTAACAGAAGCACGGGCAATCTAATAGTTTCTAATAACAATCAAAGATTTTCATTCTTTATCGAACGTGAGGTGTCTGATAACCCTCTAATCAATGAAGTTAAATCTTTGAGGGAAACTGTTGATAATGGTCTAGATATTACAAAAAAATGGACAGGTGCTACTGGTGTTTCTTTTGGTGATTCAATAACTTGGTATGATGGTAAAGCCTTCCTTACAACCCACATCGAATCGGGAACTATAGCCAAAGGATATCAAACGTATTTGAGGGAATACTTTAATTGTTCAATAATCAACAGCGGTCAAAGCGGATGGGACATTACTCAGATTGTTAATGTAGTTACTGGCTTTTCAAGTTATAGCAATATTGATTTTGTTACTCTAACAAGTGGAGCAAATGATGCTAGAAAGGGAATTCCACTTGGTGCCATAGCCCCAATCGGATCATCCTTTGATGCATCGACGTACATTGGAGCTATGCAAAAAGCAATAGAACATATCATTTTGCAAAATCCTGCGACCAAAATATACTTAATAACCCCTATTAATGGTTGGTTTAACGAGTCAGGAACAAGTAATGTGCCTGGTCCTTATAATAATGAGATGTTTATTTCTAGGGATTACATAAATGCTTTAATCGAAATCGGAAAAATATACGCAATTCCAGTATGCAACTGGTATGACAAGAGCTTTATCAATAAAGTTAATTGGCGAACGTATATAGGCGACCGTGTCGATATTCCTTATTACTTGCATCCGACAAATGCTGGGTATAAATTGATGGGCGAAATGTTGTGTAAGTTTTTGGAGGATAATTAACATGGAAATTGAAGTAAAAAACAGTATTGGACAAAAGGTTGCTGATTTGAATTTAAGTTCAGCTGTTTATACAAAAAGACTTATGTCAGAGCATACGCTTGTATTTACTGTCAATTCAGCAAATGTTTTGGATATAACCATAGGCGATTATTTGACTTATAAAGGTGAATTAATGACCGTGAACCAAGAACCGCAATATACCCAGCTAGGAAGCAACGTATTTGAATACGTTGTAACCTTTCAGGGTGCAAGGCATACATTAGAAAGGTTCAAATTGAAAGATGAAGGTTCATTTGTGTTCGATTATTTTGGAGACCTGAACGATTATATGTTTATGTTCTTGGAATGTCTCAATTCGGTTGATTCGGGATGGGCGGTTGGAGAATTGGAAGAAGTCGAACCGTTTGCTTTGGAATTCAATAAAATCGATTGCTTGTCTGCTTTAAATGATATTGCTGAAGCTTCTGAATGTGAATGGCAGATCATTGGTAAAGAAATAACCATAAAAAAAACAGTTGGAACGGCTAGAGCTTTGACACTGCGATACGGAAAGGACAACGGTCTGTATTCATTGTCACGTCAGACATTGGTCAATAGCTCCATTATTACACGTGCCTATGCTGTGGGCGGTACACAAAATTTGCCTCAGGGATATTCAAAAAAGCAATTGACGTTGGATGGTTATCTTGATGATCCTGTATCGGTCGATCTTTATGGAGTCCGTGAAGGTATTTTTGAGGATCAGGAGATTTACCCCAAACGCACTGGATCGGTTACAGGTGTCGAGCAGATCAATGACCGTACATTTAGTATTTCGGATAGCAGTTTAGATTTTGATTTGAACGGTCAACGCATTGAGGGAACTGAAGCAAAAATTGTCTTTAAGTCGGGAGGTTTGAACGGTCAGGAGTTTGCAATTCTTTCATATAGTCCAACATCAAAAAC
The DNA here is from genome assembly GCF_901472535.1 of Sphingobacterium daejeonense. NCBI lineage: Bacteria > Pseudomonadati > Bacteroidota > Sphingobacteriia > Sphingobacteriales > Sphingobacteriaceae > Sphingobacterium > Sphingobacterium daejeonense. Next base: position 1,655,655 of record NZ_LR590470.1, on the reverse strand, counting down.
AATCCGATACAAAGCAAATGAGGATGCAAATGGCAATGTTAGCCCCTTTGGTACTATGGTTGCTGAAGTCGGTGACTTATATACGCTCATTGGTATTAGGATGCCTGAAACTTATGTCACAGCTGCTTTATCCGAATTAGAAGCAAAACGCTTGGAATACCTGAATTCTAACAAAGTGCCTAGAGTGGTTTATGAACTTGATACGGACATCCTTTGGCTAAAGAGACAAAACACCGAATTACATGAAGGCGATATTGTTCATGTAGTGGATGAAAAGATAGGACTTGACGATAATATTCGGGTTACCGCCGTCAGTTATCCAGCCTTGTTCCCTGTCTTAGAGCAGGGAATGAAGTTCACCGCTGAAATTGGAAACGAGGTCACTTATACACGCATTCAAAAGGTTGAAAAGGATATCAAAGAAACAAAAGAGGTTGTTACGCAGGTAAGCAAAACAAGTATTGAAAATGATCGCAGGAACGTCCAAGCTCTGAATGAATTTAAAGGGCTTGTGTTTGATCCTGATGGCAATTTGGAAAACGCCTTGATTCAGGCTATTGCTGGATTGTTCGGTACAGATAGCATGTATTATGATTTGGATGGTATTTCGTTAACTGTCAATGCTGGAAATGATGCCAATGCTATCAGTTTGACGGCTGGCAAACTCATACACAAGCGGTATAAAATTGATGGGCTTGGATATATATGGGATTTGCCTGTTTTTAATGCTGATGGTCTAATATCTACCAAACCATATTATTTAGCTGCTAAATGTTCTCAAACTGCTTTAACTGGTGAATGGGTTTTGACAACGGATCAACTGGCTGTTGATTCGGAAAACGGCTACTGGTTTTTTTAATCTTGGTGTACTTTCATCCGTTATCGAGGGTAAACGTTCCTTCAGACCTACAAAAATGTTTACCATGATCAGCGGTGGTGATATCGAGACGGATACGATCACAGCTTATTTTATCAATGTTGTTCGGTTATTTGCTCAATTGATAAGTGTCGGTTCTGATGGTTATTCAAATGCAGGTATTTCGGGGCTTTCAGACAACGGTAATTCATCGGTAAGGTTCTGGGCTGGTGCAACGGCTGAAGGTCGTAATACAGCCCCTTTTAACGTGCTAAATGATGGTTCTATGTCTGCGAGCAAAGGGAAAATTGGGGGCTTCGTTATTGATACAACAACACTAAGATCAACAGACGTTAATAATGGAGGTTCAAATCCGACTAACCCATCAAGCGGAATTATATTAAGTGATTGGGGTGTTTTGAGTAGAAATGCAGGGATGAGCTTTTTGCCATCCTCAACAGGTTTGGACTTTTCAGGTTCAATAGTTGGTGAAGCTTCTGTTGTAAGACCTTCTGAACGTCCAATTTTCACAGCAGATGTTCGTGCTGGTGTAATCGGTGTCAGAAGACAAGATTTAGCAGCACAGGCATTACAATTACTTTGGGGTGCGTGGGGGCGTTACGGTGCAATGCTATCAAGCGTTAAGTTTCTTGGTGCTATGTACGAACCTGTAAGGATTGACAATGATAACGCTGATACTTACATCACTGAATTTGATTACTTCGTTGCCAAAGGTGGTTCAAATTCAAATGTATTTCTTCCATCTGTAGGGGTTGAAACAGGACGTTCGGTGCTAATTAAAAATGCTACAGGTGGCAATATCACAATCTATGGTAATGGAAGCGATATCTATAAAATGGATAACACGGCTTCAGGGAATTCAAGTCTTGTACGTGGAGGAACTTACAAGTATAGATATTCAGGAAGTCAGTGGCTTGAAGGTTATGGGTAACATATAAAGCCTTTAGGAGGATAGGCTTAAAAAAAGAGTCCTCCGCAAAATTAAACATCTCACCTTTTAATTTTAGAGCAAAACACCCCAAGCGGAGGACTGCAAGTCTTCTGACTGGGGTGTTTTGCATTAAAAGGTGAGAGATACAAATATAGCTAAATAAAAGATATGAGAGATTTAAAAACGCCTATAAGTTATTACGGAGGTAAGCAAAATTTAGTAAGTACAATTGTTCCTTTATTCCCAAAACATCAAACTTATGTAGAACCATTTGTTGGAGGGGGCGCAATATTTTGGGCGAAAAGACCTAGTGAAGTAGAAGTCATTAATGACTATAACCGAGAACTTATAAATTTTTATGATGTGTGTCAAAATGAATTTATTGAATTAGAAAAGATGGTAAGGATTAGCTTGCATTCACGTTCTTTACATGCTGATGCAACAGTAATTTATAATAATCCACATCTATTTACTAGAATACAGAGGGCTTGGGCTGTTTGGGTACTTTCTTCACAATCGTTTAGTGCAATGCTTGATGGTACATGGGGCTACGATGTTGTGAAGGGAACTACTTCCCGAAAAATAAGCAATAAACGAGATTCCTTTACTGAAGATTATGCAATAAGATTACAGAGCGTTCAAATTGAGAATACAGATGCTTTGAGAGTAATAAAATCACGTGATTATAATGGTGCATTTCATTACTGTGATCCTCCTTACTTTAATTCTGACTGTGGTCATTATGATGGTTATTCAATTGAGGATTTTGAGGCTCTTTTAAAGACCTTAGAGCAAATAGAAGGCAAGTTTCTAATGAGTAGTTATCCAAGTGAAATATTGTCTAAATATACAGTTAAAAACGGATGGAGAACAAAGAAGATTGAGCAAAGTGTTAGTGTAGCAAATGGTACTGGTGGATCAGGGAAAAAGAAAATTGAGGTCATAACGGCTAATTATGACCTCAATAATCCTAAAGGTGAATTGACCTTGTTTTAGTCTAAGCCTCTTGTTTTGTTATAAACTTTTCCATTTTTGCCATTAAGAAGTGAGGGTCTAAATCTATATCTATTTTATGTCCTCCCAATAAAAGTAGTGTTGATTTGCCTTCACTTGTTTTACATACAGCTATTACATTTGTTGGATCGATCCACACAGGCTGATTATTTGATGTTTGAATGTATTTGATTAGTTCCATGATATATTTATTTGATCTAACAAATATATTTAAAATTGGCACATCTCGTTTTTATAAAATCTTGAAAATTTGGGTCAACTGGATTTTGCGATTTTAATATTTTAAACAAAATTATCTACACAGAATTAATAGAGTTGATAGTTATTGAGATTGAGAAATTGCCTAAACAACAAGGTCAAATTTTCCAACTATCTGTTTTAGAAGGGAAAAATACAGAAGAAATATGTGCTGAATTAGGTACAACAAGCAGTAATGTTTATTTCTCTCGATCAAAGGCTATTGCAACCTTGAAGAAGGTTTTTAAACACAAAAATATTTCATACTATCAATTTGGGCTTCTATTGTCTTTTATATCAACACCCTAATTTCATTTCTCAAAAGAACAATTTTATCTTCGTTTTCCAGTTTCTTTAATATCCTAGAAACTACTACTCTTGAAGTATTCAAGTCCAAAGCAATATCTTGATGTGTAACAGTTAGAATTCTATCATCTGTAAGTCTGACTTTTTCTTTTAGATAATTCAGAATTCTATCTTCCATTTTTGAAAATGCAAGGTTATCTATAGCACCCAGCATTTCATTCATTCTAGATGAATAACTGTTGAGAATAAAGCTCCTCCAAGAGCCATATTTCGCGAGCCATTCATTTAAATATTGGTTAGGAATCATTGCTACAGTAGTTTCCATTTCAGCTTGCGCTCTAATTTCGCTTTTCTTATTACCTATGCAACAGGCAATTGACATGGTGCAGGTCTCTCCCTTTTCAAGATAATACAGCAACAATTCGCCTTCTTTTTCGTCCTCACGCATAATTTTAATTGCTCCAGACAATAATAAAGGCATTGCACGAATATATTGCCCAATATCCATTATAGTTTCACCACTTTGGAATGTTCTTAAAGTAGCAACCGCCTTAATTTCCTCAATTAAGGCGGGTTCTAATATTCCTATATAAGCATCCTCGATCAGACTCATACTCAAATATACTATTTAGTAGTTTCTTTACCTTGTTTTTTCCAATCTAAGAAACTACCAGCGTAGTTATATACTTTGTCAAATCCATTTTTTTCAAGATACGAGGCTGCTATAGTTGCCCGGTCTCCAGATTGACATTGGATTATGATTTTTTTATCTTTAATATCATTAGGTAATGATTTTCTGAATGATCCGACAAATCTATGATCCGCTCCAGGTATATGTTCTGCTTTAAATTCAGATTTACCACGAACATCCAATAAGACCGTATCTTCATCCTCTTTCATAGACTCCACTTCATCAGCATCTACTATTTTCGTCTTTTCTAATTCAGCGTCATCTATATTGGTTATAAAACCTTTGATATTATCCAATCCAATTCGCATTAATTTGCGAGTAATTTCTTCTTGATTTCCATCATCAGTTATTAATACCAGGTTTTCATCATAGCGAATCATCCAGCCAGCCCAATTTGCGAGTGAGTTATTATTCTGAATATTGATAGAACCTTTAAGATGTCCTTTTGCGAATTCTGATTTATGACGCGTATCTATTAATGTAAGGTCATTTCTGTTAGCAATATTATCCAAAGATAATGTTGGGTGTTGAGGAACTTCCACCAACAATGGACGGTCTATTTTATTCAGTTTCTTCATCATTGCGAAATAAACTGGAGCTTCAGGTTGATCACTTAAAAGGTAGTTTTTAAATCCTTCATAATCATCACCAAACTGGAAGGCCCAATTTCTGATTTTTTCATATCCTACTGTACTGCTAGGAACGGCTCCTAAAGCTTTACCACATGTTGAACCTGCACCATGACCCGGCCAAACCTGAACATAATCTGGCAATGCAGCGAATTTTTTCAATGACTCAAACATTTGTTCTGCACCGATCTCCTTAGTTCCGACCATACCAGCTGCTTCCTCCAAAAGATCGGGCCTACCAATATCACCAACGAAAACAAAATCACCTGTAAAAATCATAACAGGCTCATTAGAAGCTGGATGATCTCTTAAAACAAAACTGATACTTTCAGGCGTATGCCCTGGTGTATGTATCACTTCTAGAGATAGATTGCCGACCTCTATTTTATCTCCTTCCTTTAAGCCGATATGTGGAAATTCATATTGCCAGTTTTCACCACCTTCATCTGAAAGGTACAAGTCAGCGCCTGTGACCTCTACGAGTTCTCGTGAACCCGCTAAGAAATCAGCATGAATATGTGTTTCTGCAACATGAGTTATTTTCATGTTGTTCTGCTTTGCAATCTCCAAATAAGTGTCAATATCTCTTTTTGCATCGATTACAATCGCTACATTTTTCGCCTGGCAACCTATAAAGTAGCTGGCCTGGGCTAAAGTTTTATCATATACTTGTTGAAAAAACATAGTTTATTTTTTATGTATTAATTTCTAATTAGTTAATGTCTTTTATTTCTCGTTCTGTACCCAATTAAGGTATCCTCCTTGTAGGTCATAAACTTCACTTGCTCCTAATCCTTTCAATATATTCGCTGCCAATTGAGATCTTATACCAGCTCTACAATATAGATAAATAGGTTTTTGAAAGTTTAATGATTGCTTTGCTAGTTCCTCGAAATCAGGAGGACTGAACATTGATAAGTTGGGCATCTTTAATCTTCCCCAACTCATATTCCATTTCTGTTCTAACATCTAGAAGTTGAACATCTGGCATTTCTATCTGAGCTTTATACTCAGGCAATGATAATATTTTAATCATAACAACTGGTTTAATATAACAAAGCTAATCCACTAATCCATATAATTCCGCTACTTTTGTTACACATCATACTATTAATGAGGCAATTTATCTTTTACCAATCCATATAAGTATGTTCCTAGGATAGCGAATCCTGCAACGATCAACATAGGATATACTCCTGCTCCAATCAAAACAAAGATTGGTCCTGGACAAGCACCAATTAAGGGCCAGCCTAATCCAAAAAGTATACCACCTATCAAAATATCGCGGAATTGATTTAGCTTTAGGAGGTATGACGATCTGGTTACCATCAATGTCCTTTGATTTTTTTACGTTTTTAAATATTGAACTGCAGGTAATCCTATTAACAATGCTGTCCCATAAATCCATACATATGAAATGACTGGAAATTAAACATCTCATAAATCCTAAACCACGACGCTGCTTCTGCCTTTATACATTAGCCATCCCAAATACAACGCCCCAATAATATATATACTAATTTTTCTCATGTCTTAAAATATAAAAGGGAAAAACACATGAACCATTAAGCCAGTCCACCAATAAAAAATCCTATAACTGCAATTAATGAAGGTAATTGTAAGTCACTCAACCCTGAAATTGCATGTCCTGATGTACATCCACCAGCGTAACGTGTACCAAAACCAATCAAAAGCCCCCCTACTGATAACAGTATTATATTTTTTGAGATTCATCGTTTTAAATATTTCTGATGGCACATATTCTTTGCCTGCACTCTCAAATCCTAGCTCATTCAACTTTGCTATGGTTGCTGCTGAAATTTGAGGCACTTGATTGTTTGACAAGAAATGTGCTGATAAAAACCCGCCAATAACAGCTCCTACTAAAAAAAGCAGATTCCATTTCTGTTTTCGCCAATCAAAGTCAAAGAAACTACAGGTATTACCTGCTCCCAATGCCGAACAGATATTTCTAAAATTGGAAGAAAATCCAAAACTCCTACCTAATAAAATTAAGGCAATCATAACAAGGGCAACAATGCCTCCTCCAACATACCAAGGCCACGGCCCCATAATTAACTCCATATCTTAAATAATTTATTGAAACAAAGATAAAGTGATTAGATATCGTTAACAGTAACCAATGTTACCAAAAATTGAACAAACTAAATGAGAATGAGTTCTGTAACTAAAGTGACCAACTCTGGATATTCTTTCCTTCACCTTTTTATAAAGAAAATTTAGGAATGGAAATATTTGGATATCTTTCAGCAATTGCAATTGGTATATCATTGGGGATTAATAGGTGGAGGTGGGAGCATTTTAACTGTGCCAGTTCTTGTATATTTATTTCATGTTGAACCACTAATGGCTACCACATATTCTTTATTTATTGTTGGAACAACCTCCTCAGTAGGTGCTTTACCTTATTTAAAATCTAAATCCATAGATTTTCAAACCGCATTATATTTTGGATTGCCTTCTATTATCACTGTATTTCTGACAAGGCATTACCTATTGGACCTAATTCCTGAAACTTTCATGCTAACTAGCGGCTGGGAATTTAACAAGAATCAAGCGATCATGTTATTATTTGCTGTCTTGATGGTATTCGCGGCATATAAAATGATTAAGGGTAAAGCTGGTGAAAAGGTAAATAAAAACAGTAAGGGGAATATTTTCTCCTTGATCGTTCAAGGGATCTTCTGTCGGTTTAATCAGCGGATTAGTTTGGCGCTGGTGGCGGCTTTTTAATTATTCCTGCCTTGATTATTTTAATCACATGAGCATGCGAAATGCCGTAGGGACTTCTTTAGTTATAATTGCTTGTAATTCTTTATTCGGGTTTATTGGGAATTTGGATCTACAGTTAATAGACTGGCACTTTCTACTTACAATATCCGTGATTGCCATAGTTGGAATACTAATAGGAGCAAGAATGAGCCAAAAAATTGATGGTAAAAAATTAAAACCTGCTTTTGGTTGGTTTGTTTTAATCATGGGATTAGTGGTCATTATGCAGGAGCTCATAAAATAAAGATCTGTTAAGATGAGTTTCACCGATATTTTGGAGGTAATTACCGAAAATTTATATTGATTGACCTAATCTTATACTTGTTAGCATGATACAAGTATTATCTTTGAATATAAAGATTAACGGAGTGCAACAAATTGTATATCAAATAAAAACAAACAACTATGTCAATTAAAGAAACATTCTCGGTAACAGGAGAGAACTTATTAAAAAGAATCAAAGAATTAATTGCTGAAGGAAACGTTACGAAGATCAGCATTTCTGATAAACACGGGAAAGATATCATGAGCTTTCCAGTAACCCTAGGAGTGATCGGAGTAGTCTTAGCTCCAATTTTTGCTGCCGTTGGCGCTTTAGCTGCTTTGCTTACAGAATGTAAAATCACTGTAGAACGCACAGACAAAACTGCCGAAAATGAAGGTGAAGAAGCTCCAAAAACTGAAGAAAACACTCAAAGTACTGATATTGAAGTACACTAATTTCTAGATTTTTTACTGAACAAAGAAGCCCCAGCATATGCTGGGGCTTCTTTTATTTTCTTAAATTAAGATGGCGTCCTTAACCTGAACTTTTGTCCAATATTTACTGTATTTATCAATAGCAGCCAAGTGATCCGGATGCACTTCATAATTGTTGATATCATCCATGCTTTCAAATGTCACAAATAATAGGTATGAAAATGAATTGTCTACGACATCTCTTTGATGTGTAGGAGCAGGTTTTCCAACTTTCAAAGTTTTTACAGACGGTATAGTCTTTAATGCTTCGAAAAAGTTCAAGAAATCCTTGTCTTCTTCTGGAGTTATACCTTCTTTAAGCCAAAAATAAACTGAGTGCAAAATTAAGCCAGTAGATAATTCATCAGTTTGTGTTGCTGTGTTACTCATATTTTCATTGTTTGTTGTTTGATTATCAGATTTATTTTGGGAATTTTCATTGGCACAAGAACTCAAGAAAGCTCCGGTACCCGCTCCTACGATTAGACTTGTAATAAAGTTTTTTCTATTCATATTATAATTTAGATTGATTGAGGAATTTAAGATACTAATTTTCAGCCTTAAAATGGCTTTTGAAATAAAAATTTGTGATTATTTGCTGAAGTTAGTTTTGATGGCCTGAAAAATATTACAAATGTATCAAAAGTAGCGTTTAAGCTATGTTTATATAAAGAAATTTAAATAACTATAGTGCAATTATATTTAAATTATAATAAATAATAATTTCAACTTACCTAAATCAAAATAGTTAATGTAAACAAATTGATTATTAATAGAATAAGCGGCACATTCCTTGCTTGAATTTGGTGTATGTCAATAAAGAAATAAAGGGTTTTTTCCTTTTCAAAGTATATATTTGCAGGAAAATAATGCCGCAATTAAATTGATTTATTTTTAAACAAAAGTTGCCTAAAGGTGTTAAGTAAGGATACATTAATAATTATTAAAGGATATATATCAGGCTTTGAATAGATTTGGTCGAATCGTATTAAAAACAGTCTTGTGGATAATTGGTTCCATAATAGCATTACTTTTACTATTAGTTTTTTTAATTCGCTTACCCTCAGTACAAAATTATGTAGTGGGAAAGGTTTCGAATTACCTTGAGAATAAACTAGGAACTCAAGTTGATATTGGCCATATTTATATTAATTTCCCAAAAAAGCTGGAATTAAACAATGTCTTCTTTGCTGATCAATCTAAAGATACCTTATTAGCGGGTGAATCGTTGATGGTTGACATCAATATGCTTAAATTATTAAAAAATACTGTTGAGATCAATGAATTGGAGTTGAAAGGAATTACTGCCAAGATTAACCGTAAACTCCCTGACAGTAGTTTCAATTTTGATTACATCGTAGCAGCCTTTGCAACAGAAAAAGAAAGCACTCCTACTGCTGACTCAACTTCTGCTCTAACTTTCGATATTGATAAAGTACTATTTGAAAATATAAAATTCAAATATAAAGATGATGTCATAGGAACCTCTGCTGATATCTCTTTAAATAAATTCAATACTAGAGTCACCAAATTTGACCTTACTAATAATATGGCATTCGGTATGCCGGATGTAAAAATTGATGGCTTATCTGCCAGCATTACCCAATGGCAGGTCATTACAGGTCAAGATTCTGTAAAAGCATCTGATTTCGGAATCACTGACAACACTGTAGAAACCACTAGCTTACTTCCAGATATCGATATCAAAACATTGGATCTAAAGAATATTTTGGTACGATATCACGACAAAGCGATCAACATGGAAACTAAGTTTGATATCAAAAACTTAGCTGGTAATGTCGAACAAATAGATTTAAACAAAGAAATTGTAAAATTGAAGGAAATAAAACTTTCTGATTCTGATTCAGAGGTTTTATTTGGCAAAACTACTCAGGAGCATACTTTTGATGACGAAGCAGATACCACGACCACTTCCATGAATTGGCAAGTTTCGGTAAATAAGCTCGTCATTGAAAACACAAATGTTTGGTATAAGGATGATAACCAACCTCGTACAAAAGGAATTGACTATTTTAACCTTAAGCTTACGGACCTTGCTGGCGCAATGGATGATGTTTATTACTCTTCGGATTCCATTTCAGGTAACCTGAAGGGTTTAACTGTTGCAGACCATTCAGGCTTTAAACTAAATCAGCTCAAAGGAGATTTTGTTTATACCAATACAGGTGCAACCATTAAAGACCTGTTATTGGAGACTCCGAATACATTGATACGGGATGAGATTGAAATCTCCTACCCTTCCTTGGATGCAGTTTCCGAAAATCCTTCTGCAATGACAATCAATGCGAATATCAAGAAAAGTCACATTGACATGAAGGATATTAGATTTTTAGCACCAGACTTAGAAAAAGAAGAAGTAATGAAACCATTAATGACCAAAAAATTCTACATAGATGGTCGTGTAATGGGTAAATTAAATGATTTACGAATCCCAAGGTTTGAATTCAAGACATTAAACAATACGCATCTTATAGCTACAGCTCACATCAAAGGGTTGCCTGACATGGATAAACTCTATATTGATTTAGATCTGAAAAAATTGGTGACAGGTAGAAATGATCTTAATCAACTTATTGCACCTTCATTGATGCCAGACAGCATTCAATTACCTAGAAATATCAGCTTGGCAGGAACGTTCAAAGGAGGAATGACGGGCTTTGATGCTAATATGAAGCTGATAACTGAACAAGGTAATGCTACAGTTAATGGAAAATTAAACATGGGCAGAGACACCACTTACAATGCCTTTGTAACTGTAGATAATTTCAATTTAGGTGAATTTTTAAAACAAGATTCTGTTTTAGGCTATGTTTCAGCTCAAGCGCAGGTGAATGGTACAGGTTTGAATCCGAAAACTATGGACGCGGATGTTGTAGGAACTCTGAATCAGTTTGATGCAATGGGTTATAGTTACAAAAACATTGAATTTGATTTGACAGCAAAATCCGGAGATATTGCAGGAACCCTACATAGCCCTGACCCAAATATCGATTTAGACGCCAATATCCAGGCAGATATGCGTGGACAATTTCCAAAATTATATGCTGAAATGATGATCGACAGCATTAATTTCAAAAATCTTAAGCTGATGGATCAGAATGTGAGATATCATGGAAAGATTATAGCAGATTTTGAAACCTTGGATTTGGACAATCTTAACGGTTCACTTTATGTCACCAATTCATCTATAGCATATGAAAAAGATCTGTATGCTTTGGACACCGTTGCTTTAACAGCGCAATCTGATACTGGAAGAAATACGATATTATTAAGCTCAGAGTTTTTAAATGCCCATTTGACTGGTGATTATAAATTAACTGAATTAGGATCTTCTATTCAGGATATTATTCAAACATATTATAATCCTACAGGTCAAAATGTCAAATATGAATATTCACCGCAACAGTTTGAGTTTTCTGCGCGATTAAATCATTCAAGAATTATCAGAAATTTTCTTCCGGATTTAACAGAAATGCAAGATGTTACCCTCGATGGTACCTTCAATAGTGCTGATCATAATCTTATGGCCAAGTTGCTAGCACCAAAAAATTACCTATGCAGGCACAGAAATCGAGAATGTCGGATTAGATATTATTACTGCAGATAGTACAATGTACTATAATGCTTTAATTGGCCATATATTGGTAAATAACATTGAACTACGAAACACAGTTATGAGTGGTAGTGTCGTTGAAAACAATGTGGACTTTGGTTTATGGATCAAGGATAAAGAAGATAAAGAGCAATATCATTTAGGAGCGACAATGCAAGTTGCTAATAATAGTTACAATATTTCCTTGAAAGAGGACGGATTGATGTTGAATTATGAAGATTGGGATATTGAACCTAATAATGTAATCAGTTTTGGAGACCGTGGTGTTCGAGCTTCTGGATTTATCTTGTCCAATGATGGCCAAGAATTAAGGATTCAATCTCAAGATTCAACGTTCAATTCACCTGTTGATTTAAACTTCAACAACTTTAGAATTGAAACCATTACTGAAATGCTGCAATCTGAAACATTGAAACTTGGTGGTGGAATAAACGGAAATGCTACTGTTTCAAGATTTGAGTCTACACCAGTATTTGTTTCAGACCTAACAATTGATAAATTTTTCTTTGGTACAGATACCATTGGTAATGTCGCATTGAAAGTTAATAACATCAAGGAAAACACCTACTCTGCCGATGTTAGAATTACGGAAAATGGAAATGATGTTCATTTAGTGGGTGATGTAATTTCTCCACCAGAGGGAGATATGCAAATTGATGCTACTCTAAATCTGAATCCAATGCGGATGAAGACAATCGAAGCATTCAGTTTAGGGAATCTGCGTGACGCACAGGGAGATTTAGAAGGTACTCTTAAAATCACCGGCACAACCTCTGCCCCACGGATAAATGGAGAACTAACATTCCACGATGCTATCATAAATGCTTCGATGTTAAACTCCAATATGAAAGTTGATAATCAAAAGATTTATTTCAACGATCAAGGAATTACTTTCAGACAATTTAATTTAGTGGATTCTAAAAACAATGTTGCGAGGTTAAATGGTACCATAAAAACAACAACCTATACAGACTTTGTTTTTAATCTGAATTTAACCACCGACAACTTTGAGGTGATGAATTCTACCCGATTGGATAACGACCTTTTCTTTGGAAAAATGTATGTTACCTCAAACTTAAGAATCACTGGTGACTTAAATAAACCAAGAATCGATGGTAATGTTAAGGCAAATGACAATACTGATTTCAACTTTATAGTTCCTAATGAAGATCCGGGTGTAGCACAGCGTGAAGGTGTGGTAAAATTTGTTGATCGAAGTGATACGGCTAGGGCAAACGTATTTGCGCAGTTAGATTCTATGACTACTGTGTCGAACACCCTATCAGGATACGACATAGCTTTGAATTTAACTACAGACCCAGATGCTAAGTTTAAAGTAATTTTAGACGAAGGAACTCAAGATGCATTGAATATCCAAGGTATAGCTGAAATCAATACAAGTATTGATGCCAACGATAAGATAACAATGTCAGGAACTTTCACCGTAGAGAAAGGTGACTATACTTTCTCATTTGGTCCAATTTCAAAAGATTTTAGTTTCCAAAAAGGAAGTACTATAACTTGGAATGGCGATCCTTTGGATGCAAGGTTGGATATCACGGCAGTTTATACTGGAAAGTTTGCGACTTTAGAATTGGTACAAAATCAAATTTCTTCGGAAAGCCAAAACTTATATAAACAACGTGTTCCGTTTAATGTCCTATTAAAGCTTACTGGTGAGTTATTCAAGCCTCAAATAAATTTTGATATCGATCTAGATGAAAACAATGCAATTGTTTCTCAAGATGTAGTAAGTAAAGTAAATATTGCGCTTTCAAATTTACGTGAAGACCCAGCAGAATTGAACAAACAAGTTTTCTCATTGATTGCTTTAGGAAGATTTATGTCTGCAAATCCATTTGAAAGTTTATCTGGTGGAGGTACTGAGGCAATGGTAAGAAGCACAGTAAGTTCATTCTTGACAGGTCAGTTAAACAACCTGGCTTCAGATCTTATCAAAGGAGTTGAGTTGGATTTCAACTTAAATTCAGAGGAAGATTATCTGACAGGTAATGCTCAGACCAGAACAGATTTAAATGTAGGTATTTCCAAAATGCTGTTCGATGACAGGTTAAAAATCACCATCGGTTCTAATTTTGAGGTGGAAGGTAACACACGTCCGGGTGAAAAAGCTTCCAATATTGCTGGAGACATTTCTCTTGATTATCAATTATCTAAAGATGGTCGATACTTTGCTCGTGTCTACCGTAAAAACCAATATCAAGCTACTTTACAAGGTCAATTTGTAGAGACCGGTATAGGTTTCATCATCAATATGAGCTATAATAGATTTAGAGAATTATTCATGAATTCCAAAGCATTGCAGGAGTATTATAACACTGACAGCCGTGGTTTCAGAAGGAGATTTGATGTTGACAGGATGGAAACAGATTCTGTATACCGCGATTCGGTAAGAATGGTTATCCGTGACAGCTTAATGATCCATAGCCCTGAGTTTAGAAAACGTATGGAAGAAAGAGAGCAAGAAAGAAAACAGGAAGAGCTAAAGAATCAAGATAGTACAATAAATCCTATTGATTCTACAAGAAGAGATACAACAAATAGAGATACAACGAACAATCAAATAATTGAACCAAATAAATCTGCTATTAAAAACGAAGAAGAAGAAGGAGGCAACAATGAAAATTAAACAATTTCTGGCCTTTTCTATAGGGTTATTGCTTATTTCAAGTTGTAATCCAACTAAATATGTTGCTGAAGGCGATAAATTTTATAAGGAAGGTGATGTTGTAATCCATAATGATACAATAGCAAAAGAGCGAAAAGAAGGATTTGAAAGTTATTTGGAAGAAGCATTATTGCCGAAACCGAACAGTAAAATCTTGGGTGTTTATTTCAAGGTAGGCTTATGGAATATGGGCGGGGGTCCAGACACCAGCAATAATTTTATCAGAAGATGGTTGAAAAAACAAGGCCAAGAACCTGTTTTATTAAGTGATGTAAACCGTGAATATAACGAAAACCTACTCCGCAATAAGATGGAGAATCTTGGTTTCTTTACAGCTCGGGTTACTTCAGACACATTGATTGATGGCAAGATGGCGACCGTTCGTTATGATGCATTTCCAGGAAAGATTTATCGTATAAATGAAGTAAAATTTGAAGTTGACAGTAATACTAGATTGGGTAATTCTATTATGGCAACTAAAAATGAAAGTTTATTAAGGCCTGGAAACAATTACAATTTGGACGTTATCTTAAATGAAAGGGACAGGATAGACAATAAGTTGAAAGACCAAGGTTATTATTATTTCAGTCCGGACAATTTATTAGTAGAAGTAGACAGTACTATTGGCGATAATAAAGTCAATATGTTCATGACTGTCAAGCCTGAAACGCCAAAGCAGGCAAAAGAACCACAACATATAGGTAATGTCTATGTATTTGCTGATTATAAAGAAACTAGTGGATCCAGGAGAAGAATACCTCGCAGTGTTGAGAAATACGATGATAAATTTTATATCATTGATCCTGAAAATAAATATCGGAAGAAGGTATTAGCGAATCATCTATTCTTAGAACCAGAGCAGATGTACAACCGCTGGAATCATAATATGACTATCAACCACTTAGTAAATTTAAACACATTTAAATTTGTTAAGAATGAATTTGTAGACAGTCCTGATTCTACCAACCATTTAGATGTTTATTATTATTTGACTCCGATGGAAAAAAAATCCATTCGTTTGGAGCTAGTTGGTAAGACCGCAGCAGTGTATAATGGTACTGAGGTTAACGCCAATTGGACTTTAAAGAATGCATTTAAAGGTTTTGAAACTTTAACGGTTTCCTTATTTGGAGGTTATGAAACACAAACTGGAGGTAATGTAAATTTAAATTCAAGCTATATCCGTTATGGTACAGAAGTTTCAATTACATGGCCACGTTTACTTTCTCCATATAAATGGGCTCCTAGCAAACAATATATTCCAAAAACATTTTTAAAAGCAGGTTACGAGTTCTTGAACCGTAGGACGGCCTATACTTTGAATTCCATGACCTTGAACTATGGTTATGCATGGAAAGAGAACCAACAGAAAGATCATAATTTAACCCTGGCAGAGATTATTTATGTTCAACCTCGCGGTATTTCAGATGAATATAGGGCACAAATGGATACCGTTCCAACATTGAGACATATTGTTGACCCTCAGTTCTCTTTCGGTCCAAATTATGTTTACACCTTCACGAATACCATGGAGAATAAAAAGCATACTTTTTATGCAAAAGCAGGCTTAAATACCTCAGGTAATATTTTAGGATTGATTCAAGGAGCAAATTACGATGAGGGTAATGTTAAAGAATTATTTGGAACACCATATTCTCAGTTTATAAAAGCGGAAGCTGATTTGAGGCATTATTTAAAAATAACGCCAACCTCTACCCTAGCATCACGTATAATGATTGGTACCAGTTATTCATATGGTAACTCTCGTTCATTACCTTATTTAAAACAATATTACACCGGTGGTCCCAATGGATTGAGAGCCTTTAGAGCACGTGCTGTAGGACCTGGCTCATCAATGCCAGAAAACCTTGGTGAGGAAAATTTCTTTGCAGACCAAACAGGTGACTACAAGTTGGAATTAAATACTGAATATAGAGCAAAGATTGCTGGCATGCTACATTGGGCAGCATTTATCGATGCTGGTAATGTTTGGTTGCAAAATAAGGATGAGAATAAACCTGGAGGTCAATTCAGTAAAGAATTTTTAAGTGAATTAGCTGTTGGTGGTGGATTGGGATTAAGATTGGATCTTGACTTCCTAATCATTCGTACAGATTTCGCAATCCCATTTAGGGTTCCATACCGTCCAAAAGACGACCGTTGGGTATTTAAATATATCGATATAAGAAATAGAGATTGGAGAAGGGAGAATTTGGTCTTCAACTTAGCAATAGGTTATCCATTCTAACAGAAAGAGCAACAATCAAATGTTGCTCTTTTTTTTATGCAAAATTATTGAATTACATTAAATTGACGGTCCTCACGCTTCATTGACGATTATTTTTGTTAAATTTAAAGTAAATAAATATAACCCTTAACTATATGAAAATAACCGTAGTTGGAGCAGGGGCAGTTGGAGCAACGACCGCTGATAATCTTGTTAGAAGAAATGTAGCTGAAGAAATCATTTTGTTGGACATTAAAGAAGGATTTGCTGAAGGCAAGGCTCAGGACATGATGCAGACTTCTGCATTATTGGGTTTTGACTCTACTATCAAAGGTGTAACAAATGATTATTTAGCGACAGCTGGATCAACCGTTGCAGTAATTACATCTGGGATTCCTAGAAAACCAGGTATGACTCGTGAAGAATTGATAGGCACCAATGCTAATATTGTTAAGTCCGTAGTAGAAAACTTAATCAAACATTCTCCAGATATTATCATTTTAATAGTTTCGAATCCTATGGATACGATGACTTACCTAGCCTTAAAATCTAGTGGATTACCTAAAAACAGGATTATTGGAATGGGTGGAGCATTGGATTCAGCAAGGTTTAAATATCAGATTTCTGACAAATTGAATGCATCTGCCAATGATCTAAATGCAATTGTAATTGGAGGTCATGGCGACACTACCATGATTCCTTTAATAAAACATGCCACTTGGAACAGTGTTCCAGTTTCAGATTTTTTAACAGAAGAGGAAGAGCAAGAAATTGTGAAGAAAACCATGGTTGGAGGCGCTACTTTGACTGCCTTAATTGGTACTTCAGCATGGTATGCACCTGGTGCTGCAGCAGCTGCAATGGTTGAAAGCATAGTCAGAGACCAAAACAGATTGTTTACCGCGTCAGTATATCTAGAAGGCGAATATGGACAGGAAGATATCAATGTCGGTGTTCCAGTGATTATTAACGCTAAGGGTTGGGATCGTATCGTACCAATGAATCTTTCATCAGAAGAAGAAGAGCTATTTAAAGCGAGTGCTGACGCTGTTAGAAAGATGAATGAGGTCCTTTTTGATGAAGGCGTTTTGAAGAAATAAGATAAATATTAAAATATAAATGCAAAATATTCCATTTGAAGTCATCGGCCTGCAAGCCGATGGCTTTCATATTATTACAGAAGTCGAAATTTTTGAGAAAAAATTCAAAATGGTCATTGATACAGGTGCCTCTAAAACTGTATTAGATAAAGAAACATTGTTGAATTCGGGAATTAATGAAGAGGAATTCTTAATCACGGACATCCTTTCTACAGGCTTAGGAACCAATAATATGCAGAGTTTTATGATTACTATTCCCTTGATGAAACTCTCAGATTGGTCTACACGAAACTTTACTGCAGCAGTATTAGACTTAAGTTCAATTAATTTTGCATATAGCCAAATAGGTTTAGATCCTGTAATAGGCGTATTAGGTGGAGATATCCTTCAATTATTCGGGGCAAAAATTGATTACAAAAAGAATACGCTTACCTTAAATCAGCGTAAATTAAATTTGAATAATTTACGTTGAATATGTAATCTCAGATAGATATAAAACCCTAATGATATTAAAATACCACACCCTCCCATTACATAGAGGGTGTTTTTTATTCCTATAATTTCCGCTACCGCACCTGTCAATAAACTTCCTATTGGGAAAATCCCTTGAAATGCCATCACATAATAAGACATTGCCCTAGCTCGGTAAGCTGGCATTGCATGCGTTTGAATATAAGTATTTATAGAAGAGTTCTGCATCATCATTGCAAATGAAACAGCACCTGTAAAGAATAAAGCCGAAGGTAAATAATGAGCAAATGCTAACAAAACGAGCGAAATCCCCATAAAAAATGCTGCAAACATTACTCTGTATCTCAAGTTTTCGCCTGTCTTTAGTCTCGCCATATTAATAGCTCCAATCATGGCTCCCAATCCGGCAGCACTCTCGAACCATGAAAATGTTCTTTCATCACCATGAAAAAGCTCACGTGCCACTGCAGGAAGCAAAGATGTATAAGGAATAACCAGTAAACTTGAAAATGTTAGAATAATGATTAAGGACGCGATATGGGGAGACCTTTTTAAGTAGTTAAATCCATGGACTAGTCCTTGGAATGCACTTTCATTGGGTATAATGATCACTCTTTCCTTTACATTCATCATTAATAAACAGATGATTACCGGTATAAAGCTCACAAAATTCAGGGTAAAACAGGCCAATTCACCGTATGTAGACAGCAAAATTCCACCGATCGCTGGACCTATCATCCTTGCAGCATTAAATATGGAACTATTTAATGCAATAGCATTGGGCAAATCCTTCCTTTCATCTACCAAATTTACTAATAAAGCTTGCCTGCCAAGCACATCAAACGCATTGACTACGCCCTGAATAAAACCTAGAATTGACAAATAGAGAACTGATTCCATCTTTAAATAGACCAATAAGGCCAATAATCCGGCCTGGATCATTAATCCAAATTGAGTAATTAAAACCAGCTTATATTTTTTATGCCTATCCACGAATGCACCAATGAATGGTGAAAGAACTAGCGAGGGTAAAAGGGAAATAAAAGATACAAATCCTAGCCAGAATACTGAATCTGTTAGTTGGTAAACGAGCCAACTTATAGCTATCCTTTGCATCCAAGTACCTAATAGAGATATAGATTGACCTATGACGTGTAATCGATAATTGGGGTACTTAAGAGATCTAAATATTTGCATGAAATGCGAATTCTTGTTACAGCTTTTTTAAAGATAACGGATTGTAATTCAATTTGGAAGTCATTAAATAGAAGAACTATTAAAATACTTCAATCCTTTAATTTGATAACATTAAAAGGGTGTTAATTGTTGTAACATGGTTAAAATAATCCCAGATTTGAATAATTCTATTGGTTTAGAGGGTTATAACTTCAAATCTTAAAACAATATAACTACCTTTGCATGGTCCAAGCAAGAATGCTGGAATACTACAAAACAAAATTAATTCAAATACTATCATGAAATTTTTTATTGATACCGCAAACCTTGAACAAATCAAAGAAGCTCAAGATCTTGGCGTTTTAGACGGTGTAACAACCAACCCTAGCTTAATGGCTAAAGAAGGTATTTCTGGTGAAGAAAATGTAATCAACCACTATAAAGCGATTTGCGACATCGTTGATGGTGACGTTAGCGCAGAGGTTATTTCAACAGATTATGAAGGAATGATCAAAGAAGGTGAAGCATTGGCGGCATTAGACAGCAAGATTGTTGTTAAAGTTCCGATGATTAAAGATGGTGTTAAAGCAATAAAATATTTCAGCAAAAAAGGAATTAAAACAAACTGTACGTTGGTTTTTTCTGCTGGTCAAGCATTATTAGCTGCAAAAGCAGGTGCTACGTATGTATCTCCTTTTATCGGTCGTTTGGATGATATTTCGGTAGATGGCTTAGGTTTAATCGAAGAAATCCGTGAGATTTACGACAATTATGGGTTTGAAACTCAAATCTTAGCGGCTTCAGTACGTCACAGCGCGCACATCTTAGGCTGTGCTAAAATCGGCGCTGATGTTATGACTGGACCATTGTCTGCAATTACAGCTTTATTGAAACACCCTTTAACGGATAGCGGTTTAGCTCAATTCTTAGCAGACCACGCTAAAGCTGCAGGTAAATAATTCATAATTATTCACAAAATATAAAGCCCTTACATCACCCTGTAAGGGCTTTTTTATTACCCAAATTTATTCCGTAATTTTATATCATGAAAGCGGAATTGAGCATGGAATTGGAGCCTGAAAAATTAGAAGAATTCAGCCAAGTTTTAAAGACAAACCAACTAAAAGTTACTCAACCCAGACTTAGGGTTTTGGAGATTATTTCTACAAAAACATCAGCCATTTCACAACCAGAATTGGAGAAGATTTTAGGCAATGAAATCGACCGAGTTACTCTATATAGGATACTGGCAAGCTTTGAAGAAAAAGGAATTTTGCACAAAGTTTTTGATCTGAATGGAACGGCAACTTATGCATTCTGTTCGACTAAGTGCACCTCGGATCACCACCATGATCAGCATGTACATTTCATTTGCTCAGTCTGCAATTCTGTCTTCTGTCTCGATGAAATAGCCCTTCCAAAAATTAGCTTACCAAACAACTTTTCATTGCATTCTATTGCCATTAATGCTGTAGGGATTTGTAACTCTTGCAACAAAAAAACAACTTAAAATCTCATAAAATTTATATAAATTGCCCGTGAAAATCTTTCTCCAAAAGATTTTTCATGGGCAATATTTTTATACCAAAAACGTCTGCTAAACCTAATTTTTATACTTTGCTAATTTTTAGTTATAAAATTTTTAAAATTCTTATTTATAGTGTTTTAAAATATTCTGAAATACTTATTAGTTTAATGTAAAAAGTTTAGCAATAATAACCTTTTAACAGCAATTAATTCATTTTGATTTGATAATCAAACAATTACATAATTAATATCTTAATATATTTTTAGCATATTAACCATATTTAATTAATAATCAGCACTATTTATAAGCTAAAATAGATTTTATATTTATATACAAATGGGATAAAATTATTATTACCCATTTTTTTTATTTAAAACAAAAATGGGCAGTTTTCAGTATATTAGTTTCGACGACTGGAGAAGCAGAAAATAAACAACAATAATTAGACACAACGCTACCCTCCTCTCCTAGCTTTCATCCGAAAATAAAATGATGAAAGAACAGACAAAACGACAGCATATGAAATCAAGAAAAGAGAATCCTTACAAAGAAGTTTTAACCCAACTGATCGTTGATATTTTTGAAAAATCCGGTAACACCGCACTTAACTATAAACAGGTAGCAGCAAAATTAAACATCACAGACAGTGACTCCAAAGTTGCCATTTCCGACATCCTTGCAGATGGGATAAAGTCTGGTCTTTTCAACCAACCAGACCGTGGTAAATTTCAGCTCAAACAGCTCCATGTGTATGTTACAGGTAAGGTGGATATGACCGCCGATGGATCGGCCTACATTGTCCCCGATGATGAGGATGAAAACGACATTTACGTGGCACCTCGAAAACTAAGACAGGCACTGCATAATGACATTGTCAAAGTCCATGTTTATGAACGCAAGAAAGGACGCAAACGCGAAGGGGAAGTAGTTGAGATTTTACAAAGAGCGAAGACCGATTTCACAGGTACAATCGACATCTCCAAGACCTATGCATTTTTCCAACCCGATGATAGGAAAATGCTCCATGATATTTTTATTCCATTGGACAACCTTAACGGAGCACAAAATGGAGAAAAAGTGGTCGTTTCAATTCTTGAATGGCCAAAGAATGCTAAAAACCCTATCGGTAAAGTAAAAAACATCCTAGGTAAAAAAGGCGAGAACAATACAGAAATGAACGCTATCTTGGCAGACTTTGGTTTTCCACTGGAATTCCCCAAAGCAGTCGAAGATGCTGCAAATGCAATTTCTGATGTCATTTCGGAAGAAGAGATTGCAAAACGCCAGGATTTCAGAGGCACTACAACATTTACTATTGACCCAGCTGATGCCAAAGATTTCGATGATGCTATTTCATTCAAAAAATTGGAGAATGGAAATTATGAAATCGGAGTACATATTGCTGATGTATCACACTATGTGATTCCAGATACCGTTTTAGATAAAGAAGCCTTTGAAAGGGGAACATCCGTTTATTTAGTTGACAGGGTGATTCCAATGCTACCTGAAAGGCTTTCAAACAATTTATGTTCCTTAAGGCCCAACGAAGATAAATTGTGTTTTTCCGCAGTTTTTGAACTTGATGATAAAGCTAATGTATTGGAACAATGGTTTGGAAGAACCGTTATACACTCCGACCGTAGATTCAGTTACGAGGAGGCCCAAGAGATTATCGAGGGCAAAGAGGATGAACTTTCAGAACCTATATTGAAACTGAACGAACTTGCAGAAATTCTTAGGGAACGAAAATTCAAAGCTGGAGCAATTAGTTTTGAAACCGATGAGGTAAAATTCAACCTCGATGAAAATGGCAAGCCAATTGGAGTATACACTAAAGTTAGAAAAGAAGCTCATAAATTAATTGAGGATTTTATGCTCCTTGCCAACAGAAAAGTTGCCGAATATATCGGCAGACAGGGAAAAGGCAAAAACAAACTTCCTTTTGTCTATAGATTCCACGATGTACCTAATCCCGAAACATTGACGAACTTCTCATTGTTTGCTTCTAGGTTTGGTCACCGCCTGAGTATAAAGACTGACAAAGAAACTGCAAAGTCCTTAAACGCATTAATGACAAAAATCGAAGGTTCCAAAGAACAAAATCTTTTAACCTCACTTGCCATTAGATCTATGGCAAAGGCGATTTACACAACGAAGAAAACTTCTCATTACGGGTTGGCCTTTGATTATTACACGCACTTCACCTCCCCTATCCGCCGTTACCCAGATGTTATGGTGCATAGATTACTGCAATATTATCTTGACGGTGGTAAAAAGGTCAATGCTGAACATTATGAAAAAATGTCGGAGCATTCGTCACAGATGGAGAAAAAAGCTGCGGAAGCAGAAAGAGCTTCAGTAAAATACAAACAAGCAGAATTCTTGCAGGACCAGATCGGTGTGGAATACAAAGGAATTGTTTCAGGTGTCACAGAATGGGGAATGTACGTTGAGATTGAGGAAAACAAGTGTGAGGGTATGGTACGCCTAAGAGATATCACCGATGACTTTTACACCTTAGACGAAAAGAACTTCGCAATTATCGGTCAGAGAAAGAAGAAAACCTATCAACTCGGTGATGAGGTCCAAATCAAAGTCAAAAAAGTCGATCTTGAGAAGAGACAGATTGATTTTACTTTGATGAGCTAAGAAGACAATAGACATAAGACATAAGACAATAGAACCTGCAAGAGTTAAATTTTGCAGGTTCATTTTGTATTTGGGTATTATGCCAAATACAAAAGAAAGATTGTCTGAAATCGCCTATAAACTATTAATAATGGTTGAAATCACCAGTTGGGAATAAAAACTATAATTCAAGTAGTCTCAATTCTTCTGTCTTTTGTCTTATGTCTTATGTCTATTTTCAAAAAACTTAACATACAACTCTTTACACTTTAAATTATTCTTTATATCTTTGCGGACTTAAAAACATTTTTTAACAAAATCAAAAAAAAGAAAAACAGGTAAATGCCTACTATTCAACAACTAGTTAGAAAAGGTAGAGTAGCTCTGGTAGACAAGAGTAAGTCACCAGCGTTGGATTCATGTCCACAGCGAAGAGGTGTGTGTACGCGTGTATACACTACTACCCCTAAAAAACCAAACTCAGCAATGCGTAAAGTAGCTCGTGTTCGTTTAACAAACGGTAAAGAGGTTAATGCTTACATCCCAGGAGAAGGCCATAACTTACAAGAGCACTCAATCGTATTAATTCGTGGCGGTCGTGTTAAAGACTTACCAGGAGTTCGTTACCACATCATTCGTGGTGCATTAGATACTTCAGGTGTTGCAGGTCGTAACCAACGTCGTTCTAAATACGGAACAAAACGTCCTAAACCAGGACAAGCAGCAGCTGCACCAGCAAAAGGTAAGAAAAAATAAACGGAGGAAAAGAAAATGAGAAAAGCAAAACCAAAAAAGAGAATCATTTTACCTGATCCAAAGTTTAACGATGTTCAGGTAACTCGTTTCGTAAACAATATGATGGTAGACGGTAAGAAATCTATCGCCTATTCAATTTTTTACGATGCAGTTGAATTAGTAGAGCAAAAGACTCAAGAGAATGGTCTTGAGACTTGGAAAAAAGCTCTTAACAATGTAATGCCAGCAGTAGAGGTTAAATCTCGTCGTGTTGGTGGTGCAAACTTCCAAGTACCAATGGAAGTTCGTCCTGAGCGCAAAATCGCTTTAGGTATGAAATGGTTAATTTCTTACGCTCGCAGACGTGGTGAAAAAAACTATGTTTGAAAAATTAGCGGGAGAAATCATTTCAGCTTCTAAAGGTGAAGGTGCTGCTGTTAAGAAGAAAGAAGATACGCACAAAATGGCTGAGGCTAACAAAGCGTTCTCACACTTCAGATTCTAATTTTGAACAAAAAGAATCAAATATGTTTACACCGACTTTAGATAATAGATTTTTCCATTATCAAAGTCGGTGTATTTATTTCTAAAGAAATAACAATCAGCCAATAGGCAAACTGCAATAAATAACATGGCAAAAGATTTAAAATTAGTAAGAAATATTGGTATCGCTGCACACATCGATGCTGGTAAAACAACAACTACAGAGCGTATATTATTCTACTCTGGTGTAAACCACAAGTTGGGAGAAACTCACGAAGGTTCTGCTACAACTGACTGGATGGCACAAGAGCAAGAGCGTGGTATCACGATTACCTCTGCAGCTGTAACTGTATTCTGGAACTACCGTAACAAAAAATACCAAGTAAACGTTATTGACACTCCAGGACACGTTGACTTTACTGTAGAAGTAAACCGTTCATTACGTGTACTTGATGGTCTTGTATTCTTGTTCTCTGCGGTTGATGGTGTTGAGCCTCAATCGGAGACTAACTGGCGTTTAGCGGATGGATACAAAGTTCCTCGTATAGGTTTCGTAAATAAAATGGACCGTTCTGGTGCTGACTTCTTAAAAGTAGTTAAGCAAGTAAAAGAAATGTTAGGTTCTGATGCAGTAGCTCTTCAATTACCTATCGGTGCTGAAGATAACTTCGAAGGTGTTGTTGACTTAATCAACAACCGTGGTATCGTTTGGAATGAAGCTGATAAAGGTATGACCTTTACTGAGGTTCCAATTCCTGAGGATATGTTGGAAGAGGTTGCTGAATACCGTGAGAAATTATTAGAAGCTGTTGCTGGATATGATGAGTCTTTGATGGAGAAATTCTTCGAAGATCCAGATTCATTGACAGAGCGCGAAATCTTAGACGCTTTACGTAAAGCAGTTTTAGATAATGCAATTGTTCCTATGGTTTGTGGTTCATCTTTCAAAAACAAAGGTGTTCAAACTATGCTTGACTTCGTTATGGAGTTATTGCCTTCACCATTGGATCAAGAGGCTGTTAAAGGTACTGACCCTCGTACTGGCGAAGAGATTGTTCGTAAGCCATCTGAGTCTGAGCCATTCGCAGCTTTAGGTTTCAAAATCGCTACTGACCCATTCGTAGGTCGTTTATGTTTCACTCGTGTTTATTCAGGAGTATTAGATGCTGGTTCTTATGTATTGAACACTCGTTCAGGCAACAAAGAGCGTATCTCTCGTATCTTCCAAATGCACGCGAACAAACAAAACCCAATCGAAAGAATTGGTGCTGGTGACATCGGTGCTGTTGTTGGTTTCAAAGACATCAAAACTGGTGATACTTTATGTGACGAGAAAAACCCTATCGTTCTTGAATCAATGGTTTTCCCTGAGCCGGTTATTGGTTTAGCGATCGAGCCTAAAACTCAAGCTGACGTAGATAAATTAGGTATCGGACTTAGCAAATTAGCTGAAGAGGATCCTACATTCGTAGTAAAAACTGACGAAGACACTGGTCAAACAGTTATTTCAGGTATGGGTGAGCTTCACTTAGATATCTTGATCGACCGTTTGAGACGTGAGTTCAAAGTTGAGGTAAACCAAGGTGCTCCTCAAGTTGCTTACAAAGAGTCTATCAACGGAACTACTGAACACCGTGAGGTTTACAAAAAACAATCAGGTGGTCGTGGTAAATTCGCGGATATCAAAGTTGTTATCTCTCCTGCAGATGAGGATTGGGATGTTGTTAAAAACCCTCTTCAATTCGTAAATGAAATCGTAGGTGGATCTATTCCTAAAGAATATATCCCTTCAGTTCAAAAAGGATTCGAAGTTTCCATGAAAAATGGTGTTTTAGCAGGTTACCAATTGTCAGGTATGAAAGTTCGTTTGATTGATGGTTCATTCCACGCAGTCGATTCAGACTCATTATCTTTCGAATTAGCAGCTAAGATGGCTTACCGTGCAGCACTTCCTAAATGTTCTCCAGTATTAATGGAGCCTATCATGAAAGTTGAAGTATTGACTCCAGAGGAAAACATGGGTGATGTAATGGGTGACTTGAACCGTCGTCGTGGTCAAATGCAAGGTTTGGATTCACGTAATGGTGCTCAAGTAATCAAAGCATTAGTACCACTTTCTGAAATGTTCGGATATGTAACTCAGTTACGTACGATCACTTCTGGCCGTGCAACTTCTACAATGGAATTTGATCACTACGAAGACGCTCCTCGTAACGTACAAGAAGATGTGATCTCAAAAGCAAAAGGAAAAGTTAAAGGTCTAGAAGATTAATCTTTAGAATTAAAATAAACCGATCCCTGGTTGTTAATAGCTCTAATCAGGGATCATCTTAAAAACAAAATATATAATGAGCCAAAGAATCAGAATCAAATTGAAATCATACGATTACAACTTGGTTGACAAATCAGCTGAGAAAATCGTAAAAACAGTAAAACCTACAGGTGCAGTTGTTAGTGGTCCTATTCCATTGCCTACTGAGAAAAAAATCTATACAGTTTTACGTTCTCCACACGTTAACAAAAAAGCACGTGAGCAATTCCAATTGTGTTCTTACAAGAGATTGTTAGACATCTACTCATCTAACTCAAAAACTGTTGATGCGTTGATGAAATTAGAATTACCTTCAGGTGTAGAAGTTGAAATCAAAGTGTGATAGATTTCGATAAGAAAAAAACTAAGAGCCCATTGAAAAATGGGCTCTTTTGTTTTTTTCTTATCGAGATTTGAGATATGAGATTTGAGATATTAACCGGAAAATTATTTCTCAACTCTTATTTTCCAAAGCATACTTTCTATCGCACATCTCACATCAATATCGCATATCCTGTCACAAATACTAATACCCTTTCTATCTCACATCTCATATCACATATCTCATATCTCCTTTAATAAATACTAATACCCTTTCTATCGCAAATCTCACATCTCATATCTCATATCGATATCCATATCTAATCTCAAAACTGAAATCCTACACCGAAATTAAATGTTCTATATGAGGAAGAAGGTAATGAAACATTCTTTATTCCATTTAGATCTGTTAATCCGAGTCCATATCCAGCTTGAAATAAAAGGCCATTTTTCAATTTATAACCTAAACCAAAATTAACACCGGCATCTATCCTGTTCATGTATTTATTATTTCCACTGAATTTGATGTCTGATGACCTTTCTTGAGTCGAACCTGGCTCATAATTTGATTCCTTTATTTTTCCTGAAATATTATAGCCAATATATGGACCTGCCGAAAGAAAGATATCGCCATAACCAACAGGAACATAATAAATCATATTTATAGGAATTTCAATGGACATGGTATTCATAGTCCCTTTATAATCCCCCTTTATATCAGGATCCATGATAGAACCTGGAGCAATTGTTTTAGAACCTTTTCCCTGTAAGGACAAACCTGGTTGAATGGACAAGCGGGATGTCAGGGGAAATTCTGCAAATCCGGTAACAAAATAAGAAGGAGTGTAATTTTGGAATTTACGCTCCGTAATCTTGGAAAAATTCATTCCTGCTTTTAAACCATAAGTAGTTTGAGCATTCGCTGCAAAAATGGAAATAAAGGAAAATCCTAGAACTGATAAAATTGTTTTCATGATTCATAATTTAATTTTAGACCAAAATGTATTTTAAATTGTATTTAAATGAAGTTTTATAAGTTTCGTACTTTATGTTGCATGAAATATGAGATTTGAGATATTAACTGGGAAATTTATTTCTCAATTCTCATATCGCCATCCCCCCTTCTATCCCATATCTCATATCTCACATCTCATATCTAAACTCAAAACTGAAATCCTACTCCGAAATTAATGGTTCGATTGGAGAAGGATTTACTGTTCTTGGAGGCGTTTAGATCGCTTAAACCTAGGCCATAACCTGCTTGGAACAATATTCCATTAAAAAGCTTATAACCTAGGCCAAAATTAAGGCCGGCATCTAGTCTATTCATGTTTTTGTCGTTTCCACTGAAGTTGACATCACGTTCACTTTCGCCATTGGGACCAGAATCTTTGATTTTGCCACTGATGTTATATCCAAGGTAAGGTCCAGCAGAAATAAACATTTTCCCATTTCCGACTGGAACATAGTATACAGCATTTACAGGAATCTCAATAGACATCGTATTTAATGTTGATTTGTAGTCTTCCATAGGAGTTTGATCCCAGTTAAAACCTGCTGATTGAAATTTTGCACCTTTCCTTTGCAAGGATACTCCCGGCTGAATAGAGAATTGAGAAGACAAAGGAATGTCTGCAAAACCAGTTATAAAGTAAGAGGGGTTGAACTTTTGATCTTCTAGATTGGAGACCTTTGATAGATTCATTCCAGCTTTTAGACCATAAGTAGTTTGAGCGTGTAAGGCACAGATGGACAAGGCGCCAATTGCCATTGAAAATAAAATTCTTTTCATAATGATTATTTATAATGTGAACCCAAAAGTATTATACCTAACCACAAATAAATGTTACCAAACTGTTAATTAACAATATTTCACACAGGATAATTTTGCAGTAAAAGAGAAAGACTCGCCTAAGCGAGTCCTTCTCTTTTTATTTAGCAAAATTCAGGTTAAAATTGGAATCCAACACCTATAGAAAATACTCTATTTGATAGTGCTTTTTCCTCCTTATCAACATTCAAATCTGCAAGCCCTAATCCATAACCAGCATTAATCAATAGTCCACTAAAAAGCTTATACCCTATCATAGCATTAATACCAAAATCAAGTGGTTTCATATCTTTATCCTTCCCTGAAAATTTAATTTTCTCTTCTGCGCTTTTACCATTTACCGTTTCCTTGTACTTTCCACTGATATTGTATCCAATGTAAGGTCCGGCACCAATAAATACTTTTCCAGAACCTGCAGGTATATAATATACAGCGTTTACGGGAATTTCTATCGACATAAGATTTGTACGAATGGAAGCTTCGTTCTCACCTTCTTTAATAGATGCTTTAGCACCCTTTCCTTGCAAAGACAAGCCTGGTTGAATTGAAAATTGGTCAGCTAAAGGTAAATCAGCGAATGCAGTGACAAAATAGGACACATGACTAGGAGTCTTCACTCCTTTTTCAACTTCAATAGTCATTTTTGCCATGTTGACTCCAGCCTTTAGACCAAATCCTGTCTGAGCCATAGCTCCAGGAATCGCAAATCCACATAGGATCGCCCATAATAAAACTTTTTTCATAAATCATAATTTATTGTTAATAAAGTAAATGTAATTTACTTTTATTATATTTTCAAAATAATTAACAATAAATTGAATGCTATTATTTACTATAAAGATTTTATTATAAAATTTTAAAAAATTCAATTAATTATTTTATTAAAATATTTGAAATCATTTAATTTTTCAATTATTTAATCAGCAGACGCAAAATAACATTTGAGGGCATTAAATGTTACAAGCACAAAAAAAAAAGGCAACCCTAACGGATTGCCCTTTATTTATTCACTAAGGCGATTAAGCCTTTTCAATTTGCTTAGAATTGGAAACCAAGACCGAATGATAAGGTACGGCTATTGATATTATCGCCATCTCCAGGATTAAGATTTGTTAACCCTAAACCATAACCAGCGTTGATTAATAATCCATTGTTGAATTTGTAACCACCTAGGAAGTTAACACCAGCATCAATAAGATTCATATCTTTATTATCTCCTGAAAATTCTAAATCCCATTCAGTTTCACCAGTATATCCAGCTAAATCTCCTTTTAATTTGTCTTTACCTGAAATATTGAATCCTACATAAGGACCAGCACCCAAGAAAACGTTACCTGCACCAGCTGGAATATAATATACCGCATTTACAGGAACTTCAAGAGACATTACATTTCTAGTATACTCTGCACTAGAGTTATCTAATGATCCAGTAAATTTAGTTCCTTTACCTTGTAATGAAACACCTGGTTGGATAGAGAACTGAGATGCTACTGGAATATCAGCAAAACCTGTTACGTGAAAAGACACGTTATTGCTTTGATCTGAACCCAGGTTTGAATATTTACCTAAGTTAACACCAGCTTTTAATCCGTAGCTAGTTTGAGCTTGTGCTCCAGCTGCTAATAAAAATGCAGCACCCATAGTAAGTAATAATTTTTTCATATTCTTTTTATTTTTTCTTATTTAATGGTCTCATTAATTGTAGTTGAGACACTGCAAGACTTGCAAAGTTTAGACCAAAATGAAAATTTTAAACAAATACCTTATTAAAACATTTATAATCAAGTGTTTATTTTTCAATAAATTTTATTTTCATCTTATGGTATTCACTAGATCCAATTAATTAAATTAAAAATCAATGCCTTAGAGAGGTTAAGAAGAAATACCTAAACAAAAAGCGAAAAAGGTTTTTTTATTTTAAAATTTAATCCTATTTTTGCATGCCTGTAAGGGTAAAGGGTCGGATGGCCGAGTGGCTAGGCTGAGGTCTGCAAAACCTCCTACAGCGGTTCGAATCCGCTTCCGACCTCGTTAATAACAATTAAAAATATTTTATCACAATGGGAGTTACACGTTTAAAAAGAAAAGATAGAAGAAATAAAACTGTTGCACGCGTTGAAGTACAGTTTTTAAAGCTTGGCCGTAATATTGAACCAGGTTCAAAAAGCAAAATGCCGAAAAACAGCCAAATCACTAAGAATGACGCAATCTTAGATAAACTTTCAGCAGACGCTAAATAAGTTTAACAACAACATAAAAAAGCCTGTAGAATATCTACAGGCTTTTTATTTGGGCTACAATCTCCTCAACCTTTGCTTGAGAACTATAAATTTCGTCCTCATCCATCCCACTCACAGCATCCATTTTAAATTCCATTTTTGATTTCTCAATCACTTTTGCTGAAGAATGAATGCTTTTGGCACCCGTGTAATTTAAAATTGCTGTTACATTCGCAGCATCAACTCCAGAGCCTGGCATTATTTCTATTCTATCCCCAGCTTGCTGAACTAGCCTCTTCAGAAGATCCCTTCCCTCCCATGCAGTATTCTGTTGTCCTGAAGTCAATATCCGGTCACATCCCAATTCTATGATATCTTCCAATGCCTGCATTGGATCTTTGCAGCGATCAAATGCCCGATGGAATACAACACACATTGGTTTAGCTTCTGTTACCAAAATTTTCATTCTTTCTTTATCAACAGAACCATCAGCATTCAATATTCCAATAACAACTCCGTCACATCCCGCTTCTTTGCAATAAATAATATCTTGACGGATTTCATTGAATTCATCATCGTTATAAAGGAAATCACCGGTTCTTGGCCTTATTAAAACATGTACACCGATATTTAAGCTTTCTCTTGTCAATTTGATCTGCCCATAAGATGGCGTTGTTCCTCCATTTTCTAAGTTCTGACACAACTCAATTCTACTTGCTCCACCAGCCTGTGCCTGCTTTGCTGAGAAAATTGAATTGGAACAAATTTCCAATTTTAAACCATTTATCTTAACTTCATTCATAAACCAAATATATTCCTTTTAAACCAGTATAACCGACATAATTATTTAATTCACATATAATCAACAAATTATTAAAACAAAATGAGATTATACTTGTTGAAAATCGTGCGAGCAAAATAACAACATTATGCCACTTATTTCAAAACAACGAGAAGTGCAGATTCATTTATCATCGCTATATGATAACCTGCAAACTAGTGTCGAGAAAATGAAGAAGGAACTCAAGACCCATCGATCTGAGTATGAAGACGCCTGTCATCTACACATTAAGTCTGGCTTTCAACTTGAAAAGTTATGGCTTAAAGCAGACCGTAATTATCAGAACAAATTCCGTGAGTTCGAAACCCATTGTTTTCTATTAGATATTCTTTCTGATTATCGTGATGAAGAAGGAAATTTCATTCATATGGATGAATTTATCCTAACACTTGAATCGCTGCTCAAACAATTCGTAAAGCAGGAAGCTTACGAAACATGTGCTGTCATTAAAAAATGGCAGGACCATATTACAAACAAACACAGATAAATCAAATTATTTGCCTGTTTCACTTTAGGAGAATTTCTTTTGGTCCATCGATATTTATCAAATGAATTCCTAGAGAACAAAACTACACGCTTCTATACTATCAAAATTGTAAATTATTTTTACCCTTGAATTATCCAATAGCATTAAAAGAAATTTAATTGCCAAAAGACACCGGTTCTTCGAATATTTTCTTTAAGATTTCCCAATTTTTATTTTCGTCGCAAAGGAGATCTCTTGCAGAAATACCATAGTTGTTTTTCAAATCTGGGTTAGCACGATACTGCAGTAATAGATATATTATATTTATATCCACATTATCCATCATTGCTCGCCACAGGGCAGTATTTCCAAAATGGTCTTGTAAATCAACTTCAATTCCAGATTTAAGTAATAACGATACCAAATCTAATTGGTTGCTTTGAACAGCAATATGCAAAACGCTGAGTCCTTTTTTATCTTGATGGTTAAGGTTTGCATGCTGCCGAATTGCCCACTCTACAAGTTGCGGCTCTCCATATAGTGCAGCATTTAATAATAATGTCCTATTGAATCTATCGGTTTTATTAACACCATTCTTTCTGTAATACTCTTTTACTTTATGAAACTCACTTCTTTTTATGGCCTCAATAGGTGTATCAATTTCTTTCAATTTAAAAGTCAAAGCCCTACTCCTTTCTTTTTGGATTCCAAAAAACCCTTTTTTAATAGTCTTGTAAATAGCTTTCTCTAAAATAAGTTAACAAAAAAAAATCATAAACTCAAAACATAACCGTCAGTTATGATATCGGTTTCAAAAATTTCAATTTAGGTTTTACCATTTTTCTCTCAACAGTTCTTCTAGTTTTTCTATTTCTTTTTTATAGATAGTTTTTTTCCGGGTTCCAAAATATAGGATATTTTCCAGAGGGTCATCTCCTTCATATACCAGTTTTATTTTTCCTGACTCTAGAGCATCCTGACATAGAAAATCAGGAACTACGGAAAATCCTTCAGAATTCCCCAGACAACGGATTATGGAAGATATATTCGGCACGATATAGTTCGGGCTAAAATCAGTGTGTTCATCAAAATGCTTCATCCAGAAGTGTTTAAGGTGAGCCATATCAGCAGCCGTACTATACCACAATTGTTTCTTCAGCCAAGCAGAAGCCTCCTTTAGCTTCCCAGATTTTAAAAGCTTTTCTAATTCGACGGTGTCTGTTTTATTTCCAGCTACTAAAACAATTCTTTCTTTAGAAAATGGCTCATATTCCAAATTCTTCTGATTTCCCTTATGTGAAGAAACAATCAAATCCAATGACCCATTATCCAAATCATCTTGCATTTGTTCATATTCTCCAAATTTGATGATCAAATTAAAAGGCAACTCTGTTACATGTTCTTCCAATGTATACTGAAAGGTTTCAAAGCACATACCAATTGAGATGGTAGCGCGCTCAGTTTGTGAACGTTTATGAAATTGTTCCTCTGCCAATTCCAATTTCCCTAAAGGTTCAAGGATAAAATTATAAAGGATCTTACCTCGTTCTGTAGGAACCATTTTTCTTGCTGATCTGTCAAACAATTTTGTTCCTGTAAACGATTCCAAGGAATTTAAATGGAGGCTAACCCCAGGTTGAGAAATAAATAATTCTTGAGCCGCAGCTGACAAAGTTCCTGTTTCATAAATTGCTTTAAATGTTCGCAGCCATTCTAAATTCCATCGCATAACTATAATATTAATTATATAAACACCAAACTTAAATTATTTTAAATATACATAAAAGTAATAGAACTTTGTCCTATCACAAATTATAATGATAGAAATATGAACATATTTATAATCAATGCAGGACAAGTCTTTTCACATTCAGGAGGAGCATTAAATCGCAGTATAACAGATTGGACGCGCAATTATTTTCAACAAAATGGTTATGACGTCCGTGTAACAGACATCAACGATAATTTTGATCCCTTAGAAGAGGTGGAAAATTTCAAATGGGCAGATATCATAGTATATCATATGCCTATTTGGTGGTTTCAAGTTCCGAATAAGTTTAAATTTTATATTGATGAGGTATTCAATGCTGGCCATCAAAATGGAATGTACTTTAGCGATGGTAGAAGCAGAAAAAACCCAGCAATAAATTACGGAAAAGGGGGCTTAATGCATGGGAAAAAATATATGGCCACCACGTCATGGAATGCTCCAGATACCGCTTTTACATTGGAAGGAGAATTCTTTGATCAAATTTCTGTAGATAATGGCATCTTATACGGCTTCCATAAAATGAACCAATTTGTGGGAATGGAAAGAATCCCTGGTTTCCATTTGCACGATGTTGAAAAAAATGCAACTGCTGAAAGGATCAACAATTACCATCAGCAATATCTTAAACATTTAGCAAATGAATTCTCTTCCATAGAATCAGTCTGCGAATAAAAACATAAATGGAAAAGCGAAATAGGTTTCGCTTTTCCATTTTTTTTATTTCAATTTGATTTCAGGAGCATTTTCTTTCACCCATTCTGTTACCGAAATTGGCACATCAGAACATAAATAGTCACTACCTAAATATACTCCCAGAAGGAAATCATCAATTGATCTTCCTGGCCATAAGCTCACTATGATTCCTTGTTTCTTTGCTTCGATCACCATATTTCTAGTTGTACCATGTACGCTGGCTCCAATTCTGTTGATTCCTAATTCTTTAGCTTCATCAACTACTTTTTGTGTCAATCCTTCACCTTTAATAAAAAGCATGTCTACTTTTGGATAAGTCTTTTTCAAATATTGCAAAGGTCTTTTATCAAAAGACGTTAATAGGTAATCTGACCCAGCAGGTTTATTTGAATATGTTTTCTCATAGAGCTGATCACAATATTTTTGTAAATCTTCCTCCGAATACATCGGTTTATTGGTTTTCATCTCAAACTCAATGTAAACTCCTGGCTTATCCTTAAAGAATTCTACCACCTTATCGAGAGTCGGTATGGGATTTCCTTTTTTCGTTTTTAGTTTTTTGATTTCTTCAAGGGTCATTTCCTCAATTTTCCCTTTAATCCCAACTATTCTTTCTAGGTTATCATCGTGAAAAATTACGAGTTGCCCATCTTTTGTCAGTCTTACATCCGTTTCGTAACCTCGCATTCCTTTTTCATAAGTTGCTTTAAAGGCTGAAATGGTATTCTCATCATACTCATGAGCCCCGGCTCTATGTGCAAATAATTTTACTTCAGCTTTCTGAGAAAATCCTTCGGGAATAAATGCAAATAAAAAAATCATAAGGACAAGGAGGTTGTTACAATTACTAGGTTTTGATAAATAGGTTGATTTCATTTTTTAAGGTTTTGTTTTTCAAACTATAAATATAAGGGGTTATATATTTTAGGAACAAATCAAACAGATTATTAATATAAAATTAATATAACATCAACCAGAATATTTTCAGAATAAAATTGAACAATTATAAAATTTAATATAATTGATAAATATTTTTTATTTATTTTAATATTTAAATTATAAACATCTATTTATTCTTATTGGTGAATTTTAAAATTATTTAATCAAAAAATACCCGAAGAGAATTTCTTCTTCGGAAAACCAAAACTAAAACTTAAGATTATGAAAAGTATCGGTTCAATTTTATTTATTTATGGTTTGTTAGCCATTATTATGAATTTTTTCAATGCTGTTCCAAGACTTCTTTTATGGATTTACAATTGGGGCGAAGGCACCGCTTGGGGCATAAAAATCGTCTTTGTAGTCGTTGGAGCAGTATTGTGGATTATGGGAAATAAAAACAAAGAAAAAGAATTGCTACCAGCGGAAGAGCCTAATAACGATCAAAAAAACACAAATATAATTTTAACTTCAAAATCCTCAGAACAATAAGTTCTGAGGATATTTATTAGATTCGAAGAGAATCATTTATGTTATTTGACTGAATTTTAGTTTAAATAAACCGTTTTTTTCTCTTTTGCGGATTTCATTGCGGCCTCCAATATTTCAACCGCGATTACATTCACTTTCAATCCATATTGATCGAATTCCTGCATTTTGAAAGTTCCATTTACAACCGCTGCTAGGAATGAAAATGGATCATTGAAAGGTACAGGTCTTGGTTGAAGCTTATGGATCTCCTCTGGTTTGTTTTCCTGCAATCTAGACCTCAATGTGGTTGGATCTACAGCAATAGCATAGCCTTTATTGCCATACACTTCCATATCCTTTCTTGAAAAAGTCCAGTTCCAAGAACCCTGAATGATACATTGTGCTTTTGGATACTGCAAAACAATGGTTGCTTCATCATCAACATCTTTATATATTTCAGGTTTGTTCTGTTGAACAACTGCTGTTACTGAAATTGGTCTTTCTCCATTTAATAGCCATGTCATCAAGTTGGCTCCGTAACATCCAAAATCAACTAAGGCTCCAGCACCATTCCTTTTTGGGTCTGTCAATATTTCTAAAAACTCGTTGCTTACACCAATTTCTTTTGGTCCTTGGTGACCATCATTAACCACTACTTTTCGGATTTCACCTAACTGGCCTTTTTCCAATAATTTTTTGATTTCTTGGTTGCTCTGGTACCATGAAGTCTCATAATTAGTCAACACATGGATGTTATATTTGTTGGCCAAATCCTCGATTTCAATTGCGTCAGCCAAGGAAGTTGCCAAAGGCTTTTCTACCATAACATGGATTTTCCGGGGAGCGCAAGCTCTTACTACATCAACATGCTCACTAATTGCACCGAATGCCGATACTGCAGCAGGTCTCTTTTGTTCCAACATTTGGTCCAGATCCGTAAAAAACATAGATTTATCTAAGTTATATCGCTTCGAATATCGCTCAATTAATTCAGGATTTGTTTCATATATCCCTACCAATTCCACATCGTTTTTGTCTTTACGATTAAAGATCCAATCTACATGACCATGACTGAGCCCGGCGATGGCAAGTTTCAGAGGAGTTTGTCCAAATGTTTCCATTGCAAACACAACAATAAACAAGGAAAGTAATAATGATCTCATAGGAATGACTTCTATAATTGTAATTAATTTTTTAGGATGTATTCCTAAAATATGCAAAAAGAGCGAAAAATAGAATTTGAACTTTTCACAGAATTGCCATTTGGGAATATGTTTTTGCAATACATCGGTCCAATTTTTACAAAAAATGCATTTAAACGAAATTTTATCTTTTATTATTAGAAATATGTTAATTTAATCTCGTTTTATAACCAAAAATAAATTTTATGGAATTACCCTGGGCAGAGCCTTATAAGGTGAAGATGGTCGAAGAAATTTACATGTCTACCCGCGAGCAAAGAGAGAAATGGATCGATGAGGAAGGCAATAATTTATTCAACTTAGCAAGTGATCGAGTTTTTATTGATTTACTGACTGACAGTGGAACGGGAGCCATGTCTGACCGGCAATGGGCAGAAATAATGATGGGTGACGAAAGTTATGCCGGATCTCAATCGTATTTGAAACTGAGAGAAGTGGTCAGGAATACCTTAGGATTTCCTTATTTTCTTCCTACACATCAAGGACGTGCCGCCGAAAATGTCTTGTTTAGCATCTTAGTGAAAGAAAACAATGTAGTTCCTGGGAATTCACATTTTGACACGACGAAAGGACATATTGAGTTTCGCAAAGCACATGCAATTGATTGTACAATAGATGAAGCTTTTGATATCAATGATTTGCACCCTTTTAAAGGAAATATAGACCTCAAAAAATTAGAGGAAGTTTATAAGGCGCATCCAAAGGAAAACATACCTTTTTGTATGATTACTGTTACCTGTAATTCACCGGGTGGTCAGCCAGTATCTATGGAGAATATTATTTCAGTAAAAGCACTTTCAGATAAATATGGAATTCCCGTTTTTTTCGATGCTGCTCGATTTGCTGAGAATGCATATTTCATTAAAGAAAGAGAGGAAGGATACCAAGACAAGACCATCAAAGAAATTGTTAAGGAAATGTTTTCATATGGTGATGGATTTACCATGTCAGCAAAAAAAGATGGACTCGTTAATATTGGAGGACTTTTAGGCATGCGAAATGAACAGTTATACCGCGCTTGTGGCAATATGGGCATTATCTACGAAGGCTTTATTACGTATGGAGGATTGGCAGGACGTGACCTTGCAGCTTTGGCTCAGGGATTATTGGAGTCGACGGAACTACCCTATTTGAAAGCTAGAATTGATCAAGTCGAATATCTTGGCAACAAATTAATTGAATATGGAATTCCTATTCAGAAACCGATCGGTGGACATGCAGTTTTTGTGGATGCTTTGAATTTTCTGACCAATGTCCCTCGGGAAGAATATCCAGCTCAAACCTTAGCTATAGAACTATATAAGGAAGCTGGAGTCAGAGGCGTAGAGATTGGAACTCTATTAGCTGATCGTGACCCAGAAACTAGGCAAGATAGATTCCCTAAATTGGAACTTCTCCGTTTAGCTATTCCCCGGAGAACTTATACCTACAAACATTTAGATTATGTCGCTGTCGCTCTGAAAAACATTTTCGACCGTAGAGATGAAATTAAATCTGGATTGGAAATCGTATGGGAATCAGAAATATTGAGACACTTCACCATTTTGTTGAAGAAAAAATAAGATAGACACCCTTTTCTTTCAAATAAACCAACCTTTATCTTTCAAATGATTTTTACAGAATCAAAGATGAGAGATAAAGGTTTTTTATTGCATTTTCCATTTTTGCGTCTTTATGCATCATTGCATAACAAGGTACCCATTCCCTGTTTTATTACAATTTAATTTTATTTGATATAAATATTTTAATAAAGAAAAATTAGCATAAAATAGCATCCTACCTCTATAAAAATCCATATTTATTTAACAAAACGAAAGAAAAATTAACAATATTAAATTAAAATTTTTAGCAAACGTCTTAAATATTAAAACACATTTCTTATTTTTAGTCAGAGAATCAATTAAATTATTATAAACCTTATTAATTATTCAACATTTTCTTAACATAGAATTTACATTCCAATTGTAGTTTTGCGCAATGCAGTTCATAAGAAGTGCAACAAACAGCACTAATTGAAAATTAAAATAGTTCAATACCAACTATTTAAAATTTAACTGGATTTAAGGTGGTAAATCAAACCATTCAAAAAACCGCAATGTAGTTATTTTCTAATGTTTGCAGACCAAAAGTATTTTAATAATTAACTGTTTGATATTATTAACTAAATTTTTTAATGAAGAATCATTTTACAAAAATTAGCAAGGTAGGACTCCTGTTGATGCTGGGTTTCTCCTACACTACGCATGCTCGAGCAAATCTGAGTCATTTTCCGATGTCAGAGCATTCAGCTCAGGAAGTTATTGATGTTAAAATTACAGTCGTTGATGCAAAGACAGGAAATCCTTTAAATGGAGCTAACATCATGAACAACAATAAAGCTATTGGCTTTACCAATTCAAATGGTGTATTCCAAGGTTCTGTATTAAAAGGATCAACGATAAACATTAAAATGATTGGTTATAATGCCACCACTTTTAGGGCAGAAAAAGACAACTACAGCATCCAATTAACGGAAGTTGATGAATCTATCGAAGAAGTTGTTGTTACAGCACTGGGCATAAAAACGTGAGGAACAAGCCTTAGGGTATGCTGCAAGTACTGTGAAAGGGGAACAACTTACAGAGGCATTATCCAACAACTGGATGGATGCACTATCTGGTAAAGTCGCAGGTGTCAACTTAATGCGCTCAAATTCAGGACCTGTAGGTTCAACTAAAATTATCTTAAGAGGTGAGAACAATCTAACGGGTGAAAATGAAGCTTTGATTGTTGTTGATGGAGTAATTATTAATGGGGGGGTCAGGGCGTCGTTCAGCACTAGGTTCAGACAGTCCTTATGGAACTGGATCTGATAATATGCCTGTAGATTATGGCTCCGGTATGGATGATATCAATCCGGAAGATATAGAAAGTATTACCGTCCTCAAAGGACCTGGAGCTGCTGCACTTTATGGGCAAAGGGGCGCAAATGGTGCCGTAATCATTACTACAAAATCAGGAACTCAAAAATCAAAGGGAATTGGGATAACAGTGAATTCAAATACTTCTTTTGAATCCATGAACCGTTCTCCTGAACTGCAATACGTATATGGTCAGGGTCTTGATGGTGCTGCTCATTATTCATTTGGAAGTACGGTTGATGGTGGAAGTACAAGTGGAACGAGTTCTGCATATGGTCCTAAGTTCGATGGACAAGAATTTTTTCAATGGGACCCCTTGACACAGAAAGTTGGGGAGTCGCGAACTCCTTGGAGAGCATATGACGGCAAGAATGGAGTCAACGGATTCTTTGATGTCGGCCGTACATTCACAAACTCTGTTTCCATTGATGGTAGCACTGACAAAACAACTGCAAGATTTTCAGCTACCAACGTTCAAAACAAATGGATTGTACCAAATACTGGTTACAAACGCAATACATTGGCCCTTTCGGTTAATTCAAAAGTTACTGATAAACTAACAATCAATTCGAAAATCAACTACAACAACCGTTGGTCCGACAATTTACCTGGTTCAGGTTATGGAAATCAATCGTTGATGTACTGGTATATTTTTTGGCAACCTAGCGCAGATATCAATTGGCTACGGAACTACTGGGTAAATGGTGAAGAAGATCGTAAGATTTCCTATCCATTCAGTACTTATCCTGAGAATCCATATGCCATTTCTTATGAATTCATCAATGCCAACAACAGACATACCATCACCGGTAACGCTCAGGCAAGCTATCAGTTCTCTCCAAATCTAATGGCTCAGGTTCGGGCTGCAATGGACATGTCAACAGAGGACAGAAATCAAAATCGCCCCTATGATGCAGGTTCCAGATTTCGTGAAGGTTCTTACCGTAGTCAATCGGTATTTTCAAGAGAAACAAATCTAGATTTCTTGGTTAGATATAACAAAGAAATCAATGAAGATTTTGACTTTTCAGTTACGGCGGGTGGAAGTACCCTTCGTAACGAATACAGAAGAGATGAATTAACCTCTGATGGTTTATTTTATCCAGGAGTCTACAACCATGGAAACGCTAGATATGGTGTTAAAACAAAACAAATTATAGAAAAATTTGAAACCAATAGTATCTATGGATTGATCACAACAGGTTATAAGGAATTCTTATACCTTGATGCGACAGCTCGTATGGACTGGACCAGTACGCTAGCTACAATCTATTACCCAGATAAGAAATTAAACTTCTTCTATCCGTCGATCAATGGTAGTTTTGTGTTCTCTAAACTATGGGAATTACCAGAATTCATCAATTTCGGTAAAATCAGGGCATCATTTGCTGGAACAGGATCAGGAGTTCAGAGACCTTATCAAACTTCTTTTGTTTATGAGAACCCAAATTCATTTAATCGGAGGTGCTTTATCAAATCCTACAAGCTTAGTTAACCCACTCATTCGTCCTCTTCGCACGACTTCTCTTG
Organism: Sphingobacterium daejeonense; assembly: GCF_901472535.1. NCBI lineage: Bacteria > Pseudomonadati > Bacteroidota > Sphingobacteriia > Sphingobacteriales > Sphingobacteriaceae > Sphingobacterium > Sphingobacterium daejeonense. The sequence goes on along the minus strand of NZ_LR590470.1, from coordinate 1,613,273 downwards.
AATTCGGTACGGATATCCGTATGGTAAAGAACCGTATAAAATTAGATGTCGCATGGTATAAAGCTAATTCTATGGACCAACACTTATATAGGTTCGTTGATCCAGCATCTGGTGTTAGTAGGTTCTTAGTGAACTTTGGTGAAGTAGAAAATAAAGGATTGGAAATCAGCTTAAATACAGATCAAGTAAAAAAGGATGACTTCACTTGGTCATCGATGTTAACCTTTACGACGAATAAAAATGAAATCAAACAATTAACGGACAGCTCAATTGTTCTTCAACAACGCTCAGTTGGTTCTGGACAAATTGTGGGTATGGTCGGTGGAAGTTTAGGGGATCTATATGGAATCGGATATTTAAGAGCGCCCGATGGTCAGGTAATTTACGATGAATCGACTGGTTATGCGAAATTGACTAATCAAGTTGTTTATCTAGGGAATACGATCCCTAAAGGAAAAGCTTCATTTGGAAACAGCTTTTCTTATAAAGGACTTCGTTTAAATGTTTTGTTTGACACACAATGGGGTGGCGTTGGACATTCTTTGACTCATTATAAACTTGCAGAACAAGGTAAAACGGTTAACACATTGCCAGGCAGATATAGTGGTATGATCGGTAACGGTGTAATCCAGAATGCAGATGGCACTTTCCGTCCTAATGATGTTGTTGCTAAAAATATCGATGAATATTATAGATCACATTTTGGACAGGACAATGCTGAGGGTAGCACCTTCCCTACTGACTTCATCAAATTTAGGGAAGCACGTTTAGACTATTCATTAAGTAAGAACCTGGTATCACGGTTAGGCATTAACCGTGCAACAATAGGGGTTTATGGTCGTGATCTATTTATATGGACAAAATGGCCGGCATTTGACCCTGAAATTTGGAACACTTGATGGTGGTGATATTGTGAAAGGATTTGAAATCGCACAATTCCCTTCAACACGCACCTTTGGTTTTAACCTTATCGTAGGCTTTTAATTTGAAAATTATGAAACTGAAAAATATATTTATACTTGGGTTATTGAGTGTTTTGACCTTAGTATCTTGTGACAAAGGGTTCAATGAGCTCAATATAGACCCCACCAAAACAACCGAAGCATATCCTGAACAATTCATGACCCATGCTTTGATGCAGACGGTTTCGGCAAACATGAACCGAAACAGAGGATTTAACAATGAATTGATGCAAGTAACCGTTTCTCTCGGCGATGGAGAATATAAAGTCTTCAGGTATGATTTCAGGAGAAGTTGGTCTGATTACCTATGGAGCAGCCATTTCTTGAATATGTCGAATTATAAAGACATGTATGCTAAAGCAACAAATGAATTAACATTAAATCCATCCTACCAAGGAATTTCATTGATTTTACAAACTTGGACCTATTCTATCCTTACGGATACATATGGCGACATTCCATATTCACAATCTACTCTGGGAAGGGATTCTTTGCTATTTGAACCTAAATTCGATGCTCAAAAAGATATCTATGCGGATATGTTCGCAAAGCTGGATACCGCAAACAATCTTTTGAAAGCAAATACGGGAATAAATGCAACAGTGGACCCTGTTTTTGCTGGAGATGTGGCCAAATGGAGAAAATTTGGAAATTCTTTATACTTACGCTTGTTATTGCGAGTTGCTCATAAAGCGGAAATGAAAGAATATGCTGTAGGGAAAATTAAGGAAATATTAGAAACAAACAGTTCGAATTACCCAGTTATATCAAACAATGAGGAATCAGCGATTTTAAGATGGACTGGAGAGGGCGTATTTATTTCGCCATTCATGTCCACTCGTGTACAAGATTTTAGGGCTACGGCTATAGCAGAATATTTTATTGATTTTCTTAGGGATACAAACGATCCTCGCTTGAATATTCCGGAATACGGAACTTCCGGAGTAAACCGTTGGGGTATCGCTCCAGTTTCCGGAAATTTTGTTGGCGTTCCGAGTGGATATGCGGCAGGAAGTGAAGATTACTCGAAAATGTCATATTTCTATTCAGCAGACCAAAATAATGGAGTAAACAGCATCCAACAAGAACCATTGACCGGCATGATCATGAATTTTGCTGAAGTGGAATTTATCAAGGCTGAAGCTATGTTAAAAGGTTATATTACTGGAGATCCCAGTGTTCCATTTTACTCTGGAGCTGAAAACTCCATTAAGCTCTGGGTTCCAACATGGGCAGATGATATTAAAGAACATTTAGCTGCTTCTGATGTAGCTTGGGATCCTGCAGCATCATTTGACAAGAAGATGGAAAAAATACACCAACAAAAATATTTCGCTTTATTCTTAGTGGATTTGCAACAATGGTTTGAATATCGAAGAACAGGACATCCGATTCTTCCGAAGGGAGAAGGCTTAAAGAACAATGGCGAGATGCCTGCCCGTATGCAGTATCCTGTTTATGTTCAATCTTCCAATCCAACAAGTTACAGAGAAGCTGTGGCGCGACAAGGTGCGGATGAAATCAATACAAAAATGTGGTGGCAAAAACCTTAACCAAAAGAAATTATTGACATGAAAAGTATTATAAAACAAATAATTGGATTTGCGGTTTTGTTGGGCATTACGGCAAGCTGTGCTGACACAAACTACCCTGGGGGAGAAGTAAATCCTACGATTGGAATCTATGATGTACGCAATTTATATAAAGGTTCGCCAGTCAGTTTAAATGTGGAGTCATTGGGAGGATCCAACAATATTTCAGCAACTGTTATTTCTGATCATTCTGCAGGCAACATTCCTGAAGGATTATTAATTGTTCAAGACGCTCAACGGCTGGATCTTTTGCGAGGAATCGCTATACCATTGGGTTCCCAGGCAAAAGATTTTGTACCTGGGGATTCATTGGTTATCAATATTGATGGTGCAGAACTTGACCGAGTGGATGATGTACTTCAAATCAAAAACATCACCGTTGATAAAATTCAAAAAAGTAGCATCTGGGAAAACAGTCTTTGCTACGATGACCAATACAGCAAGAATTGCTGCAAAACCATATGATTATGAAAGCACATTGGTTGCTATTGTTAAAGGAGGCTATGAATATAGCCCTACAGAAGGTCAGGTAATCTCTGGGGACCAAACAATTAATGATGGATTTGGAACCATTACATTAACAACAGATGCTTCATCTTCTATCGCGAATTTGCCTCAATATAAAATGGCAAATTACTATGGTATTATTTTCACTAAGACAGTTCAGGATAGTGTTATAGGATACCAACGATTGAGGAAAAAGAGTGATTTGGTGGAACTTAAGTCAGAGTACAAAGTTCCAAAAGCCATCATTACCGGATGGACAAATGACCCTAAAGGAACGGATTCAAACAACGAATATATTCAGTTTATGGCAACTGAAGATATTGATTTCTCCAAGACTCCATTCTCAGTCGTGACAACAAATAATGCCAATGCATCTACTCCGACCGGATTTCCTCGAAAAGGATGGGCGACGGGAGGTATGCGTACTTATAAATTCAATTTGACCAGTGGTTTCGCAAAGAAAGGAACCTTGTTTTATGTGGGTGGTTCAAAAAAATTGATAATGAGTACTGGATCAACTAGTATCGCTGATGCGAATTGGATTACTTCATATGACTATGCTGGAAATGATGGTCAAGGATTTGGCAATAAAACAAGCAACTTATTGGCAAACAGTGGTAACGCTTATGGAATAGCCATTTTTCAAGGCACAGAAGTTACAGAACAGTCTATTCCTGAAGATGTCATTTTCGTGGCTACAGGCGGGAGTCTAGTTGGTAATGGTTTGGGTTATCGAATTGCCAATACAGACTTTTATGATATCATCAATCCAGTTTCTTTAAAAGAACAACCTTTTTATCGTTCTGGATCGAATAATAACAATATACCTTATAATACTCCTTCAGATGCAGGTTATTTTAATATGATGGGAGGAGAATATAACATCAAATTAAGCAGGTGGACGAAAGCTAGAGTTAAGTATGCTCCTATTTTGGAGAAAACTTCAACATTGGCAGATATAGAAAATCCAGAGTTTCTTACGAAACTCATAGATTAACAATGGAATATATTGAATAAAAGGGAGGTCAAAAACCTCCCTTTTATTTTTTCAATCTTTTACTCTATACTTGGTTTATTCTCCTTAGCAACAAAATCCTTATCACTTAAAGTATTGATAAAAGATATAATATCTAATTTTTCGCTTTCAGTCATTTCTATTCTATTTCCTTTATTTTTCAATACAGGATCTAGGTTGCTTGCATTTTCAACACCAGCATCCAAATAATCCAACACTGCCCTTAAGGTTGGGAATTGTCCAAAGCTACCATATGGTGCAGTAAACTCGGCATTTCTTAAGGATGGCACCCTGAATGCCATATAATCTTCTAATTTACCAGTAACCCTCGCTCGCCCAGCTTCTTCAGAACTAGGGTTTAATGGGAATCCGATATTCCTAAAGCTTTGGTCTGTAAATAATTCACCGCTATGGCAATTGGCACATTTGAGCTGGAATACAGCATAGCCTCTTGCTTCTGAATCTGTAAACTTCTCCCCTTGTTTTCTTTTCACCCTATCATATTTACTGTTAGCTGAAACCAACATATAAGCATATTGAGCTATACTTTTATAGATTCTTTCAGCAGTAACTTCCGAATCCCCAAACGCCTTGAAGAATAAGTCTGCATAATGTTTATCCTCTTTTAATTTGCCAATTACTTCTAGGATTGAGGAATTCATTTCTTCATGAGTAATGATAGGAACCAAGGGTTGATTTTCTAGTTCAAGGATATTTCCATCCCAATTATAGAATTCCATAAAAGCTAGGTTTTGGATAGGAGGAGTATTGCGCAGTCCAACTCGATTATAGATGCCAACAGCTTTTGGATTATTATCTGCAAAAGCATTTGATTGATTGTGACAACTCGCACATGAAATCGTGTTGTTTCCGCTTAACCTTTTTTCATTAAACAACTTTTCCCCCAACTGAACTCCATATTTAGTTGGCCTATTTTCCAAAACCGAACTATTGACCTTAGGAAATCCCATAGGTAAGTTCAACGGAACTTCTGGATTATCAATGGGCACTGGAAGGTCAACCTCTTCGCTTTTACAAGCAATAAGAAGAATGAAAACGCTTAAAACAAATAATATTTTTTTCATGAAATAAAAGAGATATGGTCATCATTTTAATGAATGACAACCACATCCTTTGTTTATTAATTTTCTACTTTACTGATGGAGAATATTCCGGAAACATCGCTAGTTCCGTTCCCACCGAGATTGTCTACAAATTTTACCATTTCCATCGCTGTATGTAAACTTGGTGTAGCATTTCCGGCACCTAAGGTTATGGTATTTGTTTTTCCACTCAATAATTTATCAAAATCAGCATCAATAGTAATTTTCGGAGATTTCTTGCTGACCGATGCTGTTTGAGGTAATTTTAAGGTAATATCTCTGTAGGCATCCACTCCTTGTTTATAGGTAGATTCATCATCCTTTTTCCCCGCCACAGTGCTACCGGTATGGATGGAAAGGGTTTTATTGTCTGTACCATAGAAACCTTCGATTTTGGCAAATCGGTAGCCTGTACCCCATTCCCAATGCATTTTAGTATCGTTTGCTCCAGCTTGACTATAAAAGGCTGGAAATCTGGTTTCATCCAATTTATTTAAATCAGTTTTAACACCTAAACCGAATTTTATTTCCTTGTATTCTCCTACCGGGATATTTGTTAATTTGTAATCCAAGGTCTGTACTTTTGAATGATCAATTACCGTTGCACCATTGTCTAGGTTGTTGATATTGTAAGGCAATTCTGTTCCATCGTCTTTGATCAATCTGATATTACTGATTACGTACTTTAATTCTGAAAAATGATGAATTTGATTAGCCGCTGATGTATTTTTTGTTGCTGCAGTTGAAGTAGCATCACCCAATACAATGGTTTTTCCTTTGAAAGTATTGTTGAAATGCAGAGTTACTTCATTGGCAACTTGTTCACTGTCCTCTTTACTACAAGAAGTTAATATTGATACGGCTAATATTAGAGTTAAATACTTTGATAATAATTTCATTTGATATTTATTTTTAAATTTTGAATTTTTATTAATTGAGTTTTTCAATCGGTATTTTAACAATATAGTGGTGGTGGAATAAATATCTCTAGCTCAGGTTCTTTATAGGTTTTATCTTTATAAGAAGAATAGTTTTTATTAATATTTACTGAAAGAGACTTTGGCAACAATTCAAAATCTACCGCAGCATACAGGTCTACCTTTTTATAATTTTGCAGTAAGTTTTTTTTGTCGTTTTTATTTTGTGCCTTTTCCAGTTTCTTCTTCAGGAAACATTGACCATGACAGTTCAAAGCTGGCCTATTTTTATTGATGCAATATTGTTCCTCAATTTGTTTTTGATTTAGTATAAAGTGCGTATAAATGATGGTTTGCTGAAAGCCTATCAGCAAAGACAAAAACATCATTAGAACACTTACAAACTGTCTCATCCCTATCAAAAACTTATTTTCAAAGCCACAAACATGTTCCTTCCCATTCTTGGGATATTTCCCCAGTCTGCATAAGTACTGTAGTATTTATTAAATATATTTTCTGCACCAATCTGTACGGATGCCTTATATTGTCGAAATGGCATGGAATAATCGGCAGAGGCATTAAATACGGTATATGCTGGAGTTTGATCTTCGCCATATTCAGGGCTGAAATCCTTATGCTCCAGATCTCCATTCAAAGAAGCCCGTATTCCAAAGTTTTGATGCATATAATGCACGGATGTCATATAACTCAAAGGCCTGATAAAGGGTAAATTCCCACCTTTATGATCTTGAGATTTTGCATAGGTCAAAGTTCCTTTCCAATGCAGATGCTCCAAGATATCGTAATTGGCATTCAAGGCGAAGTTAAAAAGCTTAGCATGATCCAAAGATGTATATCCCTTCACTCCTACTGACTGATAATTCATGGGACTTCCCAAGCTCAAGATTTTTCCAACGATATAATCCTTTATGTAGAAATAATTGACCTTAGCTTCAATTGTCAACTTTTCAGTTTTATATCCTGCACTAGCATTCGCTTCATATGATATTTCATTTTTGAGGTCTGGGTTTCCGATATAATCATATCTATCGAAACTGTTATAGATATAATATCCATATCCTTCAGAAACTGAGGGAGCCCTATGTCCATAGCCTGTGCCAACGGAAAACTCGAATTGATTCAAAGAAAGTTGATAGCTTGCATGCAATCCTGGCAACACCCTGTTTTTCTCTTGAGGTGTCCCTGGGTGAAAGATCCAATTGAATTCAGGGTATTTTACTTTATTATAATTCCAGCTCAAGGTACCTCCAAAATTCAAGTGTGAAAAGTCATTAAATTCCCAAGAGTTGTTGATAGAAACGCCTGCAAATCGGGTGGTAACCCAAGGCCAACTATACGCAAACATTGTTTTTTTTGACCTATCTTGAGGGTACATGGTCATTTCGGCAATAGAAAGGTTTTCATAGGCATTTAATTGAATTTCCGAACTGAAACGATTGTTTTTAAGATTTACCTTGGAAACCAATCCATAGGTATTGCTCCATCCGGGCATATCCATGTGAACCAAATTTTCAGGTCGTTTTGTATCGTCCATATAGTGTTCTATGGCATTAAAATACAGCTTCGTATCCCACACTTTTACTATCCCTTTTTCAAACATTTGTTTATAGGCTGCAGAAGTAATAATAGCTCTAGATAGCCATAGATCCATAGGCAGCGCAGGATAACCAACATCTTTTGCTCGATCAAAAATTGCATCTATTTTAATCGAGGAAAGCTCATTCGTTTTATAGGCTAAACCTAATGAGGCATTCAGTTTGTTATATTGAGAATGGTTTACTTCATGATCATGACCATCATAGTAATTCCCAGCTTTTCTTAAAGCAATACTTCCGTCAGCGACAAAACGATTACTTGAATATGAAAGGTTACCAAGGTTGAAATATTGCTTGTTATTAAATTCAAAGCCTGTTTGATAGGCTCCAGACCAAGTCTTTTGTTCTGAAAAGGAAGTACTTTTTCTTTTCAGGTCGATACTTCCGGCTACCGTTGCGCCATGCATGGAACCTTCTTGACCTGATGTCACATCGATGCTAGATAGATTATTGCTTTCAACATAGGATGTAATGGGATCCATTTTATCCGTACAAGCTCCAAAGACATGCATACCATCAATCGTTATGGTTGATCGTTCCGAACTCATGTTGTTCAGCAATGGCTCCCATGCGTATGCTCCTCTTTTAATGAAACTGATATTGTCTGAGGAAGCTAAATATTCATCGACAGATACTGCCATTTTAAGGTCGGTTTGGATTTTCCTTTTGATAAACCCCTTAACCCTTACCTCTTCAATTTTTTCTACGGTATCTTTCTGAACGTCTGTTTGTTGTGCGTTCACATTTATTCCAATGCATAGAACTATTAAGGTTATACTAATTCTCTTCATGACTATCAGAATAAAATATCAATGTGCAACTCACTTTTTACACCTTCCACACCTGGTGTGAAAGTGGTTGGAACTATTGTACCTTTCAAGATTTTACCAACCTGATTTTGCATGATAAAATTCAAGGTCCAGTTTCCTGTCATGGTATAGTTCACTACACCATGGTAGAGGCCATCATCTCCTTGTATGAGATCCTTATTATTGGGTGAAGAGTGATTTCCCATGGATGGTTCGGGCATCCTCGGATCTAATTGAAGGACATAATCCTTCGCTTCAGAAAATGAAAATTGAGTTTCGTCAGGAAATTCTGCTGCTATGGCTGTATTAGGCTTGTTATATTTATAAATTCCAGCGACAATATCATTTTCTCCAACTTTTGGATTTCGAGGTGAAATTAAAGCGATCCAATATTGCTCGTAGTCATTGCCAATAAAGGAAGTCATATTTAAGTTTTTGTTGGTTTGCTCTTGTACTTTTATTTCTTTATTTACCTTGACAATTTTTGCTGCCTCATTTATTTTGAGGTATATTTTCCAGTTAAACTGATTTGCACTTACTTCTGGAAATACTGCGTATCCTGAATAGCTTTCGTCTGATTCATTAAACTTCAAATTATATAAATGTGGACCAGAAAATTTACTCCCTTTTGCATCAGTAGATATTGGCAAAAGCGAAACTTCGGCTGCTTTAAATTTCTTTTTTGACTGAGCATTTACAACATTTATTTTTAACTCATTATAACCTTTATAAAAGGCTCCGTTCTCTGTTAATATACTGATTTCGTAACCAGCTTCTTTTATTGAAACAGCCTCTTTAAATCCAGATTCACCTGGTGTTATAGGCTTAATTTCTCCTTCATAGTCAGTCTTCGCTTTTGTACAAGACGCCAACATCAAGCACATAGCTGCAAGAACTATTAGTAATCTTTTCATCTAAAATGAATTGATAATCAATTGATTCTTAAATAATAAATTTTGGGATTGGAGGTGAATAAATAGGAAATTTACTCTTGATGCTTTCAGATGATGAAAGTTATACTAGAGTGGATTGTATATTCAACCTTTTAAGGAATAGTTTAGGCAATTGGAGGGCGAAAAACCGATGAATGGTGGTTGAATCTATAATCAACTAAATAAGGAGAGAAATGTGTTTCTACAATTTCCTCTTTAGTTACTTTTAAATCAAAAACGGGTTGAGATTTATGAACATATAGCGAGCTATATTCATAGATGATCAAGTTCTTTTTAGATTCTTCTTTCTCCTGTTCTTTTATTTTTTTCATCAGAACACACTGACCGTTACAGTGTAAGTCTGGTCGATCCTTATTGATACATTGGGCGATGTATTCAGGTAAATGGATCTCATAATCCATAGTCATAAAACATCGATAGAACGATTGTAAGGTCAATGCAAGTAAAAGAAAATATGTGCAGAAACGTTTCAAAACCTATAAATTGTTTTATGTCTTAAATTATTATCGCCAAATATACGGAAAGATTTATCAGCATAAATGATTATCATCATTAAATTTTGTTTTTGAAGGCATTCCGAATTAATCCTATCGTTTTTTTATCTTTATAAATCTAGTTTATTTAAAAATATTGCTTTATGGAAAGGTTTTTTGAGAAGTTAAATCAACAATTAGAATATAATTCCGGAAAAGAGATAGAAGAAATTCAGGAGATTTTAAAATTTTCGAACCTTTCTGAAGAACAACATCAATCTTTCAACAGGAATTTGGTTGATAAAGCTTGTGTAAATCTTCATTTCCATCCTGACAGGTTTTTGAAAGATGGCTCTCAAATTATTGACGGCTTAATACAATCTGGGGAATATCTTAATCAGTTTCAGACTCAAGTATCATCCGGAAGCTTGAGTGCTAAAATTGGCGGCGACAGGGATAAATGGGAAAATAAATTATTCAATAATCTTTTTGGTTCAAGCACAAAAGACCGTCCTAAATATGGAGCTTTAAATCTGACTGGAACAAGCGACGGAGCCTCTCCGAGGTTTGGTTCTTGTTATTTTATCACCTACCCTGAGATAAAATCCAAGTGCACTTTTACATATGGAGATTCCTATCTTCTTCCAAAAGAAAGAGGAACAATCCAGAACCTTATCCAAGTATACGCACGGTTGTATCATGATATTTTCACCAGGAATTCTGCCCTTGGATTCTATTATAAGAATCTTTCCGATTTTCACGACAAGACGAATCACTTCCTTGAATCCAATACCTTGCACAATATGCTTTCACACAATTTGGACTTTTATATTGAGAGTCAAATTCATGAGCAAGTAGATCTTCAAAAGGATATTTCCACACTTGTGGTAGATCCTTCCTATCAAGGAACTGAATTGGAAAATAGGATCCATGAACTATGCGACAAATTTGATATTTCATTGATCTGGAATCAGGGATATTCCATAGACCTGAGTAATTTCCCAAATAACTTTAGGGGAGTTGAAACTTTCGAGTTCGCTGAATATATTGCTGAAGAGAACAAAATAAATGCTTACATCCTCGGCAAAGCATTATCCAATAAAAAGTTGAAATCAAAATTCAAAGACTCCTGTCAATTGGCCAAATATACTTGGCATTGCCTAGTCAAATTTGGAGAATAAGCATCCAAAATTTTTAATTATAATCTGGAATATTCTTTCCTAGAATTATATCACGTTCCACATGGAGCATTCCATCTAATTTATAGGGTTTTACGACTCCCGACCCTCCTCTTTTAGGCATTTTTTGCAATTACATATAGTGAAAAAATAACAATCAAATTTTAAAAAATGTATTTACGGTAACCCGTAATATTTATTATCAAACATTCTATAATTTGGTTAATCTTTCACACTATGTAAATATAAATTATCCATGAAATTTGCTTATATTATTTTAACCTTAATACTCTTTTTCTTTATTCAAATAGTGTTTTCACAAGAAAATAGGTTATTGACCTCAAATTTTAAAGAAGACAACCATGGCAAATGTACCGGATCTGCATTCTGTACAGCTTGCACTACTTGCAGCAGTTGTAAGCATTGTAATAGAGACGGTGGATCATGTGGAGTATGCTCTTCTTCTAATTCAAGAGAAACATCTCCTTATGCATATAAAAAGGCAGTGTCCAAAAAAAAGAAAATTAACAATTACCCTAATAATAATTCTAAGTCTATAAACAACTCTGGAAAAGATTTCAAAAGATATGTGTTTACAAATGCAAATGTTAATTTGAGAAAAGGTCCAGGAACTAATTATGAGAAAATTATTTTGATTGGCAAATTTGAAAAATTAGAACATATTTCAACAAACGGAAATTGGCTAAAGGTAAAATTCTTAAATAAAACTGGTTATGTCTATCGATCATATATTTCGACTCTTTAGTAGTTCAAAAAAAATGAATATCTTGGTTAAGGTATAAATTTTAAAACTTCTCAAATTTTGATTAATAAATCAAAACTATCGAAACCTATGAACGTCAAGTTATTTTGGTCTACTATAATTCTATTTTTCTGTTTACTAACCTATTCTTCAATTTGCAATGCAAAACTTCGCAGCTTCAATCAAAACACGAACAAAATTACCTATAACCAGAAAAACAAAACGATTACGTTAAGATGGAGTGAATTTGGAGAATCGGGTGATTATATCATTAGTCGCGGTGGAAGTAGGTTAGCCAATAATTTTATAAACATTGGGAAGACCAGCAAGCTTACTTTCAAGGATAAAAAGCCTAATCAGAATAAATACGAAAACTATTATAAGATAACCAGAGGTTCTGAAAGCATATTGATTTCTTTGGAGAATGAAATTTTCGGAGATAATGTGTATTTCTATGACCGGAAGTATGAGGATGCTTCCACTGCTCAACAGGAGATGAAAACACACTTCCCTTTTATTGGGTTGGGTGGTACAAACGGTGAATGGACTACGAAAAGACAGGCTTATTATTTCAAGCCCAATATTGATGGGCAATCTTATGATCCTGGAGGTTCTGGTTCTGCATCTTCAGAATCTGCCAATTCCATAGAACTGGGATTTTACTCGCATATCGGTGGATTAGGCAAATTACCTACAGATGTTAAGTTAGGATCCTTGTTTACACGGCCACATCTTTCAGGTGGGGCAAATGCCACATGTACTTTTTGGCGGTCAGTAGAAAATTTATCTGTGATGCGCGACTTTGCCTGGACTGTTTCTCAATCTACCAGTGCTCGTAGAATGCAGATCGAAAGCAGTTCCAAATTTATTTCCGACGTCGGTCACACGAACTTTTGGGGCAGTGGCGGCTATATTGCTGACAGTTATTTCACTTCAATTAGACCAAATTGGGGCGGTCAACAGCAATGGTATACCCGAAACAGCAGGTTTCCCAGTGGCACTGATAAAATGGGAGGTTCCTATAACATGGTTTGGCAAGGATGTATTAACCCTCCTACCGAAGACTCCATCAATACTCCTATTGCCAAGACTCCTATTGTAAGAGAAAAGCCTTTTCTCTTTATTGGAGATGATGGAGAATATAAAGTATTTGTTCCCGGATGGCAACAGAATAGAGTTGGTGTTTCATGGGATTCAAAGGATATGGGTAAAGGAGAAGTTCAAGATTTATTGACTCAATGGTATGTCGCTAATGAAGGAGATACGGAAATGGAGATCAATGCTGCCTTGAAAGCGGGGAAGAATATTTTCTTTACACCTGGTCATTATTCATTGAATGCTCCTATTCAGGTGAATAGGAAGAATGCGATTTTATTGGGTGCAGGTATCGCTTCTGTCACCTTGGAACCTACGGCAAATAATAAATGGGGCTGTATTTATGTCGATGATCAAGACGGTATTATAGTAGCTGGCTTATTGATGGATTCTTTTAACAGCACGACCTACCAAATTCGTGTAGGGAATCGAGATTCACAAAGTGATCATTCTGAAAATCCAATTTTGCTAACAGATATCACTTGTCGTGTTGGCGGAGTACAAGCTAACGATATTCAGATTCATGCATCCATGGAGATCAACAGCAACAATGTTATCGGTGATCATTTTTGGTTATGGCGGGCAGACCATGGCTCACAACCTGGAGGCAAGAAACGATGGACTAGAGACAGAAGCAAAAATGGATTAATTGTATCAGGGGATGATATCACACTTTATGGATTATTTGCCGAACATCATCAAGAGTATGAGGTCTTATGGTTAGGAGAACGCGGGCGAACATATTTTTTTCAGAATGAACCTCCATACGATGCTCCGAATCAAGAGGAATGGAGCAGTCAAAACAATCGGGTTAAAGGCTTTGCAGCGTTTAAGGTTGCCAATTCTGTCAAAGAACATCATAGTATAGGCATGGGATCTTATGCAGTTTTCACCGGTACTGATGGCAATGTAAACAAAGACAATGCATTTGAAGCTCCTAATTCTCCCCATGTTAAATTGGAAAAAATGGTCATCACGAAATTTGCAGGACCCGGCAATATCCTAAACGTTATCAACGGTATTGGCGGAACTACAAAGACTGGTGTCAAACGTGTTGAACTTTACAACAGGAATGGCACACAACCTTTTGATGAAGAGTTTTCTCTTCCAGACAAGGAGTCCTATCCATCTTATATCGAAATGAATTGATAACGAGGGAATAATCATATCCAGAGGCCAAATTTATTCACTGTGGTACCCCCATCCTTTTGGATCAATTATTTATTGATCTAGTTTCTCCTAATAGAGTTTTGTTCCACTCTCCTTCCACTCTCCTTCCACTCTCAGTCCTCTTTCCTTCGGACCTCGTTCGGACCTTGTTCGGTGTATTCCGAAGCAGCTCCGAACGAGGTCCGAAGGAAGTCCGAACGAGAGACGAATGAGACACGACTAAGAATAGAACACGAATGGAATAAGATTAGAAGAAAAATTATTTTGTTACGAAGGATCTAAAAAAGGATGATTTATGAATCTATTTTGATCATTGTTAAACTGGGATTTATTTTGGGATATTAAAGTTGATATCAAACCGATTACCTGACTATCAATGGTTTATTCCTTATGTAAACAATTTGTAGATATAATGTACACTTCAAATTTAAATGAGTTAATCATTAATATCTTATCTTCAATATTGAATTGATTTTTGAATTATTATCTCAGGTTCAACAAATAAAATCTCTATGAAGCTTTTAACTAATTTAATTTCTATGATCCATATTTTTGGGAGGAAGGATACCCCTCAAATATTTATATTCTTGTTAATAATTTCTTCGATTGTATCTGTCTCTTGTAGTGATCAAGGCTCAAAAGATTTTAATTGGGTTCCAAAGGTTGCTGAAATAACTGGCAAAGACCTAGAAAGTTGGTTGCGAAAGACACCTTACCAAAATGAATTAAAAAAAGACAATGAAAATGAATTTGTTATTACGAATGTTGATCAGGTCTTTCCATTTATGAACAAATTCAACAATGATATTGGACCACTTAGCACCACTATTGCTACTACCGACACTAGTATCTATGAGCAAAAAACATCTTATTTTTCAGGATCCAGTCTGGGGTGATGTATTTGTTTCAGGAACTTTACTATATGACGATGAAGAGCTTTTTCTAGAGCAAAGTTCAAATTCAACTGGCGATCCATTTTTTGGAGGAGTTGAGGCTAGCGGCGATATTTATAGTTCTACATTATATGAAACTTCGGTTCAAGCTAAGCATGATGATTACAAGACCGGTCTGTATTGGGCCGATGCAAATTCGAAAGTTTATTTATTTGGGTTTTTATCAGCAAGGTCAGCTTGTATTTGAAGCAGTCGTTCCATTACTTGGGACGGATACTGCTGCAGCTATTAATAAGCTTGGGGAGATTAACAAAAATCTGAACCTCAATATTCCCGAATGGGAAAATGTGAGCAGTTCTGCACTGAGAGTTAATGATGAACCTAAAACTTTTTGGAATGATCCTTATGTTGGCTTATACATGAATGAGTATACAATGGATCAAGTTTATCTAAAAACAAAAAACACTAAACTTGAATTATCCAACCAGAAAGAAAAAGGGGATTATTATTTTTCATACCAAGCACCTCAAGGTTTGGTAGAGCTATATACCGAACTTAAACCTATCACCAAGAATGAAACTGATTTCAATAAAGCAAATGCAAATCAGAGTAAATATCTTAATGGCCTTCAACAAATTTTTTACGAAGAACAATCTTCTGGAAATTTCGTCCAAGGAATTGCTAAAACCTATACAAAAGACAATAAGTATTTAGAACTTTATTACAGCTTTCCTGAAAAGGATGAAGAAGTTCGAAAAACCATACACGAAATTTTAAAATATCTTAAAATATTTAAATATTAAGAATTGTTATTTTTTCAATAATTTAAACAAATTAATAAATTAGAAAAAAATTGAGAAATGATTTTTTATCCCAATAGAAAAATGGTAAATTTGGGTGTAGGTAAGAGGAAAAAATACAATTTGTTATGGGTTCAAAAAACAAGAAGCCAGAAGGCAATCAAAAACAAGATATACTATCTTCAGATATAGCTAAAGAAAGTATGACCTCATATGTGTCTAAATATTCTCCATCTTGGGTTGTTAATCATCCTAAAGATGCACCAGGTTATCATTTAGAATTAATAGAAAGGATTCGTCAAGGGGTCAAGAAATCAGATTGGAAGGATTTGATTCACCATATTGGTTCAACCGAAAAGGAATTTGAGGATATCCTACCCACCTCTATCAGCAGCATGCAAAAGAAAGAAGTTTATAGCTTAGAGACATCAGAGCGTATTTATGAGATTTCTCGATTGTATGGTTTGGGTTATGAGGTATTCGATAGTCCTGATCAATTCAAAAACTGGTTAATGACTCCTTCCAAGGCTTTAGGCAATAAAAGGCCTTTTGATTTTTTAGATAGTAGTTTTGGTTTTGAGATTGTCACCAATGAAATAATCAGAATCCAATACAATGTGTATAGCTAATGATTGTTTTTCGTGTTGCAAATTTGAGGTATAAGGATTCGGCCTTGTCTGGTATTGGTGCGGAAAAAGTAGGTGGCAGATGGAATAAAGTGGGAACACGAGCAGTTTACTGTTCAGAGAATATTTCGTTGGCTTTATTGGAATATTATGTTCATTCGGAAAATATAGCAAATCTACCAACTGAAATTGGTGTCGCTAAAATAGAAGTTCCTGACCATTTTTTTATTGATGAATTAGAAGAACTTCCGGAACGCTGGAACCAATATCCATACTCTTCAAAAACTACTGAAGTGTTTAGCAAAATGGCTAAAAACCGAGATTTTTTTGGTCTTAAAGTACCTTCTACTATTGTTCCATTAGAATACAACTACATTTTAAATCCACTTTATAAAAACTTTGGTCAAGTAGAAATTCTTGAGTTTTTAAACCTTTCGATCGATGAAAGGCTAAAGTCTGACAGCAGGTAAGAAATCAAATCAATATTCTCTCTTTATCTCATAATATAAAGTCACTACCCCACTCTTGAAGACTTTTGTTTTAATCAGTTTTAAATCTTTTCTAACATTTATATTTTCAAAGAATTCCAACCCTTTTGTTTCTATTATTGGATGAATACTGAGTTGAAGTTCGTCTATCAAATCGAGGTTTAGGAGTTGAATTATTAAGCTACGACTACCAACTAATATATTTTTCCCAATTTGCTGTTTTAGTTCTTCAACTTTATCTTGCAGACCTTTATCACTGAGTTTTGCACTTTCCCAATCAATTTCCTTAAGTGTTTTGGAAAAGACTAATTTTGGGATCTTATCCATTACGATGGCAAAGTCATCCATTTCCTTAACTCCTGAAGGTTCTTTTACCAGATTTTTCCAATACTCCATCAATTGATAGGTTATTCTACCATAAAGAATGGTATCTGAAGTTCGTAATAAATCAGCATAATGCTGATGCAATTCCTGGTCTGCTATTCCCGTTGTATGATCACATATTCCATCCAGGGTCATATTGAAAGCTGCACAAATTTTAGTCATAGAAAGCGTTCTCTTAAAATTCTTATTTGGTTGTAATAATCACTACTCCATACTTTGCCTTTTCACCGTAAAGTGAATCGGCTTCATGTGGTTTGAGTACTTTTAATGACTTAATTTTTTTTGATTGATTTTTTCAATTGCCCTTGGTTCTATTTCTTTTCCATTCAAAAAGACCAATTGCATACTAATTCTATATACTTCATTATTTTTCTTTTCCCAAGTTTCCCACCCGCTTGGTCCAATAGTTATAACATATTTTTGAGGACTTCGTAATTGATATTTACCATCTGGCATCCCTAAAAGGAATTCTCTTACTACCTTTTTTCTATCAACTATTCTTTCGACATCGTCTATATATTTTTCAAAACTTACTTTTTCAGAAATAGTCATCCCCGGTTGATAAGCTAAAATTTCATGATTTTGCCCAGCAAAATTATAATTCATCCTAAAAGGTACTATCGAATTCTGACTTTTATTATTATTTGACTTAATACTCAGGATATCGGATTTGTTTAGCAGTTTAAGATATTTGGATTTTTCTTTATCTGATAAAGCAATCTTATGAACTGTACCTCTAGTAGTATCCATTTTGGGCAGCATCGGTCGAATTTGAAGTATGTAAAACAATGAATCCTTTGAATATTCAATATTGGATATTTTTAAATAATCTATCTCCTTAGCTTTAATTTGAGATTGACCTAGTAGTGGATAGAAAATAAAGAGTAAAATAGATAACCCTTTAATTGATGAGATCTTCAATGCTTTCATATTTAAGTCGTTTGGATGTTTTTTAAATCATTTAATATTGACTATTACACTCATATTTAAATTATATATCGTTCAGTATCTGTAGAAAGTTATTTGTTAAGAATCAGATTTTCAATATAGACTATAGTTTAATATATTTGCTTTATGAAACCAAATATTATCCTTCTGTTAATTTTAACAACGTTTTCTATTTGTTTAAATGCTCAGAATATTCAATTAAAGAATAATCGAGAGATTTCTGTTTATAATGTGGTTGCTCAAACTTTTAAAGGTAAAGTTAAGGGAATTTTGCAGAAAGTGACTCAGGACCAGGTAGAAATCATGACATCTAAGGATCTGTCTGTTATTCCGGTGGAAAATATAAAATCCTTAAAAGTAAAGTTTGACAAAAAGGAAAATGTTCCGGTTGTCAATAATATAGCCCAAACAGGATTGGATTTTGTTTTCGATCCTGAATACGATCAATCGTATACTAAAAACGAAAGTGGCTTTTATGAAAAAAGGATCGATGCAGAAGAAATAACATTGGGCGAAAAAGCAATGGTTGGTGGAGCCGTGATTGCTGGAGCTTTAGTTGGAAATGAAATCAAGAAATTAATGCCGACTGCTACGATTGAGAAGTTTAAAATCAATTATTCAAAGGCTAAGTATTCTGAGATTTATGATGAATTATTGATGTATACGGTAGATTTGCAAGCTTCTCCGGGATATGAGCAGATTTTGAAAGAGAAATTAAGGGACACGATGGAGAGGAATAAGCTGAAGATTTAGAGGGGGGGATTTATAAATATTTAATTATTGGTTTTAATTGGGTTATAAATCCCATGCAAGCATCAGTCTACTACTGTAAAAGTTATGGTTCCATTACTCCTGTTTCCATGTTTATCCTTAGCAGAAATCGTTACTTCAAATGTCCCTACTTTTATTGGTGTACCTGATATTTTGAGTTTATTCGGATCGAATTTCAACCAATCGTATTGATTGTCAATAATTTCATATTTTAATTTATCACTATCTATATCCTTAAAAAAATCTTTAGGAAAATCAATTTCGAACCTAAAATCTTTTCGAGCTACAATTGGTTTTACAGGTTTATATTCAAATGGTTTAAATAGCTTTGAAGTATTTACCCAATAAATATCCGATTCTTTCAATCCATCTTGATCAATTTTTAGCCTGGTAAAAAACAGGAATCTACTGTCAAAAGTCACGTATGGTCTTCGATCCCAATCTTTTGAATTAATTGTAGAATCAATCATAATAGGCTGAGTCCAATTATTGTTAAATGTTTTATAGCTTATGTATAAATCAGCTCCTGTTTCATCTCCTGTATAATTACAGAAAATAATATAATCTTCATTTGGAGATACAAATACACTTTCTTCGTCTTTAACAGAATTAAGTTCTAAAATTGGGTGTACTTCTTGATATCCATCTTCACTTTTCTTAGAAAAATATAAATCAGCTTGATGACAATTATCCTTTCCCTCACATCCTCTATTTGATGAGAAATAGATTGTTCTATCAAGTGTCATACTTACATTACCTTCTCGAAAACGTGAATTTATTTGTTCTGATAAAGGTTTTGATTTTTCCCAATGCCCATTAGCCTTGATCAAGATTCCAATATTGGTATTAGAATTATCCTCCTTATCTTCACTATAAGCGTAAAGTAAAGAACGACCATCAGGGGTAAAATACGGAAGATAAACATTAAGATTTTTTAGTGGTTCGAATGGAATTGGTTCACTCCATTTATTTTTGATTTTTTCCGAATGATATATTTGACCTGATAAGTCATTATTGGAAAGTATTCCAAATACTACTTCTTGATTATCGGGTGAGAATGATATTCCATGTTCAAATCTTCCTACAACAGAAATAACATTGGGAGCAAAGATAATTGGATTTGATTTAGGGGCTTTATGATTCAAATAATCAGGTGGTTTACAGCCGATAAGGAAAATGATAAAAATTACGGTTAGAAAGAATTTGGGCATATTGGCTGTAATTTTTTTATACATTATACAAACTAAAACATCCGTAATCTGTCCTTACACCTAATTTTTCTCCCACAAATTTAATTTCACATTTTTTCACAAGATGTTCAATCTTAATACTGGCTAATAGTTTTTTATTTACAAAGTCAAAAACGTGTGCATCTGCTCGTTGTAGTAGAACCAATTTTGTTTGGTCAGCATTGAAGCAAAAAGCATTAACATCTTTTGTATATTCAGGAATTTCTAGTTCTTTCAATTCGATTTCTTGATTTGTAGTAAGGTCAAAATATCGCATTCCCCAAGTTCCATAACGTTCTCTAACGACCAATAATTCGTTGTTATTAGCAAACTCAAATTGAAAAACCATTTCGAAATCGCCATTTATTTTACTTAAAAGTGTTCCATTTTCTGCATCTATAATTTGAATTTCACCAACCTTATTATGAAATGCCAATAGTTTTCCATCGTTTGATAATTTTCCGCAGAATGGTGCTGTTCCTTTTATTAATTCTACACTATATTCTGATGTGTGTAAAAATTTGTTCTGATTATCCAATACAGATAGTTTGCCTAATGTTGCGAACGCGATTTTGTCTTTTGCTACAGATATGAAACTGTCAACATAACTTTTTTCTTGGCCTAAATTATTGAACGTTTCTTTTTCAATATCAAACTCAAAAATATAGTGGTCAAGATCTAAAATTAAAGAGTTTCTATCTGATCTGTACTCAATGTTCCACGCTAAAGATTTTGGTAATTCTATGGTTTTGAGGATGTCTCCATTGTTGTCAATGATGTTAATCGAGCCTACAGTTTCTGAGTTTTGTATTTTGTCTTCATAAACAAATATGCCATTTGGAGAATTCTCAATTGCTAAGGCTCCAGTGTATGCTCCTCCAATATATTTGTGCAAAATAGGCTGTCCGATTTCGGCGTTTTCGTTGTTTAAAACATACCCTTTTTTTAAGGCTTCCCATTCTTTTTTATAAAAATTGTTCAAAGCATCTTCAATACTCGAAAATTCTTTTTCGGTTGTTTTTAGTTTATTATTTTTTCCAGTTTCAGAAATAAGGATTTTGTTATTCAGGGTTAGTTTAATTACCTTATCTGAATTCTTGTCGATTAGTTCGTGCTGCATTTGTTTCATCTGTTTTGTTGGGTTATTTCGGGTTTTGAAAAAATGAGGGATAATGGGCTGGGTTATTGGTGATAGTGTTTAATCGTTTTTATTGATTTCCATTCGTGTTCAATATTTTCCATAAGAATTGCGTTGTCAAATTTTATTGAACCTTCAGGAAATATGTTTTTATCTTCAAAGAAACTTGATTTTACATTTGTGACTTTTAAAGGTTTTACTTTCCATTCGTAAGTTTCTAATTTTAATCCGTCAAAATTTTTTCTGTTTGGAGAATAACCAATTGAACCATTTTCAAAAAAAGCAGAAACATTAATTAATGTTTTGAAAATAGAGTTTTCATCAAAATTTCCCGACAATTCAGCATCAATTTCTATTGTTGTATTATCAGAACTTTTAAAATCTAAATGATAATTATTGTTTTGTTCAATTACGTTAAACTTTGCGTAGTAATGCTTGCCTGGAAAAATTCTTCCGCCAACAATTGCGTTAAGTATTAAGTTTGTATCTCTTCTGGGAATGAAAACGCCTTCTTTATTTTCTCCATTTTCTTCCCATTCAACTGAAATTCTATGTGCACCATTTTCAGAATTTACACCTATGAAATCAGGAAATCCTTTTGGCTTAATGTTCTTTAAACGTATTAAGCAAATTCCTACGATTGCTTTTCCTTCAAATAATTTTGGTTTGAAAGGTTTGGGTAAGATTTTTTCGACAACACTTGGTTCTGCAACATAGTTTAAAAGAATTCGTCTTTCTATAAATCCGTGAATTGTTGGGATGTTCATTTTATGCGTATTGTTTAGAAACCAATGCAGTTATTAAGCGGCGACTTTGTGAAAGTGGCGGATTAGAAAACGAAATTTTTAATCTTGCACCGACTTGAGCAACAGCTTTTTATAATTTACTAAATTTTATGAAAAATGGGAAATATAAAGGCTGTTGTTTTAATAAATAGAAGGCAAAGCTTATTTTCTGCTTCGCTCTAATCCCCGAAGTCGTGGTGGTAATAATCTTGGTTTGGGTGGATTTAAACAAAATTTAAGATTTTAACTAAAGTGAGCTTTAAAGTTCAATATATTGATTTCTTTAGCAAAAATAATTTTGTTGAGGGGGGATTTGAAGGGAGGAAGTCTAAATACTAAGTACTAAATACTAAATACTTTCAAGAGGGTGTCAGGATTGGCTGCGTCGCTCCAATTCCCGCACTCTTGGCCGCAGCCATCCTGGTGTTGGGGTGAACTTAAACAAAATCGAAGCTTTTCACTAAAGTGAGCTTTTTTCGTTCCTGGGGGCGAGCTCAAATAAATTTGGCTCGCCCCCACGAACGAAAAAAGCCTCCCGCTATGCGGAAGGCTTCGATTTTGTTTGTCGGGGTGGCAGGACGAATCTGCGCACACTCAAATATCTATATGTCAATATGTTGACTTTCTTTAAAAAGAACTACTCACCGTTTAACTCACATATAATTTGTGATTCGATGTTGCAAATTTAATCATTTAATTTGATTGAGCAATACAATTTGGTGATTTTTGATTTAAACCTCAAAATCACTAAAGCGATTTTTCTGGCTCATTTTTTCAAATAAAAAGATTAACAAGGTTCAAAGTTATATAATAAAGCAATCAGACTTAAAGTCTCTTTATATCCGTTAAATTTGCGTTTACTAAAGGGGCTTTTCAAAGTCATTTCATACTGAATATTTATAAAATAATCTCCACAGTTGGGTGAGATTTATGGCAAAAATCTTCCCACAGGTGGGGTGAACTTGGGTAAAGGTATCACTTAATATAATGATGTTTGTGTATTAATTAGGGATAAACTGAATTTGAAATTCGGTATTGATCACAAAAATTATGGGCTATGCAGCATTCTTTACACACCATTATTTTAGAGATACATAATAAGGAAGATAAGATTTTATCACAGAGCAAAAGGTTGATTGATGAGGCTTATGAAATGACCTTGTATCTACAAGACCTGTTATTTGAGGTCAAGAAATATATTGCTAAAAAGGGCTTTCAAAATGATGGGGAAGAAATAAAATTCTTCCGAACCATCAAACCCCAAATACTTGGAAAACTCATCTACTACAATAAAATTTACCGGATTGAAACGACCTGTCCGGTCAGCAACGGCAAAATGTATTACAGTTACTTTTCGACTCAATTAGCCAATCTTAAAAGAGAGTACATTGAGCATATCTGCAATTCAGATTTTTATAGGTACTATCGTTCGGGGCGTACGGACCGTGACGACACCTATTTCAAAAGAGGCAACATAAATTACCACGACGGTCTGAACAGTATCGTCTTTGAAATTGATCCCGAATTTTCTACTTTCTACGATTACAAGACCGCAAGGATTATCGCCAACGAATTGCTTTATACCTATCTGCTGACGAAAATCAATCCAGATGAAAATCCCGATGCTATTTTACAAAAGCCGGAAAACGCCAAAGATATTTTTTGGACAGAAAGCAAAAACGCACTTGTCGAATTGATATATGCCCTGTATGCTTCGGCAGCAGTTTCGCACGGTAAAACCGGTGTCCGAAAAATCAGTTTGATGTTCCAGATACTTTTTGGCATTACGCTCGGTGACCTGCACCACGCATTCCACAGAATGAAAACCCGAAGCGGTTCCCGAACGGCATTCTTGGACCAGCTTAAAACTTCATTGGAAGAATATATGGATAAAGACCTTTAACCCAATGCAGGTCTTTTGTTCAGGGCAGTGCATTGTTGTGTACTGCTTTTTTGTTTATACCATAAGCCAATGTATGTCAATTGGCAAATGATGGTATAAACCATCTCCTAAATACTCGAAATTCTTTTTAAGCCCTACCAAACAAGGGTTTCTCCCAATTGCAAAAATTTTCAAAAAACAGCCAAACCAATTGGCAGGGCTTGGCTGATAAACACTGCCACGCTTCCCAATTTTGCATGGTGAACATTAAAACTTATCGACTATGAATATTGACAGAATGGAATTTATAGCGTGGATGGAACGCATCATGGACAGGTTTGATATGTTGGGCGACAATATTGACGATTTAAAAAAGAAACGCAATAGCATAGACGGAGAAGAACTGCTCGATAACCAGGACCTGCTGCAAATGTTGAAAATCAGTAACCGTTCCCTGCAACGCTACCGCTCCATAGGTAAACTACCTTACTATACCATTAGCGGAAAACTGTATTACAAGCTATCCGATGTGCACCAGTTTATCAGGGAGAGTTTTAACAAGTAAAACGCCAATGCGTGCCAAAATACTGCCTTTGACTGCCACTTCGGGCGATGCAGTAACTGCTTCATTTACTTTCGGCAATAAAACTTTAAACTTTTCAGATTATGAGTGAAGAAAAAGAAACAGAAAACCAACAGGTTGCTTCCGAACAGTTATCGGATATACTTTTAGTGCTGGATAAAGAAAAAATGAAAATCCAAGCTGTAAAAAGTATTGACAAAAGCGGAAAAATGGAAACGGTTGACCCTACGAAGAAGAACCAAAGCGAGTTCATGCGGGTGGATAAACACGGTGATTTCGTGACCAATTTCCTTTCCAATTTTTGGAGGCAGTTAAAAGACCCTACCAAATTTGCTCTTTTCAAAGTTTCGGCTGACGAAGCCGTAGAGAAAGCAAAAGAATTTCAGAATCAGATAAACAATCCAACTGCCGAAGGCAAAAAGAAAATGGAAAAGCATGAAGTGAAAAATGAACCCGAACAAGAGCAAAAACAAGAAAATAAAAATGATATGACAAAAACAGAGACAACCCCGGAAACAAGCGAGTACCGCTTCCAGCCGGAACAGATTGATTGGGAAACAATGAACAATCTCGGATTAAGCAAGGAATACCTTGAGAAAAAGAACCTCCTTGACCCACTATTGAGGGGTTACAAGACCAATGAGCTTGTACCTATAAGCGTTAATCTTGGCGGTGCGGTCGTCCGTACAGATGCCCGCTTGTCTTTACAGTCCACCCCGGAGGGGGACGTTGTGGCAGCGGTACACGGTATCAGGCGTGAACCCAACTTAAACTTTGAGTTTTTCGGACACAAGTTCTCAGACGAGGACAAACAGAACTTACGTCAAACAGGCAATATGGGGCGTGTGGTCGATCTGATAGACTCCAAAACAGGCGAATTGATGCCGTCCATCATTAGTGTGGACCGGCTTACCAATGAGCTGATTGCTTTGAAAACAGATTTCATCAAAATCCCCGATGAGGTTAAAGGTATAAAACTAAATGACGAACAAAAACAAACCTTAGTGGAGGGCAAACCCCTGTTCATTGAGGGAATGATTTCTACAAAAGGTACTCCCTTTGATGCAAACGTACAGTTCAATGCGGATAAACGGTATGTGGAATTTCTGTTTGACCGAAGCAACAATAAACAGGCAAACCCAAAACAGCCAACAGGACAATCAGCAAAAGCAGGTCGCAGGAAGCCCCGAAAACCTTTAGGGGAAAGGAACTGGAGGATGAACAATACAACAAGTTCAAAGACGGTCAAACAGTTTACATTCCGAATTTGGTCGATAAGAAAGGGCAAACTTATAACGGCTATATCACATTCAACAAGGAAACAGGAAAAACCAACTTTGAGTTTCCCAACCAATACAAGGAACGGATAAAACCTACAGAAGCCCATAAAACGCAGATTGCCGTCAATTCCGAGGGCAAGACCAACGAAGCGACCAAGAATATCAAAGAGCCTCTACAGAAAGGGCAGCAAAGACCGAAAAACGAAAAGCAACAGGAGCAACAGAACAAACCCAAAGCACCTGCAAAATCAAAGGGTAGGAAAGTGAGTTAGGTATGAAAACAATTATCGCAGAAAAACCAAGCGTAGCAAGGGAAATAGCCAGCTTGTTGGGTGTTTCCGAAAAAAAGGACGGTTATCT
Source organism: Sphingobacterium daejeonense (assembly GCF_901472535.1). NCBI lineage: Bacteria > Pseudomonadati > Bacteroidota > Sphingobacteriia > Sphingobacteriales > Sphingobacteriaceae > Sphingobacterium > Sphingobacterium daejeonense. The sequence goes on along the minus strand of NZ_LR590470.1, from coordinate 1,586,953 downwards.
AACGGGCAATGGCTATTTCGTTACGTGGGCATTCGGACACCTTATCGGTTTGGGAATGCCCGAAGATTATGGGATTTCGGGATTTGACAAGGCTTCCTTGCCGATACTCCCGAATCCGTTTATTTTGACTGTTCGTAAGGTCAAAAAAGACAAAGGTTATACAGTCGATACTGGAGCATTAAAGCAACTGAAAGTCATCAAGGAGCTATTCCATAAAAGCAACAGTATTATCGTAGCTACCGATGCAGGTCGTGAGGGTGAACTTATCTTTCGGTACATTTATGAATATCTGAAATGCCGTAAGCCCTTTCAGCGGCTTTGGATAAGCTCGCTTACTGAAAAAGCAATCAAGCAAGGGTTTGACAGCCTGGAAAGACGGTAAAGAATTTGACGGCTTATTTCAGGCTGCACAAGGCAGAAGCCGTGCCGATTGGCTGATCGGCATCAATGCGACACAGGCATTGAGTATAGCCGCTGGCAACGGCATTTATTCGCTGGGCAGGGTGCAAACACCTACATTGGCTTTGATTTGTAAACGCTATCTGGAAAATAAAAATTTCGCTATTAAAAAGTATTGGCAAATTCAGCTATTGCACCGCAAAGAGAATATTGATTTTAAGAGTATCTCAAAAACCAAATGGAACGAACAAAAGCTTGCGGAAGATACATTACGACTGGTCCAAAGACACGGAACCGCAACGGTCATATCTGTGGAAAACAAAAACACCACGGAGCAACCCCCCTTGCTTTTTGATCTCACAGGCTTGCAAAAAGAAGCCAATAAAAAGCTGAACCTGTCGGCAGAGCAAACACTCAATATTGCCCAGAACCTTTATGAAAAGAAATTTATTACCTATCCACGTACCGGAAGCAAATATATACCCGAAGATATGTGGAGTGAGATACCTAATCTTGTAAGAGCGTTACAGGACAATGATAACTTTAAGCAAGCTATTTCTAAATTAAAATGGGGTCGCTTCAATAAACGTGTCGTGAATGACCTGCGTGTAACAGACCACCACGGAATACTCATCACGGACAAAGTGCCGTCTGCACTCAATGCCGACGAAACAAAGGTTTATGATATGATTGCCTTTCGACTGCTCGAAGCTATCTCTCAGCCTTGCATTAAAGAAATAACGGATATAGCATTGGAAGTATCACACTACGATTTTATGCTAAAAGGCTGTAAAGTTTTGGAAGCGGGCTGGCGTTCGATCAAAGGAACATTTTCGGACGAAGATACCGAACCGATACAGGATTTGCCCGAACTGAAAAAAGGCGGTGAATTGAAAATCAAAGAAGCCTCCTGTTTGGAAAAGAAAACAAAACCACCTGTGCTGTTTACCGAAGCCGGACTATTGTCGGCAATGGAAAATGCCGGAAAGGAAATAGCGAATGAAGATGAGCGTAAAGCCTTGCAAGGCATTGGCATTGGAACACCCGCTACAAGAGCGGCAATAATCGAAACGCTTTTTAAGCGGGATTATATCAAGCGTGAAAAGAAATCCCTTGTTCCTAACGAAAAAGGATTGCAGGTTTATGATGCTGTAAAGGACAAAAGAATTGCCGATGTAGCTATGACCGCCGAATGGGAAATGGCTTTGCAGAAGATTGAAAACAACGAGGCAGATGCTATGGATTTTCACCAATCCATGGAAGCCTACGCCTCGGCCGTTACGCAGGAACTGTTGAGCATCAGCATTGCGGGCGAAAAGCAGCACGAACTGACCTGCCAAAAGTGCAAAGCCCATAAACTGCTCATCAGGGATAAGGTGGTCAAATGTCCCGATGAAGCGTGCAACTGGCTTTTGTTCCGCAATATCTGCGGGGTACGGTTGAGCCTTAACGAAGTGGAGAACCTCGTAAACAAAGGAACGACCAGCCTTATCAAAGGGATGAAAAGCAAAGCAGGCAAAAAGTTTGATGCCCGTATCGTACTGAAAGATACCTATGAAACATCGTTTGAATTTGACAACAGCACATATAAAAAGAGATGAACAGCAACGCAATCATAAGCCGAAAGGAAATAGAAAACCTTATCTACACAATACGGGGCAAACAGGTTATGTTGGACAGCGACCTTGCCAAGTTGTACCAGGTCGAAACAAAAAACCTTAACAAAGCCGTAAAAAGAAACATAGAGCGGTTTCCCCAATCATTCTGCTTTCAATTAACAGAAGAAGAAGCTGAAAACTTGAGGTTCCAAATTGGAACCTCAAGTTTAAATTACGGCGGCAGGCGTTACCTGCCCTATGTTTTTGGCGAGCAAGGGGTCGCCATGCTGTCCGCCGTTTTGCGCAGCGAGATAGCTGTAAAGGTCAGCATCGAGATTATGAATGCCTTTGGTGGAAATGCGCAGATTGTTAATCGGAAATGCCGCATTGTTCTCCCGGATGGATAAAATCGAACTCAAACAGATTGAAGCGGACGGCAAATTTGAGGAAATCTTTAAGGCTTTGGAAAGCGGGAAGCTGCACAGTGATAAAGGTATTTTCTATGACGGGCAGATATTTGATGCCTATACCTTTGTCGCCGATATTATACAGAGCGCACAAAGGTCAATTATCCTTATAGACAACTATGTGGATGATACGGTGCTAACGCTACTCGGAAAGCGTGGGCAATCCGTATCTGCCACTATTTACACCAAAAATATCAGTAATCAATTACAACTCGATTTACAACGCTACAACAGTCAATATCCGGCTATCAATGTACACGCATTTGCCCATGCCCATGACCGTTTCCTCATTATTGACGGTACGGGAACTATACCACATCGGCGCATCACTAAAGGATTTGGGTAAGAAATGGTTTGCCTTTTCCAAAATGAGCGCAGAGGCAAGTAAGATGATTAGTTTACTAAATGGGCATATTGCGTGAGGGATAGCAGCGACATCCTTTTGTGGTCCTTTAAGATCCGCAAAAGATATAGCGGATAGCCCGACCCGGTTGCATTTTTGGGTCGTCCTCTGTGCGGTGGTTAAATGCAGACGGTGGCACGCCCCGGTACACTTTCTTTCCCACTTGCTTCAATTGTTTGAAAAAAAATTTTACCCAAGTTCTACCCAACTTGGGTTTTTTATTCATTTGAATGGTTCAGATTTGTATAGCCTATATCAAATTCCATCCGTTTGATTACAGGAACCCCTTACCGTAAAAGTGGAATTGAAGTAAGAGGGCGGAATTTATTAAGGCATCCGATAGGAGAATAAATTACCGCCTATGGAAATACCTTATATCCTAAAAATAGAAAGCGAATTTAAAAGGTGGATAGCCAATCCCAACGACCTCCCGGAGTGGAGCAAATACCCATTACCTTTCGCTGTCCAAAGGCAGGGCTTTACGCTGCCGTATTATGAACTATTGAGCCAGCAAATTAAAAACAGTCCTTTTTTTATAGATTTAGTGCCAGCTTAATGTAAGCAACCCTGTTTATATTCCTTTCGACATTCAAGAGCGGCAACTGTACCTTTATTTTATGCTCAAAGGCACATTGTTGTATTATGACTGAAAGCCGTAAGCCGATTATAAAAACGCAGCCTAACAGCTTCCTCATGTCCTATTACGATTCGGGCAGGTATTTTCGCCTATGCCCAAAAAGGCATGCATATCTGTCTCGTGGTAAGTATTTTGCCTGAATGGATAGAAAGCATGTACCATAACTACCCTAATATCCAAAACGTCCTGCATCGTTTTAAACACGATAACCGCACCTACGACACCATGTACCAATGCAGGATGGACAGGAAGATACACCGATGGCTGTATAAAATATACAGTTATTCACAGACCAATATCGGGGCATTGGATGGCAATCTCCGCAAGTATATCAGCTACCTTCTGGAGCATTACGACACAATGTTAGAAGACCAAAAAGCCGACCTTGCTTATAAAATCAAAGCCTATATCCAGGAACATTATTGTGATAATGCGCTTTACCATAAAATTCCTTTCAGAATACTTTTTCGTTACGGAACGTACTTTGCTCAATATCTTCAAACGCCAGTACCACATAAGCGTACAGGATTTTATTACCGAATTGCGCATTTCTCACGCCTTGTTCCTCATCGAAAAACAAGGGAAAGCTATAAAAGACGTATATATGGAAGTTGGCTACACCAATGAACGTCCATTTCGTACTGCTTTAGAGCAATACCTGAAACGCAGGTAACGGAATTTCCCCGAAATTGATAAAATCGGAAAATTTCTTACACAAAGTTGCTCAATATTTACCGATTTTGTCTTTCACACGCTTACGGCTTTGATGAACTTTGTATCAAAGGATGGTGATAACCATCATTAAGATACAAAGACAATGGAAACAGCAGCTACATATCAAAACCAAATCAAAAGAAAAACGGATAACACTCAATGTCGTTATTTATTCTTTTGCTGCTTCTTTGGATACCCGTAGGCATCGATAAAAATAACAGACTTTACAGCGTTTAAAGGAAGGCATTCTCCGCCAACCTTTTTCAGATAGCATAGGATATATACTAATATACTCGCTCCCGGCATTGGAGTTAATAACAGTGCTGGCATTGGTAATGGAAAAGTTATCGCAAAGCAGGTCTAATACTATCTACCGTATTAATGACCGCTTTTACAGCATATATCGCTGTGGCTCTTATGGGTGCATGGGAAAAATTACCATGCGGGTGTGGTTCGGTGATAAGTGGTATGAACTGGACACAGCATTTTTTCTTTAATCTCTTTTTCCTTTCCCTAAGCATTTTGGGGCTTTACTTATGGCATAAATTACGAGGTAGCAACGCCGGAGGCGAAGCTACCGAGGGCGCGTCTGCCAAAAGACATATAAAAAAAGTATTTTTTAACATCAAAATTTTAAAGCGATGAAAAAATTAAAAATGAACCTATTTGCTGTAGTAGCAATAGCCATTGCAGCTGTAACCATGTCGTTTACCGTGATGAAAAAACGCCAGTTTTGCAGGAGAAAAATGGTTTGAGTACACTGAGTGAAACCGGAGATGGAAATCCCAAACAATCCTGAAAATTATATACTCACGCCAAGTGATGGCGCTAATCCGCCTACGTGTCCTGAAGGAAGTGACGAAATCTGTGCGGTTAAGGGCTCAACCTGTGATGATTGGTGGTGAAGAACATCCCAATTTAGGTACTGTTATTGACGACAGAGAAAGAAAGCTGCAATAGCTTTTTCAGTAAATAATTTGAAAGAGTGTGAACAAGGATTATCCCATGTTCACACTCTATTTAGAGAATACTTTCGTTAATTAGATTTAATCATCCAAAGGAAAAGACCATTTCTTCAACCTCAAAATTTTAAAATGATGAAAAAAATAAAAAATAACCTATTTGCACTGGCAGCGGTAACCATTGCATCTGTAACAATGTCCTTTTCGGTAATGAAAAACGCCAGTCTTGCTGGAGAAAAATGGTTTGCCTATACAGATGAAACGGGAGATGGTAACATCTCCAACCCAGAAAATTTCGCACTTGTTAATGAAAATGGTAGTACAGCACCTCCGTGTATAACGGGAAATGATATATTGTGTGCTATTAAGGCAAAACCACTCATTGGAGATACTGAACACCCTGATATGAATACAGTTATTTCGTCTATATATACAAGGATAGAATAATAATTATTAGCGGTATTATGCTGAACCTTGTTACCGCTCGTTTTGTTGCATACCGTTGTTAAGTATCACACTATTGGGTATGGGGAAAGACATACTTTGGACTGTTTGGCTCTAATGTATAAATCTTTCCATCAATATTCTTTGTTATCGTTTTTGAAAACGGCTGTCCTTGTTCAATCGTCTTAAATCCGACCACCGTAATCCCCGCCATATTAATTCCTTTCTTCGCTCATCCAAGATAACCTTAATACAGTTTCATCATTGTCCGAACTGAATGGAATAAATGTGCTGTTATAGCGATTTTTTAATAGTTCGTTTACGGTCTGTAAAGCCGTGGTAATATTTCCTGCTCTTGCTTCACATTCAGCTTTTATCAGATAGATTTCGTTGGTAGAAATTCGGCAAACCACATTCCTGAATTGCCATCGTAATTTCCCCTAAAGGAATAATAGCCCGCTCTGTTCTCAAAGAAAGCTGTTTTTTCTAATATCGTTCGATTCATAAGCTTATATAGGTTGCTATCAATTCTTCCATAGGTAATGCTCATCACCATACGCCCAAAATCGTTAGCATGAAAAATTATTTCTTCATTATAGCGAGGTATCGGGAATGAGGTTGCCGACCCCATTGTTAATGTATTGTAATCAAGTAAAGCATCTGAATAGCTTAAACAAGTGTCTGCGTAAGATAGTGCTTTATCATAGTCTTCCATTGATAAGTATATGCGGGCTAACAGTCCATAGACAGCCTGCTTCGTTGGTGTTGTTTTATATGGGCTATTGACGGATAAAAGTATAACAGCCTGTTCAAGTCATTGGTAATTTTAGTATAAGTTTCTTCAACCGATGACCTTATAGATTTCTCACCAATATCAGATTTTAACCTAGTGGAATACCTAAGTCTGTTTGTGCCGTATTTTCTCATAAGGTTTTGCCCAAAGCTGGGCAACATTGTAAAATGCAAAGGAGCGGAAAACAAAGCCTCTCCCTCAATTTGGTTTTTTTCTACCGGAACAGGTTCAATTTTCTCCAACTGCTCCAAAATCAAATTGCATGAGTAGATTTGCTGCATACATCATCGACCATTCGTTGGTTTCATCATCGTTAAATACATCATCATTCCATGTATAGATGTTTTTTGCTGTTAATGAAGTGAATCTATTCAAATTTTCTGTTTGTACAAATTGATTATCCGTAGCACCATCCTGAATTGAGGGATACCAGCTATTCATTCTCGATGTGTATATACAATAATGCTCTAAGGTCTGCAACCGTGGTCGGTACGACAAGCGATTTATCCGGTTTAACGTCCAAATATTTTTCACATCCTGAAAATGTGATTATTGTAATCAGTATATTATTATATATCGTGTCATAGTTTCTAAATTTTAAAAGCCTGCTCTTAAACCAAATGAAAAAGTTCTTAGTGGTGATAAATCTCCAAATTCCGGGTCGACGTTATGTTTATCCGCTTTCCATATCGTCCCTAAATTGGTAGCGTACATCAATACCTCCAATCTTTTCAGTTTCCATTTGTTTTCCAATGATTTAATTTGGTAACTAAGGTTGATGTCCTGTAAGCGTATATTGTCTCCCTTTGAAATCAGCACTTCGGCACGTGATAAAAATAGCCATCCCGATTGTTATTATTCGGATAGACCATTGACGGAATCTGTGTGGTGACTTCATCACCCGGCTTTTGCCATCTTAGACTAAAATCCGAATGCGAACCTGTGCCATTGAATATTGCGTTATAGTACACGCTGTTTCTCCTGAAATAGAACCCTAATTTATAGCTGATATTGAATGAAAGACTTAACCCTTTCCATGAGAACGTATTTCTTAAAGCACCGAAATGTGTAGGAGTGGCGGAGCCATAATAAATCAGTTCTTCTGGTGTGGTTTCGTTGCGGATGGCTGCATAATCTTTGCTTACTTCGCCATGAAGGTAGCCCATAGGGTCGCCTGTTTCGGGGTCAAGACCAGCCCATCGAAATGCAAAAATAGAATAGGCGGGTTTTCCAATGATGGGCGAAATAACCAATCCGCTATTAAGATAATTATTGAGGTCTCTTGTCTCGGCAAGATATTCCGTTATTTTAGTTTTTACGGTACTGTACAGCAAGTCTGTCCGCCATTCAAATGCTTTACGGATATTGACACTATGCAATTGTATATCTATTCCGTTTCCGGTCATGGAAGCCGAATTTCCAAGATAAGTGAACCCTCGGCTACTTAAGGAACCTATTGCACCTGTGGTTTTGGTCGATAGGCATATAACCAATAAAGGTCGGTATTTTTCTTGTGATAGTATTCAAATGTACCGCTTAAACGTTGTTTTAAAACAGCAAAGTCAAACCCTACATTGAACTGCCCGTTCTTTTCCCAACGAAGATTTTCGTTCGGTGGATTAACTAATACACCATAAGGCGTATTTATTAAATTTCCACCATGTAATAACGCATTGTGGGCAGAGCCGAAACATTGCGATTGAGGTTACCGCTATAACCGAAAGTCGTCCTTAGCTTCAACAGGTCAAGCCATGTAATATTGATAAACCGTTCATTCGTCAGATGCCAGCTACCACCAAACCGACCAAAGTGGGGTAAACCGTTGATTGCTCCTTACTCCAAACAGATTTGAGCCATCTTGTCTTGCACTAATGTTAAGATTATAGCGGTTATCAAACGTATAAGCCCAATTGGTAAAAAAGGATATAAACCTATCGTTAGTTTCGGATGTAAAATATGGATTTGGAATTTTTGCAATTCCACCTGTGGGACTGTACAAAGTATAATCAGTATCGTAATTAACTGCGATAGTCGTCAAAATATGGGGATTATAACCATATTGTGTAGACTGTGTTAGAGTGGTGTTTGCCTGACGAGCCTCTGCTCCAGCAAGACCTGTTAGCTGGTGTTTATCCCAAGTTTTGGAGTAATTCAGTTGTAAACGGAGAGATTGCGACGTGAAGCTGTTTGTTGATTCATTTAAGATATCGCCCAAAGGTATTGGGCGGAATAACGCTCCATCCGTACCAACCTGTGTATAGGTATTTATCCTATCACGGGTATAATAGGATGCCATGCTCCGTATATCTTTTCCTGCTCCCTGTGCGTTTTCATATTGGTATTTGATTTCTACAATCAGCCCTTTGCCAATGTCATAATTCAGCCCTGTATTCAATATCAGGCTGTTTGTTTTCTGCTTATTGTTGATGAGGTTTATTTCGTCCAATGGACGATACGTCCAATCTAATAATCCATTTTGTTTTGTTTCCTGAATATAGTTTGACCGATAATATCGGTCTATTGGTAAAGCGTTTCCATTTTCGTCCGCAATACGGGCATAAGGTAACGAAGAAAAATTGGTAGGTCTTCCTGCGTTTGTGAAGGTATGGGTAAAAAACAAGGCGGCATCCAAACTCAATTTTTTGGAAAGTCGAAACGTATTGTCAGAACGTAGATTATACCGTTTATAACCTCCATCGGTGGTGCTGGTATTGTCATCATAGCCACCAGAAAGATAATAGCTTACATTTTCGCTCTGCCCACTCACGTTTAGGGAATATTGCTGGTTTAGCCCTTTCCTGTAAACGTATTTATTCAATTCCCGACGTATATCGTATTGCGCTAATTCGTTCAGCCCTTGTTGCAATGCGGCATCGGTTAGTAACCCGTGTTTATTTTTATACATTAATTCCACTGCGGGGGATAATGGCACGTAGCCTAACTGCTCATTGGCATCGTAAAAGTTATTGTCAAAAAGCATTTTTTCGACACCTATATAATCCGCAGAAGACATATAAGGCAGTTGCATCATATCCGGCTTTTGAATAAGAGTCATATTGCTGTTAAACGATATGGCAGGCGGCTGGTTCCGTTTGGCTTTCTTGGTCGTTATAACGATTACACCGTTTCCGGCTCTTACGCCCCATATAGAGGCTGCGGTTGCATCCTTTAGAATGGTAATATCTTCCACATCGTTCGGGTTAATATCATTTATATTGCCCTCGTAGGGAAAATTATTCAGTATGATTAATGGTTTCGTATTGGAAAAAATAGTGCTTAGACCTCGTATGCTCAAATTGTTACTGCCTACACCGGGTCTGTTATCAAACATTGCTGAACTGGCAATACCGTCCAACCTGCTCAATACATCGGTAGAGATTTGACGATTAAACAATTCGTTGTCGATATGGTCAAATGACCCTGTGGCTCTTTCTTTGGGTATTTTTTGAATACCCGTGGATACCACTACTTCGCTTAAAGTATTGCTTGCCGGATTTAGGTGCACCGTCAATGGGTTTTGTGGAGCAGCAGAAAGGACAAATGTCGTATCTGCTAATCCAATGTAACTAACACTAACTGCTAAAGGGAATGCTTTATTTGTAAATTCAAAATTTCCGTCTTCATCAGTTTGTACGGTGTTATTCTGACTGCGGTTCAACAATTTGACCGTAGCACCTGCTACGGGCTGACCATTTTCATTATTGACTACCTTACCCCGAATGTTGGATATGTTTTGGGCAATGGTATTGGTAACTGAAAAAAGTATGAGTAAAAAAGTAATTGTTCGTTTCATTGAGTAGTTTGGTTTATAGTTCAGAAATGACAAAAAAATCCAGCACTCTTTCATCTTCCACGATGGCAATACCGAATGGTTTAAGTTGCCTGTTAACAGCTTCCACATCCTCAATAGCATGTGCTATTTTTGGGATGGCTATTTTTTGGTCAGTAAAATCATTTACAACAGGAATATGCTGTATATCTTTATTGGTCTTGTTTACCCAAGCCGAAAGGTATTGTAAGCCGTCTTCGGGTTTATTGGGGATTATTGTCGTTTTCCCTATAATCTTAATGGTATAGCATTTTGTATTACGTTTTTCCATACGCCCATTTATGCCAAAGTGATAATTGAGGTCAGCCTGTACTTTTTGGGGAAAGTGCTTCAATACTGACAATGGGGCAATCCATTCGTAGCAATACTTATCCTGTAAAAACCTTTTCTCCGAAACAGAAAATGGTTCCTTCAACTCCAGCTTTGTCCGGTTAGGTGGCATTGTTAGCAATTCTCTAAATGCAAGTTCGTACATACGGCGGATGTCAGCATTGGTAGATAGTACCCGAAAGGTGCTCTCTTTTTCGTTCACTTTTGGTAGAGCATTTGAACGAGGAATGCCTTCTATGGCTAACGTAATAATACTTCTGCTAACAAAAAAATCCCCGTCAGCACCATTATTATTAAGCAGTAATGGACGTGTGTCATCATAGGTAAGGTTGTCCTTTTTCTGTGCAATGCTATTTGCATTGCCTTTCAATGCCGAAGTAATATTTTCCTTTGTTACATCAGATGAGTGTGTAATAGCTTGTACTTCGCCGGATTTGCTAATCCATACCTCATGCGGCAACATGGTGTAAGGGAAATGGAATTTATATGTATTGTCATCGGTAACTGAAAACAAGTTTAATCGGGAAAGTACTCGATTCTTCTTTAAGAATGCTTTTATTTCGTTGGCTTTCTGGTCTGTCATCGGTAAAATGATAACATCGTCTTTAAACTCCTTTTCCAGTTCGTGAAGTCTTGGCAATGCAGCTACACAAGTACCGCACCACGTACTCCAAAAATCCAATATTATCAGCTTGCCTTTGTAATCGGCAAGGGTGATGTTTTTTTTGTCCTGCGGGTGGTTCACCACCTGCAAAGGTGTGTTCCAAAGAGCATCAGGGATTTGGTCGCCGATGTTTAAAGCGGTGATGTTTTGGTTGTTTGCAGTCCCGACTTCTCGGGACTGCGGACGGGCTATGCCGACACCAAACAACATGAAACAAATTAGAATTAGGAAGTGCCTGCCGCCCGTTACCAGTTCCGGGTTATGGCAGGCTATAAAAATCGTTATCCTATTACGAATAAGTTTATTCGCCATTGGGTTTATAAATTATGGTTATTGGGAAATGATTAATTGCTCCGAGTATGGTTGCAGGACGTGCTAATCCGGGCTTTTGATGATGCAGCGGAGGCTGAATTTCTTTGAGAAGAACAAAACATCGCTTTTTATCCCTCCCGTTGGGGAAAGGAAGTAATATTGTTTATAATTGTTTGTCAATCTTCTCACTATTAGTTATTTGTTCCAAATAACGTTGAAATGGAGATTTTTTTGAAGTAATTTTGGTTGTCTATTATGCTTTTTTGGTTGTCTTTTATTATATTTACGCTATCAAATGACAATGAAATATGCAAGAGGAAGACAAAGTACACGTTTTGGAAACGCTGGAAGAAAACCATCAGGGCAGAAATGCGCAGCGTATCCGTATTTACTTGGGCATTAAGCAAGAAGTGCTTGCTAATGAATTGGGTATGAGCCAGCCACAAATTTCTGCCATAGAACGGGAAGCTGTTTTAGAGCCGGAAATGTTGGAACGATTTGCTTTTGCATTAGGCGTAACCCCTGACCTCATTAAGAAATTTGATGTGGAACGAGCTATTTATAATATCAACAGTTATAAAGATAGTACTGTTCAACATGGTGAGAATAGTACGCAGAATATTAATCCGTTAGATAAAGTAGTCGAGTTATACGAACGGTTGTTGCAAAGTGAGCGGGAGAAACTGGAATTATTTATAAACCAAAAAAATCATTCGTAAAATAACAATGGAAAAAGAAAAAGAAACCGTGTATTTGGAGGGGAAAAACCACATGGGTATAAAAATTGGCAGTGCAAGGCGATTGGTAGGTATTACGCAAAAGGATTTGGCAGAGCGTATGGGTGTGACCAAGCAAGCTGTATCTAAATTGGAACAAACCGAGAACGTGGATGACGAACGATTGGAAAAAGTAGCTATTGCGCTTGGCGTAAGCGTAGAGGGTTTGAAGAAATTTGATGTGGGGCAGGTTCTTTACCATACTAATAATTTTTACGAAAAGGTTGAACCGACAAATGGTGCTATGGTTGGTACAGTAAGAATTGAAAATAATCATCAGTTTTCAATTGAGCAGGCAACCAAGCTGTTTGAAGAATTATTGAGAATGGAGCGGGAACATTTTCAGAAAGCAAAAGATAAGAAATAACTAAAGTATCTTTTAAAGCATAACGATAGATTCAGGCTTCCCTCGTAACCAAGAAGCGAAGAATTTTAAAAGAAACGGCGGATCTGCAAGTCCGCCGTTTCTCTTTCTATCGCTGTCATTATTTTTCCTCCTGCTCATCCATTTTCTTAATAAGGTTATCCCGCAGTGCATCAAGGAATTTGGTACGGTTTCGTTTCCGGTTGCGTATTTCGAGATAGGTATGGTAAAAGTTTCCCAAATCAATATTAAAGGCATTTTCAAAATATTCCGCTATCAACCTAATATCCGTATTGCCATTATCGAGAACGCTTTGGTAGTATAGGGAGTAAATGAGTTCTGTCAAAGCAGCTTTACTACCTGTCCAGTTCAGCCCCGAAATAGCAGTTCGTTTTATAAACAAACGCTTGTAGGTGCAGTAAAGCTGGTCTTCGAGATACACCTGTATCAAATCATTCGCCATTATCTTGGCTACCTTATAATCGTGGGAAGTAGAAAAAGATTGGTCGGACTGAAAATAATAGGTATCCAGCCACAGTTTTATATCGTGCTTGCCCCGAACAAACATTTTCTCGTCAAGAAACGAGTTGTTGCTTCGGTAATATTTATAAAAATCAATGTTATTGTCGAAAAACCTTTTTAGCTTCTTCAATTCTTTTTTAAGATATTTTCTAATGCGCTTAGCCCCGTAGGGCTTCCTCGTCTCGATTTTGTAAATGGCATTATAATAAATCAATTTTGAAACAATGACTGGCTTTTGATATTTAAAAAATCGGATTTCTTCATCAACATTTGTAAATCCTCGTTTCAAAACATAATCTTTAATTTCGGACAGACATTCCACAATCCGGTATATAATGGCTTCTGTCCGTTGTACCGGGTTATCGTTTTCAATCTCCAGTTCTTGGATTTCTGTTTCCAATTTAAGATATGTTTCATTGTAAAATTTATCCATTCGTTTCATTTTGATAAATATGATACTGATTAATATAGAAATGCTAATACTGCTCGTATTAGCCCATGCAACTACATGAAAGAACAACCAGTATGATGCTGGTGGTGGAACTGTTGTATTGTCTGATGGGTTGTAGTATGATGCAGGTTAATCCAAACGAATTATACCCCGCATCACCCACTGTATTTTGCCGTAATTTTACGGTTTGCAGTTTACAACCATCCGGTATTTTATTTTAATATGTCAATGCAAGCCCTACACCAAATCCCATATCACTATCATAGTGGGTACGTATACCTATATTTTTATTGATGATATACCTAAGCTCCCCCATATATTCTAAGTCGGTATTTACCATGAAGCCACCTCTTAATCTTTTTGAAATTGGAATATCTTCGCGCATTAACTGCAATCTTACAATTCCATCGTGATATACTTCTGCCTGGAAATTGACCAGCATAGGTAACGTATACATAAACCCTAAACTGAACGCCTTGCGGGTGTCTTTCTTGTTGGTTTGTCCAAATATGTTCTTTTCGTGCTCATCTTCTCCCATTTTCCGGTAACGAAAATCAAAACCTACAAAGGGCATGAACCATTGCATCTTTCCAATGTATCTACCTAAGTGAGTTTCTACTTCATACCCGTGCATACTATTATAGCCTAAGCGCCATTCTGTTCCTAATTGATAGCGTGCATTCATTAGCATAGCTTCTCCATCATTACCATTGGTTGCAAAATCGTTTTGTGCCATAAAATGGGGCATATTACTTTCTCTTTGCAATTCTTTATAGGCTTTTGCCTTGTCAGGTAAATAGGGGTTATTGTAGTCTCCAACTTCAAACACCCTGTTCATTCCCGCCATCATGTGATATAATATATGGCAATGAAAGAACCAATCACCTTCCTCATTTGCTAAAAACTCAATGGTATCCGTTTCCATAGGCATGATATCCAACACATTTTTAAGCGGCGATTTTTCGCCTTTTCCGTTTATCACCCTAAAATCAAATCCGTGAAGATGCATAGGATGCCGCATCATCGAATTATTATAAATGGTAATCCGTAGGATTTCTCCTTTTTTTACAGGTATTTTGTCCGTTTCCGAAAGTATTTTATTATCCATGCTCCATACATAGCGGTTCATGTTGCCAGTAAGTGTGAACTTCAACTCTTTTACAGGCGCATCTTTTGGAAGGGAGGTGTTGTAAGGCGATTGCAACATAGCATAATTTAATGTTTTGATGTCTCCCAAGGCATTAGCGTTGTAACGGTTAGGGTCGTCATCCATGTTCATACCTTCATGCTTGCTGTGGTCTGATTTCTTTGCTGCATCTCCGGTAATTTCGGGATACATCACTACATTCATGTCCATTTGGTTCAGGCTCATCTTCATGCCCATATCGTCCAAATCGCCATTCATTTTCATCATATCGTTCATCATCTTCATCCCCTCGAAATACTTCAATCGTGGGAGCGGGGAAATAAGCTGTTTGACCCCATCACCTATAAAGTAGCTTGCTGATTGTGTTCTGTCCTCGGTTGTTGCTAAAAACTCATATGCTAACCCATCTTGAGGGATAGTCACTACAATATCGTAAGTTTCAGAAACTGCAATGATTAATCTATCCACTTCTACAGGCTCAACATCATTTCCATCATTCGCTACTACTGTAATTTTCCCTCCAGCATATCTTAGCCAGAAATACGAAGACGCCCCGCCATTGGAAACGCGTAATCTGACTTTGTCACCTGCTTTTAGCTTTTTACCACCAATTGTTTTCAAATCGGTGCTATGGCTACCATTTATTAGGATTTTATCATAGTAAACATCACTGACATCCATCGCCAGCATCCGTTTCCACTCATTTTTTACCTTTACGCCTAATTTTCCCTCCTTAATAGCTTCAACGTACGATTGCGTAGCACCTTTCTTAATGGCCGCCCAATCATTTGCATTGTGTAGCATACGGTTGATGTTATCCGGGTTAAGATTTGTCCACTCACTTAATATAATCGGGACGGTCGGCAAATCGTCAATTCCTTTTCTAAAGGTTTTATCGTCGCCTCTTTTTTTCATGATAAAACTACCGTACATGCCTATCTGCTCCTGCAAGCCTGAGTGCGAATGATACCAGTGCGTGCCATGCTGGATAATCGGAAAACGGTAGGTGTAGGTTGTACCCGGTGCGATGGGCTTTTGCGTAAGCCAGGGCACACCGTCTTCTTTATTGGGCAGGAACACACCATGCCAGTGCAGTGATGTGCTTTCTTTCAATTGGTTGTGCACCACTATTTCGGCAGTGTCGCCCTCGGTAAAGGTAAGGGTGGGCATGGGGATTTGCCCGTTTACGGCAATCGCCCTTTTTTGCTTACCTGCATAGTTGACAAGTGTATCTTTTACATACAGCTCGTAATGCACTACTCTCTGTGCAAACAGCGTTTGCGTGCAAAGCAGCATCAGCACTGTTTGCAATATTCTTATGGGTATTTTTTTATATCTGTTCATTCGTTGAAAAATTTTATTTAATGCTGTCTTCCATTGTGCCAAACCACGCTATCAAAACCTGCTTATCCTCCGGTGACAATACTGCATTACGATGAATTAGCGTATATGACGACAATGGCATTTCCCCGTCCTTAACCTGCCCGGCCATAGCCCTGAACTTGTTTCGCTGCCTGCGGACAGAATAGTCGCCAAATTCGCTAAAGTTGAGTTCCTCTTTCCCCTTTTTTATATGCTCTGCCATGTACCATGCGCCGGGCTGGATACGGCTGTACCACGGATAATGGGTATTGTTGCTATGGCAGTCATAACAGGACTGAACAAGGATAGCCTTTACATTTTGGGGTACGGTGTACACCCTTTCGATATGGGTGGCTGGCACTTCAACCGCCTGGTTCCGTAAGGGCTGAAAGAACTGTATGGCAATCAGGACGACAGCCAGCCCCAATATGATTTTCTTCTTTATGGTCATAATTATTTTATTGTGGCTTCATCTTTTTGTGTCTACTGTTTTTTCACATACTTGGCATAATTCTCCTTGTTTTCAAAATAAGAAACTTCACCGTTATTTCCTGTCACAGCAATCACCGCATTAGCTTTGTCTACCTGCTTATGGGAATAGGGGTCTATCGCCATCCGCACGGTCGCATCTTTTGGAATACGTTCCTTACACATTTCGCAACATCCGTAATAGGTTTTACCATCAAATTTTACGTCAAACTGCCTTTTGCCCATATAGGCATCGTTGACCATGCAGACTTCATCCGATGGAACCAATTCACCTATTTGGGTAGTATGTCCGTTGCTTTCCGGAGTTGCCTGCGAATGCTGCTGTTCCGCTTCATCCTTATTTGACCCCGCCTGACCGCAAGCGGTGAATAGCAGGGTTAATAAGGAAATAAAGCCAATTATTATTTTGTTCATGTCCAAACTTGTTTTTTTAAATTTTATTATTTACTTTCTTCAAACTCTTTTAGCTTGCGCTTCATTAGTTCAATTTCTTCCGCTTGGGTTTTAAGTATATTTTTTTGCAGCTCTATCAGTTCCGGGTCGGTCAGGTGTGCCTTTTCGGACATCAATATGGCTGCTGCGTGATGGGGTATCATACCCTTTGCAAACTGCTTGTCCCCGACATTGATTTGTTCCCTGATACCAAACCATGAAAAGATGCCAACAGCAACCGAGATGATGGCTATCGCCCAATTCATCTTCCTGTTGGGGTACATTACTTTCATTATCGCTAATTCGATAAGCAGCATTGCCGAGGTCATCAGCAGGGTCATGTACAAATTGTTGATATTGGGTATCAGGTTCTGCCACCCGTCAATCATGGCGTACATGATAAAATACATCACTGCGAACATGGCTACAGCCATCACCGCAAAGCGTTTGTACATGGCCGAAGCATGTTTTGTATTGTGCGTGCCATGCTCCGAGGAATGACCCGCATGGTGACTGTTTTGCATATTTTCCATAACCCTGAATTTTATTTGCTGTTAATTGTTTTTTCCACCTTACCGCAGGTCAGCATTTTAGAACCGTAGTAAGGGTTTTTGATTTCCTTGTTTTCGCTGAACCAAACAGCACCCTTACCGTCATTGAACATCGGGCAATGGTCCTGATACAATGTTTGCGATGTACCGAACAAATCAATCAGGTCTTTCAAATCTTCGCCAAGCGAGGCCAAATGTTCCCGCTGGTGGTGGATGTTGCCGACATTTTCCCCGATATGTTCTGCGTGTTCTTTAGCATCGTCCGCTATGTCCATGTACTTTTTGTGCTTATCGGCAGGAACGGCTTTCATGTCCACTTTATTCAGGGTAGCTAACAGCTTTTTCCCTGAACTGGCGGCAGCTTTGTCATCGTCCGAAACAAGGGCGTTCTTTAAGGACAGATAATCGGTAACTATGGGCGCAATAGAAAAGTTTTTTGCTTCTTCTTTTCCTGTTGCTTTTGCTTCCTGACCGCTCGGAGTTTCACTCACAACGGGCGCAGCTACCGTATCATCCTCTTTTGGTTGGGAAGCTGACTGTTCTTGTGATACAACAGCAGTATCACTTGAAGACTGCTCGTTTTTGTTGGATGCCTGATTGCATGATACTGTTACAAATGCCATGATAACAGCAATGATTGATAATGTTAGATTTTTCATTTTTATTTATTTTTTGATTTTTAAAAAACTTGCGTTAATAGCCACTACAATGGTGCTTACACTCATCAGCACAGCACCCATAGCGGGACTTAAAACAAAATTCGGATAGAGTACGCCTGCCGCAAGGGGTATTGCCACCACGTTGTAGCCAACCGCCCATATCAGGTTCTGTACCATCTTTTTGTAGGTAAGTTTGCCGAAGTCAATCAGTTTGACCACATCCCTCGGGTCGCTGTCTACCAATATGATATCCGCTGTTTCGGCAGCCACGTCCGTACCGGACCCCACGGCAATGCCCACATCTGCCTGTGCCAGTGCAGGTGCATCATTTACACCATCACCAGTCATTGCTACGATTTCGCCTTTTGCCTGAAACTCCTTTACTTTCTCCTGCTTGTTGTGCGGAAGCACATTAGCCAAATACCCGTCCATACCCAATTTTCCGGCTACGGCAGCAGCAATCCTGTCGTTGTCCCCGGTGAGCAGAAAGGACTTGATGCCCATTTTTTTTGAGTTCCTCAATCGCCTGTGCCGACCCCTCACGGATGCTGTCTGCCAAAGTAATGATGCCGATTACCCGGTCATCAATGAGGACAAAGTTGACCGTTTCGGCTTCCTGATTGATTTCGCTTGGTATTTCCGGCAGGGAAAGGTGGTTTTCGGTGAAATAATTCGGGCCGCCAGCTACGACATTTTTCCCGTTCACAACACCTTTAACACCTATGCCCTGCATATAGCTGAAGTTTTCAGACTTCCATAAGGCAAGGCTCTTTTCTTTCAATGTAGCCATAATGCCTTTGGCGATATGGTGTTCCGAATTTTGCTGTACTGCGGCAGCATACTGGATAACCTCATCGGCATTATATTCGTCTGTTAACGGTATAACCTTTTCTACGGCATGGGAACCTTTGGTGAGCGTTCCGGTCTTATCAAAAATGACGGTGGAAAGTTTTCGGGTGGTTTCAAATGCCGTACGGTTGCGGATGAGCAGGCCATTGGTCGCCGAAAGCGTTGTGGAAATGGCGACCACCAACGGGATAGCCACGCCCAATGCGTGCGGGCAGGCCGTTACCATTACCGTCACCATTCTTTCAAGCGCAAAGGCAATATCTCCACTGCTTGCATACCAATAGGCAAATGTGCCTATGCCCACGGCAATGGCAATAAAGGTGAGCCATTTGGCAACTTTGTCCGCAAGGTTCTGTGTATTAGACTTAGTAGCCTGCGCTTCCTGCACAAGATTGATAACCCTGTTCAGGTAGCTGTCTTTTCCCACGGCTGTTACCTTAACTTTCAGCGCACCATCGCCATTGATAGAGCCTGCGATGACCTTTCCGTCCTTTTCCTTTTTTACGGGAACACTTTCCCCGGTAAGCATACTCTCGTTGATATACGAAAGCCCCTCCAGTACCAATCCATCGGCTGGAATTTTTTCTCCCGGTTTTATGATAGCCGTTTCACCGCTTTGCAGGTCTTCGAGCTTTATCTTTACAGCTTCTCCGCCACGTTCCACGGTAACATCGTTGGGCAGCAAAGCCACCAATGACTGTAATGCCCGTGAAGCAGCCATTTGGGAACGCATTTCCAGCCAATGCCCTAACAGCATGATGTCAATTAGGGTTGCCAGTTCCCAAAAGAAGTCCATACCCTGCAAGCCAAATACAACGGCTACGGAATAAACATAGGCTACGGATATGGCAATGGCAACAAGTGTCATCATCCCTATGGCTTTGGCTTTCACCTCGCCAATCATTCCCTTTAGGAACGGTAAGCCTCCATAGCAATAAATCACCGTACCCAATGCCAACAGCACATATTTATCGCCATTGAAAGCAAGGGAGAAACCCAACCATTGCTGTATCATGTGCGACAGGAGCAGGATAGGGATTGTAATGACAAGGCTTATCCAAAAACGTGTGAGGAAATCGCCTGTATTATGCCCCTCATGTTTATCAAAGTTTTCGTCATCATGGCCATGTTGAGAATGCCCGGAATGCTCATGTTCTGGCGTGTGTTCATGAGAAGCTGACGTACCGCCACCGGGAACCAATGCCATGCCACAAAGAGGGCATTTGCCCGGTTCGTCTTTTAGCACCTGCGGGTGCATGGGACACGTGTATTTTTTCATAACAAGGGATTTTAAAAGTTATGTTGCATTTAATTTTTTTACCATCTCATGGGTCATTTCTTCAGCATAAGTACCATAGGCATCAACAAGTACCCCTTTGCTCTTACCGTCATTGGACGATATGGCATAAATCACGGCATTGTTATCAGGACTGCTGTCGAGGCTTTCAAACCTATGAGTTTCCGTAACCGTAAAATCCTCCGGTTTTAGTTTCAGGCTCTTTGACGCACAGTAAAGGCAGTCCGGCAACAGACTAAAATCAATACTGTACCCACGTTGTCTTAGGTCTTTAAGAGCCTGCACCATATCACTATACTGTTCCATAGCTTTCCGACCTGTTATTTAATGGTTTCGACCGTACTGCCGCAGGTAAGCATCTGTGAGCCGTAATATGGGTTTTTAATGGCATTCTCTTTACTTAGCCAATTGGCCCCCTTACCTCCATTGTACATAGGACAGTGCTGGTAATAAACTGGTGTATCCTGTTTAGACACTTTAGCCAGTATGTAGATGCTTCCCGAAAGTGCCGCAAAAGCACTTCTTTGTTTTGCAACGTCTTTTGATTTTGAAATGCTTTCCGCATTAGCTGTCAAGTCCTGCATTACTTTCATCCAAGCCGTATGTTCCTCTGCCGAAAGCTTGTTCATATCGACTGCTTTAAGGGATGCAGCCAATTCAGCGGCTTTGGCAGATGCAGTTGCCTCATCGGTTTTTATCAAAGCATCTTTCACTGAAAAGTAGTTGTCAAACACAGCTTTTAGCTGTGATTGATTTTGAGCTGCATCCTTGTTAGCGGGTGCTGCCATTTCACCGTGGTTGTGATTGCCATGTCCGACTTTCATGTCCATTGCCGCCCCTTTGTTTTGGGCAATTGTCTTCAAAGGTCTATCGTACTGGCAGCATTCAGCCAGTTTCGCATATACGTCATCCGGCGCACGGAACTTCTCACTATCATAACCCGCCAAAGCGATACGTTTCAGGATTTCATCCTGATTTGTTTTCTCGCTGTCATACGTGAGCGTAGCCATCTTGGTATCTTTGTTCCAGTCCACGTTGGCTACCTTTTTTATGTTACCTGCTTTTTCGATGGTGGTTTTACACATACCACAATTGCCGTAAATCTTTACGGTTTCTGTTTTCGCATTTTTGATTTGTGCGAAACCATTCATTGAGGATAGTAATACGGCGATTACCATCACTATTTTTGATAATGATTTCATAATAATTACTTTTTAGAAATGAAGTATTGAAAGCCCATTTCTGTTTTAAACTTTAAATAAATGATACAAATAAGGGATTTGCAAAAAGCCGAAGCGGCTTCTGACAGGACATACCTATGGCTGGCAGGCCATAAATTTAGCTTATTTTAGGCGGTAGCCAAATGGAAAAAAAGCCCGAAGAATAATAGGCTTCTTTGAAAGCGAATTTTTGCTTTTTAGCTGCTGCTAAGTGATCTTTTGCCTTTAATTCGATTACGGTTGGGACATTTAGGGAAGTGGTTGAAGCACCGCACCTGCAAGAGCTGTGGGAACAACCGCCCCCGCATTTGTCACTTTTGCATTTTTTACAGGATTTGCTCTTGCAACCTTTTGTATGTTCTGATTTTTTGGATTTCTCCTTTGAGCAGGAAGACTGCTCGGTCTTTGTTGAATTTTTGGAACAGGCATAGCTCTGACTTGGTATCATAAAGAAAACCAAACAGAACAATGTCAAAATGCCTATATGTATTCTATAATTTTTCAACGCAACAAAGTTACAAATTAGATTGGTTTTTTATATCGTTTTACGTTTTTTTTGCTATATGGAAAAATAATGCCATATACGCAATAACCTATCGCCTTTTTTCAGAATTGATAAAATGCCCTTTTCATCAACCCAACCTCATGGAAATTCGGTCGGAAAAAGGGCATTTCAAAAAGTTGCTGGCTTAGGCATCCAAAGGTTCTATTTTGAAGCCTGCCTTTTGCACGGTCGATATTACTTCATGCTCGGTAATGCCCTCGGACTTCACGGTAAGTACTTTGTCCTTGTTGGCCGTGTCCACTTCCCAATGGCAGATGCCCTCTGCCTTGTCCAAGTGCGGCTTTACAGATGCGATACAGCCGCCGCAATTGATGTTCGTCTTGAATTGAAATTGTTTATTTTCCATTGTTTACAAATTTTAGAGTTATCTGATAATGCAAATTTCCGTACTATTCAGTTAGTTATTGTTGTGTAATTTCTTGTTTGATTTGTGAGATTTACTGTTTTATTTCTTCCACTTCAACCGCAGGCTGTTACTGACCACGCTCACGCTGCTCAATGCCATTGCCGCACCCGCAATCATCGGGTTGAGCAGGAAGCCGTTAACAGGGTAAAGGATGCCTGCCGCTACCGGAATGCCGATTACGTTGTAGATAAACGCCCAGAACAGGTTTTGCTTGATGGTGGCTACGGTCTGTTTGGACAAGCGTATTGCCTGCGGTATCTTGGTCAGGTCGGACGAAATGATGGTCATCTTGGCTACGTCCATTGCGATGTCGCTGCCTTTGCCCATTGCGATACTTACATCGGCTGTTGCCAATGCGGTGCTGTCGTTGATACCATCGCCCACCATTGCCACTACCTTTCCTTTACTTTGCAGTTCTTTCACAAAGTCGGCTTTGTGCTGTGGCAAAACTTCGGCTTTGTAATGCTTGATGCCTGTCTGCTCCGCAATGGCTTTTGCAGTAGCTTCATTATCTCCGGTCAGCATATACAGGTCAATGCCCATTTCCTGCATTTCCCGGATAGCCCGCACCGATGTTTCCTTAATCTTATCGGCGATAGCGATTACAGCAAGAGCCTTTTTGCTGTTTGCAAACCAGATAACGGTTTTAGACTGTTTGCCCCATTCTTCGGCCTGGTCTTGTAATTCGCCGGCAATGGCAATGTTGTTTTCTGCCAATAGCTTTTTGTTGCCTACATAATAGGTTTCGTTGTCATGGTCTGCTTTTGCGCCTTTGCCCGTAATGCTGTCGAACATGGATAAAGAGGTGGTCGCTACATCGCCAAGATGCTTCACTACGGCTTCTGCCAATGGATGCTCGGATTGCTTTTCGATGCTCAAAAGGATTTCTTTTGCAGTGTCCTCATTGTTCAGCCATTTAATGCCCGTTACCTGTGGTCTTCCCTCGGTGATGGTTCCGGTTTTGTCCAAAACGATGGCATTTACTTTTTTGGCCAGTTCCAAACTTTCGGCATCCTTTATCAAAATGCCATTTTCAGCACCTTTACCAACGCCTACCATAATAGCGGTGGGTGTCGCTAAGCCTAAAGCACAGGGGCAGGCAATGACCAATACCGTAACGGCTGCCAACAGACCTTGAACAACCCCGTTTTCGCCTCCCAAAATCAACCATAGCGTAAATGTCAGGATGGCAATACCTATCACTGTGGGAACAAAGATGCCCGCAATCCTATCGACCAGTTTCTGTACGGGTGCTTTGCTTCCCTGTGCATCCTGCACCATTTTGATGATGTGGGCAAGCATGGTTTCTTTGCCCACTTTTACCGCCCTGAACCGGAAGCTGCCTTTTTGGTTAATCGTTCCTGCAAATACTTTTTCTTTTTCTTTTTTCAATACAGGTACAGGCTCACCGCTTAACATGCTTTCGTCCACATACGAATTGCCCGATATGACCATGCCGTCTACCGCAATCTTTTCACCGGGCTTTTACGAGTATCACATCGCCTGCGCTTACGTCTTCGATAGCGGTCTGCTTTTCCGTTCCGTCCGCATGTACCACGATGACCGTTTTTGGCTGCAAGCCCATCAGCTTCTTAATGGCTGAAGAGGTGTTGCCTTTGGCTCTTTCTTCCAGCAGTTTTCCCAAGAGGATGAATGCGATAATAACGGCAGCCGCTTCAAAATATACGTGAGCATGCAGTCCCCGTTGATGCCAAAAGTCGGCAAACAGCATATTGAAAACACTGAACAGGTAGGCAATACCTGTACTCAATGCCACCAGCGTATCCATATTGGCGGAACGGTGCTTTGCCTGCTTCCAAGCGTTTACAAAAAAAATCCCTGCCCAACCATATTACAACGGGCGTGGAAAAGAGCCACATTATCGGGTCTGCATAGGGCATATCCATAAAGAACATTCCTATGATTACCACGGGCAGGGAAAGGATAATTGCCCAAATGGTCTTGTTTTTCAAGGTTCGGAATTTCTTTTCGTGGATGGCTTCGAGCGTTTCCTGCTGCTTGGTTTTGTCTTCAATCAATAGGTCGTAACCTACTCCCTGAACCGCTTTTTGCAGGGTGGAGGCATCGGTCATATTGGGCAGATATTCCACGGTAAGATTGCCCGTTGCAAAGTTCACGGAAGCATTAACTACTCCCGGTTGGTATTTAACAATGCTTTCGGCACTGCCCGCACAGGATGCACAGGTCATGCCCAATACCGGAAAAAGCACTTTTAACCGTAGGAACTCCGTAACCTAAATCTTTAATTGCCTTAACAGCTTCGCCTACGGTTTCATTGCTATCTACTGTAATCGCTGCCCTGCGGTTGTTCAGCTCTACTTTATGGGTTTCTACGCCTTTTACCTGTGCCAATCCCTTTTCAACGATTAATGCACAGTGTTCGCTTTCTACATCCTCCAACGGTATGTATATATTTTCTCTGTTTGTCGCCATATTTGCCTGCTTTAATTTACAATGCAAAATTGGCTATTATAATTATGGGTACTGTTGTGAAATTTTGGATTTGATTTGTAAGATTTATTGAAATCCTGTATAGGTGAGCCACTTCATCAGATGGTTATCGCCATAAAGCCAGTTTTAGATGGTCTTTAAAACCACAAAGCATTGCGAAAGATAATCGCAATGCTTTATTGTTTGCTTAAAAAGCTGTGGTCTTAAAATACTGACGGATGCCCGGTCTTCTTCTTGGTGCGGGGTTTATTCAACTTTAGAATTAAATTGAATATCTACGTCAGTTGATGACTTAGGGTCATTAATCAAGTCCGTTTCAATCTTTCCTCCCTGTGGATAATGGCGCAGCACAACCCTGACCGTACCAGTGGAAGCGGTCGTGGTTGTCCAAACGCTTTCCAGCCCTAACGTAACGTTGTTGTCATCCTTATCCAAATTTGTGATTTGTATATTTGATGTGGAAGATGGCACGTAATAAATACGGTGGTCTATATTTTCCTCACTTACTTCTTCGGTAATGTCTTCACCATTTACCTCGTCAAGAAAGGATACGCTGACATCATAGGACTTACCCGGTTGCAGTGCAATCTGGTCTATGACCGGGGCGTTTCCTCCGGCTCCGTCAGCACCTTTCCAAGCATAAAAGAAGTTCGTTCGTGGTTCCCTGTTCCTTAAAACGTAGCTGTACCGTAGTGATTACCTCGTTGTCGTTTTCTTCGGGGATAGGGTCATCGTCTTTGCTGCATGAGGTTGCGAATAGTACGATTGCCGCTACGGCAATCGAAGAAAAATGTTTGAATTTCTGTGTCATTGTTATATAAATTTAATTGTTGAAAAACGTGTTTGTCAGAAAACGTACTTTAATCTAACGGAGATGTTTCTGCCCATTTCGTCCGTAAAATACCTGAAGCTGTTCAGTAGTTTCTGTACCGGGTATTGAACAGGTTGCTCACTGCAAGATTGATGTTCAGTGACCTGCCCAAGACACTGACCACTGTACCAGCGGATATATTTGTCAGGAGATAACCATCAGGGGGCAAGCTTATAATCCTGCTGGCCGTGTATGTTTTCATCAGGTACTCTTGTCTGTTTTAAGACCAGCGGAATTTCCATCCCGATATAGGATTTTTGGAAAGACCTTATATCGGGCAGTTCGTAATTGAACCCCAATGAAAACCTGTCCGATGGCATGGAAATCAGCCAGTCGTTTATCGTTTTATTGTACGCCCTTAGCAAAGATGCCTTTCCTATGATGTCCAGTTTCTGTACAGGCTTGTAATTGATTAATAAATCCGTTCCCGTGAGATAGGCATCAGCCTGTTGATAGACGAATTTGGGAAATGCACCTGCAATGGTCAATACAGGCTCTCCCGGGCGGGGCTGTAAATAGATAAAGTTGTTGATGGAATTGTAGAATACAGACCAGTCTATATTTACTGATTTTTCTTCATTGCTATATGAAAGCCCCAAGACCGTGTTTTACAGCCTGCTCTATTTTCAGGTTTACGTCCCCAAGTTCATAGGTGGCAGTACCTTGATGTATGCCGTCAATGAGCAGTTCGTTAACGTGGGGAGCCCTATTGGCAAAGCTGACCATTCCGTTTATCCTGATATGGTCTGAAAGATGGTAGATGGTATTGAATGATGCCCCGATTGTTGAAAAATCAAAGTCATGCTCCACAGGCTGGTTATTGTAAGGGTATCGTACCGTACTGATTTGCTTAAAATCATACCTGATACCGCCCTGAAGCTCCCATTTGTTCTTCTTCCATTTTTCAATCCAGTATGCACCGTATGTTTGGGAATTGTAGGCAGGGATGAGATACCGACCTTTGTAGGTATTGTCCTGCTGCATAGCGGATATGCCGATACTTCGTTAAAGTTTTTGAATGTGGGATGCTCCCAAGAAATTTCTTCGGAAATCGTGCTGACATTCAAAGTCATTTGAGGCGTTGTAATTTCGCTGTTCCTGACTATATCAAATTCTTCCCTGTTGTTGAATTGTGCGGCAAATCTGTATGTTCAGTTTCCCGGCTTTCTCTCCGGCAAATATCTCCGGGTACTGGATAGGTTAATGGAAGAAGATTTAGTCCACAAAGTGGTAAACGTTGACGGGGGTGTAGGATATGCAAGTTGCCATAACTGTGAAGTAGTCCACAATCATAACCACTTGCATTTCAGTTGTCAAAAATGTAAATCGGTAACTTGTATAGAGGATGTGCAACCGTTATTTAAGTTGCCTAAAGGATATAAAATAAGTGAAGTCAATTTTACGGTGTCAGGGCTTTGCCCGCAGCGTTCCTGAATAAGCGTAGCCGTTCCTATACTTTATCCAACGGCTTTCTCTTATCTTCCCGGACTTGTTTGAAATAGCTCGGGGTAAGCCCCGTTACTTTCTTGAACTGGTTGCTCAAATAGGCTACGCTTGAATAGTTGAGGCGCATGGCAATCTCACTTAACGACAGTTCATCATACACCAGCAGTTCTTTTACCTTTTCCACCTTTTGGGCGATAAAGTATTTTTCAATAGTTGTACCCTCTACTTCTGAAAACAGATTGGACAAGTAATTGTAATCGTGGTGCAGTTTATCGCTCAATACATCGGAAAGGTTGGTTTTTACATCACTATCCTGATGATGTACCAGGTCAATGATAATGTTCTTTATCTTTTCTATTATCCTGCCTTTTTTTATCATCAATTACTTCAAACCCCAATGGCTCTAAAGTCTTGACCAAAGCCTCTTTCTCCGTAGGTGTAATTTCTTTGGTAAGGGTACTTCGCCCAGCTTTACATTTTTAGCATCTAAACCAAGTTTATCCAATTCGTTTTGCACCACCATAATACAGCGGTCGCATACCATATTTTTAATAAAGAGTGTATTCATATCTTACTAACTGCTATATTAAGCACAATAAACAAATTTACGATTTAAGTCGAACTACGCTCGTTGCTTCCTGTCTAAATCAAGTTATCTGATTGCATTGTCTGCATAGGCGCTTTTAATTTGGGTTTTTGTTAACCTGAAGCCTCGGCCCAGGCTTCTAATTTAGTTAATTGAAACCTTGCGAAAGTTGTATTCCGCAAGGTTTTAAAACAGTGATACATCTGCCTTTGCTAATGGTCTGCATTCACCCTACAATATTAAATTATAGCAAATAATGGTACAGTTCGGCTATTGCATCGTTGTACTCTTTCTCCCGCCTGCAAATAATTATTGGTAGCGGTATAAAAGTTAACTTGCCTCCAAAAAATATTGGATAGTGGTTATCTCTCCGAATGATAACGCTTTATCCCAATAGTTTAATACTGTTGATACTGCTTAATACTTTCTCATATTCTGCTTACCGTCTTTTGCAGGTTGATATACTTTTCATACAGTTGCTTCAAATGATAATAATGTTCGTTCTTGTGCCGTGCTACCTGTACTTCTGCCACCGATAATTCAGCCTGCTTTTGCTTCACCCGATTTTTGTTTCACACAAAGGAATGCTCACGCCTACTTTTGCACCGTAAAACTGCTGCCCTAAAATAGCCTGATAATGAAAACCCACTTCAAATTTTGGCAGGGTCAATGCCTTAGTAACTTCAATATCCTTTTGGGCTACTACGGTCTGTTGTGTCAAATATTTTCTTACCGGGTCTTTGTATTCAATTGTTTCTTCCAATTCTTCAAATGCAGGAACGGGCTTATATTCAGGGTATATGGTATCGTTAAAGACTATCTCTATACCGCCGTTAAGTTCCGTCAGTTTTTGATGAAGTTGGTTGATAGCGGAAATGTTCAACTGATAATCTTTATTAATCTCAATCAATTGAAGTTTAGCCTTATTCACGTCCAGCACATTACCTTCGCCCTTATCCAGTTTGGTCTGAAAGTCGGTCCAGGAACTTTTCGGTTTTTGTTTTCCGTTCTATAATTCTTTCCTGAAGTTTATTGCGGTATATCAGTTCAATGCAAATCTTTTTCGCTCCCAATAATATTTCCTGCCTGTTGGCTGTTAGCGAAAAATCTGCCTGCTTACTCTGCTCGCCAGCCAATGCTTTCTTTTACTGTAAACCGTGGGAAAGTCGAAACGCTGCAAGACGTTAATGTCCGTTTGGTTGCCCGCAATGGCATAGGGTGAGCCACGCATAAAATCGTAGCTGACCACAGGGTCGTACAGCGTATTGCCCGTATGGTACAATAACTTCTGCGCATCCCAATATTTGCTTTGGGTTTGCAGCGTTTTATTGTTCTTGGCAACATCAGACAAGACGGTTTCCAATCCTGACTGTGCCTGCAATTGTATGGTAAAAACGCACATACAGATTGCCGTTAAAAATTTTATGTTCATGCTTTAGCTGCTTTTTTTGTTAGATAAATAGTACACCGCCGGAACAATAAAAATGTTGAGCAATGTAGAAGTAAGCAAGCCGCCCAATATCACTTTGCCATAGGACTTTGTATCTCGTTGCCGGGCAAATCGCCCGCAATAGCAAGCGGTATCAATGCCAGCCCTGCGGTAAGTGCCGTCATCAGGATGGGGCTTAACCTGTTCTTTGAGCCTTGTATAACCGTATCGTACAAATCCAACCCCCTCATCACACAATGTATTGTAATGCGATACGAGCAGGATGCCGTTACGGGTAGCCACACCAAACAAGGTGATAAAACCGATAATGGCAGGAATGCTCAAAATGCCACTGGTAAAATAGATGCTGAACACACCGCCAATCAATGCCAAAGACAGGTTGATTAAAATGATGGCGGCTAACTTTACCGTTTTGGAACTCCCGGAACAGTATCAGGAAAATAATCAGAATGGAAAGCAGGGAGGTCGCAATCAAGGTCTGCGATGCTTCTGCCTCCGCTTCAAATTGCCCACCGTATTCAATGTGGGTAATCTTCGGGCAGCTTTATTTTTTCGCCCCACTATCTGTTGGATTTCCTCAACGGCACTAACGATATTGGTTAAGCGAAAACAAAATGTAACCGCAACAATCTACACCAAAGCAATCAGCAATCAGCTACAATTGGACATAAAA
Source organism: Sphingobacterium daejeonense (assembly GCF_901472535.1). Taxonomy (NCBI): domain Bacteria; kingdom Pseudomonadati; phylum Bacteroidota; class Sphingobacteriia; order Sphingobacteriales; family Sphingobacteriaceae; genus Sphingobacterium; species Sphingobacterium daejeonense. The sequence goes on along the minus strand of NZ_LR590470.1, from coordinate 1,556,813 downwards.
CGGTACAACAGCCAATACCTCCCGATTGAAATTAAGGTTTTCTCCGATACCCACGACCGATTTTTGATAATAGACCAAGCGGAGCTTTACCATATAGGGGCTTCGCTCAAAGACCTGGGCAAAAAATGGTTTGCATTTTCCCGAATGGATATTGAGGTGGGCAGGATGCTTCACATCTTGAACAAACAATAAACGCTCCGGATTCAGAGGGTTTAATTTTAGTTTCTTGACAATTCTAAAATCCCGCTAAGTTATTTACATCAACTTAGTATAGTTTCTTCTTCAACCATAAACTTGCCCTTACCAATAGTATCAGTACAGGCACTTCGACCAATGGTCCGATAACGCCAACAAATGCCTGTGGAGAATGAATACCAAAAACCGCAATGGCTACGGCTATGGCCAATTCAAAATTGTTCCCGGTGGCTGTAAATGCTATGGACGCGTTCCTGTCATAAGGAACATTCAGGGATTTGCTTATAAAAAAGCTCACGAAAAACATCAATACAAAATAGATGATTAGCGGTATGGCTATCTTAATCACGTCCACTGGCAACTCCAATATCTTGTCGCCTTTCAAACTGAACATCAGTACAATGGTAAACAATAATGCGTAAAGTGTAATAGGTGATACTGCCGGTATGTATTTTCTATTGTACCATTCAATGCCTTTTGATTTTATAAGAACATATCGGCTCACGAAACCTGTAAAAAAAGGAATACCCAAGTATATCAACACGCTTTCGGTAACGTCTTTCATTGATACATTTACATTGAAATTGGCTAATCCTAATTTACTCGGCAATACGTTGATAAAAAGCCAAACCAAAAAACTGTAACTCAATATCTGAAAGACACTGTTCAACGCTACCAATAGTGCCGTATATTCCCTGTTGGCTTTTGCCAGGTCGCTCCATACAATTACCATTGCGATACATCTTGCCAATCCTATCAAAATCAATCCCGTCATATAATCGGGTTCATTCCTTAAAAACAGAACGGCTAACCCGAACATCATTACCGTACCGATTACCCAATTGAGGAATAAAGATATTCCAATTACTTTTTTTATCCTTAAACGCTTTGGGCAATACTGTATAATCCACCTTTGCCAATGGCGGGTACATCATCAGTATCAAACCTATTGCCAGCGGGATATTAATGGTTCCTACGGACAAGCTGTCTGTTACGTTAGAAATGTTGGGAAAGAAATATCCTAATCCTACGCCAAATGCCATAGCAAGGAATATCCATAGGGTAAGGTAACGGTCAAGAAATTTTAGTTTTGGTTGCATTGGTTATTTTTTAATCATTGAAAAAACATAGAACATTTCAGTTGCTATCTCCAAACTCCTTTCCGCATATATCTTTGTCTGCTCTGTTGTGCCGTCTGAAATCTTCGGGTCTTCAAATGTGATAGGTATTCTCTTTTCTGCACCTGCAATAAAAGGACAGCCATCGTCTGCCTGTGAACAGGTCATAATGGCAGTGAATGCCGATACAGGATTGAAAGGGCTATCGTACTTTTTTGAAAAACCGATAATCGGCAAAGCATTTTCACTGTACTTAATAGCATAAACAGGATTGTCCGCTTCCGAAATTTTGAAAGCAGAAAAACCCTGTTCATTCAATGTTTCCACTACTTTCGGAAATAATGCCGTTTCTTCCGTACCGCCCGAATAGCAATATACATTCGGGATATGGTAATATACACTTGCCACCTGTGCCCAAACCTGCGATAAATGGCTTCTTCGTGAATTGTGTGTACAGATGAAATTGAGATTTATTACCTGTCCGTTGCTTACTTTTTGTTGTACGAAGTCTATCAAGGGTTGCAATATGGTTTTACGTTCTTCGCTTACGGTCTGAACATCAGATATTCCCTTTATGGTTTCAGCTAAATTCTTGTACATTACGATTGGTTTATAGGGTTTAACAACAGTCCGAATTAGGCGAACAGCAAGCACTGTTCAGCTCTGATAATTCTACTTTTTGTTTTTCGGCAGGAATACCGCAGGCATCACTTGCCAAACAAGCGGTTTGTTTGTTTTTCAGTACAAAATGGTTTCCGTTAAAATCCAGATTGTATTTGCCAATGGTTTCGCTTTGGTATTCCACTTCTATTTCGGCATCTTGAATATCCAATTTTTCTTCGGACAGTTTGATGATGTTCAATAGTTTGGTCGGCTTTAGCCTGTGTTCAAAATCGTTGGCGTTCCACAACTGGAAGTTGACGACCTTTTCATTTCTGATCGTTCCGCCACAATCAATAAAATGTTTTGGTAACAATACCTACCTCCGTAACGTGGAAATGTTTGGGGACAAATGTTCCGTCCGCTAATTGAAATTCAACATTGTCCAATGTTGGTAAGATTTCTTTGATGTTTGATAGTTTCATTGTTTTGAATTTTGAAATGATTTATTAAAATATTGTATCGTAATATAGCGATGTTAAATATTAAAAAATCACGGCTAACAGCACTTGTTTACCTTTACTTCCTGATCAAAGAATGAATTAAAATCTGCTTGGATTTTTTTCCAAACATTTTTATCGATGCAATAACAAACAGATTTAACCTCGATTGTGCCTTGAATGATGCCGATACTCTTTAACTCCTTTAAATGCTGAGAAATCGTAGCCTGTGCCAATCCCAATTCCTCGACCAGATCATTACAGATACAGGCTTTCTGGTTAATGATATATTGAAGTATGGCAACCCTTGCAGGGTGTGCCAGAACCTTAAATAGAGAAGCTAATCTGTTTTGCTCGTCCGTGAATATTTCTGATTTAGTAAGTCCCATGCTTTGTTTTTTATATATCGCAATATTACGATAATAAATTTAGATATAATATGGTTTGTAAAAAAACAATCAATTCTTTTAATAATCTTATGTGTGGTAAAACCCTACCTCTCAAAGCCAAACTCTGCCACTTTCAGTCGACCTTTTCTTCTCGCTGATACCTTAGCCGTTGCAAGAAAAAAAAACGAACAGGAACAATGATTGGGTTTTTATTGGAATGGGATATATTACACGGGCAAATGCAGAAATCGTCCTACTGTTCACAAAGGGAAAACCTCTTGAAAGACATGCAAGAGATGTTCCACAGGTGCTTATATCTCCCCGTGGAAGACAATCCGAAAAACCTGACAAAATCAGAAAGCGTATTGTTCGGCTTTTTGGGCAAGTTGACAGACTGGAGCTTTTTACAAGACAAAGTTCCCAAAACGATGATGATGATTTTGATGGGTCGGACGTATATGTCAATGAAGTGGACAACTCTATAACGATATCTGAATAAACACTGTTCTGCCAAATCCTGCCTCCCGAAGCCAAACCCTGCCACTTCTTCAAAGGCTCTTGCTCCCTGCTCTAATTTTAGGTTTTACGCAAAATTCTAAACAAAATTTAATTATGAGTACACAGCAAAAAGACCTGTCGTATTTCCGTTTACGACTACAGGAACTCCTGAACAGTAGTTTCCCTGAAAAAGCCAGCAACCAAAAATTTATTGACCAGCGTTCCTCGTGGGCTGCCAATGCCTATGAGGATGCGTTCCGTTCCGGCAATGCCATTGAGCAATGTAATGAGATAGCGAATTACATACTCTTTGAGGGTTTGCACTTCTCCAAGTTTGATATGGTTTTTCAGGTAGTATGCAATGAGTTCGATACCCTAATGGCAGACGAGGAACTGCGGCGGTTCGCTCTGAAAATGTTCCCTGTTTGCGAGAATGTTTTCGCCCAATATGAACTAGCCGATGATTTTGCCTACGGTTATGAGTTTGACCTGCTCTATACCGAGATAACCGGAACCATCGCAATATGGATTGAGGAAAATGGGCTTCAGTAAACGGCAGCATCTCTTGGACAATATCGAAGCCCTGCGGATTGCCTTTACATTGGAAAAAGAGCAACGAAACGCTACCGTGGGTGAAAGACTGTCAATGAAACAATACAGCGGATTTGGCGGTCTTAAATTCGTATTGAACCCCATAGCAAATGAAATAGATATCAACCATTGGAGGAAAACCGAACACGATTTATTCCCCATTACGCTGGAACTCCACAAAACTGCTCAAAGAAAAGTCCGAAGACGATAAGCAATACCGCCGATACGTGGACAGTATGAAAAGCTCCGTGCTGACGGCTTTTTATACACCTCCACAGGTAATTGATGCAATTTCCGAAACCCTGCGGGAAAGCGATGTAAATATTCAGAAATTCCTTGAACCCTCCGCAGGTATCGGCTCGTTTATACAATCCTTTTCCGAAAACCAACAAACCAAAGTAACTGCCTATGAAAAAGATTTGCTGACAAGCAAAATCCTAAAACACCTCTATCCCGAAAGCAATATCCGTGTGAGCGGTTTTGAGGAAATCCCCGAAAAGGAACAAAATAGCTATGATGTTGTTGCAAGCAACATTCCGTTTGGCGATACTTCCGTGTTCGATCTTACGTTTTCCCGAAGCAAAGACCCCGCAAAAATACAGGCTGCCCGTAGCATACACAATTATTTCTTTTTGAAAGGAAACGATATGCTCCGTGAGGGTGGTTTGCAGGTATTTATTACTTCGCAAGGAATTTTAAACAGCCCCAACAATGAGCCGATACGTAGGGCGTTAATGAAAAGCAACCATCTGGTGTCGGTTGTCCGATTGCCAAACAACCTGTTCACGGAATATGCAGGTACAGAAGTCGGAAGCGACCTGATTATCCTGCAAAAGAATACGGCAAAACAACCTCTGAGCGAATTGGAAGAGCTGTTTTGCCAAAGCAGGCAGACCAAATACGATACTTCAAGCAATGCTTTTTTCCGTGACGGTACGAGGGTCATACATACCGACCGTAAGATAGATACCGACCCATACGGAAAAACCTGCAATTATCTATACGCATAAAGACGGTGTTGCGGGGATTGCCAAAGATTTGAAGCAAATGCTTTCCGAAGATTTTGGAAAGCACCTGAATTTTGATTTGTACAAAGGCGAAAGCAACGATGAACCTATCGTACAAATTCCGATTACGCCAACGCCGGCACCTCCGGCTACTGAACCCGAAATCATACAACCCGAACGACCGCGTTTTACTGCACCAGCCATTGTACAGGAAAGCCAGCAGGAATTAAAACAGCTAAGCATTTTCGACCTGTTTGAAAATGTAAATGAAACCGTAGCGGTTATTACCCCGCCAAAGAAAACCACCCAAGCCAAAAGACAAACGACAAAAAGAAAACGTACCCCAAGAGGTCGGCAAACCGACCTCTTTAGCGGAGCGATGCAACAGTCCTATACATCTCCAGCATCAAACGGCACGGTCAATAAAACCTTACAAACCAATGGCACAAAACAGAAAACAATCGGCGATTTATTTTCACAGGCAAACAGTAATGGCCAAGCCGATAAGTCAGCCGGTACCGTACCTGCTACTGTTCCCGAACCTGCTCCGTACAGTGACGAACTCCAACAGTTTCACCGTAACGATTGCCTTGTCGTAGATAACGGTTGGGTCGGCTATTTGCAGGAAGTGGATAAAAGTGATGCAAGGGCAATATTCCACCCGTTGCAGTTACCGTCTTTGCAAAAAGCAAGAGCCGAAGCATATATCCAAGTTCGTGATACCTATATCGACCTCTACCAAAAAGAAGCCGAGAAACATTCAGAACACAAGGAAGAAAGGGAAAACCTTAACCGCTTATACGATGCTTTTGTCAAAAGGTACGGAAATCTCAACAGTGCGGACAATATCAAGCTCATCAAAACAGACAGTGTAGGCAAAGAAATGCCCTATCTGGAGCGTGTCGTTGGTGGTGTAATCCATAAGGCAGATATATTCAGCCGTCCTGTAAGTTTTTCTACCGCAACCATTGCAACGGACAATCCCGAAGAAGCGTTATCGGCTTCGCTGAACAAATACGGAAGCGTGGATTTGGACTTTATGTCCGAAATCAGCGGTATGCCTGCTGATGCTTTGAAAGAAGCCTTACACGGTCTCATCTACTACAATCCATTGCAAAAGGAATATGAAATATTCGAACGCTGGGTTGCGGGCAATGTAGTGGAGAAAGCCAACGAAATAAGAGATTACCTCGAAAGCAATCCCGATGATACCCAAGCTAAAGAAAGCCTTACCGTTTTGGAAGAAGCCCGACCAAGACGTATCGAATTTGAGGAACTCGATTTTAATCTGGGCGAACGCTGGATACCCACTGGCATCTACGCCCGATTTGCATCGCATCTGTTCGACGCAGATGTGAAAATCCACTATTCGGACAGTGCCGATGATTTTTCCGTCACCTGCAAACAGAAAAATGTCCATATATGGGATAAATATGCGGTCAAAGCCCAAAGCCGGACGTATGACGGGATTGCCCTGCTCAAGCACGCCCTTGTCAATACCACACCCGATATTTCCAAAACGGTACAGGTTGACGGAAAGAATGTCAAGGTACGGGATATGGAAGCCATACAAATGGCGAATACCAAGATTGACGAAATCCGAACCTCCTTTAACGATTGGCTCCACGCCCAAAACGATGAGTTCAAGATAAGGATGACTGACCAATACAACGACACCTTTAACTGTTTTGTCCGACCGCACTACGACGGTTCCCATCAGGTGTTTCCGGAATTGGACCGAAAAGCATTGGGTATTGAAGACCTGTATTCAAGCCAAAAGGATGCTGTCTGGATAATAAAGCTCAATAACGGTGCTATCTGCGACCATGAAAGTAGGTGCCGGAAAGACGTTGATAATGTGCACGGGTGCACAGGAAATGAAGCGTTTGGGACTGGCTCACAAACCGATGATTATCGGGTTGAAAGCGAATATACCTGAAATTGCCGAAGCCTACCGCACCGCCTATCCGCACGCTAAAATACTCTATCCGGGCATTGATGATTTTACGCCCCAAAAACGACTGCGGATTTTCGGAGATATTAAGAACAACGAGTGGGATTGTGTGATATTGACCCACGACCAGTTCGGAATGATACCCCAATCGCCCGAAATACAAAAGGAAATCCTGCAATCCGAACTGGACAGTGTGGAGGAAAATCTTGACGTTTTGCGAAGTCAGGGCGATGAAGTAACCCGGGGTATGCTCGCCGGAGCAGAGAAACAGAAAGAAAACCTCGAAGTCAAGCTGAAAACCCTGCAACACGACATTGAAAACCGCAAAGATGATATTGTGGACTTCAAGATGATGGGTATCGACCATTTATTTGTAGACGAAAGCCACCAATTCAAAAACCTGATTTTCAACACAAGGCATTCAAGGGTTGCAGGATTGGGCAATCAACAGGGAAGCCTAAAGGCACTGAATCTTTTGTTTGCTATACGGACTATACAGGAACGTACCGATGCGGATATGGGGGCAACTTTCCTTTCGGGTACGACTATCAGCAATTCACTGACCGAATTGTACCTGTTGTTCAAATACCTGCGACCAAGGGCTTTGGCAAAACAGGGCATTAACTCGTTTGATGCGTGGGCGGCAATCTACGCAAAGAAAAACAACCGATTATGAGTTTTCGGTCGCCAATAATATCGTGGCAAAAGAGCGTTTCCGCTACTTTATCAAAGTGCCGGAACTCGCTCAATTCTACTCCGAAATCACGGATTACCGTACCGCCGAAATGATTGGAATAGACCGTCCCGAAAAGAACGAGATATTTTACAACATACCTCCAACTCCAGACCAGGAGAAGTTTTATTGAAAAGCTGATGGAGTTTGCCAAATCAGGCAAAGGGGAATTACTTGGCAGAAAACCGCTATCTAAAAAAGAAGAAAAAGCAAAAATGCTTATCGCTACGGACTACGCTCGAAAGATGTCTTTGGATATGCGAATGGTAAGCCCCCATTACCAAGACCACGCCGATAACAAAGCTTCCCATTGTGCAGATAATATTGCTAAATATTACAATAAATTCAATGCACAGAAAGGCACGCAGTTTCATCTTCTCGGATTTGGGAACATACAAGCCAAATCAGTGGAATATCTACTCCGAAATCAAACGTAAGCTCGTGGAAGACCACGACATACCTGCACACGAAATCCGCTTTATACAGGAAGCGAAGAATGACAAGCAACGAAAAGAGCTAATCAAAGGAATGAACGAGGGCAAAATCCGTGTCCTTTTCGGTTCTACGAGTATGCTCGGTACAGGTGTGAACGCACAGAAAAGAGCCGTTGCCGTACACCATTTAGATACGCCATGGCGACCGTCCGACCTTGCCGCAAAGGGACGGTAGGGCTATCCGCAAAGGCAATGAGATTGCCAAGCATTTTTAACGACAATAAAGTGGATGTAATCATCTATGCCGTTGAAAAAATCGCTGGATAGTTATAAGTTCAACCTGCTGCACAACAAACAGCTATTTATTGACCAATTAAAATCCAACAATCTTGGTAAACGGACGATTGACGAAGGTGGTATGGATGAAAAGTCGGGTATGAATTTCTCGGAATATGTAGCTATCCTTATGGGCAATACCGACCTTTTGGACAAAGCTAAAATAGAGAAACAGATTGCCGGATTGGAAAGCGAAAGGCAATCGTTCAATCGTTCAAAATCAAGTGCCAAGTACAAACTGGAAGATTATGAGGCAGAACTTGGAAAAGCCCAATCCCGCTATGACCGTATGAGCCTTGATTGGAATAATTTGCAGGGACGTATCCAAAAAAACACTGACGGTTCCGTTGCCAACCTTATTAAATTAGACGTTTTGTCGCCCAATGCGGATATAACAACAAATCGGGTGCAAAGCTCAATCAGCTTGCCGACAAATCCCGAACGGTGGGGGATTATGAAGAAATCGGTAATCTGTATGGGCTTTCAACTTTTTGGTAAAAACGGAAATGTCACAAAAAGAGGGGGTGGATATTCGTGTAAACCGTTTTTTTATTCAAGGTGAGGGTACTATCAAATATACATTCAACAATGGTGTAATGGCAAAAGATCCCGAAACAGCTTCACTAAATTTTATTAAAGCATTGGAAAAGCTGCCCACCTATATCAGAAAAGAACAGGAGAATATGGCAGATTTCCAAAAAAACATTCCAATACTTAAGGAAGTAATCAATGGTACGTGGACAAAAGAAAACCGACTTAGCGAACTCAAAACGGAGTTGGCGGCAATTGAGCGGAAAATACAGTTATCTAACACTCCGGAACCAATAGAAAATTCTACAGAACAAGTCGAAAAGCCAGCAAGAAAATCCAAAGGCTATGGAAAGCGTAGTACCGGACAAAAAGTATTTATATGTCACGGGGAGTATTGTAAAAACATTTACCCATTCATACATTTTCCTAATCACAACATCTCAGGTTCGTTCAATTTATTTCTGGACTGTGATTCATTTCAAAATTGATGAATAAATAGTAGCATAAACCACTACATTACAGAAATAATCTTACACCCACATATCTTATCTGTAGCTCGTTTTGAATCCAAAAAATCAAACAAATTGAATTGTATGTTGTTCTGTCTATGTGTTCTATCAAAAAAAGTCTTTAACATTTCATTATTAAAAGAGAAAAGGAAATTGATAATAATAATATACATCTATGAAATTAGCGATAAAAATAATGGCAATAGCAGGAATACTGTTATTTATCCAAGCGTGCGATAAGGACGATATCAACAAAATCAAAATCCAGAATCACGATGACAATGAAATGATGACTATCATGCACAACATGATGGATGAGATGATGGCCATGCAAATGCCTCCCGACCCTGATAATGCTTTTGCTCTGATGATGCGAATGCATCATCAGGGAGCGATCGACATGGCAAATAAGGAACTGCAATCCGGCGATGATGCGCAAATGAGGGAGATGGCCCAGAAAATAATTAAAGACCAGAAGGCTGAGATTCAAGAATTAACCACATTTCTCAATGGTCACGTACCGCATCTAAATGTTCCCGAATTTGTTACAGAGCAGATGAAAAATATGGAACGCTCAGGCAGAGTGACAGATCTCCAAATCATTAATGGAGACACGGATCACGATTTTGCCATGTTGATGATTCAGCATCATCAAAATGCAATTGGAAACGCAAAATTGGAACTTATTTACGGACACGAAAGTGCTATGCAGACAATGGCAAAAAATATTATTGAAAAACAGGATCAGGAAATCTCGGAGATTCAAACCTGGTTATTAGCTAATAAGAATAGATAAATAATTTCTCACTTTAAAACAATAAAATTATGTCACATCAACAATTTCAAAAATGTATTGACGAATGCTACGCCTGTGCTGTAGCTTGTAACCATTGTGCAGCTTCTTGCTTGCAAGAGGACAATGTAAAAATGATGGCTCGATGTATCCAGCTTGATCTGGAATGTGCAGCCATATGTAGAGCCGCAGCCGAACTCATGAGTTTGGGAAGCCAATATAGCCGTCACCTTTGCAAGCTATGTGCGGAGATTTGTAGAGCGTGTGGAGATGAATGTGCTAAGCATGATATGCAACATTGCAAAGAGTGTGCGGATGCTTGCTACAAATGCGCAGAAGCTTGTGAGCAAATGGCAACGGCGGTATAATCTCATTATTGGTAGAAGTCTAAAAACCTCCAATGAATTCAAACTGGGTAAAGAATTTCAGGACCGTTTCCATTTGTAAACGATAGTTAGGGAAAGAGGAAAATGGACTGGCTCCTTCGCCGAATAATGATCGACGGGAGTGTAAAATAAACTGTGTCAATGGTTGAATTACCGCCCCGCGGGGCGGTAATTCAACCATTTTTCTTATTGCAAATCTAACACCATTCTTCCCGGAAACCAAATTGCTAATTTCTGTGCTGTTGTTCCCCCAATTGGCTAGTGGCATCGTCCATTTCTTCTTAATGTTGTTATGTGCTAAATAAATCAATTTCAATAACGCTATATCGGAGGTGAATGCACCTTTAGTTTTGGTGACCTTACGCACTTGGCGATGAAATCCTTCGATCGTGTTAGTCGTGTATATCAACTTTCGGATGGATTTTATCGTATCGGAAATAGGTGGTCAGACGATCCCAGTTGCGTCGCCAGGATTCAATGACCACAGGATACTTTTCACCCCATTTATCCTGAAGTTCATCCATCCGAAGCTCGGCTAGATCCAACGTATCGGCCCTATATACGGGTTTTAGATCGTTCATGAACTCCTTTTGATCCTTACTGGCTACATACTTTAGGCTGTTTCGGATTTGATGTACTACACAGGTCTGTACTTCGGTGTCGGGAAAAACACTCTGTATCGCTTCGGAAAACCCTTTTAAATTATCGATACAAGCAATTAAGATATCCTCTACGCCTCGATTTTGTAAATCAGTCAATACGCTCAACCAAAAGTTAGCTCCCTCATTCTCCGAAACATACATCCCTAACAGATGCTTTAATGTCCATTTTCGATCAATGCCAAGAATATTGTATACTGCCCGCCGAAAACAAACCGATGGTCTTCTTTTACTTTGTAGTGCATGGCGTCCATCCAAACAATCGTATAAAGCGAGTCTAGACTTCTTGATTGCCACTCCTTGACCTGGGGAATGATCTTATCGGTAATCGAAGAAAGCTAAAATCGTCTCACGTTTCTTAATAAGCTGGGGTTCGAAGTTAGACCGACGGTCACGCGGAGTATCGATCTCGATAGTGCCATCTGAGGTGCGAATCTGCTTGCTGGACTTGCCGTTACGACGATTACCACAAGAGCGTTCAGCTTCATCCAGATGGCTCTCAATCTCAGCTTCTAGCGCTGCTTCTAAAAACTTTTTTCATTAAAGGAGCAAAAGCTCCGTTCTTGCCATAAAGTGATTCACCACTACGTAACTGTTCTAGGGCCAGGTCCTTCATGGACTCAAAATCAAAATCGCTTTCCTTAATACTCATAATTACTATGTCAAAAATAATACTTCTGTTTATTATCCTTGACACAGTTTATTTTACAGTCTCTGATCGACAAAATCGTCTTTTGATTTTATATTTCGTCCTGTTCTTCCATTTTTTTAATCAAAGCATCACGTAAGCTGTCAAGGAATTTCGTTCGGTTCAGCTTTCTTGCTTTGAGTTCCAAAAATGTATGGTAAAAATCGCCCAAATCAACATTAAAACTGTTTTCAAAAAATCTGACTATGGTTATAATATCTGTATTCCCATTATTGAAGACGGCTTGAGAATGCAGTCCGTAAATCAATTCCGTTAAAGCCGCTTTGCTTCCCGTCCAACTTAATGTTGGTAGGTCTATTGATTTATCTTTATAGATTATGTTGTGAAGTTGGTCTTCAAGATAAACTTGAATCAGGTCATTGGCAATTATTTTTGCCGCCTTATAATCGTGGGATGTAGAAAACCGGTGGTCGGTTTCAAAATAAACCGTGTCCAAACTTAACTTTATATCGTGTTTGCCCCGAACAAATAACTTTTCATCTACAAATGAACTGCCTGTTCGGTAATATTTATAGAATTCAAGGTTACTCTCAAAATACCGTTTGAGTTTCCTTAGCTCACCATTAATGTATTTCCTAATAGCTTTTATATCATTAGGTTTTTTTGTCTCTATTTTATAGATAGCGTTATAGTAAATGAGTTTTGCAACAATGACTGGTTTTTTGATATTTTGAAAAAGTGGATCTCTTCATTTATACTATCAAAGCCATTTTTTAGTGTATATTCCTTTATTTCGGAAAGTCTCGATAATATCAACTCGATAATAACTTCATACAAAGCTATGGAACCATCCAGTTCAAGAGACACCTCTTTTATTTCATCTTCTAGTTTCTTTATTATTTCCTCGTAATAATTGCTCATTAAGTAACATTTTTAATTCATCAAAAGAGGTCGGATTCTAAATCCGACCTCATAGAAAGTCAAACTTAATAGGACAAATTCAATCCGAACCCCCAGCCCATATCGCTGTCATAATGGGTAGTAGCGGCAATGTTTCTGGTCAAAATGTATTTTAGACCACCCATATACTCTTTGTCTGTGCCATTTTTGTACTTCTCATTTTTGCAGTTTCACCTACAGGAATATCTATAACAACGTGCGTGGAACCCGCCGCTGCTTTTTTTGAGAGTACCGAAGCAATTAGCTGTCCCTCGCTAATCTATATCGAGGGCTTTTTCGATTTTTATCAGCAGATCATCTGCCGGGCTTAACTGGGCTGTTCCACCCCAAAACGATACACCCCCCTTCCTTATGAACCACTTCTTTTATTTTTTCAGGGAAAGCGTTACATTGGTAAATACTTCCATGGTATCTGCAGTACCGGCAGGCGAGGTAATGGCACGGGAAGACGTTTTGGGCATTGTAAGGCCAAAGGCAGTAACAATGGCAACTACCAACGATGTTGTTCTATTGCCTGGTAACCCTCCGATGCAATGCTTATCAACAACAATCTCCTTGTTCCAGTGCAATTGCATACCAGAAGCAATCATGGCTTTTGTAAGATAGGTGATTTCATCAAGATCCATTCTATTTCCGGCACAGGCGGTGATAAATGCTGTGAGGTCGATATTGGAATAATTGCCCTGAACTATATCCGTAATGATTTCATTGTACGCCAAGTAATCCAGTTTCTGATTGTAGATTTTTGCCCGTACGTGGCTTAAAGATTTAATAGGTTCCAAATGTGAAACATACAAAGTTTCATTTGGGGAAACATTCAGTTTTTTTGCTGCGGCGTCCGATAACCCAATTTCATCAGTCAATAGAAGATTGGATGAAATTACATTAAGACTTGCTACGATGAGTCCGTTGCAGTGGATATTCTAATTCGGGTAAGTGCCTCAAAGCCTTCTGAAGCACAAACGTGGCCAGTTTTCATGCATATATACTACATTCTCGTTTTGAGTGTAGATTCCGAGATGTTTGTATTTTAAGATATTAGATTGGTTTTCCACTTTTCCTGTTATTAAAATTTACGTTTTGGAGTCTATTTCCGAAGGAACCGTCTGTACTATTAACACTCTAAACTTATTCATTATCCATCAACGAGTTAAAGTATTCAACTAACAGCTTCTTATCTTCCATGCTTAGACGAGCACCCCCATGCATCCACGTATATGAACTCAACGGCATTTTACCTTTCTCGATTTGCTCAATAATCTGGCTAAACTTTGAGTTTATCCTTCTCGGGCTGTAATTTGGCAAATCATCAAAGTTCAATTTCTCTTTTCCTTCGGTTATATGATCTGCCATGAACCAACCCAAAGGCTGAACATTAGTGTACCAAGGGTATTGGGTATTATTGCTATGGCAGTCATAGCATGATACCGACAGGATTGCATTAACTTTTGCATCGACCTTAAATGAATCAACAAAAACCTGGCCCGCAGGAACCGGGGATAGGTTCCTTTGGGGGGTTATAAATTGCATTAACACAAACACACTTAACAGAACTGTTAAAATTACTTTGTATGCTTTCGTTCGTTTTCCGTTTTTTTTCATGATCTAATATTAATCAAGTACCATTATCCCCGGTCATAGAGACAGCAACTCGGTAAGTCGTCATAAAACCGCCTTGGGAGCCTTGTCCAGCTCTGTATCGTGACCAACATTAGCAATAGCTTTGCTTATGGCACTTTTTGAGGTTACTTTTGAATCGAAATCCAAATGGATAACTTTGGCATTAACATCCCAGTTTGCGGAAATCACCCCCTTGACACTTTTGGCCGCTTTCTCAATCCGGCTTTTGCACATTTCACAATTTCCTGATACTTTCAACATATCATGGGTCTTATTGACATTGGTTTGAGCATCGCCATGCTGATGTCCGGCAGCCGATGCTGCGCCATCGTTATTCATCATACTGATTTTACCTTCCAGCTGGGCACTTGCATCAACGGTGAAAGCTCCCTTGGTCACGATTTCCTCGCCATTTTCCAGCCCCGACATAACAACATATTGGTCGCCCAATGGAGGGGCCCAAGACGATCTCCCGAAGTTTAAAAGCAGGCGTGGATGTATTTGGCTGTTTTACGTAAACTATGGAGCGCTTCCCTGTCCATAAAACCGCCGACTTGGGAATGACCAACTCATCGTTGTAGCCCTTTAAAGGAGCAGTGATCCTTGCTGTTGCATACATTTCAGGTTTGAGATTGCGATCCCGGTTATCGGCTTCGACCCTGATTTTTGCCGTTCTTGAATTGGCATCAAGGATAGGGTTAATAAAGGCAATCCGCCCATTATAGACTTTTCCGGGCAAACTCCGTAATGTATATTCCAGCTGATCTCCCACCTTTAGAAATGGCAGATCTGTTTCATACGCATCAAAAACCGCCCATAACTTGGAAAGGTTTGAAATGGTGTACAAGACGCTCCCTTGGCCGATATAATCGCCCGGGTTTACATTTTTTGCTATGACAACACCACTTGTATTCGCATATATATTGACGTAGGGTGAAACTTCGTTGGATGTCAATATTTTGCTTATCTGATCCTCTGACACCTTCCATAAACTCAGCTTCTCTTTCGCGGCATCCAATAGGAGGGGCTGCATATCCTGCAATTTTGCAGCTTCGAGCAATTCTTGCTGCGCCGTCAATAAATCAGGCGAATAGATTTTGGCTATCAGTTGTCCTTCTCTTACCGACTCGCCAGTAAAGGTTACGTAAAGATTTTCAATACGGCCATTGACATGCGATGTTTGGGATTGTTGTAAACGTTCGTCCACCTGAATAGTCCCATACAGTTGGACATCTTTAACAGCGTCTTGGTGGCCGACAATCGAAGTCTGGATATTCGCCAATGCTATGGCTTCTTCTGACATCTGGATGGCGTCATCGTCAATTACATCATCACCTCCCCCGGATGATTTCAAGGGAATTAGATCCATTGCACATATCGGGCATTTCCCCGGTTTATCCATTCTGATCTGGGGGTGCATGGAGCAAGTCCATACTGTTTCCCCGTCCTCGGTCACTTCCATTTCAAGGTCATGGCTGTGATCATGGGACGAATTCCCGCCAAATATCGCCCAGCCAAGCAGTAGTCCGGACAATAATATAACCCCGTAAGTTACCGCCTTATTTCTAAAAATATTTTTCAGTTTATTCATTGCTAAGAATTTCAAAATAATTGCATTATTTATGGTCTGCTAATAATTTTTTTATTGACACAACCATCGTATTATAGTTGGCAAGGGCCTCAGCTTTCCTAAGCTGATAGTCCAATAATTGCCGCTGCACCTGAATAACGTTGGTCAAGTCACTTTTGCCTGTAACGAACTCTTTTACGATCAGGTTATATGTCGTTTGGGCGAGCGTAGTTTGTTTTTCGTACAGCTCGATGGCACGCTGAGCATCATCCAGTTGGCTTTTGAGACTGTAAAACTCGCTTTTCAAAGTGTTGAAGGTGTTTTTAAAGTTCTCTTCGCTTGATTTTCGCCATAGCCTGCTTTCGTTTTGCTGGGCATTGTATTTTTTACGGAAGAGTGGCAGGCTCACTGAAACCATAGGCATGACCATATCCTTACCGTTCATCCCGTCCATGGCCAGCATTGAATTATTCGTCCTTCCCACAACCATGTATTCCACACCGATACCAATCATGGGATAACTCATTTTCCGATCCATTTCCGCTTTTGCCTTAAATGCCAAGCCTTCTTCGGCAATCATTTCAAGCATGGGGTTGTTTGCCTCAATAACCCTTAGTGCCTCTTCCTCGCTATATAAAAAATTCAGCTTGTGGATCTCTTGTCCCAGCATGACCTTTTCAGTTGCTTCCCGATTCAACAATGCATTGAATTTTGCTTTTTCGGCTTTAATCTGAGCATGTAAACTTTCAATGTTATTTTCAATTTCGACAATTTCCAATTGGATACGAAGCACCTCTGACATACCCGATCCGGAGCCACCTTCCATTGCTCCCATGCCACCACCGGACGGCATACTCATATTCTGATTAGTAGCAGGAGCTGAATTGCCTCCTCCCATACTCATCCCTCCCATACCCGATGAAGCACTAGATCTGGTTGGTGAGGAAGGCGTATTACTGCTTACGACGGGTGCTACACTTGATTGTGAGGTGCTTGAGGGCGCAGAGAATTTCCGTATTGCCAATTGTTCCAATTGTTTTAGAAACACTTGGTTTTCCTGATTATTCTTGAGTTGCTCGTTCAATTTTTGCATCGTGTACCACTGTGTGCTGACCTGAAGGATCAGATTATTTATGGCTTCCCGATACTGTTGATCTTGCATATTGGCCATATGTGTAGCCTCTGTGCGAGCTGCTTTTCTCGTGCCGAACCATGGAAACATTTGCATCAAGCTCACATTTCCAATAGAACGCCCTCCTATAATTTCCATAGGCATCGTATATGCTTCCATGGACAATTCGGGGTCTTGGTATGCTCCGGCTTGCGGAATTTTTTCAAGGTATGCCTCATGCGCATACTTTTGTGATTTTACACCCGGATTATTTTCGATTGCGACTTGTATATAATAGGACAGCGAATCGGTGGGGTAGTCTTGGGCTAAAGCTTGCGAAAAAATGCTTAAGCTTGTTAATACAGCCACGGTTATATACCGATTTATCTTATTCGTTTTCATTCGCTATATTTTTATTATTTTTTCTATTTTCTTTTTTAGTGGCAGATTCCCTCCACCAGCACTGGAATACTGGAACCACAAACATGGTCATGGATTGGATCAGCATGCCGCCGAAAGTCGGGATGGCCATTGGTACCATGATTTCCGCACCTTTACCGGTAGAGGTCAGGACAGGCAGTAAGGCGATCAGTGCTGTAGCAGTGGTCATCGCTGCCGGTCTGACACGCTTTAAGCCTGCGTATATGACTGCTTCCCGTATTTCATCTTTTGTTCTGGGGTTCCGTGCTTCAAATGTATCGTGGATGTATGTTCCCATTAATACACCATCACTCGTCGCCAGTCCGAACAGGGCGATAAATCCTACCCAAACGGCAATGCTGAGATTGATGCTGTGCATCTGGAACAGATCCCTCATATTTGTCCCTCCGACAGAGAAATCCATAAACCAAGGCTGTCCGTAAAGCCACAACAAAATAAAACCTCCTGCAAGAGCTACAAAAACACCGGAAAAATGAATTAACGATGCTGTAACCGTTCGGAACTGAAAGTAGAGAATTACTAAAATGGCTAACAAACTCAGTGGTATAATAAGCATTAGCCTTTTTGCGGCACGTTCTTGCTGTTCATAATTTCCGGCAAACTTATACGTCACCCCGTTGGGTAAATCCAGTTCTCCAGACGCTATTTTTTCCTTTAGGAGTTGATCCGCTTCGTATACTACGTCGACTTCCGCTATGCCACTTTTTTTATCAAAGATTACATAACCCAACAAAAAGGTATTTTCACTTTGGATCATCTGAGCGCCCTTGGCATATTCAACATCCACCACATCCCCCAATGGAATCTGAGCTCCTGTAGCTGTCGGAAT
Source organism: Sphingobacterium daejeonense (assembly GCF_901472535.1). Lineage (NCBI taxonomy): Bacteria > Pseudomonadati > Bacteroidota > Sphingobacteriia > Sphingobacteriales > Sphingobacteriaceae > Sphingobacterium > Sphingobacterium daejeonense. The sequence goes on along the minus strand of NZ_LR590470.1, from coordinate 1,538,400 downwards.
GATTATTTTTCGCAACGCATCCGGGTCATCCCGTAATTCTCGTGGGTAGCGCAGGCGAACGGGAAACCGTTCCCGGCCTTCGACTGTAGTGGTCAACGTCATACCGCCGACTGCCGCACTGATTACTTCCTGAAGCTCGGCAACGGTAATACCGTATCTGGCCATTCTATCCCGGTTCAGATGGATTTCGATATAGGGTGCGCCAACAGCCCTGTCGTAGAAAACGGTCGATGGCATAACAGATGGAACATCCTTTAAGGCTGCTTCCAAGGCCTTGCCACCGATTTCAATCGACTCCAGATCCGGACCCGAAACCTTTAGCCCCATCGGAGCCCTCATTCCCGTAGAAAGCATTACCATTCTCGCTTCTATCGGTTGCAACTTAGGAGCGGAAGTCAATCCGGGCAGATGGGAAACATTGACGATCTCTTGCCATATATCGTCGGCCTTTTTAATTTCAGGACGCCATCTGCGGAAAAATTTTCCGCTTTTATCTTCAATCAGACTGTCCCGTGGTATGGAACGGAAACCATCGGAAACAGCATAGGTCTTGTCACCTTTCAACACGAATTCTCCGGAACTGTTTACCTTGAACCTTTCACGATGCCCGTCTTCATCCAGATAAAATTCCGGGATATAATTGATCGTATTTTCAAACATCTGTGTAGGAGCCGGATCAAGTGCAGAATTCACACGGCCCCATTTTCCTACGATAAGTTCGACTTCCGGTATGTTTTGAATACGTTTATCAAGTGTTCTGATCAATTGCAGGTTTTGTTCAATCCCAGTATGCGGCATACTGGTGGGCATCAAAAGGAAAGAACCTTCATTGAGGCTTGGCATAAATTCCTCCCCGATACCGGGAAATGTTTCGGTGGATTTTTGCCAGAAGGCAGTCTCCCGAAATGATTTCCAACCTGTCTTTTCGAAGCCATTTGCAACAAAACCAAAACTCTTCTCTACGCCCATCCATGCTAACATTCCGAATAATAAAGTAATGATAGGGATGGCCATGAATTTCCACCGGTTGGAAAGTGACCATCGAAGAATCTGTTCATAATAGATCACCAATGCCCATAACATTCCCAGGATGGAACCAATGGCAAAGAATACGAACACAAAGTTAAGTGTGGTGCTTGCCTGCGTGCCGAGTGGCAGCCACTCAACCGTCAGGTAATACATCGCTACAAAAAGTGTGATAGCTACATTAACGTAGTTGGCAATTTTTTCTCCTTTCCATCTTGGTGTAAACAGGTTGTTGACTCCGATCAAAGTCAATGCGAACGCGACAAAAACACCTGTATAGATCCAAAGAGCGATACCGGCAACTACCAAAACGTAGTTGGCTATCCGGCGAACTTTACTCCCATTGATACGGATTGAAAATATATAATAAGCCAGTGTTGGCAAGATAATAATGCCTAACACAAAGGCTGAAACCAAAGCAAAGGTTTTGGTGTATGCCAAGGGACCGAACAACTTACCTTCTTGTGCTTCCATCATAAAAACAGGTAAAAAGCTGATGATCGTGGTGAGCATCGCCGTTGACAAAGCACCCGACACTTCCGCAACAGCGGTGGAAATCAAGTTTACAAAGGCTTTCCCCCGACTCTCAACACCCTTGGCTTTTTCTTCATCCATATGGCGTAGTATGCTTTCGATAAAGACAATCCCCACATCCACCATGACCCCAATGGCAATGGCGATTCCCGAAAGGGCAACGATATTCGCCTCGACCCCCATTTGTTTCATGATTATGAAGGTCGCCAGTACGCCAATGGGCAAGATACTGGATATAAGAATCGATGCTCGCAGGTTGATCACCAGCACGATCACAACGATAATACAGATCAGGATTTCGTGTGCTAAAGCATTTTCCAGCGTCCCGATGGTTTCCTGGATTAAACCCGAGCGGTCATAAAACGGAACGACGGTGACTTTTGAAATAGTCCCATCCTCTAATGTTTTTTGAGGGAAACCTGCCTCCATTTCTTTGATCTTCGCCTTGACATTATTGATGACTTCCATGGGGTTGGTTCCATGCCGGGCAACTACTACACCGCCAACTGCTTCCACGCCTTCCTTATCCAATCCACCGCGTCGTGTGGAGGGTCCCAAATTGACAAACCCAACGTCTTTTATCTTTACGGGAACATTATTGCGCACAGCCACTACGGCATCTTCAAGATCCTGGACACTTTTAAGGTAGCCCAATCCACGCACCAGATATTCCGCTTTGTTTATTTCGATCGTCTCTGCACCGATATCCAGGTTGCTGTTTTGGATAGCCGACATGATATCCATTACGGATACATTGTATGCGCGCATCGCATCTGGATTGATATCGACTTGGTATTCTTTTACGAAACCTCCGATGGAAGCCACTTCGGAAACCCCTTCCGATGCTGCCAAATTATATTTGGCATAGAAATCCTGAATCGTGCGCAGCTCATCGGGGTCCCAGCCTCCTGTAGGTTTTCCGGTTTCGGGATTGCGTCCCTCCAGTGTATACCAAAAGACCTGCCCCAAAGCAGTGGCATCCGGCCCGAGCGTGGGCGTTACATCGGATGGTAATGTGCCGGCAGGCAATGAATTCAGTTTTTCCAGAATACGGGAACGGCTCCAATAAAACTCAACATCCTCTTCAAAAATGACATAGAGGAAGGACATGCCGAACATCGAACTGCTCCGGATTGTTTTTACGCCGGGGATGCCCAGTAAGGAGGTCGTGAGTGGATAGGTAATCTGCTCCTGTATATCTTTGGGAGACCTCCCCATCCATTCGGTCGCAACAATTTGCTGGTTCTCCCCAATGTTCGGAATCGCATCGACCGGCACAGGATCGCTCGGCAACGCATTTTGATGCCAATTAAAGGGCGCTGTAATCAGCCCCCATATAAGGACAACCACAAGTAATAACAGTGTTATTACTCGGTTCTCCAAAAAATATTTGATAATTTTTTTAAGCATAACATATACATTGTTTACATTTTAATATCAGATACCAGCCTACAGAAATCGACCGGTACCTGATATTTGAATTTCAAATCTTAATCAGCGTTTTTACTTCAGTTCTTCCTGAACTTCACCACATGTTAGCATATCTTCACCATAGTAAGGGTTTTTGACCTCTTTGCTATCGCTTAACCAATATGCTCCTTTGTTGTCATCGTACATCGAGCAAAAAATCTTGTACATGGGCTTTTCGGTGCCGAATTCTTTTGTTATATCATAAAAATCCTTGCTCAAGATCACTAAATGTTCTCTTTGATGAGCGATATTGCCTATGTTATCACCTATGTGCTCCGAATGTTCCTGAATATCAGCAGCGATGTCATCGAAGGTGCTTTTCTGTTCTGCACTAAAGCCCTCGGTATTAATCTTGGGGAGTGCTTCCAGCATGCCTTTAGCTGCATTTGCGGCTTCTTTATCATTATCGGAAGACAAAGCAAAAGTCAGGTGCTGGTAATGGGAAAAAAGTTCCGAAAAAGTTCCCTGGTCGCTTGCAGCGTTGCTTTCGTTGGATACCGTTGTTTCAGTATGGACGTCGCTTTCTGATTTTTTTTCAGAAGCGCCATTGCATGCTGCCAAGGTCAATACGGATGAGGCTAGTAAGCCTACAAATAAATGTTTCATTGTCATGATTTCTGTTTTTAATAATTAAAATTGATTTATGTAATTTGTATATGTAGTATTATTTTCAAAATATGATACTTCCCCGTTGTTGCCCGTAATTGCTATTATAGCAGTCGCTTTATCTATCTGCTTTTTGGAAAATGGATCTATGGCAACGCGTGTAGAAGGATCTTTTGGAATACGTTCTTTACACATCTGGCAACATCCGTAATATATTTTTCCTTCAAAATTTACCTCAAATTGTTTTTTGCCCATGTATTCATTGTTGACCATGCATACCTCTTCCGACGGAACTACATCGCCCATTTCAAAGGCATTGTGGTCACGGGTATTTGTATTTGAGCTTTTTGAAGTATATGTATTGTCTTGCACCTTTAGTGTAGGGTTATTGTTGCATGAACTAAATATGACTACAATAGAAGTAACGATCCCAATCAATAGACATCTCATAATGGCTGACTAATTTAATTTTTCAATAGTACTACCGCAGGTCAGCATTTTTGAACCGTAATACGGGTTTTTGATATCCGTACTTTTACTTAACCAAGTTGCACCTTTGCCATCGTTGTACATCGGGCAGTTTTGGTAGTACATAGTTGTTTTTTGCTTTGATGCGTTTGCCAATTCATAGACATTCTTAGAAAGTAGGGCAAATGCCCTCCGTTGCTTTACGACGTCTTTCGATTTCGAGATGTTTTCTGTGTTTAAAGACAGTTCCTTCATGACCTTCATCCATACGGTATGCTCTTTGGGAGAAAGTTCACCCATATCCACTGTTTTAATAACTGTGGCTAATTCAGTAGCATTTGAAGATGCTATATTTACATCTGCGTTTACCAAAGCATCTTTTATGGAAAAATACTTGTCAAATACGGCATGTAATTGTGATAAATTTTGTGATGGAATATTCTTTGCTTGAGCTGTTCCACCATGGTTGTGATGTTGCTCGTTCTGGTTTTGCGCAAAGCTGTTTGCTGCGGATAGTAATACGGTGATTACCATCAATATTTTTGATATTGATTTCATTTGGAACCTTATTAAGTATTAAAAATGGTAAATAATCAAAAGCCAGATCTGGCTTTTAATAAAACATGTATTGCGGATAGGTGCAAAATCAACCGATTTCGCACACCTATGGCTATACAGTACTAATTTAACTTATTTTAGGCGGTTGCCAAATGGAAGATTCCCCTGTAGAATAAAAGGGTTCTTTGTATAAAGGGTATGATTTTTTACTTTTAGAAAAAACAGGATTTTGAGCGTTCCTAAAAAATGGGGGTGTTGCAGAAAAACTATTAGAAGAGCTGTGGCAGGACGTAGGTCCACAATTTCCAGAGCATTCATTGCTCGTGTCATCCTTAGACTTACAGCAGTCTTTCTCACATTGATCTTCTGAATGATGCTGCTTGTTGGCACTGCAACATGACTTCTCCTTGATAACAATTTCTTTGGAATGCGATTTACACGCATAGGATTGCATTGGGATTATAAAAAAGCCCAATAAGCATATAATCATTAATATGTTTATCCTTTTTAACATGTAAAAAACAAAAAAACTATTGCAAAGATAATGGTATTTTTCAAACCGGTTCGTTTTTTTTGAAATAAATGGCAGATAAGTTTCTCTTATCCGCCATTTATTTTTATTCCATGAGCATTATAGTGTCAGTTACATTTCCTGCTAGCGTTCTTTTAAATCTTTCACTCAATAATATCGAATCAGAAATTCATTATTAATTTAACACTGATATTTCGTCCCATATTGAATACACCCATACGCCCGGTTACGGGGTTTTCAGAAGCATACTTCAACCTACTTAAATGGTTCTTACATCAACAAGGTTGTCGTCACTGATGTCCAAAGACATTAAGTCGCTTCGGTTGAATACCTTTATATATTTCTTTTTGCGTATTTTCTGTTTTCTTTTCAATACTTATAAATTGACGTCCTTTAAAATTTCATCCGCTGTATTCGTACCGCATTAAGAATAGCCAATAACGCCACGCCCACATCAGCAAAAACGGCTTCCCACATTGTAGCCAATCCACCTGCACCAAGCACCAATACAATTCCTTTTACCACAAATGCCAATGTGATATTTTGCCAAACGATTTTCTTTGTCTTTTTTCCAATATTGATTGCCATTGGGATTTTGCTCGGCTTATCGTCTTGTATGACCACATCTGCCGTTTCAATAGTGGCATCGCTTCCCAAACCGCCCATTGCGATACCTACGTCGCTCAACGCCACAACGGGAGCATCGTTCACGCCGTCGCCGACGAAAGCAACGCTTTCGCCTTTGGCTTTAATTTCTTTAACCCTGTTTACTTTATCTTCGGGCAATAAATCCCCAAAAGCATTATCTATCCCCAACTGCTCCGCTACATACTTTACCACTGTACTTTTATCTCCGCTAAGCATAGTTGCTTTCACATTGAGTTTATGCAATAAACGGATGGTTTTCTCTGCATCTTCTTTGATACTGTCGGCAATCGTAATGTAACCGACAAATTTGTTATCGTAAGCAACGGCAATGGTCGTATAAACGATGCTGTTCGGATCTAAGTCGTATTGTATTCCAAACTTGTTCATCAGCTTGAAATTTCCAACCAACAAGTCTTTACCATTTACGGTTGATTTCAGCCCGTGTCCAGCAATTTCCTCTGTATTTTCTAAGCGGATTGTATTATCCAGTTCCCCCACGTATTCGTGAATAGCTGTCGCTACGGGGTGCGTACTGTGGCTTTCCAATACATTGACCAATTGCAAAATTTCATCTTGATTGAACGCTTTGTCAAATACCACTTCTTGAACCTTGAAAACACCCTCTGTCATTGTACCCGTTTTATCCATTACCACATTTTGGATATTGGAAAGGCTATCTAAAAAGTTACTTCCTTTGAACAGTATTCCGTTTTTGCTCGCTGCTCCAATGCCACCGAAATAACCCAATGGAATACTGATTACTAAGGCACAAGGACAAGAAATAACTAAGAATACCAAAGCCCTGTACAACCAATCCCTAAACTCATAATCAGCTACGAAAAAGTAAGGCAGCACACAGATAGCGACCGCTAACAGTACCACTATAGGGGTATATATTTTCGCAAACTTGCGGATAAATAATTCCGTTGGTGCTTTTTGTGAAGTAGCATTTTGTACCAATTCCAAAATTTTACTCAACTTACTATCCATATATGCGGTTGTGACCTGCACTTGTGCAACGGTATTAAGGTTTATCATACCTGCCAAAACCGTTTCGCCTTTGGCTTTGGTGTCGGGTTTGCTTTCGCCTGTGAGTGCTGAGGTGTTGAACGATGCCGTTTCAGACAATAATTCTCCGTCCAAACCTAATTTTTCTCCCGGTTTCAATTGTATTATTTCGCCGATATTCACGGTTTCCGCCTTTACAGTTAGGGGTTGGTCGTTTCTTAAAACCGTTACCTCATCAGGTCTTTGGTCGAGCAATGATTTGATATTTGCTTTGGCTCTGGAAACCGCCATTGTCTGAAAAACTTCTCCAACAGCATAAAACAACATCACGGCAACGCCCTCGGGATATTCGCCAATGGCAAATGCCCCGATGGTGGCAATGCCCATTAAAAAGAACTCTGAAAAGATTTCCCCTTTTCTGATGCTTTTCACGGCATCTGTCAATACAGGAAACCCAACGGGAGCATACGCAACCACATACCAAATAATCCTTACCCAACCCGTAAACCATTGCTGTGGAAGCCAATGATCAAATGCTATGGCAGCAAGCAACAATACCAATGATATTATACTCGGCAAAAACATTTTAATTGGACTACTCTCACTATGACTGTGGTCGTGTCCTTCATCATCGCCGTGGTCGTGTTGATGCTTTTCATTTACCAGCTCTTTTGCACCTGCTTCGGTGTAAATTTTTTCTTCCAGCGTGCAACAAGTCATTTTGCCTTGTGCATCATACGTATGCTTATGATTTTTGTCTGTATTTGTCATAGCCTTTAATTTTTTAGGTTCGTTACACTTTTATTTCTTATTATTTCTACGTTATTATTCATTATATACCTCACGATATACTGAAAAACAAATCGCTTTAACGCATTTAGCTTTTGCTGATGCTTAGAATAAAATTCATCGGGTGTATCAAAAACGCCAAAGTCCTGATTGATGCCCTTATCCTGAATAAACGTATTGTTGAGGTTCCATTCAATCGGTGGGTTCTCAAAATTATCGGTATAAACCCCGAAACCACAAAATGTGGTTTTGCAATCGCTGTTCTGCTCCTGCAATTTGGTGAGATAGGGTTTATCCAAAATCACACCTTCTAAAAAATACCACTGTTCATTTACCCATACTTCTACCCAGCTATGTAAGATGTTTTGAGGCGAAAGTTTGTACCAAATACCCGTAATAGCTCCTTTTTGCAAGGCTTTGTCAATGGTAAAACCGTGAATGCGGTTAGGTATTCCCGTTGCTCTTAATAACGTCATTAGCAAAGTCGCTTTGGTATTGCACTGTCCATAGCCATCCTGCAATATTTCTGATGCAGGTATATCGTCCGAAACATTGTAGCCAAATTTTATTTCATCCCTGACAAAATTGTAAATGGCTTTAACTCTTGAAACATTGCCCAAATCTTTCCACCCTCTTTGTTCCAATAGCTCTTGTATAGAAACGTTTGAGTAGTCAAGGATTTTTGTTTCTTTAAGATAGTTATCCATAACACATTTATATTTATGACAAAGATACACAGGAAGAGCCTGCAATGCTATTGCAAACTCTCCTTTAAACAGTTCTCGCAAATACCTTTACCAAATAGTTTTATTTCGTCAATACGGTAATTTTGGTTTCCATTCTGCGGTATTATAAAATCCTCCTTACAGGTTGTCTGTTTACAGATTTTACAATAGAAATGTAAGTGCCAATCTTTGTGTGTTTCTTCATCACACCCATCGTGACACAAAATATACTTAACGGTAGTGTTCTCCTGAATACTGTGTACAATGCCTTTTTCCTCGAAAGTTTTCAAAGTCCTGTAAATCGTAACCCTGTCTGCTTTATAGAAATGACTTTCGATTTCAGATAAGGACATCGCTGTCTGCTGTTGCTCCAAGAAATCATATACCAATATCCGCATACTGGTCGGATTGGTGTTCTTTGACAACAGCTTTTGTTCAATGCTTTTTTTCATTATATACCATTTTAGTGAGCGTGACCGTGTTCTCCGGTATCATTCATTTTTGCATTCACAAAAAACGCACCTTTTATCACGATATGTGTACCGTGTGGAATTTCATTTACAGGCGTTATCGCCGTGTAACCCAATTGAGAAGCACCTTTAACGACCTCCATTCTTGTAAATTGAGTTCCATTTTCCGAACCGTGGTCGTGAGCCTCATCTTCTTTATGGTCGTGCGGTTCTTCTTCCTGCTCCTTGACCAAAAAGATGTAATATTTCCCGTCTGCATTGACAACCGCTTCGTTGGGTACAGCCGTACTTAATACATCATCTAAACTTACATTTCCGGTTATGCTCATTCCGTCAATCAATCCTGTTTTATCTCCGGTAATTCTGCTGTGAACGGCAATGGTTTTGCTCTCTCCGCTAAAAGATGAACCTATACTATAAACTTCGGCAGAATGGGTCTTATTGGGGTTGTTGGTTACGACAAAATCTATTTTCTGACCTATTTTGATTAGGGGAATATCTTTTTCATAAACCTGTAAGTCCAAGTGCAATGCTGTGTTCTCTATTATTTCGGCAATAGGCGAAGACACATCTACATAGCTTCCGATTTTGGCAAAAACGTTACTTACCGTACCGCCTATCGGACTTGTAACGACCAACGAGGATTTAAGGCTGGAATTTGACAGGGAAGCCGGATTAATGCCCATCATTTGGATTTGTTGTTGTAACGATGCTTTTCGTGTTCTCAACGTGTTCAATTCAGATGTGGCACTTTGCAGGTTTTTCTTTGCACCTGCATTTCCCTCGTTCAGCTCTCTTTGTCTTGCAACTTCCTGCTCTGCAAATTCTATCCTGCTATTGATGCTTAGGTATTCTTCCTGTAATTGTATGAATTCCGGATTGGAAATAGTGGCGATGACCTGACCTTTTTTTACGAAATCGCCTATCTCCACATTGAGGGATTTGATAACGCCGCCAAACATTGAAGTTGCATTTGCCTTGTTGCTGTTGGGTACTCTCAATCCACCGTTGGCTTTCAATGTTGCGGACAATTGTTTCTGTTCAATCATCCCGATTTCGATACCTACAGCTTTTATCTGTTCATCGGTCAGTACCGCAACGTTTTCTTCTTCGTGTTCGTCCGTTGTTGCTGCTGCTTCGCTACCGTGATTATGTCCGTCGTCCTCCGTATGTTTATTTGTACAGGCGTTCAAAGCAAAGATTGCTACGAGGACAAAAACGCTGAAAACTATATTATTGATGATACGTTTCATATTTTGTATTATTTGCTGATTAATGAATGAATAAGCGTTACAGCCTCATTGATTTGCTGTATGCTCTTTAGATAATTAAGCTGAATATCGGTTGTTGTCTGCAAGGCAAAGAGGTACTCCACATAAGAAATATCTCCGGTACTGTACCCTAACTTTGCCGCATTGATGATTTCATCAGCATTCGGAAGTGCCTGCTCCTTGAAATAGGTAAACTGTGAAACATTCTGTTCATATTGTTTCAGGGCATTTGCCAACTCCGTTTTTAGCTGCTGTTGTTGCCATTGGGCATTCAGTTCCAATGATTGTTTTTGATAATCAAGGGAACGGATTTTCGCTCTGGTCGTAGTAAAGAGTGGAATGGTTATGCCTACATCAACAAAACTGAACCGCTGTCCTCTGCCGTAAAATTGTTCCACGCCGTTTCTACTGTGCATTCCTATCAGCGATATATTATTATAACCGAACGTAAAATCAGGCAGGCTGTTTGCCCGTTCCAACTTCTTGTTCTGTTCAGCGATTTTAGCCTCCTGATACAATAGCTGGATGCTTGGGTGGTTTTCAATAGCTGAACTGTCTATGAAAGAAGTCAAAAGTAATGGTTCATAGTCTGATTTGGGTTCAATGGCAAAATCTTCCTTTGTCTGCATCAGGTTTTTAAGATTCTGATAGGCATTTTGCCTGAAGACCTCATTTTGCTGGAGCAATATATTGATTTCCCCCTTTTTGGTAACAGCCGTACTGACTTCTATCCGCCCTATATCTCCTGTTTTATAACGCAGCTCCGCCACACGGATAAAGTCTGCATAAATACTATCCAAATACTTCAATACCGAAGCATTATGTTCCAGATACGCTAACTGATAATAATATGTTCTTACCTGCTTTCTTAGCTCATTTTCTGTCAGAGCCTTTGACCATTCCTGCCCTTTGACTTGCTCTTTGACAAGGTTTTTCTTTACCCCAAAAAGTGTTGGAAAGGGTATAGTCTGCGAAATTTGGAAACCGTCATTGTACTCAAATCCATCTGTATTCCCATATTGGAAATTTAAATCGGTTTTCGGTAGCTCATATGCTGTCTTACTCAAACTTTGGGTAGATTGAATCTCCAATTTTTTGGAACGGAGCTGAGGGTTATTTTCCATAGCTATTTCGATAGCTCTATCTACGTTTACAGGATTTTGTGCATTACTGGTTTGAGAAAAGCCTAAGAACGTAAACAGTAACAATATAGGTGTTATGGCTTTCATTTTATTATTTTTTGTAGGCTTATGATTTCTCATAAATACGAGGTATAGTAAAGGCAGTACGAATAACGTCAATGCCGTTGCTGACATCAATCCGCCGATAACGACCGTTGCCAACGGTTTTTGTACTTCTGCACCCGCACTTGTACTCAATGCCATCGGTAAGAAACCTAAACTTGCTACCGACGCTGTCATTAATACGGGTCTTAGTCTTGTTTTAGCCCCCTCGATAATTCTCGGGATAATCTCGTTCCAACCCTCTTTTTCCAATCTGTTGAATGTGGAAATCAGTACAATCCCGTTCAGAACAGCAACACCAAACAAAGCGATAAACCCTACACCTGCTGATATGCTGAATGGCATATCCCTCAACAATAGGGCAAACACACCTCCAATGGCACTCATCGGGATAGCTGTATAGACCAAAACGGCTTCCTTGAACGAATGAAACGTGAAGTACAATAAGATAAAAATCAAAAGCAGGGCGATAGGTACTGCAATCAGTAATCTGTCAGTAGCTTTTTGGAGGTTCTCAAACTGACCGCCATAGGTAAAATAATATCCTGTCGGTAGCTTAACCTGTTCAGCCAACTTATCCTGAATTTCTTCTACAACACTTGCTACATCCCGCCCTTGTACATTAAATCCGACATATATCCTTCGTTTTCCTCCTTCACGGCTGATTTGTGCAGGACCTAATTTATAGTCAATGTTGGCAACCTGCGAAAGTGGAACCTGCTCTCCGTTTGGAAGTGGAATAAACAGATTGCTCACATCCTCAATAGAACTGCGGTGTTCTTCATCAAGCCGTACCACCAAATCAAATCTACGCTCATTTTCATAAACCACGCCTGCTGATTTACCTGCAAACGCAGTACTGACAATATCGTTTATCTCCTGTACATTCAAGCCATAGTTGGCTATTCGGGTACGGTCGTATTCGATATTAATCTGTGGAAGACCTGCTATCCGTTCTACCTGCGGAGCGGTTGCACCCTCTACCTTTTGAATAATGGCATTGGCTTTATTGGCATAAATCAACAAACTGTCGAGGTTCTCTCCGAATATTTTCACAGCTACATCTTGCCTGATACCCGTCATCAGTTCATTAAACCTCATCTGTATCGGCTGGTTGGCTTCAAAGAATACACCGGGAATAACTTCGAGTTTCTCCATCATTTCATTGGAAAGTTCGTCATACGATTTCTTTGTTTTCCATTCGTCCTGTGGTTTAAGAATAATCATCAGGTCGGTCGCTTCGGGCGGCATCGGGTCTGTCGGTACTTCGGCAGCCCCCGTTTTTCCTACAACCATTTTTACTTCGTCAAACTCCTTGATTATCTTAGATGCCTGCATAGAGGTTTCCAGACTTTGGCTTAAGGATGTTCCTTGCGGCAAAATACAATGGAAAGCAAAATCGCCCTCGCCCAATGTTGGCAGGAACTCTCCGCCCATCCGTGAAAAAAGGAATATACTAATGGTAAAAAGTCCGACGGCAACCGCAATAATCACATATTTTATCCGAATGGCTTTTTCTAACAAAGGCTTATAAACCCCTTGAAGATAGTCCATCATTTTGTCTGAAAAATTCCTTTTGGTAATCGGTTTTTTAGACAGACACAAGGCACTCATCATCGGGATATAGGTAAAGGACAAAATCAAAGCTCCCAAAATGGCGAAACTTACGGTCTGCGCCATTGGCGTAAACATTTTTCCTTCTATGCCGACCAAAGTAAGGATAGGAATATAAACAATGAGGATAATGATTTCTCCAAATGCTGCACTCGTACGGATTTTTCTTGCAGATTCATACACCTCCTCGTCCATTTCTGCCTGCGTAAGTTTTTGAGTGGATTTCCGTAAGCCCAAATGGTGCATTGTGGCTTCAACAACGATCAGCGAACCGTCCACTATCAATCCGAAATCAATAGCTCCCAAACTCATCAGGTTGGCACTTACGCCAAATAACCTCATCATTCCCAATGCAAAAAGCATTGATAACGGTATAGCTGATGCGACGATTAAACCTGCCCTGAAATTCCCTAAGAAGATAATCAATACAAATATTACGATTAATGCACCTTCAATTAGGTTTTTTTCGACAGTACTTATCGCTCTATCTACCAGGTTCATTCTATCCAAATAAGGTTCTATGACCACATCATCGGGTAGAGATTGTTGGATAACCGGTATTTTTTCTTTGATGTTTTTTACGACCGTAGCAGTGTTTTCTCCCTTGAGCATCATTACAATACCTCCCACAGCATCTACTTCGCCGTTATAGGTCATTGCTCCGTATCGGGTAGCGTGACCAAATTGTACTTTTGCTACATCTTTGATGAATACCGGAACACTTTCCGTATTTTTAACAACAATATTACCTACATCTTCCAGTGAAGTGACTAAACCAATTCCCCGAATGAAGTATGCATTGGGTTTCTTATCAATATAAGCGCCTCCGGTATTTTGGTTGTTGTTTTCGAGTGCAGTAAAAATATCGGAGATACTGACGTCCATCGCTTTGATGCGGTTAGGGTCAACGGATACCTCGTATTGTTTGAGCAGACCGCCGAAACTATTAACTTCTGCAATTCCCGGAGTACCGTAAAGTTGTCTGGCGACAATCCAATCCTGCATTGTCCGTAAATCCATTGCAGAATATTTATCTTCGCTTCCTTGTTTGGGATGGAGAATGTATTGGTACACTTCGCCAAGACCTGTACTGACAGGAGCAAGTTCAGGCGTTCCAACTCCATCAGGTATCTGGTCTTGTGCTTCTTTCAGCTGTTGGCTTACCAACTGTCTTGCAAAATAAATATCGACATTGTCTTGAAACACTACGGTTACAACAGATAGTCCAAACCTCGAAACACTTCTTATTTCTTCTACTTTGGGAAGATTGACGATACTTTGCTCTACAGGAAATGTAACCAGTTGCTCCACCTCCTGTCCTGCTAATGTTGGTGACAGGGTAATAATCTGAACCTGATTGTTTGTAATGTCAGGTTGGGCATCAATGGGGATTTTCGTGGCACTCCATACCCCCCAAATGATGAGTAATAAGGTCATTAATCCTATAATGAACTTATTCTTTATAGAGAATTTTATAATGTTATTTAACACTTTTTGTGATGATTAATGATGGATAAATAATGATAAAATCATAATGATTATGTTTTTAGGGAATATAAATACCCTAAAAACCAAGCTAACGCTGTTAGCATTAAGCTGTAATCATTTAAACATTAAAAATTATGCATTAATCTTTGGCGGTTGCCAAATTTCTCCCAGATAGAGGGATATAAAGATAGATTTATAGTAAACTTTGGCCTTAGACAAGTCAAAGGTCTTCTTAACTAAGTTATATACATTCCATTGAAGCACTATGCCCGACACCATTCCACAACAACCGCATAAACAAAACGGACTGCACATATCAGGTTTTTCCTGATGGTCGTGGCTTGCTTTATGGCTAATTCTTCTGAATGGTTATGGTTTTGAAAACTCTCCTTTTCATAAATATCGGTACAAGGCATTAAAAATACCGCCATCATATAAATTGCCAATATGGAAAAAAAGACTTTCATATTCTTTTGCAAAGTTAGTAAAAAAGTAATGCAATGGCATTGCATTGTTTTGAATAATTACTATTTTATATAATATCCTTTTTCATTCTGAATATTTGTTTTACATACTGTTCAAAACAATATTGGCGACACTCCATACTAAATTTAAGAAGAAGTATCGCCAATATTTTTTAGTCTATACTAAAAATTTCCACTTGTACCTTTATTACTCTTGCTGTATCAAATGCTGTAAGTTCGGGTCATTCTTAATCCGTTCCATTTCACTTTCGACGATATGCAGAATATCTGATTTTATCTGACGGTAATTGCTTTCAATTTCCTGCTTCATTTTATCCTCGCCTTGCTCATCTACAAAGGATAGGATTTGCGGTATCTTTTGATAGGCTTTTGTTTCGGCGGCTACCTTTTCATTATCGACCACGATTTCTGCGTGAAATATCTTTTGTTCGATACGATCGTCAAAATTATCCGATACAGAACCGACAAACATACCCTGCGTTAAGGTTGAAATTTTGGAAGCCGGAATAAGGCTGTCTAATTGTGTAGAAATAGAAGTTGATTTATCATTACGGTTTATCGTCATACTTTGACGTTTCTGTAATACTTTTCCAAAACGTTCCGAAAGGCTTTTTGCCGTTTCTCCTACAACCTGTCCACTGAATACATTACCTACGGTGTTTTGAATAACTTTAGCTTCTTTATCGCCGTAATCACGTATCAACTGCGAAAAGTCCTGAAAGCCCAAGCACACAGCCACCTTATTACTTCTCGCCGTTGCGATAAGATTGTCCAACCCTCTAAAATAAATCGTGGGCAACTCATCTATAATAACCGAACTCTTTAATTGTCCTTTCTTATTGATGAGCTTGACAATTCGGGAGTTGTACAAGCCCAAAGCTGCGGAGTAGATATTTTGACGGTCGGGATTGTTACCCACGCACAAAATCTTCGGCTCGTTCGGGTTGTTGATGTCCAATGAAAAATCATCGCCTGTCATAACCCAATACAACTGCGGTGATATCATTCGTGACAAAGGGATTTTAGCCGATGCAATTTGTCCCTGCAACTGGTCTTGTGCTCCGCCTTGCCAAGCATCCATAAATGGTGAAAGATAGTTTTCCAAATCAGGATACGAAGTTAAAATGGTAAATACATCCGAATACTTTTTATTCAGCAATTCAATGGCGTGTGGAAAGGTGCAATACTTACCATTCTCGTAAATTTTTAAAAACCAGATGATAGCCGCTAAAAGAATAATTGGAGATTCGACAAAGAAATCTCCTTGTTTTTGTATCCAGCTTCTGTTGAGGTTCAACATAATCGTGTAAGCGGCTCGTAAGCATCGGATATGTCAGTCATAAAATCTGGATTGAGCGGATTGCAACGATGGCTCTTGCGTGGATCGTCAAAGTTGATGACGTAGAACTTTGGTTTTATTTCGTACTTATCCTGATGTTTCAATAAATGATTATAAGCAATAGTAGAAAGGTCGTCAAACTTGAAATCGTAGATATACATCGAAAAACCTTTTTCAATTTGTTGCTTGATATAATTGTTAACGACGGCATACGATTTACCAGAACCCGGAGTCCCCAAAACAATCGTTGCTCTGAAAGGATTTACGATATTGATCCAGCCCTTGTGTTCCTTTTTATTGTACCAAAATTTAGTAGGCAGGTTTACGGAATATTCATTTTCCATCAATTTGGTTTCCTGCATAAAACTTTCGTTCTCCATATTGAAAACATCATCCATCAGGTTGTTTTTCAATAACCTGCTTATCCAAACCCCAGCCATCAGCAAAGCAATATAACCTAGTCCGATAGTCAGTATATAAAAGAATGTGCCAATGATGGGCGACAACTTTAACAGTGGTGTATTCAGAAAGAACAGCAAAAAACCAATTCCCAAAGCCACGTAAATCTTTGACCAGGTTATCTTCTCGTTCTTCACGCCTTTGGTTCCCAAACAGCTTAAAGCCAATAACACGATTGCAAATACTTTGGTATATAAAGTATGCGAAAACAAACCGGCTGTTCGGTCAAAATTCCCTAATATTTTATTGATTACTTCTAGTGTCCAGCCACGTTCCATAAAGAAACCATAACAAAACCAATAAAGATGCATCAGTACTAATAGAATACTAACTGCTCTCATAAAAGCCATTATTTTGGCTAAACCTCTTAAATCGTCTTCTCCTTGCATTATTTTTAATTTTAATGTTCGGGCGTGAATTTAAAGACTATAAAGATTGGCTTTGGAAAAGTGGTAGTGGATGGCGGTGAGTGGCAGGGTTCGGCTGGGTCTAAGAGGTATAGCTTCTATACCCCTTTTATATAGTAATATTTATAGGTAGTAAAATAAAAATACTTTAGTTATATCGACCTTCTTTTGTTTTATACCCGTTAGCAACATTTTTTGTTTTGCTGAATAGGTGGACAAGGAACATTTCCATAACTACAATAAACACAACAGTCGCCTTGCTTTGGTTTAAGAACATGTTTGCACTTTTCACATTCGTAAAAATATTGGCAAGCATCTGTCGGCATTGTTTCTTCTTTCTTGTGTCCGCAGTTGGGGCAAGTGATTATTGATTGCAATTTGATTTCCATTTTAATTTTAATTTTTCGCGGTTACAGAATACCCTGTTGAGTTTATTGCTTTTTCAATTTCAGAAATATTTGTTTTCGAGTTGTCAAACTCTACGATTGTATTTCCATTTTCATAAGAAGCTTTTAGATTGACAATCCCTATCAATTTATTCACTTCGTGATTTATGTGTTCTTCACAACTTGCACAAGTCATTCCGCTAATCGTAAATTCTACTTTTTCAATATTGGATTTGTCCACTATTATGATTTGCTTTTCTGTCTTTGGGTAGAAAACACTTGAATAATATGGAAAAGCAAGCATTACTATTGCAAATGATGTTACAATTCCTAAAAACGTTTTCGACTGAATGAATTTTGGTTTTTCTGCTGTTTCACAATTGCAATCAATTTGCTTTTTAGGCTTTAACTTTTGATACCAAGCAAAACCAAGAACCAAAATTGTCAAACCGATAAAATACGGTCTGAAAGATTCAAGCCAAGAAAAAGTGGATGCAAGTCCGCTTGTTCCTGCAATGAGAGCCAAAACTGGTGTAACGCAACAAAGTGAAGCTGCAATTGCAGTCAAAAGTCCTGCGCCGATAAGTTTGTTGTTTGTTTTCATATTGCTTCTATGACTTTGTTTTCATCAAGTATTTTAAAAAACGGTTTTAGCAATTTTTCATATTCCTTGGTCAATGAATAAAAAATAGTTTGGGCCTCCCTGTCTGTTTCTACTAGATTACGGTCTTTAAGTTTTCGTAAATGTTGTGAAACTGCCGAGATTGTCATTCCAAGAACGTCGCTTATATCGCAAACACAAAGTCGTTTTTCTTCGTAAAGTAGGAAGAGAATTTTAAGTCTTACGGTATTTCCTGCCAATTCAAGCCCATTCGATAAATAATCAAACGAATCGTTAAGCTCTAAAACCCGGTCTTTACAGCGGTTTATTTGTTCAATGTCTGCTTGTTGACGTATACAAGAATTATTACCCATAGTGCAAATATAGTTAATTCGTTTATTTAAGCAAATGCTAAAATACAATTTAACAAATCGTTTTAAAAGCAGATTTTAATTCCAAAAGATGACTTACTATAGTCTTCTTTTCTTTTTCTTCATCCTATTAGCAAAATCCTGTTCCTCGTAATCTTCCCCCTGTGCTTCAGGTATGAGCAAACCTCCAAAGGCTTCTATCAAACCGTCTTCGTGTTTTTCAGTATTTAAGAAGTCGAACAAATGATGTGGTTCTTCCGCAGGTAAATCCTCCGTATCAGTTGGTTTGGACAATTTTGGTAGGGGTGCAACTGGCTCTTTAATCTCCGCTTTGATATTATTGTTCCAATAATCATTAAAGGTATTGGCAGAAAGTTCTTTTGCCAATCGTGAACCGTTCCAAACGCTTTTAGAGTTGTGGTCAATGAACGACATACCGTAAATTCGTCCGGTATCGTTTCTGCGTATCACTACATTGATACCTTGCTCGCCTAACTGTTTTTTAAAGCTCAATTCGTCAACCGTTGATTGCAGGGCAATGGTAACGGCTGATTTTAAAGTCTGTTTGGTTGCGGTATCTTTCAGGGTTGTTTTGCATTTCGCAAAATGCAATTCCAAAGCCGGAAGCCCTGCGTTCTTTCCGAAAAACGAAGCCTTGAACGGATGTCCTGCTTTTTCGCCTTTCTCATTCAATGGAATGTACAATAAACCCTGCTGTGCCTTTCCGTGTAATTCTCCCTCCACTTTCTCGGTGGTAATATTGAACAGGGAAAGCAAAGCATTGTATTCTCCCAAAGTTTGGTATTGATAATAGTTCGGCAAGTGGCGAATGACCGAAGCAATCTGACTTTTTATATCACTTGCCCGATAATCCACCGGACGAAAAACCTTATCATTGTGATTACGTTCTTTGTCCGTTGCGGGTATCAGACCGTGTTTTCTTTCCAGTTCACGGCATACACACATAGACCGCATTTTCTCAAAACTATCCGAAATTTTCACGCCCTGTTCGTCCACGCAGACCGATACGATATGGATATGACTACGGTCAATATCGGTATGTTTGAAGACCACAAAAGGCTGTTCGCCGTAACCCATTTCACGCATATATTCTTCCGCCATTTCCCTAAACTTATCATCATCTACATTATCCTTGGGATCAGGATTGAGCGAAATATGCAACGTATGTTTCTCGGTATTGCGGTTGGCGATGAGATAAGGAGCAAAAGATTGGGCTAATTGTGCTACGGAATAATGTCCGTTAGCAGTTTCAATTATCTTATTGGCGAACAAAATTTGTCCATTTTCGTTCTCCACTTTGAGCTGATTATATGCCAAGGCTCCGTATAAATTTGCGCTTCTACCAATTTTCGCAATCATTTCTGCTGTTATTTTTTCAGATATTTTACATCAAATTCTTCCGTTATCTGGACAATTTCTTTAAACAAGGCGGTCATTTCAGCCGTATGTTTTTCCAATTTATAGAGATATGCTGGCTGCCTTTTTCTCCGAAAAGTTCTTATACAATAGCTTTACGACCTGATTATAATTCACGCCAATAGATCGAAATTGACTGTGAAACGAAGTCAATCGCATATAAAAATCAATTGTTCCTTTGTCTATTTTAACAGATTTTATCGTCTTATCGAAGATGCAAGAGGTTATAAAATGTGCCTTAACCTGCATACCGGACTTTTCAAATAAGTCAAGAAAACGGGCATGCTCTTCCTCATTAAAGGAAATCGTGTACCGGATTTTAGCGGGATCGTTTTTTAGAGGACGCCCGCCCTTTTTTAACTGCTTTCTGCTGTTTTTCATTCATCACTAATCCATTTTTAATTCATACAAAACGCCGACTTCGGAGGACGTTTTCTGCCCCGGCAGGGCAAGTTGTTTTGAGCATCGGAAATCTTTTCGAGATGCTCAAAACACAACTTGCCGTGTTCTGGTGAACACAAAAATCCGCCCTTCGGGACGGATTAAATGTAGCAGGGATAAACGGCTTGATGCCGTTCTGCTTTTGTCCAGTTCCTCAAGATGCCTTTGCATAAATCTGTTAATAAAATTCTATATACAAAGTAAGACACTACTTATGAGAGCATCACAATCAGACACATAGCCAAACACTGCCTTTGGGTGCCAAAGACTACCACCCATCAATAACGAGCCGATTCAATCGCTTTATTTGCCGTATAGTTTTAGTGCAGGTAATAAAAATGTAATGAGGATAAAAAATAAATTGGGTTTTAGTACAGAAATTTTGGAATAAAAGCATAGGGTTTTAAAAACATAAAACTGTAAAAGCATAAAAGCGGTAAAGCAATTTACAAGTTGTAAGGTTTTCCAGTTGCTAAAAATGATTACCCACCAAGCGGTAATAAAAGCAAATAACAATCAAGAAAATTTCCAAAAGGGGAATACAGGCATATAGGAAATAGGTACTATTTAAATAAACCAATATTCAAACCTGCCAAACAAATAAAATGTGTAACAATAAATCTTTAAATAATGGAAACAAAAAAGAAAACTTTAAAAATTAGTTTTTCAACGCCTAAAGGCGGTGTTGGAAAATCTACTATGACCGCATTACTTTCAAGTGTATTGCATTATCGTTTAGCTTTTAATGTCCTTGTAATGGATTGTGATTTCCCACAACACAGCTTAGCCAATATGAGGGAAAGGGATTTGAAAACTATTATGCAGAATGATTACCACAAAAGAGCTGCAATGAAGTTGTATCAAAGTATCAATAAAAAAGCATATCCGATTATCAGTTGTAAACCGGAGGATGCCTTGTCAAAGGCTTTAGAATACGTAAATCAATCTGCAATAGAGCCTGATATAACTTTTTTTGATCTTCCCGGAACAGCTAATACAAAAGGTGTGCTCACGACCTTAAGAACAATGGATTTTATTTTTTCTCCAATTAGTGCTGACCGTCTAGTTATGGAAAGTACACTGAGCTTTACTAAAGCATTCCTTGGCTTGCCCGAAACGGAGGAGAGTAATGAAGATCAGAAAATGTGGATGTTTTGGAATCAGGTAGATGGTCGAGAGAAAACAGGAATATACGAGGCTTATCAAAGCGTTATTAACGAACTCGATTTATCTGTGATGAATTCTCGGATAATGGATAGTAAACGTTTCAGAAAAGAGACGGACGATACACCGAACAGTGTATTTCGGTCAAGTCTGTTACCTGCCGAACCTCAACTAATGAAAGTAACGAGACTGGATTTATTTATTGAAGAATTTTTAAAAATTGTTAATCTCTAAAATAGTTAAGTATGTCAACAGATAAGAGAAGAAAAGATTTTGATAAGCCCGATGTTGATGAAGAATTAATCATGAATATCATGAGTGGTAATCAATCTGTTACTATACCCGAAGTTATTCAACAACAGAAAATACAGAAGGAAACAAAACCAAAAGCCCGCAATAGCTCCCTAAAGAAGGTGGATTATGAGGAGACATTTCTGGTCAATCGTTTTCCTTCAGGTCGAAACGGAAAGGTCGTTTACATTCGTCCAGAATATCACGAAAGGTTGTTACGTATAGTACAATTAACAAGAGAAGAAAAGACTACACTCTATTCTTATATCGACAACATTCTTGAACACCATTTTAGAGAGTACGGGGACGATATTACAGATTATTTCAACGAACGTTTTAAACCAATTTTATAGTTATGGAAATTGTAATAGTAATATGCCTGCTGATCGTCATTGTCCTGCTTTTGCAGGATAAGATTATCATTAAGAAAAGGTCAAAACAAAAACCTCCGCAAAAGAAAGTCAATCCGGATCTGCCCGATATTATGGGACAGCCCAAACCCGTAGAACGCCTTTCAGTGCCAAACACTGCCAATGAACGCCAGATTGAGGAACCAGAGGTAAATCCCGATAATTTAGACATTGAATACGACGAAAATGAAAACAGGAGTATTCAGATTCCGCAGGAAGAGCTGGATGAAGTTTTTAGCAATCAACCTGATTTTGAAGAAGAGGAAGAAGAATGGAACAGGTACGGAATATCTGGTGGCGATAATGGTTTTGCCCAAGGGGTTACCTTTGAAGAACTAAGCTCCGTGGGGATGTTGCTTCAGCAAGAAAAACTGGAGTCATCTCAAAAGGAAACAGCGATAGCAATCGTTCAGAAAATACAGGGAACCGAATTATTTAGTCTGCTGGAAAATTCTATAGCGGGTGCATCCAGTAAAATTGCCAAGCTATTGGATAGCTCACTCTCATCTGAAACGGAAATCAGTTCTTCCACTTTGCGGAACAATGATTTAGATGATTTTGATATTGGGGAGTTTGTCTGAAACGGAATTATTTTAATTGAGCCTGAAAAACTAAATTTCAGGCTCAACTTATTTTTACATTTACTTTGCCAACTTCAATATTCTGTAAGCCCCTCTTGCTACAATTACAAATACAATAGCTCCAATAATCAAATCTGGATAACTTGAATTGAGCCAATTAACTAAAAGACCAGCAACAATAACTCCCGAATTGATAATGACATCATTTGATGTGAATATCATCGAAGCCTGCATATGCGCTTCTTTACTTTTGTTCTTTTGTAAAAGATAAAGGCAAAATACGTTTGCAATCAATGCTAAAACTGAAACGACAATCATTGTCTTGAAATCGGGCATAGCTTCAATTCCCATACAACGTCTGATTACTTCAACGAAACCTATAATAGCCAGTAAGACTTGGAAGTATCCTGCAAATCTGGCGATGTTGTTTTTTAAAGCGATTGTTCCACCCACGGCGATTAATGCCAATGCGTAAACGACACTGTCGGCAAGCATATCCAAACTATCGGCTACCAACCCCATTGAGCCTGAAAAAACACCGAATAACATTTCCAATCCAAAGAACAGGAAGTTGATAATCAATACGATCCAAAGTAATTTCCGTTGCTTGTTGCTTGTATCTGTTTCAACAACGAAATTACTTTTTTCGGTTGAAACCAATGTCGTATTTAGATTCAGTGTTCCCAGAGCCAAAAAAATTGGCTCTGGGTTTCCATCGTGATAAACGTCTAATTTTCTATTGGCTATATCGAATTCCAATCCTTTTACCGTATCAAAGTCTTGCAGTTTCATACGGATTAATTGCTCCTCGCTTGGGCAATCCATTTTAGTTATATTGAATATGGTTTTTTCCATTTATTTTAAAGCTTAAATTTTATTCCTCCGTTAATCACAAATCCGTCCAAAGGTGCATAATTGTCTTTAAAAACTGGATTGGTTATTGTTCCTGTATAAATGCTGTCAAAGCGTGTTTGTCGGGTGTCGAGGAAGTTTTCAAAGTTGATGTACAGAGAAAATCTTTCCCAAATCTTTTCAGCCATAAATCCAGTAATAAAGTAATCTTTGCCCGTAGTTCCATTATTCAGTTTTTGGCGACTGAAATAATAGGCTTCCAGACCAATTTTCCATTTGTCTTCTATTTCATACATCAGGATGGAATTAATGCGGTGTTTTGGTGTTAAAGGGCTTTCTACAGTCGTTCCATTATGGTGTAATCGGGCATCTGTATAGGTATAACCCAAAAACAATTTCAGGTCATCATAACCAATTTTAATATTGGTTTCTGTTCCTTTGGTATGGATGTAGCCAGGAGAATTAACAAACTGATACAGATTTGCCGAGGAGTTTTCAAGTAACAAGGGATTATCCAAATAGGTGTAAAAGAACAATTGATTTATGCTAAATGACCAATCTTCCCCAATGTAGGTGCGGTAATTGATGTCTGCATTTGCTCCATAACTTTTTTCCAATTTATTGGTCTTGTCGTCAATGGGGATTACATTTTGATATTGTAGGCGTTCGCTTTCTTCCGTAAAAATGGTAGGTGTTTTATAGCCAAATCCACCACCAACTCGTGAAGTTAAGCCCTCGGCAATGTGGAATAGAGCCGAAACTCTCGGTAAGAATACCACCCCATAATCCACAACATAATCCGTTCTAAAACCTGTTTCCAATTGAAACCAATCCGTAGCATTAAAAGAATTTTGTACAAAAGCACCGAATGTAGTCTGATTATAATCTCTCAACGGAGATGCCATAATCTGCTTTTCTTTGAAATTATCCGTCCAAATATTAATACCTGTGACCCATTCCGATTTTTCAGTACTGTTGGTGTAGTTGGCTTCGGTAAAACTTGCTGTTTGTGTTCCCTCAAACTTATAGTTTGGAATGGTAGTATTTCGGTTAAAATAACTTACACTATTTTTGACTTGAACAGTACTGTTTTCATTGATGATATGGTCGAAAATAAATTGTGTGGAATAGCGTTGTGTTTTATTTTCCTCAAAATATTGGTTTGTATTATCTCCATTTCCTTTGATGTAAAGCATATCACCTCCCAAACGGCTCTCGATCGTTGTGTTGATACCGAAGTTCAGTTTCGTCTTTTCATTGAAATAAACGAAGAGCTTCGGATTCAGTACATAGCGTTCGAATTGTGGAATAGCGGATAGTCCGTTCTTAGCAGGATCATAAGCTGCGTTACGGTTATGGGAAGCAAATATAGTTGTTCCAATTTTATTAAACCTTTGTCCATAAAAGCCGTTTATATCCAAACCCCTGCCGGATGTTCCATTGAGGTGAAAACCTAAATCTCTCTCATAGGTCGGCGTTTTGGAAATCAGATTGACCAGTCCAGCTATTGCTCCGCCTCCATATAGTGTAGATGTAGAGCCTTTGATGACTTCTACTTGTTTGAGGTCAAGTGGTGGTATCTGTAACAAACCCAATCCACTTGAAGCACCTGAATAAATGGGGAAACCGTCTTTCAGGATTTGTGTATATCTTCCATCAAGTCCCTGAATACGAATACTTGCATTGGCACTGGTAGGCGAAGTGGTTTGTACGTGAATACCTGTGCTTTCCGCTAAAAGCATACGAATATCTCCCGGTTTCATGTTCCCTTTTTCGCCCAGTTCTTCACTTCCAATAAATTCAATACGGGTAGGGATATTTTGTATACTCCTTGTGCTTCTTGTGGATGAAATGACAACTTCCTCTAACTCCTCTGAACTTTCTTTGAGTAAGATTTCAATAGGACTGTTGTCAGCTAATGGAAATTCCAATGTATCTATATAGTCGTTAAAACCGATATAGCTAAAATGTATTTCCTGTATCCCATCAGGAATATTTTCTATTATGATGAGACCGTTTTCGTTTGATGTAGCGGCAAGCGAGGTTCCTTTTATAGATGCTGTCACTCCAATCAAAAGATTTTTGTTTTCACTGTTTCTAATAACAGCATTTAAAATGTTTTGTGCAAATACACAGAGATTTAGTGTCATAAAAAATGACACAAAGACTATTTTTTTCATTGTATAAAAAAACATTAATGTTTGAAAAATGAGAATTGACGGTTTGTAGCACCGTAATCTGTTATTGTGCCGAAGACACTAAAAACATTAATTAATCTTAGGGGGTTGCCAAATGGAAGAGAGGAAGTCTGAAACAGCTGACGCTGTTATTACACCTAATTTCTTTTTAGGTTGTTGGACATAATTGGATGTTAAAGCATAAAAGGAAGTAATTACAAATCCAGTACAGGTATTGCATTTAGAAAAAGGCGAGCAACATTCCATACCGCAATCGTCGCTATCTTGTTCTTGACTATTTGTTGTTTGATTCACTAGGTCAAAACATTTATCTTCCATAAAGCTTGGCAAGGTCGATAAGACCAAAACCATTAATGCTAATATGTACGACAAGGATTTCATTTTACGAAGATAGTAAAAACCTCTCTCTTCCTGTCAACACCTCTCTATTTTCTTTAGCAATTCAGCCACCCACAGCCAAACAATTCCTCTCACTGCCACTTTGTTATCACGCCTTGATTTCTAAAACACCTTTGTCCCGAAAGTCCGCAAGGTGCGGGATAACAGTAACAAATTAATGTGTTTCAATTATGAAAAAACAAAGTAAAAAGTTTTGCTGGCAGCCGTAGCAATGCTGTCAGGAATGGGTGCGTTCGCACAGGGAAACGGGTCGGCAGGTATCAACGAGGCTACCCAAATGGTAACGTCTTATTTCGACCCTGCCACCCAACTCATTTATGCGATTGGGGCGGTTGTCGGCTTAATCGGAGGTGTTAAGGTGTACAACAAATTCAGCTCGGGCGACCCCGACACATCGAAGACGGCGGCTTCGTGGTTCGGTGCGTGTATCTTCCTGATTGTTGCGGCTACTATCCTGCGTTCATTCTTCCTGTAAACCTCTGCCTTATGAACAGTTATAACATTAACAAAGGCATTGGCAGGACAGTGGAATTTAAAGGGCTGAAAGCCCAATACCTGTTCATATTCGCTGGTGGTCTGCTCGGTACGCTCATCTTCGTGATGATATTGTATATGGCTGGCGTAAGTAATTACGTCTGCCTGTTTCTCGGAGCTGGCGGTGCTTCGCTCATTGTATGGCAGACCTTTTCGCTGAACCGAAAGTACAGAGAACACGGACTAATGAAAGTAGGTGCGAGAAAACGACACCCTCGCTACATTATTTGTCGTAAGCCTGTACGCAGGTATTTAAAATTCACTCCTAAACCGAAAGCCGTATGAGAAATGTAGCCAAAACAACCACATTGGAACATAAGTTTCCACTCTTGGCAGTAGAAAACAACTGTATCCTGTCCAAAGATGCGGACATAACCGCCTGTTTTGAAGTACGATTGCCTGAGCTGTTTACGGTAGCATCGGCTGAATACGAAGCTATTCACTCCGCCTGGCATAAGGCGATTAAGACATTACCCGATTTTACAGTCATTCACAAGCAAGATTGGTATATCAAAGAAAGCTACACTCCCGATTTGGCACAGGAAGACCAGAGTTTTCTTTCCAAAAGCTATCAACGGCATTTCAACGAACGACCATTCCTGAACCATTATTGCTACCTGTTCCTGACAAAAACGACCAAGAACAGAATGCGTATGCAAAGCAATTTCAGTTCGCTTTGCAAGGGTACGCTTATTCCAAAGGAAATCAATAAGGAAACGATACATCAATTTATGGAAGCGGTCGCACAGTTTGAACGTATCGTGAATGATAGCGGTTTTGTAAACCTGCGACGTTTGACCGAAGACGACATCATCGGAACAGACGAAAAACAGGGATTGCTGGAACAATACCTTACACTTTCGAGAGAAGCCGGAACACCAATGCAGGACATCGCATTAGGAGCGGAAGAAGTGCGTATCGGCAACAAAAGGCTGTCTTTGCACACCTTGTCCGATACGGACGACCTGCCTGCAACTGTTTCGGCTGATACCCGCTTTGAAAAGCTATCTACCGACCGGAGCGACTGCCGTTTGTCGTTTGCTGCACCCGTAGGGTTGTTATTGAGCTGTAACCACATTTACAATCAGTACCTATTCTTGGATAACAGCGAGGACAACCTGCAAAAGTTTGAGAAATCTGCCCGTAATATGCACTCTTTAACCCGTTATAGTCGGGCGAACCAAATCAATAAGGAGTGGATTGAGAAGTATCTGAACGAAGCACACAGCTTCGGGCTATCTTCTGTAAGAGCACACTTCAATATTATGGCTTGGTCGGAAGACCCTGCGGAACTCAAACAGCTAAAGAACGATTGCGGTAGTGCGTTGGCACTAATGGAGTGTAAGCCCCGCCACAACACGACAGACGTTGCCACATTGTATTGGGCTGCAATGCCAGGCAATGCTGGCGATTTTCCGAGTGAGGAAAGTTTCTATACGTTTATAGAACCTGCCTTGTGCTTCTTTGCAGAAGAAACGAATTACCACAATTCGCCCTCTCCGTTCGGTATCAAAATGGCGGACAGGCTTACAGGAAAACCAATCCATTTGGATATTTCCGATTTGCCGATGAAACGTGGGATTATCACGAACAGAAACAAGTTCATACTTGGTCCGTCAGGTTCGGGAAAATCTTTCTTCACTAACCATATGGTACGCCAATATCACGAACAGGGTGCTCACGTTCTACTCGTAGATACGGGTAACAGTTATCAGGGATTATGCGAACTCATCAAAGGAAAAACCAAAGGCGAAGACGGTGTTTACTTCACGTACACCGAAGATAACCCGATTGCGTTCAATCCCTTTTATACCGATGACGGCGTGTTCGACATCGAAAAGCGGGAAAGTATCAAAACTCTGATACTCACTCTTTGGAAACGGGACGATGAACCGCCGACAAGGTCGGAAGAAGTAGCATTGTCCAATGCTGTTTCCGGTTACATCGAACGTATCAAACAAGATGAT
The DNA here is from genome assembly GCF_901472535.1 of Sphingobacterium daejeonense. Lineage (NCBI taxonomy): Bacteria > Pseudomonadati > Bacteroidota > Sphingobacteriia > Sphingobacteriales > Sphingobacteriaceae > Sphingobacterium > Sphingobacterium daejeonense. The sequence goes on along the minus strand of NZ_LR590470.1, from coordinate 1,509,627 downwards.
ACTTATCCGTCATTTAACGGCTTCTATGAGTATGTAAAAGACGACTACCGCAAAGTATTGGAGGAGAAACAAGTCAGGGAAAAAGATTTTGACATTGCCAATTTCCTGAATGTTCTCGAACCCTATTACAAAGGAGGAGAATACGATTATTTGCTCAACTCCGATAAGCAGTTAGACCTTCTTTCCAAACGCTTTATCGTGTTTGAAATTGATGCGATAAAAGACCACAAAATCCTCTTTCCCATAGTCACGATTATCATTATGGAGGTGTTCATTAACAAAATGCGCCGACTGAAAGGTATTCGCAAACTTATCCTGATTGAAGAGGCTTGGAAAGCGATTGCAAAAGAGGGAATGGCAGAATACATCAAGTATTTGTTCAAAACCGTGCGTAAGTTTTTCGGAGAAGCCATTGTCGTAACACAGGAGGTCGATGATATCATCCAGTCGCCCATTGTGAAAGAAAGTATCATCAATAACTCCGACTGTAAAATCCTTTTAGACCAACGCAAGTATATGAACAAGTTTGATGATATACAGGCAATGTTGGGGCTTACCGACAAAGAAAAAGGTCAGGTACTTTCCATCAATATGAACAACGATGCAAGCCGCTTGTACAAAGAGGTTTGGATTGGTTTAGGTGGTACGCACTCGGCAGTCTATGCCACCGAAGTTAGTTTGGAGGAATACCTCGCCTACACCACAGAGGAAACCGAAAAGATGGAAGTGATGCAGCTTGCTGCGGAACTCGATGGTAACGTAGAACTCGCTATTAAGCATATCGCAATGCAACGGCGGGACAATTCAAATCAATAGTCATTAACAATTTAAAAAATCAGAACAATGAAAAAAGTAATGTATCTGGTGTGTACGGCACTGATGCTCGCCGTAGCACCGTCAGCAAAAGCCCAATGGGTTGTAACCGACCCCGCTAATTTGGCTTCAGGGATTATCAACAGTGCGAATGAAATCATACAGACTTCTTCCACCGTGAGTAATGTGATAAAGAACTTCAACGAAGTAAAGAAAGTGTACGACCAGGGCAAGGAGTATTACGACAAGCTGAAAGCTATCAACAACCTTGTAAAAGATGCCCGTAAGGTGCAGCAAACCGTACTCTTGGTGGGCGATGTGTCCGAAATGTACGTGCAGAACTTCGGCAAGATGATGAACGACCCCAATTTTTCGCCACAGGAATTGGTCGCTATTGGCAACGGTTATTCGGCACTGCTCAATGAAAGTACCGAACTGCTGAAAGAACTAAAGCAGATTGTAACCTCTTCAAGCCTTTCGCTGAATGACAAAGAGCGTATGGACATTATTGACCGTGTGTACAAAGAGGTAAAGGATTACCACAGCCTTGTACGCTACTACACCACTAAGAACATTTCTGTGAGCTACCTAAGAGCGAAAAAGAAAAACGATGCCCAAAGAGTGCTTGAACTCTACGGAACTGCTAACCAAAAATACTGGTAAACTATGGAATGGGATAATCTTCACGAACTCCTGCGATCGCTTTATGACGATATGATGCCGCTTGCAGGCGATATGGCGGCAGTAGCTAAGGGTTTGGCGGGATTGGGAGCATTGTTCTATGTAGCATTAAAGGTTTGGCAGGCTTTAAGCCGTGCCGAACCTATTGATATGTTCCCTCTGCTGCGCCCGTTCGCTTTGGGGCTGTGCATTATGTTCTTCCCGACTATCGTACTGGGAACCATCAATGCAGTGTTAAGCCCGGTGGTTGTAGGAACCCACCAAATACTCGAAGACCAGGTGATTGACCTGAACAAGCTGCAACAGCAGAAAGACCAGTTGGAATATGAGGCAATGGTCAGAAATCCTGAAACTGCCTATATGGTATCAGACGAAGAGTTTGATAAGAAACTGGACGAACTGGGTTGGTCGCCGTCCGACATTGGTACAATGGCGGGTATGTATATGGACAGGCAAGCCTACAAGATTGAAAAGGCGATAAAGGACTGGTTTCGCAATCTATTGGAAATACTCTTTCAGGCGGCGGCTTTGGTCATTGATACCATACGAACGTTTTTCCTGATAGTCCTCTCCATACTCGGACCAATAGCCTTTGCTATTTCCGTATGGGACGGCTTTCAGTCCACGCTCACGCAATGGCTCACGAGGTATGTAAGCGTTTACCTGTGGCTTCCCGTTTCGGATTTGTTCAGCTCAATGTTGGCAAGAATACAATCCCTCATTTTAGAACGGGATATAGCAATGCTTGCCGACCCCACCTACATTCCTGATACGAGCAATACCGTGTACATCATTTTTATGATTATCGGCATCATCGGGTACTTCACTATACCGACAGTAACAGGTTGGGTAATCCAAGCCGGAGGCGCAGGGAACTTTACCCGCAATGTAAACTCCACGGCAATGAAAGCCGGAAATATCGCCGGAGCAGGCGCAGGTTCGACAGTTGGAAACATCGGCGGTAAACTGATGAATAAATAAACAATTAATCATTCTAAAAAATGGAATTTAAAACGCTAAGAAATATCGAAAACAGCTTTAGGCAGATAAGGTTATATGCCATTGTGTTTGCGGTTCTCTGCACCAGTGTGGTAGGATACGCCGTATGGCGTTCCTACCGCTTTGCAGAAGAACAACGCCAAAAAATCTATGTACTGGATAATGGTAAATCCCTGATGCTTGCCTTGTCGCAGGATGCAAGCATCAACCGCCCGGTTGAAGCAAGGGAACACGTCAGACGTTTCCACGAACTGTTCTTTACGCTTGCCCCCGACAAGAATGCTATTGAAAGCAATATGAGCAGGGCATTCAACCTTGCCGATAAAAGTGCTTTTGATTACTACAAAGACTTATCGGAAAAGGGCTATTACAGCAGGATTATTTCGGGGAACGTGCAACAACGCATAGAGGTAGATAGTGTCGTGTGCAACTTCGACAACTACCCGTATGCAGTGCGCACCTATGCCAAACAGTTCATCATCCGGTCAAGCAATGTAACCAGACGTAACCTGATTACTTCCTGCTATCTCGTTAACTCCGTTCGCTCTGACAACAACCCGCAAGGTTTCAATATTGAAAAATTTGCAGTCGTGGAAAACAGGGATATCGAAGTCATCGAACGCTAAAAACAATCTTATGGAAGCATTATCAGATTTAAAAACGTTCGCAAAAATCCTTACAGACAAAGGATATAACGGCTATTTCCATACGCAGGGTGCGTATGCCAGAAAGCTGAAAGACAGTATCAGCGAATTCCTCAAAAACTGCCAAAAAGGTGCAGACAATTTACCTAAACAGGATTTATTTCTGACAGGCTACCTACAATGGTCGGGTGATGACAAGCCCCGTGTAGAATGCAGTATGTGGGTAAAATACCTGAATGGCAAATTTTCGCTTAGCCGTATGGAAATAGCCAAGAAAGACGGCTTCGGGCAGTTGCTTAAAAAATCAGAACTGGCAAACCTGTCCGTCATATCTGCACCCAAATTAACGGAAGCGGTCGCACTGGTCAACGATGAGCCAAAGCAACAGGCGGGTAAAAGTCCTAAGCGTTTCAAGCTGTAACAACAAATAGTAAGGCTATGAAAAAATTAAGAGCAAATATGGACAGGTACTTTGACCGGCTCGATGAACGTTGGCGGGCGTTGCCTTTGCGCAAACAGCGCCAATATACGCTGTACTTCTTTGTGGTTTACCTACTGCTCACCGTAGTGGTCATTGGCAAAGTGATGTACGACACCTCAAAGTCAGGTAACAATATGGTCATTAAACATATTGAGAACCCTGTCCTTAAAAATGGAAATCCTGCAAGGTTGCCGGATAGTGTATCAACAATTTTAAAAAATCAGATTTATGAAAGAAAATGAGAACAAAAAATCGGTTGTTCGGGTAACGGAGGGGAACCCGAATGAAACTGCTGATGTGTTGCAAGACGGCGCACAGAACAAAGCCGACAAACTCAAAAAGCCACTTATATTCCTTTTAATGGGAGTGGTATTTCTCGGCTGTATGTACCTGATATTTAAACCGTCGAAAGACAAAAAGGCGGTGGAGAACATCGGATTAAACGATGCCGTACCACAGGCTACCGGGGCAGGAATGCCTGCCGATAAAGGCAAGGCGTATGAACAGGAAATGCTCGAACGCAAAGAGCAGGAAAAGCGCAATGCACTGACCACGCTTTCTGATTATTGGAATACTGAAGACAGTGCATCTGCTGACAATGAAGAAGGTTTACCTGAACAAGATGAAGAAAGCAACGGCTTTGGCGGTGGCGGCAGAAATTCGGGAAGAAACGGTAATCATGGATTGAACAGCTACAGAAATATGCAAAGCACATTGGGTTCATTCTATCAGGATAATAATTCTGAAACAATGGAACTCCGCAGGCAACTGGACGAAATGAAAGAAAAGCTGGCCGAGAAAGATGTGCCACCTGTGGCCACCGTTGACGACCAACTCAAATTAATGGAGAAATCCTATGAAATGGCTGCAAAGTATCTTCCGCAAAATGCTAACACCGGAAATGCTGCTCCTGCCAACGGTGCAACTACTGTGGCTGCGGGTGCTAACCAAAAAAGAGCAATTTGTATCGTTCACACCAACAAGAAAGAACATTGTATCAGCCTTGTACCGTGAACCGTCGGACAGTGCCTTTGCAGCCGATTGGAGCCAAACAAAAAGCCGCGGGTTCTATACCGCAGGTTCTACTGAAGAGGTAGTACAGCCTAAAAAACAGCATCAAAGCCTGTGTAAACGAAGCCCAGACAGTAGTTGGCGAAACGGGTGTGCGCTTACGACTATTAGAGCCTGCTAAAACCCCGCAACGTACCATTCCCAAAGGAACAATTGTAACGGCTAATGCAAAATTTCAGAATGGCAGGCTACAATTAAAAGTTACCTCCGTAGAACTGGGAGGGCAACATCATTCCGGTAGATATAATCATTTACGATTTGGACGGGCAGCAAGGCTTGTACGTTCCGTATTCGCCGGAAATGAATGCACTTACCGAAATGGCGGCCAATATGAGCCAGACAGGGGGAACAAGCGTAATGCTCACGCAGAATGCCGGACAGCAGGTAGCGGCTGATTTAAGCCGTGGCGTGGTACAGGGTATCTCAGGCTATTTCGCCAAGAAAGTAAGAACGCCAAAGGTTACACTGAAAGCGGGCTATCAGGTCTTTCTTGTATCTAAAAAATAATGTTGAACTCAAATAAATAAAACAATGAAAAATCATTTAAAAACCTTTTGGGCTTTTGCCCTGATACTCGGCTTTGCCGTAAACTCTTACGCACAGGACACCATCAGAACGCCGCTTGCCCTGGGCAAGATAGAACCGTACCGTATGGAAGTAACTTACGATAAAACTTCGCACTTGATTTTCCCGACCGCCATTCGTTATGTGGACTTGGGCAGCGAATACCTGATAGCAGGAAAAGCCGAAGATGCAGAAAACGTGTTGCGTGTGAAAGCATCTGTAAGGGACTTTGAGCCTGAAACCAATTTTTCCGTTATCACGAATGACGGTCGTTTTTACAACTTCAACGTGTATTACAGTTCCTACCCGGCGGCAATGAGCTATGACCTGCTCACGATGCAGAAAGCGGTAGATAAAGCCAATGGTAACGATGTGCTTTTTGAAGAATTGGGCAACAATTCGCCCTCGCTGGCAGGCTTGCTACTGGAAACCATTTACAAGAAAGACAAACGCATTGTAAAGCATATTGGAGCTAAGAGCTTCGGCATTCAGTTTATGCTCAAAGGCATTTACATCCACAACGGCAAATACTATTTGCATACGGAATTGAGAAAACCGTACCAATGTGCCATTTCAGATTGATTTTGTGAATTTCAAGGTAGTGGATAAAAAGGTAGCCAAACGTACCGTAGTACAGGAACGTCCGATGATACCGCTACGCACTTACAAACCATTGGACGAGATCGGTGGAAAAACCATCGAGCAAAACGTGTTCATGTTAGACCAATTTACCATTGCTGATGACAAGGTATTACTGATTGAGATTTTCGAGAAAAACGGTGGCAGGCATCAAACACTTTCAGATAGAAAACTCTGATTTAATCAAGGCTCGTTTGATTAACGATATGCACCTGAAATTTTAATAACCCTTTAAATAAGATAGCAATAAAATGAAAAAGTATATCTATACCGTGATGCTTGTTTTAATGGGCATCACAATGGCACAGGCACAACGAATGCTGCCTAAACAGAAAGGCTTGGAAATAAGCACAGGCGTATTATCCAATGATAAGATTGGCAATGATTATTACATCAGTGTAGCGATGACTGTAAATGGTAAAAACGGCAATTACCAGCTTTGGGCATTGGAATATACACACCAATACCACGACTATAAAGACCTGCGCATACCGCAGGAAAGTTATAGTGCCGAAGGCGGTTACAGTTTCTACTTGTTGGGCGATGCCCGAAAAAACATCACGCTGAATTTAGGAATAACAGGCGTAGTCGGTTATGAAAGCATTAACCGGGGCGAAGCTATGTTGTATGACGGATCGAAGATACTGAGCGAGGACAATTTTATCTACGGAGCTGGTGGACGGCTCACATTTGAAACGTACCTGTCCGACCGATTTGTATTAGTCCTGCAAGGGCGTACAAAAGTCCTTTGGGGTAAAGACTTAGAACAGTTCCGACCGTCCGTAGGTATGGGATTAAGGTTTAACTTTTAAAACAGAAAACAATGATAGCAATATTCAATAATTTCAGAATAGGATTACTGCCGATATATGTATTCCTGGCAATCCTCACAGCTTCGGTTACGTTGGTATCTTGTAGCAAAGATGATGAACTCGAAATACAAAAGGACTTTCCTTTTGAGGTCAAAGTGATGCCAGTGCCTAAATATGTTGCCAACGGCCAGACGGTAGAGATCCGCATTACAATACAGCGAACTGGAAATTATAGCAGCACGCAATATTTCCTTCGCTACTTCCAGTTTGACGGAAAGGGCACACTTAGGTATTACGATGAGCCGCCGTACCTACCTAATGATCTGTATGAGTTACCAACCGAGCAGTTCCGTTTGTACTATACTTCGGCATCTGCAGTATCTCAATCCTTTGAGGTTTGGATTTCGGATAACTTCGGGAACGAAAAGCAGATAACTTTTCAGTTTAACAGTAGTGATTAATACAGCATGTCAATTCATAAAAAACGGCTTATTGGATTGGTAAGCCGTTTTTGTATTGAATACGCATCGTTCAGGGGCTAAACAAATATTTTTTTGTAAATTCAAATAGTGGAAATAAACTATGGTTGCATCACTCGTTATAGGTATCATATTTTTGGTTGCAGGCTTGGTACTTCGTTACTGGATTAACCGTAGAAAGTTTTACAGGCGCAGCTCTATGGGAACTGAGGGGTTCTCATCTTATGAAAGTTCGATTTTCATTAAATTGATTGAAAAGGTTGGCAAATGGATAGCTTATGCGTTGATTATATTTGGGCTGTTGTCGTTATGGGTTTATTCCCGTGAAAAAAAGGAAAAACAGCAGCCTGACGTAACAACCGAACAACCTGCCCAACGCAGATAATTATTACAGAATTTTAAAAGCAAATCGGATAGCCCAAAAGGTTATCCGATTTTTTATGACTACAAATCCGTACAAATAAAAGAAGAGAGCCTTAACGGCAAATATATTTCATCTGGGCTATGTTTTATATAATCTTCTTTAACATCATCCCACATAAAGCCTGGTCTAACTAGCGTAAAGTCATTTATTTTATTTACTGATTGAACATAGCTGTAACCCCACGGAGATTTGTAAATAATTTGACCTTGAACTGCCAGTGTATCGAAGTTTTTTTCTGCAAGTTGCTTCATAACTTTTTTAAATGCTGGACAAACTTTGTAATAAAACACCATCAGATTCTGTTCAAGTCCTTTGGTTCGCTGTTTTAGGTCAGAAATTCTAAGATTGATTTTAATTTGCAAATCATCAAAATTATTTTCAAAATCATCAATATTTTTCCACCCTAAATAATGAAGCGTGTTTAGAAGCATTGAAAAAAAGTAATGCATCTCGCCATCTTTCCAATAATTGTTTATCAGGCAAACAATCGTGTTTACAAGTGCATCGGCTTTTAATTCCTCAACTTTCTTTTTTGTATAATCAAATTCGTATTCTTTAAAGCCTGTTCTTGCCAACATTAAAAAGTCGCCTATTAAGTTTAAACAACAACCTTTCACATTATTGTTGTCATAATTGTTGCTAAACGGAAGATAGCTAAAGAAATGTTGCTTTTCTTGCTCGTCGTATTTTTCTGTTTTGCCTCCATATTCAAGTATCAGCTCAAGCGTTATCAAATATTTGGTTAAGTCTGTTAATGTGGGTTTATAGTTTTGGGGTCTATTGTTACCATAAAGAAGTTCTTGCTGATTATAATACAGATTATCAAAATAGCTTGTCAATTTTCTTTTTTCAGACTTTAGCAACGCAAAAGAAAGATTACGAACTATTTTTACTTCGTTTTTCTCATTGCCATCAATGTTACCTAAATTTTCTTCCTGTTCATCAATGCTAATATCAATCTGTCTGTTTATGGACAGAGATTTTGAGTGAATGAATTTTAAAACATCTAAAACCCGAAGCGAAAGAGAAGAAAGCAAAAGACTTTTCTCATACGCAGAATGCTCAATTGGTTTGTAAGAAGAAAGGTCATACAGCTTTTCGGGCTCGTTGTTTCCGTCTCTTTTTGCATCTGTAGTTTTACGGCTATTCAGAATACTTGCACTTTCTTCGTTTTCCGTTTCATCAATTATCGCATAATGCAACAAGTCGAGAACTTTGCTTAGTTCTCCATTTTGGATTTCGCTGTAAATCCTTTCTATGTCTTCAGTTTTAGGATTTGGATGGGTTTTGGCAAGATGAAAATAATCAGACACCAAAAGTTTGTTTGATACAAATTCATCCTCCATATTAGCCAATTGAACGTACTGAAAACTACCTAATTCTGCATTGAGTTTTACTTTTAGTTCTTGCTCAAACTTCGAGAATGTTTGGGAATGAAAATATCGGTTCTCTTTATCAAAAAGCATAAATTTAAACGGTTCTGAGAAATTGCCATTTAAGTGAATTGTAAGCTCATCATAAATCAATTCTGCGCTAAGAAGTTGAACCTGAAATTTATTATTCTTGATTATCGTTTCATAAATGGATTTATGAGCTGTAGAAGTAAAATCTGAAAGTTGTTTTTTGTTGCCAACTTTCAATTTTATGCCTAATTTATTAAGCAAGCCACCTTTTTCAGATCGTATAAGAAGTGAAACTTCTGCATTTGCATTTTTTCCTGCTAATGCCAAGCCCTCCGGTGTTATATTGGCACTTCCGAAAAGGCAAAATTCTTTACCATCTTTTGTTTTAATATGGATAATCTTTCCGTGAAGTTTAGAGTTTGAATTATCAGATTTCGAATATTGAACTCTACTGATACCAGCATTGCACCAGTCGTAAAATGAAAATGTTTTACTTAAATCCATTGCCGATGGAATAAAACCACTTTCTTCTAAAACCACATTAATATCTGCTTTTGGGAAAAGATTTTTAAGCTCTTGCAGTACCTTTCCTTTGCTATCATAAAATGGAGAAATGGTAGTAATTTCAACAATTTTTTCGTTGCTAATATGTTTTAATAGCTCATTCCAAATCGAAGAGGTTTCGGAATTGAATAAAAAAGCAACTTTCTCTTTTTGTGAAGTATTTAAAAATTCAAACGGTTTTACTGCTGGTAATTCATTAAGCCATTTTGAATGTTCAATTATCCACCTTGTGGTCTTTTCATTCATCTGACCTTTAACTGTTGATGAAAGCATCGATAAATAATTCCAAGCAGATGAAAATATTGGGGCGTTCTCGGTCGAACGAATATCAAAATGATATGCTCCCCAAATTTCATCGTTGTTTCCATTTCCCGAATTGGTAAGATTTCCTGAACCAACAATTAATAAACCCTCCTTATCGCCAAATAGCATCCAGATTTTTGGATGAAATACTGAATTTTGAAAAACAGGATAAAGTGAATAACCGGCAGTAAGTTGCATTTCTTCGCCAGTGGCTTGTCGCATCAACTCTGAATAATAGTAGCCGTCAATAAAAACATTAATGTTTCTCACACCACACGAACGCAACCATTTCATTGCTTTCATTTCAAAAAAGTAAAAGTCAAAGCTGAAAGTGGTAAGAATACAAGAATGGTATCTTCTGCTTCCAATTAAAGTCAAAATGTTTTCTCTTTCAAATGCCATTAGTCAACCAAAAGTTTTGTGTGAAGCGGAGACAAAACCTTTTCCTCGTCGATTACCTGCAAATCAAACATTATGTTTTGCAAAGCATTCATTCTCGGCGATGTATTTCTTGGTGGAAATATGTCGATGAAACGGATGTATTGTTCTTCTATAAAAAATTTATGCGTGGATTGTGAGCCATTACCCATTTTTCTAAGGGCAACCATTGTGTGTCTGTAAATTATTTTGCGTAAAATAAATTGTTCAACAAAATCTTTAAGAATTTCTTTCTCTGCTTTATGAACTGTAAGGATCCCATCAACCATATTTCCATCTCTTTCTGTTCTCTTTCTACTCATAAATTCTTTCAAAGGATGCAATTGTTCTCTATTATTTTTGAACAGCTGAAGTAAAAGCATGAAACCGTATTTACCAGCAAGAATTGGGTCGTTGGTTTGGTTGATTGCTCTTTTCGTTTCCTCTTCGTCGTTCGTATCTGGAATGAGTGATAAAATTTCTGAAACTAAAGATGTGGGCTGTATTGATTGGTTAAAATCTTTGCAAATTTCTTTTGAGATGCTATCCGAAAACTTCTCAACAAAAGACGGCAAATATTGGTCTTGTTGAAAATCGTAAAGATGTTGCAGCAATGCCCAAAATATTGTTCCGCAACTGTATTGCCAATATTCATTTAGTTGATAGCAATACCAACCGATGTTTGTTTCTGTTTCGGGTTGAGTGCTTGAACCTAATTTTTTATGATAGCTTTCGAGCAAAAATTTATACCAATTATAGTCATTATCGTTTTGAACCGCTGTTTTTATTAGCGATAAAATGGTTTCTCTTCTATGAAAAGTCACCAATTCTTCAACTTCTTGGCTTGGCTCATCTTTGTCAAGGAGCATTTCCATATACAATTGCCATTCACTGCTTTCAGTTTCTATAGTCTCAATCGCAAAATATTTGATTAGTTCTGGTATATCCGATTGGTAAAGCTTTCCTTTTTTTATGTTGCTGTAAAATAACTCTTTTATTTGGGGGGATAATGATATCTCAAAAGCATTAGCTAATTGTTTTCCTGAAACTTTTTGTCTGGGATGTGGTTGGCTTATATTGTAAACAACGTCTCCAAAATCATTTACCGCAGTAATAATTAATGAAAGAGCTTGCATCGCCCCATAATAATATTGCCCAAAAGCACCGGACGGATATTTCCAATACACATTTTTGTCTGTACCGTCTTTATCAGCCCCCTCAGCTAAATCAAAATAATCATTTTCAATCGTGTTGAGTAGGTTTTGATGCGAAATTACTTCCTGTAATTTGCTGAACTGCTTTCCGCTGACTTTGCATTATGATAGCAATCATTAACTCAGCCCTGCGAATAAAGCGGTATTGCTCTTTTGAATTTCCCTTTTTCTCTGTTTTAAAGTAAAAATCTAATAACCAGCAATAAAAGCCATAGTACCGCAGTCGATTAGTCAAGTTAGAAATTCCGGGCAACATCGTTGCATAAGTTGCCTCTGAAGTTGTCTGAAGCCCTAATGGGTCAAGTCCTGTAATTAAATTTATTGATGCTCCCCAAAACGGATAGTTTGATTTGCCTTTTTGTAATAATGCCATTTAAAAATTCTTATTGAATTTGTTATTAACCTATAATTTTCAAATTTACAAAATAAACTATGCTGAAATTTATCGCGGAGCCAAACACTACCTTTCAGAGCCAAAGCCTGCAACATTTTCTAACGCTATCATAAGCATTTATAAATTCGACTTCCATAGTAAAATTGAGCAAACAATGGAAGTAATTGCAATACAAAAGTCGGCACTAGACGGAATGAAAAATGAGCTAAAAGCACTTTTGGAATTGACCGAAAATGCCACACAGAAATATACGCCCATTTTTAAAGCGGAACAATGGCTCGATAACCAGGAAGTATGTCTGATGATGAACATTACCAAGCGGACTTTACAGACCCACAAAAGCAAAGGACTATTACCGTATTCAAAACTGAACCGTAAAAATTATTATAAACGCTCAGATGTACAGGCTTTGCTCGAAGCCGGACAGCTGGACAATACTACTGAAAATGGATTTATTCACGAATGATAGTGACGATATCATCGCCCACAGGGAAATGATTACACAGCTACGAAATCGTATTGAACAGATATTAAAAAAACTACCGTCCTGTAATGAACGGTGAAATATATCTTTCGGGCGAAGATGTGTGCAAGCTGTTACATATCAGCAGACGGACTTTACAGCAATATCGTGATGACCAAATACTCCCATACATCCAGATAGGCGGCAAAATCATTTTTAAGCAAACCGACCTTTTACGGATACTTGAACAAAACTATGTCTGCAATGGACAAAAGAACAAGTAACGGATTTCAAGCAATCATATTTCTATATCGAAACGAGTTTAGTATCTTTGCTATGTAAAATATAGAAATACTTAAAGTGTTTTTGCTTTAAGTCCCACATTGAAAACTGGTAATTTTTAGACAACGGGACGATAAGGAAGAACGCTCATGCCATAGGCGTGGGCGCTCGCTTATTCGTTGTCGGGTATACCAGTACCTCAATGTGCGGTAAGTGTAGTTGCCTGCGCTTTCTTTTTGTGCAGGAACTTCATCTAACTCAAAAAAAGGTAACGTATGAAAACTGGTACTGTACAAGAAACAATCTCCCTGTCTTTTATCAATGACAAAAGCCCTGTAACCGATAACATCTGCAAAGATCTCGCTGCATCTGGAATGGAAATACTATCTCGGTCAGAAAGCATTGAAAATGGGCTAACACAGTTGTCTTCATTGAATGAACTCCCCAAAGTCTGTATTATTGACTTGGATTTTTACGACCAAAATGTGCTTAAACAGCTTCAAGAATTAAGGAAAGAGTACCCTGCAATCAAACTGGTTGCCCATAGCGATATTGATGATGAGAAAGTTGGGAAATCTCTTTTAGAGATTGGGTTTTCAAGTTATCTACTACTTGGAAGCGATGTTGATGATTTTAAGAAAGCTATCTTCAGTGCTTAAGACTATATTTCATCATCATCGTCTCCATACCAACTTGAAGTATCCACATCGTAGTCATCGACCTCAAACTTAGAGGACGGAAAATCCTCTTCAATTTGATAGCGTATCTTCGTTTCAAAAGGGAATGTTTCTGGCAAGTCTAATCCATCACCTTCACGTCTTTCTTTATTAGACCCATATTCAAGAATCACATGTAAATCTCCAAAGACGTCCACTACAATTTCATATTCATTAATTTCTGAAATATGATATTCTGACACTTCACTATATTCCAGTGAATGGTGAGGTGCAAGTCGATCAACATTCTCAAAAAAATTAGTTACAACGGATGATACCATATGCTCTTCGATATGTCCATCAAGGAATTGTTTAAGATCTTCACGATAGTTCTCAATTGTTTCTACCAAACTAATAAAAGAGTTAAGTACATCTTGGCTCATACGCTCAATTTCAGAATCGCTAATATTAAACACCTCAGGATTAATATGGGTATACTTGCTTAAAGTATTGATTGTTTCTTTTACATCCTTTATCATGTCTTTGAGTTCGTCAACCTCAAATCCCCAACGATCTAAAAAAGTGTCGTCTATTCCACCTTGGACTGCGTATTTAATTCTTTGGTTTCTTGTAGGTTTTCCGTCTGCAGTTTCGGGGCTAAACCAAACACAATTTTTCACACGTTCTTCCGGAGCAAGGTTATATAAAAAATGTCGTGACAACTCCCTTATAGAGCATGCAAAATTATTAAAGCGAAGTTTGTTTGTTCGATCATTTAAGCTAGCAATTGAAGCTTCAAATAAATCCAACTCAAATTGGTTGGATAGTAATTGTTTTATTTTTTCGGCTTTCTCCATAGTCTCTACATATAAAAGCTGTATTTAAGCTGCATACTATCTTCTTGGTTCAAATATTTTAATATTTCTCCAACATTTCTCGCACATTCAATTGTAATAGGCATCTGCCTATCAAATTGTGTATTATTCCAATTCATTTTGGTTAATGCAAGGATTTCATCGCAAATGATGTTTGGAGATTCATCATGTTGTGCTAATTTTATTTCAATGGCTCGAGGGATATATCTACCTGGATACGTTTCGTAGTACGGCACAGATCCTCTTGTATATAGCAAGTGGTGTTTATAACTCATAGCGAAATGTGTTCCCCTCATCGGCGGATAATTGCCATTCCTGTATAATCTTAAATCAGATGTTTGTATAGAAACTAAGTCAACTTGATTTATATGCAAATCACGAGCTGCTTGGGTAAACCCGTAAACTTCATCTTCACTGAAGTTAGAGGTCTTATGGATTACTAGTCTTTTCGGAAAAATTTTTACGGCTTCATAATATTCAGTTAGGGACTGCTTTAGAAGATTGAATGCTTGTTCTTCACTTAGATGTGGTGTTCTATCGTTTTTTTTCAAAGTAATTTCCTCACCTCTTAAAATGACACCTTTCCCTAACTCATTAAATATTTGGGCAATACTTGTTTGTGTTGAGCTTCTATCTCTACTTTTAAAGAAGCTTATACCGGCATAACAAGTAGTTTCAGCAGTGTCTTTTCTGATCAATGCCCAAGGCGTTCCTGAAGCTTTATAGTATAATGCTGTAAAAAAATTCCAAGCAACCGTTGCAGGATCTTGCATCTCTTTGGTTGGTTTTGCAACTCTATCCCTAATGATTTGGATAGGCACATTATATTGCATTGCCTTTGCTTTAAGATTTCTCCTGAAATTCTGTTCTTTTGAAGAAACCTCATCTTCATCAAAATCACGTTCATGAACTTCAGTTTCTTCTTCATCTTCACCAGAAGCTTTTGCCTTAGCTTCGGTAATATGTTTCATTAAATTTTCAGGCAAAGCGCAAAGAATTACATCTGGTTTTTTGTTTTTAGATAAGAATTTGATTTCAGCTAAATAGAGTTCTGTAATTTCTGCAATTATCGTTTCCAGGGAGTTGCTTTTCTTGACGATTTTCTCTAAATCAGAGTTATTTAACTTTCTTAGGTATGTATCATCATAATTGATCTCGCACTTAAAGCCTATACTTTTATTGAAACCGCAAAAATTTAGAAAAAGGTTGGGATGTGGGGTTTTACTTTGTTTTCCATCAATATGGGTTTTGCATGATTCTATCCATTCTAAAACTGCATCAACACTGTCAGATTTTCCAACTACTCCAATGGTGATTTTTTCAGGTCTAACTTGATCAATATCAAATGGATTAAAATTGTAAATGCCACTTTTAGGACAAATCTGATGTCCTAAGCCAAATTGTAATGATGGTTCTTCTATATATCTTAATTTCATTGATCAGAAAAAATTGAGTTGGTTAATTCGTTATCAAGGCTTATTTCCGTTGGAGTAAACTCAGATGTTTCTTCAACGATTTTAACGGGTATCCATTTTTGTTCATCTAGGCTGGGAGATAAACTTAATGGCTCATTTTTCGAGGTCTGCAGGTATGGATATTCAGTAACAAACAGGTCCGTATAAGATAAGTAGTACGCAAAGAATCTAAAGTAATTGTAAACAGAATTGTTATTCTCAAGTCGTTTTATTCCTGCCATATATGCTGATTCAAATCGACTTTCCCTATATCCACCCGGATTTGTAAAGCTCCATGTTGGATTTATGACCAAATACCAATCTATTTCAAAATTTAAAAAAGATGCTTTGAATGCTAAGTGTCTATAACAGATTATGTGCCCCTCCTTCTTATTTGTCATTTCGAATATTACTGTCTTGGTAGACTCTTTTTTACCCTTCCATCTAATTTGCTTTGCTTTAGGAGGTCTTGAATTGGCAAATCTGAAAATTCCTCTTGGCGGGAAGAATTCTATTCCTTTATAATAGCAAAGTTGGATCAGAGATTTTCTTAAAAGGTTTTTGAATACTTTGTTACTCGCTTCATCTTGTTCGTAGAAGTCTTTACAATCCAAAGTAGTTATTGTGCCAGCATCTATAATTTTTCTCAATGGTTCGTTGTTTTTAGATAAATCCCGAAAAGTATAAATACACTTTTCATGTAAAATCCAGTCTTCAAAATATACTTTATTTTGTTTTAAAGCCTTTTTGACCAGTGTGTTTGGCTTCAACTTTTTCACTTTCCTTTTTCCAATACTCTCCAAATAATCGTTTAGATTTTCGAGGATAGCTTCTTCATTAATAAACAATTCTGCCTTATACAAAACCTTCGGAAATGATATTTTAACCATGTTAGGCGAAATATCTTCTGGCTCGTTATTCAAGTATCCATTTTCGAACTTAAGCTGGCGCTGTTCAATCTGTATATCCGAAAACTCATGCTCGTATAATTTAGAAATCGCTTGAATTTTGGGCGTTGAGCTTATAGCATTTATTTTCTGAAGAATAACGTCCTTGTCTATAATATGGTCACTTGACTCAAACCCAAAACTATCGGGTATTACATCTTTCAGTTTTGCATCATTGTATTGCGGCTTCTTTTCTGTGAGAATATATAAGTAGAGTACATCAAACTCATTTTGTAGGTCATACTTTGAGAATGTTTCGAGCGTAGTCCTAATTTTATCAAGAGAAGATGTTGACGTAATTTGAAAAGCCACCCTATTCTTAAAGTCGGCCAGATCAATTGCTGGAAAATTTTTCTTTTTTGTAGAATTAAGATTTTCAAGTTCCAACCCGAAAACCTCATTTAATAACGGTACCAAAAAATTCTCTGCATGGATATTAATATGATAATTTCCTATTGCATTAAACCCTTCCACTTCGTGGACAAATCTCGCTGCACAAGTAGTGATCTTGTTGATGTATTCAATCCTGTTCAATTTTTGAAATATTTCGAGGTTTATTATTTAGTTTGTGACATATACTTTATCTTCTTTTCGGCAACTCTAAGAGTTTTATCCGCCAACGATTCGTCTTTTAGCTCAATTGCAATTTTCTCACTGAGGTATTGAATAAGTAATTCTTCTCGTTCTATGCCCAAAATATCTGCGAGTTTAAAAACCTGTTCCTTATTGATATTTCTTTGCCCTCTTTCAATTTTACTCAGAATTGCTGTATCCATTTCGAGCAAAGCAGCAACTTGCCTTAAGAGAAGCCCTTTCTCCTCTCGTTTAGCACGTAATATTTCTCCAACTGTTTTTTTATAATCCATTTTGTGTATTTGAAATATTCTACTTGACAAATAATGTCAAATATACGTTATTCCTTTAACTATTAATCGCATTGAGCAGGCAATATATTATTAACCAGTTATTGTGGCTCTTCAAGGTAATTATCTGATAAAATTAATAACTGTGTGGCGGTAAATAATGCGGCGTTCTTTTGCTTCTCCTATGTTTGTACAATATAATCTAAGTGAAGAAGGGCGAGAGCAGATTTTGCTTTAAATAGCCTTATGGTATATTCAAGAAAAGAGACTGCCTCCCCTTCTTTAACCTTTTAGAATCTGAACAGAATGTAAGGAATTTGCTCAGTATAATGAGTCTTATAGCCAGTATATCCAGTCAGGAGAAAAGATGAAGAAAGGTTATCACTTACCTAAACCAGATAAGATGAAGGTATTATTAAAGCAGACAGTAGGAATTGATGTTGCACAAAATGAATTAGTTGTATCGCTTGGTAAAATGGATGAGCAGATCAACATAGAAGTTTATGACTACAAAGTATTTCCCAATACTAAAAAAGGATTTTCAAGCCTTGTATCATGGGTAAATAAGCAGACTTCAAATACAACAGAGGTACGGTACGTAATGGAAGCAACAGGAGTGTACCATGAATCCTTGGCATATTATTTATGTAGTATTCAAAAACAAGTCAGTATCATTTTACCAAACAAAATCAGTAATTATGCGAAAACACTTGATATAAAAACCATAACTGATAAGAGTGCTTCACAAGCCATTGCGAGATTTGGTTTGGAAAGGAAGTTGGAAGTTTGGCTACCTCCTTTAAAAATATTTAATGATCTGAGACAGCTTTGTCGGGAACGTGAGCAGTTGGTACATGAGAGAACAATGTTAAAAAATCAACTACATGCAGAACGTACTTCTGCAACATCAAGTGAAAACTCAGTGCAACGAACTAAAAAAAGAATTGCTCTTATTGATTTACAGGAAAAAGAGATAAGGGAGGAAATTGCTATACTTATCAAAGGAGATCAAACTCTAGTGGAAAAGATCAAAATGGTATCTTCTATTCCCGGAATTGGAAATCTAACTGCTGTAACGATTATAGCAGAAACCAACGGATTTGAGTTAATAAAGAATAAAAGACAGTTGGTCAGTTATGCAGGATTAGATGTAAGAGAAAAGACATCTGGAACCTCAGTGAAATCCAAACCTCGAATCTCCAAGCGGGGTAATAGGAATATAAGAAAGGTAATGCACTTTCCAGCATTAGCTGAAATTAGGACTGATGAAAGGTTCAGAGATATTTTCTTAAGAATAGTTTCAAGGCATGGTATCAAAATGAAGGCTATAGTTGCCATCCAAAGAAAACTGCTAGAATTGACTTTTATATTATGGAAAAACAATTCTTATTATAATTCAGAACACCAGTATCAAATCATTCCTTTTCAGGAAGTAGCGATGTAAATAAGGAGAAGCTTAATTCTCTATCGATAATTTGTTTAAGAGGTTGGCTTTAGCTTATAACCCCCTAACCTTTTTGGATTTATTTAAATCTAATATTTAAACTTAGTTTAGAATTAAAAGGCTGAAATGCATAAAAAAAACATCGAAAACCATAGAAAAAATCTTATAGCTTTCGATGTAAACTTATTTATACCAATGTTACTTATTAGTCATTACTTTGTAGGTAGGATCTTCGATAATATTCACATCAATAACTGTTTCAGCATTTTTAAGTAATTGCCTACAATCTTGACTTAAATGACGTAAATGTAGTCTTTTACCTTCCTTGTGATACTTCTCTGTAATTTTATTTAGGGCTTCAATGGCAGACATATCTACTACTTTACTTTCTTTAAAATCAATTACTACCTCGTTCGGATCGCTTACAACATCAAATTTTTCTATAAATGCAGTAGTAGAACCAAAGAAGAGCGGACCAAAAATTTCGTAATGTTTTACACCATCTTCATCTACATATTTTCTTGCACGGATACGTTTGGCACTTTCCCAGGCAAACACCAGGGCTGAGATAACCACACCTATTAAAACCGCCAAAGCTAAGTTGTGTAATAATACGGTGATAACTGCTACAAGCATACCAATAAAAATGTCGTGTCGAGGCATTTTATTGATAATACGGAAACTTACCCATTCAAAGGTTCCTATAGCTACCATCATCATTACACCGACTAAGGCAGCCATAGGTATTTGTTCGATTACAGGGCCTGCCACTAAAATGATCAATAAGATCGCAAGCGCTCCCACTATTGCAGAAAGTCGGGCTCTTCCTCCAGCTCCGATATTAACCAATGTTTGAGCAACCATTGCACATCCACCCATTCCTCCAAAGAAGCCATTTGTGATATTGGCTATGCCCTGTGCGGCAGCCTCACGGTTGGATTGTCCTTTTGTACCGGTTATTTCATCAACCATATTCAGTGTTAATAAGCTTTCAATCAGTCCAACACCTGCCATTACTAAGGCATACGGGAAAATAATTTTCAGGGTTTCCAGATTAAATGGAATTCCCGGAATATGAAATGATGGTAGTGAACCACCTACAGAAGCTATATCAATTACTTTTTTAGTATCGATGCCGAAAAAGTATACGATAGCGAATACAACTATTATCGCAACTAAGGACGCAGGAACAGCCTTGGTAAACTTAGGTAATATAAATACAATTGCTATGGTTAACAATGTCAATCCTACCATTAAATAGAGTGCAGAACCCTGCATCCAACCTTCAATCCCGTTTTCTACGACTTTAAATTGAGCTACCTGTGCCATGAAAATGATTACTGCAAGACCGTTCAAAAAACCATACATTACCGGTTGTGGGATTAAACGCACAAATTTACCAAGTTTGAAAACTCCTACTAAAAATTGCATTATACCTGCCATTATAACAGCGGCAAAAAGATATTCCACCCCATGTGATGCTGCCAGTGCAATAAGCACGACAACAGTCGCTCCGGCACCTCCGGAAACCATTCCGGGTCTGCCTCCTAGGATTGCGGTTACAATACCCATTAAAAAAGCTGCATATAGACCTGTTAATGGTGAGAGACCAGCTAAAATAGCAAACGATAAAGACTCTGGGATCATGGTCATAGCTACTGCCAGACCTGCAAGAATTTCATTCTTGTAATTAATTTTCTGTCTGAAATCAAACAGATTAATAACTTTCTGCATAAAAGATTATGTTTAATATGAAAAATGTAAATAAAAAAGAGGGTGTACCAAAGTAAAACCTTTGGGTACCATAAAAAAGCCAATAAATTAAAATTGGAAAAAACAACAGTTTAGCCTACGCTCAGGGCGGAGTAACTTGGGATGATATTTGTACTGTTCTTTTCATTGAGTGGTGCAAAAGTACAATTTATAATTATTTTATACAATTTAATACAAAATAAATCTAAAAATATTTGTTTTATAACACAGAATCTTTTCTTTGGTCGCCAATGTGGCAAGAAAAGAAGTTCCCTAAAACAACAAAAGGGATAATGAACATCCCTCAAATAATGTCGCAACCTGTTTGGTAAAATGTGCCGGAATGAATGGTGGGTAGGCATCCCATTTTGCCAAAGAGGTTGCTCCGATTTATGCAAAAAGACTGTCCCGACCATCGGGAGGGAGTGTCTTTTTGCCGCCCGATTTTCCAATCAGGCGACTTTTATAGGATGGGTTCGGAAATCTTTCAGGTTGTGAAAAAATCCCCTGTATGGTGTCAAACCATTTTTAAACATACCCCATAACAGTGAACAACCCATCTGAACCAATGAGGAATTGATATACAAGTCCTGCTTTTCCAACGCTTCGGCAAGGGAACAGCTCGGTGTATCGTCTTCCAGTTCGGATTGTTTAAGCAGTTCGCCAAATTCATCCGTAACCATTGGCAGGCTTGCCACCGTTTCATATTTCTCTGAATTGGGTTGGCGAATTTTTCCTATGGTAGATAGTAAAACTTGTCCTGTATGTTGACTGTTGCCGAAGTCCAACCAATAACGTGGGCGTTGGAATAGGGTCTTCCACTGCTCAATTCACTTAATATTTCCGCAATTTCAAATCTTGCTTTTACGCTATCCACACAGGAAATATAAATACTTCCTCCTGCATTTTCGGGGAAACTGTCGCTATTGTCTTTTTCAAATTTCCTTGCTTCCGCTTTCCAGTTCGTACCTGAGAAGCGATTTATACGGTTAATGATAGCAACAGATTTGTACAAACCGACCTCACTTTCTGCAAAACGCTGTCTTCCTAAATTGGCTTGGGTAATTACATCATCATCCCAAAGACGAATAAACAACCCTGCGTGTCCTAACTCGTTTAGGCTGTGGTTCATCTCAAGCAAGGCAGTCATTACTTTTGAGCCTGTACCACCTGCACCGATTACGTTTACCGTTATGGGATTGGTAGGATTTATCAAATCGCTGTCCGTAAAATGGACTTTTAAAATTTCTTTGCTCATTACAATATCGTTTTTATGGTCTTGTTTGTCTTTTTCAATATATCTTTAGGAAAGGCTTTGTCTGTGCCGATGAGGTCTTTCCAAAGGCTTACACAATTTCCTTTTATGGGGTTGTGTTCGTTTACCAAGTGACTGAAATAGCTGTTAAAAAAGTAGCTTTCCCACGCTTGCATAAATTCTTCAACCGAAGCAGAATTTTTGATATTGATATCTACAGTTCCCATACATACGTGTCCGTCCTCGTAAATATTGAAAAATGGTGCGTGAAATAATACGGTATTCTCGGTAGGTCTTCGGTCTTTTTCTAGGGCGAAAACAATAAGGCTCTGTTTGCTTGCATACCAAAGCATTGCAGGTACTTTCGCCGTACCGTTTGGTATTTCAAGACTTTCAGTAAAGAACATTTTGACTTTTCGTGCTTTGGTGTACCAAAGTACCGTACCGTTTTCACTCGGATTAATGTGCAGGACGTTGGTAGGCAGAATGCCGTTAGATTTTAAAAATGCCTTGCTCTTTTCCTTTTCCGTATTGAGTGCTTTTGCCAATTCTTTAGCTTCTCTCTCGGTCAAAGGATGGGCGTTGATTGGATTACCGTTCCTATCCATATCAAAATGCTCTACATAGGTGGTTCTATTACTTCCTTTGGTTTGGTAAAAAACCAAAAGCCGATAAAGGGTGGTAAAGCGTTCCAAAGTTTTGTGTTATATCTTTCATTTTAGAGTATCTAAAAGTTATTCAGTATGTATATCAATTCCTCAATTAAGGCAAAAACACGGTTTTCAAATTCAAGGGTATTTGCAGTAATATCACTACCATCAAACCTTTTCACAATGGTGGGTTCTTCCATTTGTCCGTATTCTTGCAACTCGGTGTTCACGCTCTCAAAAAGTGTTTGAAACAAAATACCTTTTGCATCGGCACAGAACGAAACGTACTTTTCCACACCTATACTATTTTCCATATCTTCTTCGCTTGCTTCTCCGCTTGGCAGGGCATTACGGTTTATGGTAGCATTCGGGTATTGTTCATACAAGGCAAAGGCTTCACTTGCCAGTTTGTAGCAATCTTGGTCAAAGCTGTCTTTGATTTTAAAGGAGTTTAAACGGACTGCAAATCGGCTCAAATTGTGCTTGTTGTAAATTTTCTGCTCCATACGTTCGCCTATCTGTTCTGATTGCCTAATCTCGCTTAAATACGTTGTCGTGTCCTCATTCTCGTCATCGCTTACAATCCACTCTGTTACCATTTCATACATCCAATACAGATAACTGTTTTCCTGTCGATAGTAAGGAACATCTGCAATGTGGTATAGGTACGCACACACGGATTGCAATAGCTGTACGGCTTGCTTGCGATTGGGATGCTTAGATAGTCGGTACAATGGCACTACGGGAATGTAATACAGGTTGCACCTGTACTGTACCGTTCTTCACTTACGAAATACGTTTTCTTACTATCCTGTATCAAACGGAGTTCTTCCCAATCACGAAACTTCTTTCTTAACTGTTCCTCTGTGGAATCCAAAGCTAAAGCGATATTGTAGGGATAGCCGTACTGCCTGGACTGCATAGGTTGTATACCGTAATGCCCTGCCAATTTGGAAAGGGACTGATAAAAATCCCTTTCCGTCTTTTCCGATTTTCCACAAGCCTGTACGGTTTGTGCTTCTTGCAGTTTAGGCAGAAATGAGCATTTTAGAAAACCATTGGTAGTACCGTTATCGGTACCGATTTCATTTTGTCTTTTCTTATTTCGTCTGCGTTCTTTGGTCTTTGCATCCAATCTGCGAACTCGCCCAACTGTTTGTGCAAAGTCTTCTGTTTCGGTTGCTGTAGGGTTTTGATGATGCCCGATATGATATTGCGTTGCATAATTCATTTTTTTTGATTTTTGATTTAACCTTTCGTTCCCATTACACTCTCAAATCGGTACTGTATTGTATCGTCACGGATAACAGGGGCAGATACTTTGGCAGTGGTCAGTATCGGATAAGAATTTGCATAGAAATTCATTACGGCTTCCACGCTCCAACGTGGTTCGGGGTCAGTCAATGGAATATCCTGTCCTTTATCTTTGAGTATGAAAATTCTCGGTAATACTGTTGCTAATAACATAATGTTCGTTTTTAATTGTTAATATTCTACTTCTTCGTTTGTTGTATTTATTGGGCAATAGGTAGCAACCTCCTCCGTTTTTGGCGGTTCGGGTTGCTCCTCCGTTACTCCACCAAAAAGGCTCGGTGTCCCGAACTTGTCGGACAATGACGTTTTGCGTTTGCGTATCTCGTCCGCTTTTTCGGGAAACTCCGTAATGTCGGGTACTTTCATCCACGCTTCACGGAACTTGCCCTCTTTCTCCAACTCGTCCACCTTTGCCATACCGTCTTTGTACTTCTTGTCTTTGGTTTCTTTTTCCTTTTTGGCTTTCTCGGTTTTCTGCTTCTCCATTTCGGATTGCAGTTTGACGGTTTCCATTTGCTTCATAAAGGCTTCCATATCCACCATTAAACCCGATATGGCTTTAATTGTGCGTTTATCTGCTCAAAAAATCCCTCGTCAAACTCCTGCGAAGTGGCGTTAAAAATCAATGGGGGAATGAGGTTTTTCGCACTATCTCCGCATTGCTCATTGTTGAGCAATACTGTTACGATTAGTTTGTTTTCTATCCCCTTAGAAATGTTCAGTTGCAATATTCCTGTAAAATCCAACTGCTGTACTTGATTGAAAAAATTTGTGTTCATTGCTGTGAGTTTTAATGTGTTGTTACTTGTTCTTTGATGGCTGTAAGTTTCTCGTACATATCCGCCCAATAGGCTTTTTGCCTCTTGTCGAACTCGGAAAAACGCTCGTCCTCGTGGCGGTATTCTTTGTACCGCCCTGCTATTTTTATGGCTTCCTTTAAATCCGTTACTTCGATTTGGCAAACCGTTTTAAATCTGTTACGTACATCATTAATCGTCTTTTAGGATTACCATCGTGTTATGATTAAAGGCATAGTCAAACGCACCGTTTGATACCCTATGCCTTCTTCGCAGTTCCACGCCCTCATCATCCCAACCAAAATCGGGAAGACCGTTTACCCTTGCCACAAGCTGTGCATTGGTCAAGTGCTTAAATCGCTCCCTGCAAAACTTTTCAAGGTCTGTTTCTTTGGTAATTCTATCTGTTGTTTCCATCTTTGATTGCTTTAAGTGTTAATGACTGATTTCTGCTATTTGGTCAATCCTGCCATAGATTATACTCCGTAGGCTCGTTTTGTCGGGTGCGCTGTATTCCTGCCAACTGTCGTACTGCTTCACTACATAGGTTTTTAGAATATCATCAAACCCAAACCGATAACCCATTAGGGGAACTGCCCCGTTAAAAAAGGCGTTTCGGTTTACCGCTTCCGCAATCCAATTTTTCTCGGCTCGGCTTAGCTTCTCGCCCTTGTTCAGTTTTTCCCTTAGCTGATAGACCTTTGAGGTTTTCAGCGTTTCCAATTCGGGTACTTCGTGGCTGACAAATTTTATCGCTATGGCGTTCGTTTCCATTGTAACTGCTTTTGAATGTTATGCGTTAATCTTCGGTGGCATAAACCCCATTTACATAGTAGCCGTGTAATTTTTCCCAAAGGCGTACTAAACCGTTCGTGTCTATATAGAAATGCTCTGTACGATTGCAGTAAATGATAAATACGCTTTCGCCTTTGTGCTTCTTTTCAAGGCTCTTGGCTCTCGCCAAATTTTTGGCTTCCTCTATTGTTATCGCTTTCATAAAACTTATTTTTAACAGGCTACAACCGATTGTGGCGGTAGCCTGTGATTATCTAATTGAGGTTTAGGATTTCCGCACCGTCTGTCGCAAAGGCTGTACATAGGTCAAATGCTTTTTGTCCTTTCATTTGAGCCGTTCCACCCAATACAATACTCTGTAACTTGGCTTCGTCATCCCTGTAATTGCGTACATTTTTGGAAGTAGCCTGTAACAGCATTGTATGCTCCGAACAATGTGCCTTTTGTAGTGTCCATTTGTTGCGTATCACTCGTCATTGCATAGGCAAACGCATCGTTCACGGCATTTTTAAACATTGTTGATATTTCGTCTTCAGCACCTTTTTTGATGAGCTCAAGGGTTTCTTTGTTCGGGCATAGTGCCAATTGGATTAGCTTTCTGACCTCTTGGTCTGTTGCCCTTATCGTTGTCCAGTCATTGAAAATACCCTGTAGCTGGTCACTCAATGTGTTGGCTAACCCCATTATCCTATGTGCATTCTCGATACGCTGTTTTTGCTCCCGATGTGTGCTTGATACGGACTACATTGGTCATATTCCCGCAATGAAGCGTTAAGGGTGTTTTGGCAAACGATACGGATAGGCGTAAACGCTGCGGTAATACTTCCGCTTCCGTCGTGGCTTGTGGTAAGGAAGATGTATTTTTCCGTAACATCATCGCCATTGCCTACACGGATATAGTCGGGCAATTTGGCTGTGATAAAAATGCGTTCGCCTTTGCCCAATGCCCCTGCGGTTTCGTACAGAATACCCTCGCCACCTCCTACGATAGCATCAAAGAAACTGAACGCTTCACGGTTTTGTACGATGTGGTAATCTTTACCCACTACGCCCAATACGGCATTGTTATCGGTGCGTATGTTGGCGAAACAGTTAGGTACTTCCAGTTCGTTACTGCCTATCTCGATACCGTCTGCGGTTTCGGTAATGCCCGAACCTTTGGTAAACAGAGGGGATTTGACTACCTCGTAATCTAACCCTGCGTGTCGGATAGCTTCCTCGCTTGTGGGGTACTGCTCTACGATTTGCCCCAGACCGTGCCACGCTTTTTGCTGAACGCTAAAGAATGAATAACGTCCTGTTTTCTCGTTGTAATTGATGTTATGTGCCATAATGCTAAAATTTTGATGTTGAAAAACGATTGAATATTCGTTGTTAAAATGGGAGGTCGTCCTCGGTTGATATTCCTGCAATGCTGTTGTTTTCTGCTTTTGCAGTAACCTGTACGGTTTCGGCTCTATTGCTACCTCCGTGCAATTTGATTTGTGAGGTATGGAAATTAAGTCCTGCTCTTGGTTCTCCGTCTTTGTTTACCCACGCTCTCGGACTTACACGCCCTGTGAGTTCTACCAAAGTGCCTTTTGTCAGTAGCCTTGCCACGTTTGGAGTTATCCAGTAGGCACAATCGAAGTAGGTGGTTTGCTCTACTCGTTCGCCCTGGTTTGTTACGGTAGCTGTCGTTTACCGCTACTGAAAAGTTTACCACCTGTTTTTCGTTCGACAATGTGCGTACTTCCGCATTTCTTGTCAGTCTGCCTGTGATGTTCATTTTCGCTGATTTTTTAGTGATTGATATTTGATTTAATTTTTCTGATTTATTCGGTAATGAGAGGAGGTGCTGTTTCGTTTCATTACCATTTTTAATGCTTATAATTTTCATAACTGACATTTTTTTTATTCGTCCAAAGAGCCGGAGTATGCTATGTTTCGTTTCACGAGCATAAAAGGTTCGTGTTTAGCCGACACAAGGTTTTGAAAAATAAATACTACCCAGCGGGTGGAGATTTTTTTTCAAACTTGCTTGACCTTTTGGCGGTGTTAAGAACACGGAAATACCTTTGCTCTTGAAATGGGACAATAGTGCATACAGGCTTCTTTGAATAAAAGAAATGTGGAAGCCGAGAAAATTGCATTAGAAAATGGTCTGTTTTGAATTGAAATAATACTTCCAATTCGTCGGATTGATAAATGTTTTCTTAAGGTGTGGTTCTCAAAACCACAGAACAGGGATTTTAAAAATATCTGAAAATGGGAATAGCGGAGAGGTTTTTTTTAAAAATTTCTGTTTCAGAAATAGCCGGAAAGCTCTTTTACTGCGAGGATATTGCTATGGGAGGTAAATGTGCTTTGGCTGCAAAAAGTACCGGCAAAAAAAAAGCAGGATCGTCAAATCCTGCTTGATATCATTTATTTTTTAATATTTTAATCCCTAACTCCCATCAACACCATCCATTAGTTTCCGGATATCTTCATACCGATAATACATCAATCCACCGATTTTCGTGAACGGTAACGTTCCGTTTAGCCGAAGGTTTTGGAGTGTCCCCGCTGAAATCCCCAATAATTCTCGGATCTCGTAACTCTTGAGCCATTCCCGAGGCTCCTTTTCGGCTTTTCTCGGATGTGGTCTATTTCTCCTGATTTCTTCAAGAAGTTCCTTTTTAAAGCTATCTAAGTCTTCTTTAGTGATAAGTTCTACTTTCATTTGCGCTGCTTTTTAATGTTTCTAAATTCTCTCCTCTAGAACAGAATTGATTTATGGTCTTTTCTGTCTTTACGGATACAAATGAACCAAAAGTATCTACAAATTTGATCAACATGGCAGTCAGTGGTTTGCATTTGGCGTCCAAAGGCACACATATAGTATTGCATCCATTAAAATTACAACCTTACCTCGTTTCATTTCAATAATGATCTAGAAGTATCTAATCCTGGGAAGCCATTCTAACCTCTAACTTGTGCATATCCTCACTTAGCTTATGTTCCAACACCTTAGCATAAATTTGGGTGGTACGTATAGATGTATGGCCAAGCATTTTACTCACCGATTCAATTGGCACCCCATTGCTTAATGTCACCGTTGTAGCAAAAGTATGCCTTGCGAGATGGAACGTTAAATTTTTATTGATGCCGCAAATTTCTGCGATCTCTTTTAAATAACCGTTCATTCGCTGGTTGGATATGACAGGGAAGATCGTTCCATTCGCCTCAGCTACCGGATGCCCTCTGTACTTCTTAAGAAGATCTGAAGCCTCGGGCAGCAAAGGAACTCGAACCGTTGTATCGGTCTTTTGTCTTTTTGTCGTCAACCAATCTTTTCCGTCGATTCCTTTTGAAATATTTTCGGGGGTCAGGTTAAAAATGTCGATGTAAGCAAGACCTGTATAGCAACTAAAAATGAACATGTCCGACACGGATTGCAGACGCTCTATTGAAAAGGATTTATTAAGCAAAACAGTTAGCTCCTCTTTTGACAAATGGCCTCTTTCTACCTTTTTCAAACCGAAGTTTGTATTTGGCAAATGGATCCCTAACCAGCCAATCCATCGTAACAGCCAAATTGACCATCTTCCGCAAACGTTCCATATGTTTTCATCACCCCATTATTATTTATGGGCTTATGATGATCTTTAGGTTTGTAGTCATTAAGGAAGTTTTCAAAATCCAAAATGAACCGATAGTTCAGTTCATCCAACGGTATGTCTTTTTTTCCATATTTTTGTTTTATAAATTTTTGAATATAGGTTTCGGTGGTATAATAATTTTTCATGGTAACCGGGGGCAAGTTTACTTACTGCCACTTGTTTATGGTATTCCACTAGCTTTAGAAGAGTCATTGTTTCCTCTATGTCCTCGCCTAGGTAGACAGATTTAACCGCTTCAATGGTAACGGTTTTATTTTGCTGCACCAACTGGTGATAACAATCGAAAATAAGGGAGCGTACCTGCTCCATGTGGCTGTTCAGCTTTACGATTTCTTGGCGTTTTCCTTTTGCTCTTCCTTTTACTTCGTCCCAATTGTTGATCGATACTTTGCTTTTTAGGGAAATTTCAGTTCTACGGCCGTTTACTGTAATCCTTGCATAAACAGTGGCCATTTCGTCTTTCTTGTTCTTGGGCAACCGTAACAGGAATTGAATCCCAAAAGTGTTTTTACTCTTCATATCCATTTATTTTATGTTCAACTGATACACTTTAGTGCAGTTCTCTCAATCCAACTATTGGATATGATGCAGTAAAGAAGTCAAACAATAATAAATAGCATCAAAATAAATGTTGTAAATAAATGATTTACAATTATTTATAAGCTATCCGGTGAGTAAATATAAAACTTAAAAAGACTCACCGTTTAACTCACATTTAGATTGATATTTATTGGGGTTTCCTGATATAATATAAAACAAAAAACCCTCAAATTCATAGAATTTGAGGGTTTTTGACCTTACTTAGTGTAAGTGTTGTCGGGGTGGCAGGATTCGAACTGTTAATTTGCATTAATTTTATTTTTCATACTTTAACCTGATTATTAAGCTTTTATAAATTATATTACCTATCTTTATCCAACCTTATCAAGGTAAAATATGGTATTATTAAGCATTTCTGTCCGAAATATGTCCGAAAAAACATGAAAGTAAATTTTTATTTAGACAAGCCCTATAACCCAGAAATTGTACCTGAGAAGGTCAAACGGGAACTATCCAAAGTAGGAGGAAAAAAGAAAAACCTTCCAGAGAAATTCTGGAACCCATCGCCCACTGCGCTGTACCTTTTCTTTTCACCTGATTAAATCATGCAGGATCAAATACAGGACAAACTACAAGATCTTTCCCAAAAGTTGGGATTTTGAGAAGGAAAGACTGAAACCAAGTGCAAGCGGAGCGCTGGAACTCAACGTCGAACTGAACAACCTGGCCAATCTCTGCATACGGGATGCGATGACCAAGAAAGACAAAAATCAGTTTTTATCCAAGGAAGATTATAAACAGGTCATACAGGGCTGTATCGACAGGGACAATGCAGTAAGCAGAGAAATATCCATTTCCCACCTGAAAACACAATTCCTGTCCTATAAATCCAATTTTGTCAAAGAAGGCACCTTAAAGGAATACAGGACCGTATTTAAAGGACTGGAAGACTTTGAAAAACAGAAAGGCTCAAATCTTGTGCTCAGGGAAATGGACAGCAAATTTCTCGATCAGTTCGAAGTATTCCTAAGCCGAAAGAAGAACACCAACGATGATGATAAGACCGGTTTACTGAACGACACCATACACAAGTACATTTCAACCTTAAAGGTGTTCTTGAAGTGGTGCAATGACAATGATCACCTGGTGCATCCCGATGTTTTCAAGACCCAGAAAACAAACTTTAAGAAGAAAGCCTACAATGAGGTCATTGCCCTGTCCGAAGCCGAGATAGAGAAACTGATGAACCATGACCTTTCGGCCAAACCCAGCCTGGAAAGGTGCGTGACCTATTCTGTCTGTTGTGCTACACGGGGCAGCGGTTCGAGGACCTGATCAACTTTGATCGCAAGGACATAAAAAACAATGCTTGGGACTTTATTTCGATAAAGGTCAAGAAAAGGGTGATCGTACCGTTCGAGGGTTACATATCCCCGGCAAGGGATATCTTGGAGCGTATCGGCTACAATGTACCCAAGATATCTAACCAGAAATTCAATGAATATATAAAAACGGTCGGAAAACTTGCAGGACTGGACGAAACGATCAAGATCACCAGATATTCGGGAAAACAAAAACTGGTGATAGAAAAAAAGAAACATGATTTTCTTTCCAGTCATGTCGGAAGGAGATCAATGGTAACGAACCTATTGAGCAGGAACATTCCTATTACCCTTGTGCAGAAACTAACGGCACATTCCGATATAAGGACTTTAATGAAATACGAATCTGCAAGCACGGATTCATTAATCGATGCACTGAATAGATTTTAAGATCATGGAAGAAAATTTCTTTAAGTTGAGAAAAAACCTGGAGACTTCGAAAAAACAAATTTGATCTAGGTGGATTTCTGAAAAATGACCCTTACCCATATCCCAGGCTATCTGGTAATGTGCATTTTCAGTCTGAAAGAAAATGAGTACCTGCCCTTTTACCGTTACCACCTACGGTATTACTTTGAAAACAATCCCCTTGGCAATGAGCAAACATTCCTAACAAGGGTGATTCAGTACGTAGACAAGGACATCCGATCAAGGGAAACTACGCACTATTACCAAAGATTAACCAAGACCAGGATACATAAACTGACCAAATCAGGGAAGCGCTGAAACAGGTGGACAAATGGGAAGTGACCCTAACCAATGAGGACCGGATCAAAAAATCTGTTTCTTACGTGCAGGAAAATCATGGATTGGCAAAACATTAACGACACAAGGAACGTACTTTCCAAACTACTTTTTGATGAAGTTGGTTCGGAAAGGTTTTTCATTGAATACAAGAACATCATCGAAGACAGGGATCGCTTAAAGGATGAATTGGAGGGCCAAGGTTTCTGAACTGCACGAAATAAAAAAAGAAGCTTAGGGCCATATCGCCCAGATCAAAGATACAGATAGTCAGTGGAGACCATAAGCCATTACTGGACCTTTTCCTCCAGTTAAAGGACCTAAAGAATCCGACAACGGAAAGAGGCTATCTCTTTGCTCCCCCCTGATGTCTGGGGCATCATTGCTTGCCAATTACTTCGAATATGGTGAGAAAAATATACCAACCGACAAAAAAGAGCGAAATATCAACTGGAATTCTGTCCGAGATTATTTTTTGGGCTATAGTGGTGCGGAAATGCTGAAACCCCCATAACAGAAAAAAAATACTTCCACATCAAGGAATCAACCCGAGATTATAAAAGAACTAAATAGTTGGGCTAAGGACTGCTTCACAACCCAAGTCCATCCTTTCTGTCATTTACTGCGGCACAGTTTGGGCCATCAATATCTGATGGCGCCTAGTTGCTACCCTTGAGGTTTTTTATTTCATTCATCAGGTCAAGAACAGCTTTGCTGAGCTCTGCAATGGACTGCGTCTTTACGCGATCTTCCTCAATAAATTTTTCGAGCAGGGCAACCAGCTTATCTGACCCATCATTATGGATTGTTGGTTGTGTATGTTGGCTATGACTCTGATCGACTGAATTGTCATTAAATGTATTATTGTTATTTTGAATATTATAAATTACATTTTCATCCTTAAAGGACTTAACAAATTCAGGTGTAACTCTCAATGCCGTTGCAAGTTCTTCCAAAAGGGCTTCATCCAGATCGACCATATTCTCAAAGTCTGAAATCCTTTGTTGAGAATACCTGTTCCGACAGAGTTGGCCGAATGCCTCCTGTTTGATCCCCTGGATCTCACGGATACGCTTGATGTTGTGGCCGATATGCATGGTTTGTTTTTTATCCTTAAAATTAGTATTCATAATCATCAAAATAATGGATCGGTGCTTTACCGGTAAATCGGTAAGAAACCACTCACGATATTGAAAAGTAAACATTTAACTTAGGTCTAAAGTTACGGATTATTGTAACCATCAGCAATAGCTGTGTTTTCTTTGACGTATTGGCAAGTATGGACTTCCATTTTTCCCCATTGGTTCAATCGACATATCGAGGCTTCTTGTGACGCCGTAGGGTGAGAACAATGGTTACTCACCAAATTCTTTTATCGAATTAACAACTTTCAGGCCGAATCCCTCTTGAGGAATGCCATCAACTGGTAACGATCACACCTGTAAAGGGCATGGCCCTTTATGGAGTGAAGGATATTGGAAAATCTATTGTTAGAAATGATATAAAAGAAATAAAGCAAATGGGAACTTTTTTATTTTCAAACTCATTCGCTGGCTTCGCTGGGAGGGACAACACATCCCATTTAATAAAATATTGTGGGCCATTTCAGCTGCATTGATGAGAGCATCTCACATCAAATGCTTATTAGAAATGCAACATTCTTAATGGTACCACATTTTTTTCGAGTCCCTAACCAACGACATTGACATTCCATCATTAGCTCGATGCAATGTGACAGACTATTAATTCCAAGTCCCTAAGTGAAATAAAAAAACTATAAATCTCTCAAGATATAAAAATGAGGCTGCTTGTTACGCCGTTGGGTGAGGACAAAGGTCACTTACTAAATCCTATTTATTTGGTTCAGTCGGTAGTTCAATGCATTAGTATATGTAAACCTTGAACCTCAGCCTAGAAATTATCAGCGGATCTAAATCCAATAATTCGGACATACACAATCCCCGGTGTATAGGTTTGTCATCTACAGAGCTTTCGGTAGCATGTGTACATTTTGACAGAAATCCTTTTTTGCCTTCCAAATATGTTGGACTACAGAAATTTTCTGATAGATACACAATTAGTTTCTCACGCTCACCACAGCACTGCAAGAACAATATCACTGGAAGGAACCATACAGCACCGATACCTTAATTTTTTAGCATTGATATTAACCTATCACAGCATCCCGGTCCCCAAGAAATCCGATAGTGCCTGCCGGGATCCGTATAGGGAGCATACCAAAACTTTGACCATGAAAAAAACATTACAAGAGCAACAAACACAGAGGTATACGAACCTATTACGGCAAGGGTACAAAAGATGGTTGGACTTTCTATCCCAGGTAAGCGGCGATACCGCAAAGCAACTTTCCTAGGGGAACGGAAAGATATTAACGGATAGGGAATACTCATAAACAGTGCCGACACCTCGATCAGTCGTTCTAAGCAGCTCGAATTTGCTATCCCGGCGTCTAAAATCTCTTCGCTGAGTTCCGGAGAATTTGTGCGGATGGTTGCTGACAATCCAAATAATAGGATCAAGCTCAAAGCTTCCCATTGTTCCATTATTAATGATCATCTTAAATTGGAAAAAGAAATTAAAGGATATACAAAGATTCCAATGGTCCCTCTAGTCAGCCCTGAACAGGTGGCCATAAACTTCAATCAGATAAAGAAGGATATTGAGGATTTGGCATTCCATGGGATACGGCACATATCCGATACACCTTCCCTAGCCTATTTATTGGCTAAGAATAATTAATGAACAGACCTAGAAATAATTGACCACAGAATTTTCATTCTAATGCGGTAAGGGAAATCGGATTTTCTGAAATGAGCTTTTAGAAGTATTCAATTGTTGGTTATCCTCGCCTGATTCGTGAACTTTTTTGAACATAATGAAGTTAACCTCATTTCCCTAATGGAGATTTTATCAGGGAATCAATTTTAGATTAAATTGGGTCAAAAAATCGTAAATTTGGTAACACCTCCTTTTACCAAAATATTTTATTCTCAATAGATCGCATAAGGATTTACTGCATAAATCACCTACTGAATTTATTCCATGGTCAGTTAACAGAGTTACTAATTGTGGGTTTAAGGAAAACCGTTCATTAGAAAGTTCTACACCATACAACAGCTCTTCATTTCGTCCGTGGATAAAGTCCAAAAATTCCGATATGGAGACCGTTTGCTCTCCACTTTCTTAAAGTTCATTTAATTTTTTAATATTTCTGTCTCTACTTTCATTTCTTGCTTTTTTGAAAAAAAAGATTAGTAAAAGCAAAGATATGTAAAACAGTTAAACCCGTTATTATATAACCCTTTATAAAAGCGTAATCTTTTTTTTGGAAATCGTTTTCCGATAGATTTTGGGCTTAAAATGCAAAGTTATATTCCTAAATCTTTACCAATTCAATCAAGCAACTAATGAAGACTTACTTTTATATTTCAGTTTTTTGCACTCCTTTTTATGTTCCCTTGCAACTCAATGTAATTTAATTTTAAACATTAAACATTGTGGTTATGGAACAGACAAAAAGGTCAAGGTTTAAATTGCTTTTTTACCTGAAAAAGAACAAACCAAAAAAGAAAGGTAATGCTCCGATAATGCCACGTATTACCATGGATGGAAATCCTAAAACTTTCGGAACAAAGTTAGAAATTAATGCAGATATTTGGGATTTAAAGATCGGCAGAGATTTAGGAAAAAAGTGCCGAAGCAACAAGAGTAAATAAAAAATTAGACAACATACGCGGTCGAATAGATAAGGTTCAAACTAAATTAAATAAGATAGATAGGAAAGAATACACTTTATATATTTTGTATTTTTACAAAAACCTAGTTATACCAATGGAAAATATAATTATTGAATCCATAAATGATTATTTGAATGTTATAGAAAATCATTCAAACTATATGTCAGGAAACCTTAAATGGTATAGAGCAGAAAATGAGCTGTTTATAAAAACTCAATTAATACCAGGATTATTTAGAGAATACATATTAGGACCGAGTACTGTTCAAGAATTTTATATTAAAGAATCCAGCACTCGGGGAAGTTTTAAAATAGAAGCATACCCTTATATGACCAATTCTATGCTGCTTGAAAACAATTTAACAACGAATTTTATTATGCAACATTATGGTGCTCAAACTAGGTTATTAGATTGGTCGGACAATGCACTCATTGCCTTGTTTTTTGCTGTTGAAAATATTAAATGCAAGTATGATGGAATAATATGGAACTTAGATCCACTCATACTTAATGCCTCCACCACCAAATACTCAAAAAGAATTGATAACGATGAGTTAAAAATTTACACATCTCTTAATCCTTCTGAAGAAATAGAAAATTATTTTAATATAGATTACTTAAGTGTAAAGTCTGATAATACAAAATACCCTATAGCTATAAAGCCTCATTATTTAGATACCAGAATGAAAAATCAAGGATCTTGTTTTACTTTACATGGACATGATCGAAATGGGTTATTAAACCATCCTTTTGTGGATAAATTTTTATCAAAAATTGTAATTCCCCATAAACATTTCAGAAAAATTAAAAGAGATCTATTTCAATTAGGTGTATCATACGATACAGTTTATCCAGGGTTAGAAGGAATATCTAAAAAGGTTGTGTATTCTTATGATGAATATTTTATTTAACAAACTCGTTGTGCATTATGAATAAAAATGTTCCCTAAGTCATGTTGAGTCGGTCGAAGCATCATTTGCAAACAATTTGCGCCCCTTCGCCCCAAGAAAGCTGTGATTGCAATGGTATTGATCCCATATAGGGTTTCACTTCAGGTTAGGATTCAAAACAGCCTTTTCCAACGGAATAGGGTTTAGCCACTGGCCATTATAAACCAAAAGTAAGGAAACAAATTTCCAATCACAAATTTCATTCTATAAATTGCCCATCTTTCACAGGGTCATCATAACAATTCGCAAAGAAGATGCTAATTCATATATTTTAAGTCAAACCCGTATAAATACGGCACTCTTTTTGTTACTAATTATCTGACTTCCATTTCTATCTATCCGAACCCGATCTGGAAATGGTGTCATCTCATTTATACCGGACCGGCCGAACACCGTTTTACAAAGTAGGCATTAAATTTTTTAAAACCATGGCAAAGAAATTATCAGAATTGCTTGCAGAATTATCCCAAAAAGCAAAACAACTGGAGGACAAAATTGCCCAAGCCGACACCGACACCCATGAACAGTTACAAGAATGGGAAGAAGGTGCTAAAACCAGACTAAAAGAAGAAAGAGAAGCCTTCGAAGAAAAAACGAAAACTTTAAAAAGTGACACAAAAGCACATTGGGAGTCTGTAAAAACTGCTTTCGAAAAAGGAGTAGGCAACCTTAAACAGGAATTTAAGGAAGCACAGTACGATTTAAAAGCTGCTAAAGCCGACTTCAAGGCTGAATGGGCTGAAGAAGATGCCGAAACAAGTGTTTATTTTGCATTGAGTGCTTTGGCCGACGCCGAACAGGATATCATCAAAGCGATCAAGGCGCGTAAGGAGGCAAACAAGTATTAATCAATCCTTGGTGGAGAAGCCGAAAACCACGGTTAGAGTAGGCAATATTTTCATCTAAAACAAAACATCATGGCAAACCTTTTAAAATCTTTTACCAATTCTATTAAACATTGGTATCTACCATTGATCCTCGGGGTCATCTTTATTTTATGTGGTATTTACGTGTATACCACTCCTCTGGAGACGTACTTGGCATTGTCTCTAGTATTCAGCATATCCTTCATTATTTCTGGATTATCGGATATTTTCTTTTCGATCCAGAATTCCAAGGTAGTAAACGGATGGGGGTGGTATCTCGTCAGTGGTATCTTCTCGTTGGTGATGGGTATTTATCTGGTGAGCTATCCGCAAATATCCATGGTTATACTTCCTTTTGTAGCTGGATTTACGCTGCTTTTTCGATCCTTCCAATTGTTGGGCTTTTCATTGGATTTAAAGGATACGGGTATCATCAGTTGGGGTAATTTAGCGATCCTGAGCGTATTAGGCATCCTTTTATCCTTTATGTTGTTGGCAAATCCGATCTTCTCCGGTCTTTCCTTAGTTGTACTGACAGCGTCTTCTTTTATCTTCGTAGGCATTGCCTCCGTTGTGCTGGCTTTTGACCTGAAGAAAATCCAAAACTACCCCACAAAATAGGAAATGAGCTAAAAGATAAAATCAAGAGCATACAACAAGAAATTGACCATTCCATAAAATAAAATAAGGTTGTCACCCGTTGTGCATTATGATTTCGGGATAAAAAAAGGTTGAAAAAAGTTGTTCATTACACTGATAATCAGTAAATTGTTTTAACGACAAAACGATTTAGAATGAACAACTTAAGAGCAAATTACGAAAGAATATTGGAAGTTTTAAGGAAAATATCGACAGACAGGCAATTATCCATGCAGCGCAGGCGTCCAGCGATGAGTGACCTTGAGGTCATCAGTCTGAGTCTGACAGCAGAGTACATGGGTATTGACAGCGAGAACGATCTTTTCCGAAAGCTCCCGAGCTGTTTAGGCAATAAGATCGACCGCACGGTGTACAATAGGAGAAAGCGCAGGTTGATGCCCTATCAGGGATGCGATCCGTATGAAGCTTGCCGAATCGTTCAATGAGTCGGAAGATGTATTTATTGTGGACAGCATGCCTTTGGAAATCTGCAAAATTGCCCGCAGTTCGCGGTCAAAAATATGTAAAGAGGAACTCTATAGCATGCCGGCCAAAAGGTACTGTGCCTCGCAAAAGATGTACTATTATGGCTATAAACTCCACGCTGTATGCTCCTTAAAAGGTGTCTTTCAGTCGGTTGACCTTACCGCGGCAAATGTGCATGACATTCATTACCTGGGTGATCTGGGTAATCAGCTCTCCAACTGCACCCTGCTGGGGAGACAAAGGATATCTGTCAGCGGAGATACAGCCTGAATCTTTTCGAGTACTCCAACATCAGGCTGGATACGCCCAAGAGAAACAATCAAAAGAGCTACAAACCTCAATTCAGCTTGTTCAGAAAATCGAGGAAAAGGATCGAGACATTATTCTCGCAGATGTGCGACCAATTTATGGTTAGACGCAATTACGCCAAATCTTTTGACGGTTTTAGGACCAGAATTCTCACAAAGATTACGGCAATGACAGTCATTCAATACATCAACAAAAATATATTCAACAGGAATATCAATAATTTAAAAATCAGCATTCTTTAAAATGCACAACGGGTTTTAACAAATAAAAATCAAGTCACTACCTGTTAAGGAAGAGGCTTACGAGTTTAAAATGATTCAATAATTAAATAAAGTCCAAATTAACAGTTCGATCTTGTGTATATTCTATAAAATCCGTAACATCATTATCTTGCATTCCTGTTATTCTTTCAAAAACTTCTTCAGAAACTCCTGTACAGCAAGTTTTTTACCTGATCCTAAAGTGATAAGTGTGTAATTATCCGCAGATTCGATAGATTGAATAGATTCTACAACATAAAAATTAGATCTAGCAGCTGTTGCAACCGGCTTAATTGAAAAATATTTAGCCATAAAAAATTGATTTAGTTTTAACTAAGATAGTAAAATAAACAATCTGTTAAGTGGAAATTGTAAAACAATAGTCCCCTCCGGATAAAATGGATGATTAGTTTAAAATATCATATATCTCTTGGTCATAAAAAGATATTGTTATTATTTCAGATATGGGCATAACTACATCCGAATTAAAATCTTCGAAGTTACTTCCTTTACCATCTTGGATAAGGAGAGAATAAGCTTCAATATATTGCGAAGTAAATTTTAGCCTTTTTTCTTTGTCCCGATAACCGCTGAATACTGGAATAATCCTTAAGTAATTTGATTGAGAAGGGATTGGTATTTCTTTAACCCATCCAATGTAAAATTTGTCATTTTTTAATGATAAAAGTATAAGTTTTTCTTCTTTAATTGCCTTTGAAACTATTAATTCAAACTCATTGCCAATCGCTTTAATTGCACCATGAATTTCTTGTTCTCGATTTAGCAAGAAGTTACTTACATAAGTTATTAGTACCACTAAAGAAAACTTACACCAACCATTCCAGAAAGTGGTGTGGTTTTTAATGGATTTAACTCTTTAAAAGAATCTTTAAAGATATTTGTAAAGAACTGATCATATACAAATGATTTTAACAGAAATGCACCCAACAATATAAATACGGCCACAGATAACTGTCTCAAAAAACAAAGAGTTCCTATCTAACCTTTGCGTTCGAAACTTAAATCTATATGATCTAGTGAGGATATA
The DNA here is from genome assembly GCF_901472535.1 of Sphingobacterium daejeonense. Taxonomy (NCBI): domain Bacteria; kingdom Pseudomonadati; phylum Bacteroidota; class Sphingobacteriia; order Sphingobacteriales; family Sphingobacteriaceae; genus Sphingobacterium; species Sphingobacterium daejeonense. Next base: position 1,469,553 of record NZ_LR590470.1, on the reverse strand, counting down.
ATAGCCTGCTGCTAAAGGAAGGACGAGTAAGTTTAATATCATTGCGCTCCGGCGAGCTTGTTATTTTCTTCTTCAATTTTTTTGAAAATCTTAGAATTTTTTAACTTTTCAATTGTTTCTTTAATTTTCGTTTGTTTAAAAAAATCAGAATTTTAATATATAGACGGCCTTCTTTTGTTGCTACAACAAAATTTTCTTTTTTATCTGTTTTGCTCATAGAAGTTTTATTATACATTTATTATTAGTATTATTTAAACTAAATATCACACAATACGTTTAATCTAACTGCGTAAAACTCATGTCAAAATAATTTTGGATAATGACATTTATTTTGTAAATACATTCACATCCTAACCAAACATAGTAATATATTTATAACCATACAAATGACAACATAGTATTAACTTACTATAACGTTTGTACACTTTTAATCACAGAATGAACACTTTTACACTAGCTTTCCAGATTTCCACATTTAAACATTGTTAGTGTTGTTAACATTAATACATAATGGTAATATATGTTTTGGGTCTAGAATCTTTTATAGCGGCTTATTTTACGCCGTTTAGTTTGTCACAATTTTAAAATAATTGCATAAGAATACAATTCTTTTCTGCTTTTTGTAACATTTAGAGACAAAACCTCTATATTCTTGGCATGCAAAATGATGTCAGAAAAACAAAAAATCCCTACTCCAGGGAGGTGCAGGGACCTTAACAAGTCAAACCTTAAAAAGCGATTTTTGATCTGGTTATACAATTTAATACCCAAAGATTGAATTGGATAATCAGGTTTTGAATAAAGACAAAAAATGATGATTTCCATTTATTCATCATTCGCTTGAAATTGAAATCAGCTGCAGCTTAGCATAATATTGATATTGTCGCCAACAACTCCTTTGTAAAAGTTTCTTCCCAACCGATGGTCGGTTTTTAAATGTCCAATTACAGACTCTATTGCTGCTCTTTTTCGATGTGCTTTTTTGAGCTTTTTCTGTTGGTATTTGTCTGCTTTTTGTCATTGAATGGTTTGGAGATCTGCACTTGGATGGCACCAATCTGGGTATTCCCTGTGGAAACCCAGATTCACACTCACCGTTTTAGGTTCCTTTCCTATCATTCTGTTAAACTTGCTCTAATGCTGTTATTAATCTGTGCCTTCGCCGATTACCTAATTCCATTAGAATAAAATTAGAATCTATATCCACCGAGGCAATATTTACAGATAGATCTTTTCTTAGTGCTTCGCCAATGCTGTTTTTAAGTTGTTTATGTATTAACCCTCCCTCGCAAATGCCTGCCTTTTATAGGCATCCGATAAATCATCATTGAAACCAGCATACTTAAGAATGCAATAGCTAGAATTTGGCAGATGTCTAAAATAAATATTATCCCTAGCGCTGTTTACAACCACTAACTGATGATTACATTCAATACAAGAGTACCTCGATCTATCCTTATTGTAGGTAAGACGTAAATCAAAACCTTCTATTTGAGAATCGATTTCATCTCCAAGACCAATTGTTTTGGATAGCAAAACGTCATAAGCATAAGAAATGGGCTCGTTTCTAGATTTCATAATACATAGCAATGAATTGAGCATGCTGGCAACTGTAAGAAGTTAACTCATAAGGTTAAAAAAGTATTAATCCTTTTTACTATTGGTAATTGTATATCAAATCAAAGTTAGCGTAAAATTTTAACATTAAATATCATTCAATTCTTTAATAGGAGTTCACGAAAACTGGAAATAAATTATTTTGTAAAAGGTTTGAATATAGAAAAGCTATAATTAATGGTTTCGTATTTTTTTTAAGTAGTATTCATAATTAATGAAAATTATGGAATGGTTTTTTACCGGTAAATCGGTAGAATACCATACGCGAAAATAATATGTAATGAAATAACTTTGATCTAAAGTTACGGATTATTGTAACCATCAGCAACAGCTGGATTTTCTTTGACGTATTGGTATTGAAATTAAAAAGTCAAAATGGAAAATTAAAAAACATTAAGAAAACATAACGAGGCTGCTTGTGACGCCGTAGGGGTGAGGATAATAATTACTCACCAAATAATTTTTATTGTGATATGCATTGTTTCTAAGCGATTTACAATTATTGAAATCAGTTAATTGAAAACCCTATTGTACAAAGGCAATACTCACGTAAACTTAAAAAAAGAGTGAGGACAACAGTCGCTCACTAAATTCTTTATAGCAAAACACAACGTCCTAGCGGTATCACGAAGATTCCGTGGATCGAAATAATAAGGATATAGGTTGGCTCATGTAAGTTTTTTGAATCAGCTTATTACAGCAGAGAATATTCAAAGCGTTCCCTGTCAGCTTTAACAAAAAAACACAAAGGAGGACTTTCTCTCTGATTTTGAAGAACTTTGAAAATTAGGATATACATAGCGATTGAATATTGGGCATTTGTTATTTCTGGAAGTACACTCATCCTTGTTTTAAAAGAAGATGTCTGGGATATGCGACCGTATCCGGATGATGATTATTCACAATCACTTATCGAGTCTTTTAGTATATTATAACAAAAGCAAAACAGGATTTGATTGCGATAATAAATATTAAGAGGCTGCTTGTGACGCCGTAGAGTGAGGACAATAGTCACTCACTAAATTCTTTAACGAAATATACAACGTTCTTGACGGTTCCACATAGATTTTGTGGTCCGTCTGTGACAGCAAAAAGAAGTACTTAGGTGGCTCTTTTTAAAATTGAGATTATAGCAAATCCTCTTAATAAGCTTATTTGATAAACAGCATTGAGGTGGCTTGTGACGCCGTAGAGTGAGGACAATAGTCACTCGCTAAATACTATTTATTTGCAAAAGACGGTAGGCTAATGCATTCGTATATATGAAGAGTGGGACTTAATGAAGACTCCGTGATATTACACACTGGGCTGCTTTAAATCCCTTAGCTATACGCAACGGGTTTCTCACGCTCTCAATAACATTACAATATATGCAGTTAAATGGGATTTCACTTGATGAGTAGTAGATATACTCAAATGGGCTCTCTCCGTTTCAGTTGAAAACATTTAAAAGTATAAAAAAATGGAGGTCGGCTTTTGATTAGCGTAAAATAGATTATTCACAACGTTGGGCCGTCCCCTATAAGTATATCCTACCACCTTCAATTATTTCAGCTTATTTCTAAAAACCATCAAAAGTAAAAGAATAATTAAGTATCCACATTAAATGTGGTCAGGCTATCAGTCAATAAAAGCTTAAATGAGAACATATTTCACAACGTCTTGCTGCCAAGTCCATCAAAAATCAATCAATACCGATAACGTCAATGATTTAATCAGCTTTGATATAATTCTATCACAGCATCCCGGTTTCCAAGAAATCCGTTAAGGCCGGCCGGGATCTGTATAGGGAGGGTAGACCAAAACTTTGATCATGAAAAAAACCTTACAAGAGCAACAGACACAGAAATATACGAGCCTATTACGGCAAGGGGACGAAAGAGGGTTGGACTTCTTCTACCATAGGTTATACGGATATCTTTTCGCAAGGGCATTCCGCGCCACAAAAGATGACTGCGCCTCACAAAGCATTGCTCAGGAAGCCTTGTTTCGTTTATGGCTGTTCCGTGCAAAGGTCAATGGCATTGAAGATATACTGACCTTCCTAAAAACTCAGGTAAGATCGGCTATCCGCGATTTCTACACCAAATCAAACAACAGGTTCCACCGAAGCCTGTTGAGGTTGGATGGCATCGAGGATTATCAAGAGTTTTTGCACAGCTATGCCATGGAGGACGAGGTGGCGATGGACGTGATTTATCTGGATGAAATAGATGAAGAAAAAAAGCAACGCTTGGATAAGCTCAGGAACCTCCTGCCAAACCTCAACCAGAAGCAGCAATTGTTCATCGAGCTCTGCTTAAAGTACAGTTTCAACTACGGGCGGATCGCATATTATCTCGGGGGAATATCGGACTATGAGGTCAGCAGGCAAGTGGAAAAAACCATCGATACCCTGCGTGCCATACTTAACAGTTCCCAAAAGATGGAGCTGATGAACGGCCCTGCCAAGATCGTGCTGCAGGGGGAATTTGACGGACAGCAGGCAGAGATCTTTCACATGCGCTATGAACTGCAATTATCCTTCGAACAGATCTCAAAAGAGCTGAACCTCAGCCCAGCAGCTGTCAAAAAGCTCTTTGTACAGGCACATGCCAGAATAAAAACAGGAAAGAAAACAGCATAATAGGAGAAAGATATGGAAAAGGATACCATCATATTAACCAGAAAGATCCAGATCTCCCTGGACTGTGACGACAAGGAGCAGCGATCGGCATATTTCAAGCAACTGTTTGAGTGGCAGGATATGGTCTACCGTGGCGCCAATATTGTGATGACGCACCAATATGTACAGGAACAGATAAAGGAACTGATCTATCTCAGGGAAGATGTCAAGGTAAAACTGGCAGATTTCAAAAAAGATCCCGATGGTATTTTCACCTCTTCGAAAATGAACACGACATACCGGATTCTGTCACGTTATTTTAAGGACAGGTTGCCTTCCCGGATTATTTCGGCCATGAACATGACCTTGAACAAGGCCTACAGTACCGATCGGTCAGCTTATTGGAAAGGAGAAAAGTCATTGAGAAACTACAGGAAAGATATGCCCATCCCATTCGGTGGAGATCAGGTAAAACTGGCCAGTGACGAGAAAGGTCGGGATTTCAAACTGACACTCTTCAAGATTCCATTCCGTACTTACCTGGGAAAGGACCGATCGGATAAAAGGGTACTCTTGCAGAGGGCCCTGGTCGGCCAGATCAAGATATGCACGAGTTCCATTAAAATAGTGAAAGGCAAGATATTCCTGCTATTGGCACTGGAACTCCCCAAGGACAGACATGAACTCAAGGAACATGTCATCGCTGAAGCCTCGCTATCTGTCGAGTACCCGATCACGGTAACCATTGACAGGGACAATTTCCAGATAGGCGACAAAGAGGAATTCCTTTATCGGCGCCTGGCCATACAGGCCGCAAGGCACCGATTGCAAAAAGCTGCGGCCTTCAACAGAGGTGGACATGGAAGGAAGAAGAAGCTACAGAGCCTGGATCGCTTCAAGCAGAAGGAACGTGCCTATGTGGAAAGTCGGCTGCATCTCTATAGCCGGCGCCTGATTGACATCTGTGTAAAGTCACAGGCCGGCACCCTGCTATTGGTCAACCAGTCCTCCAAGGAAGAGGTCGCCAAAGAAGATGGGTTCCTTCTTCGGAATTGGAGTTATTTTGGCCTGATAGAGATGATCCGGTACAAGGCAAACATGGCCGGTATAAACGTAATCCTCGAATGACCGGAACAAAATGGCGTTAAACACGTAGATAATTTATATATACTGAACAGTCCGGCAATCTCGTAAAAACAATCCAGGCACAGCCTGGTCAATAAATGGGGTCCATGATGGGCCTATACCCTATTTTTCATGCAGGACATATTCGGGCCGGTCCTTTTTGCATCTGAAAAAAAACAACAGTACAACTGATATTCCTATCCACAATCCCCCATAGAACGAAAGTCTATGGGGGATTTTCATTTCCATATTCCCCAACTTTGCCCATGTTAATTCACTCGAAGAAAGTGGCCACGACTTCGGACATTTTAAACTTGCAAACATGAGCAAAGCATGATTCAATTTGACCAAAAAGCCCTTAGAGATTGCATCAAGGATGCCGTAAGGGAAGAAATGCAGCTATTCATTTCTGGCTTTCGAAAGGCTGCCGGTAATCCGGAGAGACAGCCGACAGAAAAACTCCTGACCAAAAAGGAAATGGCGGCCGAACTGGACATTTCCCTGGTCAGCCTGACCGATTGGATGAAACAGGGACGTATACCGTACATGCGGATGGGAAAAAGGATCTACTTCAAAAAACAGGAGGTAGTGGCCTCAATGGCCGGCTTCAACCGGACAAGAGGAGATAGATAATGATTCCACTTAAGCAGGAAACAGCCATCGCCCTGGACAGGGCCATGGTCAAGATAACAGATGAATTCTTAGAACCTCCAATCATGATAACCATCGATAATTCGGATTCCGTCATCGGAACCCTTGGGAATTTCAGCGCATCCACGGGAAAGGCAAAGAGCAGGAAGACATTCAACGTGATCTCAATGGTCGCTGCTGCATTGTGCGGAAAACAGGTGCTACAGTACAAGGTAAAGGTTCCCGTAAACCGTCCGTTGGTATTGTACTGCGATACCGAACAGAGCAAGTTCCATTGCCACAGGTTACTTTCAAGGGTTTACAGGCTCATCGATTATCCGCCAACGGAAGTCCATGATAACCTACGGTTCATTTCCTTAAGGGTGTACCCGACCAAGAAACGCATCAACATCATTGAATATGCCCTGTACAAATATACCGATAGGATCAGTCTGCTCATCATAGATGGGATCAGGGATCTTGTGTACGACATCAATAACGCCACCGAAGCAACCGAAATTACGAACAGGCTGATGAAGTGGTCGCAGGAGCTGAATATCCATATCCACACCGTACTGCACCTGAACAAGGGAGATGACAACACACGGGGCCATCTGGGCACAGAACTGAACAATAAGGCGGAATCTATCCTGCAGGTCACCAAAAACGACCTGGAATCAAACTACAGCACCGTAACACCTAAATTCATCAGGGATGTCGAATTTGAACCGTTCACCTTTTTTATTGACGATGGTCTGCCCGTACTGGATGAAAATTTTGACCTAACAGGTCCCAAAGCAAAAAAAGGGTTCAGCTTTCAGGAACTCTCGGAAGAGAACCTCCGAGAGGTATTTCAGGAACTGTTAAACGATTCAGAGATCACCTGCAGTTATGATGATTTTGTCAAGAGACTAAAGGAGGCCTATCTGGCAAAAGGCTTCAATTTTGGGATCAATAAAGCCAAGCAGTTAAAGACCTTTTTGGAGAACAAGCGGATGATCATCAAGAAAGATAGGACCTATCGGTTCAATCCTGCATTTTACTATTAAAAAACAGGTTTAGTTTAGTCTGCCCTATATAGTAATAGACTAAACTAAACCTCTCTATAAATTAAGAACATGACATGTGAAGAATTAAAGCGAATACCGCTCATATCCATATTGGAATATCTTGAGATTCCGTGCGCCAGGATGAACAGCCGTGAAGCATGGTTCAGGAATCCATTCAAGAGCGGGAACGAAAAAACGGCTTCCACAAAAGTGGATATCCAAAGGAACATCTGGTATTCCCATTCGGAAGGTTTGGGAGGGAACAACATCGATTTTTTGTTGAAGTTCCTGGAAACGGACAACCTGTCCAGGGTACTGGACTGGGCTGGTGAAAGAAAAAATATCCTTTCTTTTCACCAGCAGACCGTATGGGACAAAGCGCCAGCTATGCGACTTGATAATGAACCGGCGTACACCATAATTTCAATAAAACCGCTCGGCAACAGAGCGCTGACAGACTACCTGAGCGATGTGCGCAAAATAGATCTTGAAATTGCCGAGGCATACTGTCAGGAAATCTATTACCGTACGGCAAAAGGACAGGGCTTCTTTGCCGTGTGTTTTAGGAATGATGCAGGTGGATACGAACTCCGTTACAGTTATGACAAACGCTCGCTTTTGACAAAGGGTATTACTACGATCGATAACGACAACAAAGATGTTGTACTGTTTGAGAGCTTCATGGACTTGCTGTCCTTTATGACATTAAAAAAGAATGCAGGTAAGGCCTATCTAGATGCCAATTACTGCGTCCTGAATACGACCGCCAATCTGCAAAAAGCATTTCCATTCTTTCAGCGGCATAATGGTATAACGAGTTATCTGGACAATGACGCGAGCGGGAAAAAATCTTACCAGATTTTACTGGGTCAATTTGAGAAAAACGCACACCGTAAAAAATGGAACCAAGCAACTACAGGGACCGGGCAAACGGATCAAGGATGTCAATGACTACCTGATCTTAACCTCCTCACAAGGACAGTCCCAAAATATCCCATCGGGGAGAAAGCTATCGAATAGGTAGGGAGCAAGGTTGTGTTTTGGTGACCCCAAAACCGATAAGCTCCCGATGGTCGCAGCGAAAAAAGAACATCATGACAGACACCAAGAACAAAGGCGGTAGACCCGCACTGGAAAATAAAAAGCGGTTTAGGATCAATGTCCGTTTCGATGAAACGGAACATAAAAAGGTTCTGCATAATGCAGAAACCGCAGGCATGAGCAAATCAGAATGGGTACGTAAAAGTGCGATCCTTCGCAAGATCGTGCCGAGGTTTACACAAGAACAGTTGAAAGCGTTCAGGGCAATCACAGGAGCTTCGAACAACCTCAACCAGTTGACAAAGAAAGCCCACCAAACAGGATTGCTTGACGTGGCAACGGAGTGCCGGAATACGATCAGCCACATCAACCATTGTATCGATAAACTACTGCGCCATGATAGCGAAGATAATTGAGGGGAAATCATTCGGCGGATGTGTGGGGTATGTGCTGAAAAAAGACAGTGAGATCATCCACGCTAACGGACTGCGGACGGATTCGGCTAAGACCATTGCACAGGATTTTAATTTTCAGCGGATGCTGAACCCCAGATTGGGCAATGCAGTCGGGCATATTATTCTCTCATGGAATACCGATGACAAGAACATGCTGAACAATGACATCATGGTGTCATCCGCCAAGCGGTATCTCTCCAAAATGGGGATCAAGGATACACAGTGTCTGATGGTCAGACATCATGACCGCAAACACGATCACATCCACATCATTTACAACCGTGTGAACGATTATGGCAAGACGATCTCCAACAGCAATGGGAGGTACAAGAGCTTTAAAGCCTGTAAGGAACTCAATGCCATGTATGGCTTCAAGCAGTCCGAGGGCAAAGAGAATGTCAACAGGGGACGGCTCAAAGGTAACGACAGGACAAGATACCAGATTTACGATACTGTCAAGGCAGGTATAACGCCACAGCAAAAACTGGGCTGAACTGGAAAACTATATACGGTACAGGGGTGTGGAAATCCAGTTTAAGTACCGGTCGGGAACAGATGAAATACAGGGCGTTTCATTTTCCAAGAACGGACAGGTATTTCAGGGTTCTGCCGTTGACCGTTCGTTGAGCTTCGGACAGATCGACAAGGCATTGAACGGGATCGATAACGTACAGGAACAATTCCACAAGGTGGAAAGCAACGTTTCGACAGGTCACCTGACAGATACCAGTATCGGCGAAACTATCGGAGATATAGCATCCGCTTTATTTTCGATCCCTGAAATTACACCGGAGCAGGAAGACCCCTTTATCAAAAAACGAAAAAAGAAAAAGAACTGGAAATTAAAACGTTAGAAATTATGCAGACAGAATTGGAAAACATCAAACAGCAGGTCGATTCCCTACAGGAGAACACAGACCTCATTACGGAAGATATTGTACGCATCATGCCGACCATTGTATCGTTGCTCTCGGCAAATGAAAAAGCGATGCAGGAATTTCACGATATGCGTGCAAAGGATCAGGAACATCTAACCCAGATAAAAGCCTTTATCAAACAGGAACACGACATCTTATCCAAGATTATCAAAGACTACGGTTCTCTGGAAGATGTAGCCAACAGGAGTTCCGAGACAACAAGCAAACACCTTTCAATATTGACTGAAAAGGAAAATGAAATAGTTGCCAAAGTATCTCAGATACCCGACAGCGTGAAGATAAGGCATCTTTACGGCGTTGACCTGAAATCCACGCCCGTGGTCATTATCATGATATTGTTTTTCGATCATTCTTTCATTGGGATTAGGTATGTTACTGGAAAAGGATCGACAGATCGGTGATAAGACATCGTATGAACTTCGTTACCGGATGATGACTTTGGAAATGCCAGATATTACTGCGCACATCGATTCCGCATACTCTCTAAACTCTGATAAATTCCACGATTTGGTGATTAAAAGAGAAGAGGAAAACAAACTATTATACAGTATAGATAGGAGGCGAGAAGAAATCAAAAAGCTAAAAGAGGTTGAATAACGGGTAGGGGCTTTGCGAAGTGGCGGAAAATCGAAGATGGAAGTTTCGATTTAGACGACACGTAGCAAAAGCCAATTTCTATTTGCTAATTTATGAAAAAAGCCAATAAAATTGGCTTTTGCGGTTTACGAAGCAGAAAGTTTCAATTTAGACTTAACCCCGCCATTTTGCAAACCCCTTGTTACAGGCAAGTGTTTCATTCTAGTCTGCTGCTGTAAGTTTTATCTTGTTGATTTTTAAATAAAAAAAACAAATAGTAGGTTGCTTTTAAAACAATAAGAATTGTAAATTTGCAAGACTGGTTTTAGACTTCACTAAGCGATGTATTATATTCTAAATTAATAATTGTTAAACAAATAAAAAACAAAATTATGGCAAAAGCAGATATTGGTCTTACACCAAAACAAACAGAAATCCTTGCAGAAATGTTAGAGCCTTTATTGGCTGATGAATTTTTACTGTACCTTAAAACCCGTAATGCACATTGGAATGTGGAAGGATCGGATTTTCATACGGTACACGTGTATTTTGAACAACTTTATACGGAATTGGAAAACGTAGTAGATGATGTTGCTGAAAGATTAAGAAAATTGGGACATTATGCACCTGCAACGATGAAGCAATATCTTGGTTTAACGCATTTATCGGAACAAGGAGATGGAAAAAATGATAGTTTGAGCTATATGAAAAATCTTTTGGCAGACCACGATGCAATTATCGTCTATCTTCGGGAATGTATTGTAAAAATTGGTAATGAAGTAGAATTTGCTTACGGAACAAGCGACTATCTTACCACGTTAATGGAGCAGCACGAAACTACAGCTTGGATGCTACGTTCGCATTTAAAATAATATATCATCATCAAAAAGGCTATTCTCAAGTCAGAGAACAGCCTTTTTTTATTGAAACATTTTTAAAATACAATTATAGTAAAAATAGTATTCCTGCTGAAAATTCTATAAATATGGATTTTCCGCAGGTTTTTTATTTCTTCAAAAAAAACAAAGTCAAAGATTTTGCTCCTTGTGCACCACGAACCAAAACCGCTCCGATGTCGGCAGTTGCTGATGGTCCCATTACAAAACAGCCGTAGTTCACATCGAATAAACCGGGAATATTGTAAGCAGTGTGCATATTTTCGGTAATATTGGCAGGGTCTAATAGCACGGCTAAATGCTGCGACAAAAACCCGATAGCATTCACTTTCAGCGATTTTTCCGTTACCCAAACCATTCCCATTTCTGCAACGCCAAATTCAGCCCGGAAAATTCCCAAATCCACATCTGCCAAATCTTGCGGACGAGCGATTTTGTTGATGTCTTTATTTCCTTTCCACTCATCGGTAGCTGAACAAACAACTTTTGTGTCAGGCAGTTTTTCCTGCATTATTTTTTGAGCTTCTTCCACAGAAGAAACATCGTAAAAATCTACCGCTGCCAATTTCAGATTTATTTCAAAAAGGGATTTCAAATCCACATTCTCCTTTTCGTAAGTCGGGATTTTGGGGTATTCGATTTTGGGTGCGTTTTTTCAAACTTTCCCGTACCGATTGTAAAAATTCTTGTTTTATTGCTCATTGCTTTTTCTGTTTTTAATATACCAATCCCTAAAAGTTTCTTTCTTTACATCGGGCAGTTTGCGGTGTGCCGCCCAAGGGTCGAGGGTTTTGTTTTCGGTGATGGCTTCGGGTAAAATATTGATAGCATTATATGCTACTTTTTCTACTACACGGAACAACTTCGGATTGCTCAATACTACGCCTGCTGCTTTAAACGCCATTCTCCGGCTGAAATCGACTTCCTTGTTTTTCATCATCACTTTACGCCAGTCCATAATCTGTTCGGCAATGTTGATGTGTACTGGGCAAACTTCGGTACACGAACCGCATAAAGAGGAATGATATGGCAATTCGGAATATTTTTTTGGGTCAAAAGTGGGGTCAATAATAATACCAATCGGTCCGGAATAAGTAGCACTGTACGCCAAACCGCTGCTTCGTCTATATACAGGACAGGTATTCATACAAGCACCGCAACGAATACATTTCAGCGAAGTCCAAAATTCGTCCATCGCCAAACGTTTGCTCCGTCCGTTGTCGGTTAAAATAATGTGCATTGTCGAACCTGCTCTCGGTCCCGAAAAATGCGAAGTGTATTGCGTAGCCGGAGTTCCCAAAGCACTTCTGGATAATATGCGTATAAAAACACCCAAATCTTCTACTTTGGGCAATATTTTTTCAATACCGATACTGGCAATGTGTAAAGGCGGTAAACTTGCGGTGAGGTCGGCATTTCCTTCATTGGTACAAACAACAAAAGTTCCGGTTTCGGCAATAGCAAAATTTCCTCCCGTCATTCCCGCATCGGCAACCAAAAATTTTGGTCGGGCATTGTTCCGCATAGCGGTATTTAATGAGCTTGGGTCGGTATCGTTAGGATCTGTTCCAATTTTTTTTGCGAACAATTTTGCTACATCTTCTTTGGTTTGATGAATGGCCGGCATTACAATATGACTGGGAAGCTGACCCGACAACTGTTGTATCCGTTCTCCCAAATCGGTTTCTAAAACATTTATTCCTTTTTCTTCCAGAAAAGGTGTCATTCCGCATTCTTCTTGCAACATCGACTTACTTTTGATGATGTTCTTTACATTATGGCTGCTCAAAATTTCGTAGGCAATGGCATTATGCTCAATGGCGTCTTTTGCAAAATGAACTTTGATACCTCTTTTTTCGGCATTCTCTACAAACTGCTCAATGTATTTGTCTAAATGTGTAAGTGTATGCTCTTTGATGGCAGAAGCGAGATTTCGCAATTCTTCCCATTCGGGAATTTCGGAAGCGGCTTTATCTCTTTTTACTCTTGCATTCCACAGGTTTTTGTCGTGTTCCGTTACGTGAACATCGTCCTGATAGATGAATGCCGCTGCGTTTTTTTCTATATTGACTTTTTTCATTTTCTATTTCTTTTTTTGTCAATTAACTTCGTGTCTTCTTTATCAAAACGGTCCGTTATTCAACACCTGAGCCACGTGTAGAAATTTCAATCCAGTTTTTTCTTTGTCCGAAACGCCTTTTTGGTGCATCAGGCAAGACATATCTGGCGAAACAACGTATTCAATTTCGTTACCGACATAATCCGAAACTTTGTCTTGTCCCATTTTGGCACTTACTGCTTCATCAGTTACACAAAACGTTCCGCCAAAACCACAACATTCATCGGGTCTGTTGATGTGTTTGATATTGATATTCTGAATGGTTTTCAAAAGTTCTTCTGTTTTATTGAAGCGAGGTTCCTGCCATTCGGAGCGAGAACTGATGTGCAATCCTCTGATAGAACTGCAACTGTTGTGAATGGCGACTGTATGCGGAAATGATAAGTCAGAAAAATCCGTGATTTTCAGGACATCTGTGAAAAACTCCACTAGCTCAATTGTTTTTGCCCGCATTGCCGTTACTTTTTCAGTTTGCTCGATGGCATCGAAATGAAGTTTTATTTGTTTCACGCAACTTCCGGCAGGACCAACGATATAATCTACGTTCAAATCCTGAAAGTTTTGAGCAAAAACTTTTTCCATCTTTGCCGAATTTTTCTGATCTCCTTCATTGGCAGTCGGCTGTCCGCAACAGGTTTGATTAAGTGGAACGACAACTTCTATGTTGTGTTTTTCTAATAATTCCAACGTGGCAATTGAAACTTCGGGATAGATAAGGTCGATATAACAAGGGACAAAAAGCGCTACTTTCATAATATTTTTGAAAAATTTTTTAAATCAAATTTACAATATTTTCAGTCTTAAATTTCATTCATTAGCAATTTGGAATGATTATCGGTTTTTAATTAAAATTCCATTGGTACTTCCATTACGAGAACCAAAGCCCATTCCTTTCATGCATCAACTCTATCATCATTCAACGCCCGCAATGCACCAAAGTGCATACGTTCGGGATTGCGATAATTTTGTAAAACTAAACATGTGACAGGATTATAACTAGCCGTGTCTTACGTGTCCTCTTGTTTCTACTTTGTTCAATATTGTTTTTGCCATATTGATTAAATTTTTATTATGTTCTCAAGTAGCTCTTTTATTGAGTTGGTAGTGCGGTTGTGTAACATTGCCTGTAACGGTTCGGGGCTTTGCGAGGGAGCGGATTTTATGCACTAACACTGAACCGAAGCACTTAACCCGCTCTCTTGCAAAACCCTTGTTATAGGCTGGGCTTTCTGTCAATACTCGCTTTCTAACTCAATAACGTAAATGTCAAGGCGATAATGGCAGGTAATGCTTGTGTGAAAAATATTTTTTTAGATGAAACGATAGCTCCGTAAACACCTGCTGTAATAACACAACCTAAGAAGAACAGGGCAACGTTTTTTTGCCAAATTGGGTCGGAAATAAAGAAACTCCAAATAAGTCCTGCCGACAAAAAACCATTATATAAACCTTGATTGGAGGCTAACCCTTTTGTCGGTTTAAATAGTTCTTCTGGCAATGCTCCTTTGAAAACTTTTTTGCCTGTTGTTTCCCAAGCAAACATTTCCATCCATAAAATGAATAGGTGTTCAATAGCGACTATTGCTATCAGTATTTTTGAAATGATGTATATAAACTCCATAAATTAAGCTTTTAAATATAGTGTAAAAGTAGAAAAGAATTGTCGTTACACAAGTGAAACGTTTCCGTAAGTTTGGTTGGAGGGTTGAGCCTGGTTGTTCTTTCGGTTTCTGTCGCGTTGTGTAGTACGGTTAGTTAGGCTTGCCTATAACGGATCAGGCGCTTGGCGCACGTGCTGGAGCATTGCTCCAAGCGCGTGTTAGAGGACAGTCTCGAAGGGCTGTACTCCGGCAAGCGCCTGATCCGTTGAGAGGGAAGCCCGGAGGGATTTCCTCTCAACGTTTTTCAGCTTGGCGAAGAAGCGGATTTCGAAGCACTAAACTTTCAGCCCAGCACAAAAGTTGATACGAGGTAGAATGTTCAAATAACCACTGAACCCGCTTTTTTGCCAAACGCCTGTTAGCTGCTGCCCTTCTCTTCTCGTGTCTATTTGTTGTTCATTGCAAGTGTTAATAGAAAAAAACTTTCTGTCAACGCTTTAACACTATGAATAATATTTTCTTGTAATGCTATCATTTGTCTTTTTTCCAGAGAAGTAATTTGATCTTCTGCTGTAAATTCTATGTTGCCTTCAATTACTTGAACACTTATTACTCCGTTAGCCTTGTGCGGTTTTAGTTCTGCGTTTTTGTGTAGTCCTATAAGCACAATTCTCATAGTTTCCGATTTGAAAAGTGTAACGGCATTTCGGTCGCTGTCAATCCAAGTAGTTTCACTTTTTATTTGTTTAATAACCTCTTGTAAATTCATTTCTACAAACGGTGCATTTAATAAGCGTTCACTATCTGGCCGTTGTGGTGTTTCGTCATTTGATTTACTTTCCATTTTATTTTGGTTGTTATGAGTGTTTAATTTTTCTATCAGTTTTGTTGTCACTTCGTCTGATGAAGTGCCGTAACCATTTACTAAAGTTCCTCTAACGTCAAACTTTGTAGATGAAATGGCGTAAAGTATGGACTGGTATTCAGGGTCTGAGTCGCCCTCAAAGCGATAGACGTGGTCAATTTGAAAATCGTCTGGTGATAATGTAATATTTTCCTTATGGCATACAATACATTCGTCCATTATATTAAAGTCGTGGGTGTAACCTAACTTAACAAGTCGATTAATGGTTTCTGACAATGTGCCAAAGTCTTGGTCTAAATTTTTATTTTTCATATTTCAAAGGTAGTATTGATTTATTGTGATGCCGAAATGAGGAGTTGTCGGTTAGGGTTGCAGCTAATGGCTCGGCGACTTGGCGAAGTAGCGAAGCTGTATCGAAGATACAAAAGCGGAGCTATTTAGCCAAGTCGCTTGTTGTAAGCAGTCCGCGAAGCGGCGGCTTACGGCAAGCGACGTAAGTCGCCGAGCCATTGTTAGCAAGGAGCGCAGCGGATTGCTAACAATGGCTCGGCGACTTGGCGAAGTAGCGAAGCTGTATCGAAGATACAAAAGCGGAGCTATTTAGCCAAGTCGCTTGTTGTAAGCAGTCCGCGAAGCGGCGGCTTACGGCAAGCGACGTAAGTCGCCGAGCCATTGTTAGCAAGGAGCGCAGCGGATTGCTAACAACATCTGTTTTAACGAAACGAATATACGGAAAATTTCGCTTAACCAACCCTATATACGTGTTTCGTTATTTGACTTTTCTTTCTACA
This sequence comes from Sphingobacterium daejeonense, assembly GCF_901472535.1. Classification (NCBI taxonomy): domain Bacteria; kingdom Pseudomonadati; phylum Bacteroidota; class Sphingobacteriia; order Sphingobacteriales; family Sphingobacteriaceae; genus Sphingobacterium; species Sphingobacterium daejeonense. The sequence continues at coordinate 1,453,245 of NZ_LR590470.1, read as the reverse complement.
TAAGATATTGATATATTTGTATTTAAAAAATAAAAACGCACAAATAGCGAAACAAAATATTATAAAATACTATTTCCCTGATATGAATAGCGAAATCATACTTGAAACCTTCGAAAAGAGATTGCTGATGCAGAGATATGCTGGCAATACCATTAGATCGTAAAAGGATTACGCTAGTATATTTCTTAAACATGTTAGCAAATATCCCTCCCTTGAAGAAATTCCACTGTCAGATATTGAGGCGTTTATAAACGAAAAAGTTCAAAATGGGAAAATTAGTGTTTCCTATCAAAAAGGATTAGTGGGCGCAATCAAGAAGATGTACGAACTGATATTGGACAAAAAAATCCAACTGGATTACTTATACCCGAAACGCTCATTTTCTAAATTACCTAAATTCTTTTCAAAAGAAGAAGTAAGAAATATTCTCGATAACACTCAAAATCTAAAACACAAGGCTATTCTGATGACAATCTATAGTTGTGGACTACGTCTTAGCGAACTGTTGAATCTCAAAATCAAAGACATAAAATCTTCCGATGGAATTATCAGAATCCATCAAAGCAAAGGTAATAAAGATCGGATTGTATCATTACCAGACAAATTGCTGGCGACTTTGAGACATTATTATCAAGCATTCAAGCCAAAGGAGTACCTCTTCGAAGGTGAGAAGGGTGGCAAGTATAGCGAACGAAGTGTACAGTTGATTCTGAAAAAAGCATTGATCAAAGCAAATGTTCAGTCGGAAGGCTCTGTACATACATTGCGACATTCTTATGCCACACATTTAATCCAATCAGGTATCGATATCCGAATTGTAAAAGAGTTATTGGGTCATGAAAATATAAAAACGACTATGATCTACACTCATATCACTGACATAGACAAGCAAAAGACTCCTAGCCCTCTTGATTTATTATAAGAATAAGATGAACTTTTCACGCTCTATAGAAACAAGCATTATGCTCCAATCATTCTTTAAGAAGGGTTATTCTTCTAGCTTAACTTAACTTTGCTTAGGTTATTGAATAATCAATATTCAGATATAATTTGTCCGAAATGTGTCCGAAAAAAGAAAAAGCCACTGATAATCAATGGCTTTTGTCGGGGTGGCAGGATTTTCCACCACACCTCTAATGCGTTGATTATATTAATGTTAACAAGTAAACTATCAAGAGAGGTAACCGAATAGGTCACCTTTAATATCACCGCCTTTGTAGGCTTTTGTGTTCTCCCGATAGAACCTTTTCCAATCAGTCAATGTACTTTGTTATCATAAAGATACGAAAGTATCCTGATAATAACAATCCTTTTTTGTGGTATTTAATCATCAAACCAATTCCGTAAACAGCCAAAGCGAGAACAGCGCAGGGCAAGAGCAGTGGGGTTTCGCAAGCCACTAATGAGCGGGGGAAATCAAGTCGGTTACCAACTCTCTTTACACTTTGGTTATGCTTAAATGATGCAATCGTGATGCTATTATGATGCAATTGGTGCAATTATGGTGCAATTCACAAAAGTTCATAAAAAGCACCCGCTCCTTTGACCTCTGACGACTTAAATACGGCTTTTTCAACTAATTCTGTTAAATCCCTTGTCGCTGTCATTCTTGCAACTTCAAACAGCTCTTGATACTCTTTATTCGTAATCTTCCCTTTCTCTTTCACATACTCAACGGCTTTTAATTGACGGTCATTCAAGCCAAGTTTCGTTAGCTGTTCTACTGTCAACTTATTTTTGAAAAGGGTTACCGAGAAACCTCCCTCTTGTTCAATAAGTTCGGGTTCGGGTAGTTCGGCTTGTTTACAAGTGTCAATGATTTTTATCGTTCCGCTTCCCCACGAATCAATCAAACCTCCTTTGAAACAAACATCTGCAATAATCGGATTGCGTGGATTTGACCGATGCGGTCTTTTCAAAGATTCTGAATTAATACCTGCTGGCAATGTTCCATCATTCCACACATTGATACTATCGTCATACACACGGATTTGTGTCATTGCACCCATATAATTACGGTGTATCAAAGCGTTCAATAACATTTCTCTGATTGCAGGTGTAGGGTATTCGCCTGTTTCAATACGATACAAACCCTCAAAATGAATTTTTTGTGTGAGATACTTATGATTGAGTTGATTCGTAACTTCTCGCAAAAGTGTAATCAAATTGCCCTCTGCTACATCGTGAAATAAAATATCGTTCTCTCTGAAACGTCCGATTTTCACAAACGTATTCGGATAAAACTTTGCAGGATTTTTCCCAAACAGAATAATAGCACTTCTTTTCAACTGTCCATTTTCAGTCAACAGAAGTTTATCAAATATCTGTGGAATGGTTAAACCAATTGTTTCGGGCATCCGACCTTTTTCTTCTGACATTTTTAGAAATGCGGAAAAAGTATTTTCATCGATATCATCAAATGTCGCTCTTGGTTCAATCACATCATCCCACGTCTTGCCCGACTTCTTCAACAAAAACTCGTTGAGTGATGCCCCCTGTCAATTCCTGCTTGGTGCTTCCGCTACGGTAGTAATATCTACCACGCAATGAAATAGGCACGGAATAAGAATGCGTAACGATTTCAATGAAATGTTTCCCTGCTTCCTCGTGTAAATTCACCTCAACAGTTATCCCCATTGCGTTACGAATCTTGTTGGGAATATCGTCCATTAGCCTTTTATAATCTTCCAAACCAACGACATCCCCATTATCGTCTTTCCCGATGTAAATCAGCCCACCTTGTGCATTTGCAAAACCACAAACCCACTTAAGATATTCTTCGTGCCAACTCTGTTTATATTCTATATTTTGTTGTTCAGGCATCCTATTTTATTAATTTTCAGAATTATTTAACCTTTTCAAAAATTAATATTGCTTATTTCTTCGTATTGAAAAGGTTTTTAAAATATCCATAATCTTTATCTACTAAAATTCTTCTGTCAAGATAGCAGTTAAACATTTCACAAGATGTTTCAGGAAGCAAAGTACAACTGAAACAGGCAGAAAGATTAAGATTTGCAACACCTTGTCCATGTGTATGATAACAAATTGGGTCTGTTGCACAATCAGTAGCACGAATCATTGCAGATTCTATCAATTTTCCTATTCGGTCATCATCGCAGATGGATGTAATCCCGCCATAACTTCCCTCTGACCCAGCAATAGTATAAATTAAAACTCCATTCATTGTTAAACTCTCATCTATATATAACCTTTCTTGAATAGAAGTTGATGGATAACCACACAAATATTCTAATTCTTTAATAATTAAATGAGAAAATGTATGAATGAGAATGTATTTTGGACTTAAAATTAAGTCATCATTAAAATTTGATTCCAATTGACTGTGGTTACCGGTTATAATGGAAATTCGTTCTTGTACCTTTAGATTATCTGCAATCCACTTATTTAAAATATCATTGTCAAATTCAAAAAAAAACACCTTCTCCAAAACTCTCAACCGCTGGCAAATATTTCGCATTCTTACCATTAGTGGAAGTAAATTTTTTAGTGATACTTTCTTTTGTTGCTTTCTCTAAGTCCTCATCATCTAAAAAATAATTTTTAGAAATCGGTTCCTGCCTTGTATAGGATGTTTGTACAGATGTTATTTTTATCTTATCCATTTTGTAAATGGATTTTATCAAATCGCTATGAAAATATGAACTATCTATTTTGGAAAAAATTAATCTGTCTTCAACTCTTTCATTATCTTTTCCCGTAATGAATTTATATTCATCGTATCGGTATTGGTTTTCTGTTTTTGCAATTTCAGCTTCTCGTTCACTAAAATTATTGTCTATAAGAGTTTGAATAGCCTGAGATTCAATATCTATATTTTTATATCGTTTTAGATTTTTTGAAATTTGATTTACATTACTTCCTTCTTCAAATTCTTCTTTAATCAGGTTGATCGTATAATCATTTAATTCATCATTAGCAGGAATAAAAATACTTGATAAAATATTCGGATAATAAACGCTATTACTTGAACGAATAACAGGTTTAAACAAAATATCCGTTTCTTTAGTATTGGGTAATAACTCTTGAATTTTTATCCTTAAATCGAATAAGCCTGACAATGTTGCAAAACTTATTTGTTCACCATTTTTTCTTTTTGCTATTATCCAAATACCTTTCAAATCATCTAATTTGTCAGATGTTTTATATTCAAAAATTACATCTTCTGGAACTTGAACATTTGAAAGAGTAATGATTTCTTCTTCGTCCGTTGTATTTTCAGATTTTTCTTTATTTCCTTTCTTCTTTGTATCCAAAAACATCGCCCATTTATCCCAAGGAATATCTGCTATTTCCCCATTAGGTGAGGTTAAAATAAATCTTACTTGTTCCAAATTGAAAAATTTCCGTTTTTTGTCTCTGTTATTTACATAACAACAATAACATTTTGGCGGATAAAAATAGCTTCGTTCTGTGTTAGTGGTCTTATGGTGACTCTCTACATTGTTATCCCAATTTCGTTTCCAATTGTCAATTCTATCAAAACGATGACAATTATTGCAATAAAACCATTCAGGGAAATACTGAGCCGATAAAAAAGCAAATGGATTTTCAGGTTGATAACCTTGTTTTAAATCATTAACAGGAATTTTTATCAAATACTCTAATTCTTGAAAATATTTACTTAAACGATTCTTAAACCTTTTATCAATGACAAAATTATGCTCTTCAAACTTTCCATTCACAACTTGGAAAAATGGCCATTCATCAAAATTGTCAATCAATATAGAGCCATCTCTTGTTTCTATAATAGAACCGACACCGCCATAAGAACTAATAGCCTTTCTTGTTTGTATTTGTTCAAATTGCCCCCATTATCTGTTTATTATTTTTACTATGCTATTTGTGTCTATTTCTCTCATTGACATCATCAGACTCCAATCATCTAAATCTGACATCTTTTTAATCAGAATTTTATAAGTCAAATCGCCTTCCTTTGTAGTCCATTTATCAACTAAAAGTTGTAGTTTTTCCAAAGCGTAATCCAATTGCTTTTTATTTCTTATTCTATCTGAAATGAATTTCTTAAGGTCTTCATAATTTCCAACAAATCTTTCGCTCTTTTGTCAAGGTATAAACCTTGCTTATGTCTCACAAAACAAACCAATAAACTCGCTAAGACTTTGTCCAAAGCAATTTCTGTAAATGGTGTAACACTTAAAGGTTCAACAAATTTGTAGTATGCGTTGTTAAATGGAACATAGTTTTCAAAATAGGATTTATCTCTTGAGCGGTTGGCATCTAATAAATTGATAACTATTCCTTTGTCTTTTCTTCCCACACGACTTGATGCCTGAATATATTCTGCTACATTTTTAGGTTGCCCATTCATTAACATTACATTCAATCGTTCAATATCTATTCCTACAGAAAACATATTGGAAGCCAAAACCAAATCAACAGTATTCTGTACAAAATTCCATTCATCCTTTACAACTAAATTAAATGGTTCTTCCAATTCGTTTAAGAGTTTTTTGATAGAATTGCTTTCGACTCTACTCGTTAATTCCTTCGTTCTTCCGGAAAGCCCAAAATAATTGAACCCATAAATCTGTTTGTTCAACTGATAACGGTTATGTAACAGTTTCAAGAAATCTGATATTTCCGCAGGAACCTTGTTATAAACTTTTCCGACATCACGCAAACTATTGTAGAATGAAACTATTGTCCAAAAATTATTTTCTCTATCAATTGCATCCTCTCGTGTTAATTGCTCTTTTTCCCTATAATACTTGAATAGCTCAATACGAGACAAAAGCAGATTACCTAAAATCCTTATTTGTGAATTTAGGGCTGTTTTTCCTGTTGGCATAAAACCAATATGTTTTCTTTTACTATCATCGGAAACAAAAGAAAAGAAATTATCATCATACGTTACACCCATTGGCGGAAATATATTCAATGCCCTGTTACCATAGAGCATGGCAACTTGCTGTTCCGTATTTCTTGTTGTCGCTGTTGATGTGATAATTTTAGGCTTTCTGTTTCCCTTTGTTGAAAGCATTTCTACGATGGATTCATACAAACCTGTGATTGAACCTAAAGGCCCGCTCAATAAATGTAATTCATCCTGAATAATCAAATCAGGGGGTAATTTACTTTCTTCTTGGGAATTAAATAATTTATGTCCTTCTTCTCTATGTGAAAGCATTGCGAATTTATCTACAGTTGCAAAAAGCAATGTAGGTGGATGTTGATAAATCTTATCATCTACAAAGTAAATAGGGAGCTCTTCACTAAATGCACAATCTGAATTAAGGCAATGTGTGGAAAATGATTTATCAGTAGCTGTGTAACCTAAATCATATTTCCCAAATTGATTTTTTGAAACAGAGTTACAGCCACACCAAGAACAGTTTGTTATAGGAAACGTATTGACTTTGCGATAATCTCCAGTTTTTCCATTATTTAGTTTGGTAATTTCTTCAAAGACTTTTTTGTATATTTTTTGAGCATCTTTGTATGAGTTTGGTGTGGTAGAAGCTCCAACCCACATCCCGATTGACACTTTATCATTTCCAAAAAAGTAATCATTATCTGATTTAAAATTTCTTCTCAAAAAATCCAATGACAGAATCAATTTCGTTGCTCTTTCAAATTGTTTGTGCTGTCCAATAATCGCAAGGTATATCGCATTATTACAGAAACCCCCTCTGAATCTTTGCCGTGTAAAATTCTTCTGCTAATCATCGTGAAAGCTGTAATTGCTAAATATGCTTCCGTTTTACCTCCCCCCGTGGGAAACCAAAGCAAATCGACAACATTATTTCTATCATTAGAATTTTCATTGATTGTTGATTCAAGATTCAAAAGAAAAAACGCTAATTGGAATGGTCTGTAATTTGGTTTGAATGAATGATTTTTAAAGAAATACAAATCATTATAATTCAAATTGCTATCAATCTCATTTAACTCAATTCCCTTCTTACCAAACAAATCTTTATTGGAAATCAACATCTGAATATACATTGCTGTATTTGCCAACAAAAAAGATTTAAAAGCAATTTCATCTGAATTAAGAAAATCTATGTTTTTGATTAGCCTATCATAAGTTTTGTTCTGTTTTTCTAAAACAGTGTTTAAAGATTTTCTGTAATTTTCCTCTGCAATAGTAGTTTCCTGCTTTGTTGTTGTCCAATTCTTATATTCTTGAGCAAAGAGTTTTAATTTCTGGATAATGGTAGACTTATCTAAATCTGTCCAAATCGAAAGTTGTTTTAATTCAGTTATTTCCTTTAACTCTTTTGGAAAAGTGTCTTTAAAGGCATTACTGTAATTTTTAATGTCAACTTCGGGCAAAAAAAGTTGTTTTTAATTCCGTGGGTGTTTTACCATTATTCCAAGTAACAGCACAACCGTGTCCAATAGCAAAAGAATGCTCTTCTCTGTATTGAAAATTGATTAAGTTTAATTCTTCGTCAAATGGATTAGTTTCTGTGAGTTGTTTGTATGGTAGGAATTCAGTTCCTGTTATTGATATTTCACCTTGAAAAATCGCTTTCTTATTTAGTAACTCATTACCAAATGAAAATTTATTTTTCGGGTGATTTAATCTGTTTGCCAAAAGAATTTTTATGAACTTACCATAATGAGTCTCATAAATCTTTTTGTAATAACAAGTTATAACCGATTTATCCTCTTGGTTTTCGTCCAATGGATATTCTTTTGATTCATCTGCATTAATTTCTGTTAGATTTAGTTCGACAACTATCGGTTCTCGTTGCACTCTTTTCCAAAGTCGCCCTAACAATAGCTCTCCTTTTTTATATCCAACGCTATCCAACAATTCTCTTTGACGCTCATCTTCCTTAAATCTATCCCTATAATTACGAACGGACAATCCCCCTTTGTCAAACTCATCTTTGTTTAAGGACATTAGTCCGTTCTCATACTTGAAATATCTGTTAATATAATTATATGGATGTTCTACGAACCATCTATAATCTTTTTCATCAATTTCTATTACTGCATTTGTAGGTTTAATTTGTTCATACTTTGCGTACTTAAAAGCCACTTTTAAACTTTTTGTATCTTTGGGGACACAAAAAGTTAACCCAAAATTTGTCGGAAAGTACTGATTAGCTTCTGAATATTCTTTTTCAGGCTCTACATTTTTGCTTATATCTACATCTTCGTCAAAATCTTCTTCACCTTTGTCTAACAGTATTAGATTCTCTTCAAGATTGTCATCCTCTATTTCTGCATTAGCATCAATCATTTCTTTTTCACCAATAGAAGTTTCAGTATCTCGTTCAGGAAACAAAATCCCTGAATAATATCTACTTAATGGATAATCAGATATTATTTCGTTTTCACTGTCTGACACAAAAACATCGGAGCCGGGACCAATCAAGTTTTTTTGAATCGTATCTCGGAATATTAATCTTGGTTCTTCTATGTATTTATTCATCTAATAAAGTCTTTCTTATCACAATTTTTTCTTGAATGGTGTCAGTTAATTTATCCAGGATGTTTTTGGATAATTTTCCCAACGAATCACTTACTTCTGTTTTATCCGAAGCAATATAATCCAACAAATCGTTACCTAATATTTTTCCTGCTTGTTGTCTTATGGAATGGTCTCTTTTTGAATAAACTTTGAACTTCTCAAATTCACTTACAATAAGCTCGTCTGTATAACCATTATTCAAACAAAATATTCGAATAGCTTCTAATGTTTTCACTCTTGGAAATCGTGTTTGAGAATTTTTATCAAAATATAATCGAAATGTATTATAGTTTATTTTATAAGTTGTGAAAATCCGATTGTATAGATTCTCAATTCCCCCAAATTTTGATGATAGGTTGATTAATGTCTGCTTCCAACTCATTGAATATTCATCAAATGAATCTAATAAGTTTTCAGTGTCAAATATTTTTAAAATTTCCCTAAATTCTTTTGGGCTATTGTTTTGATAGAACCTAATGGTAGAATTATCATATAGTTCTCCAATCGTAGTTTTTATCTGCTCCCCCATTCTCAATCAGGAAAATTCCTTTTGATGACTCAAATTTTTCTGTTGTTCCATCATCAAACATAACCTCATAAAAAGCCTTTTCCTTTGGTAAATCAATATATTCGTAAGGGTTATTCTTAAAATTCTCACCATTCAAATCGAAAGTAAAAACATCATCTAAATCTCTTTTTTTAAATTCGACTATCTGAACGGAAATTAGTCTTTATAAATTTTGCTCTGTCATTATGTGTTAATTTTAACTTTTCTTGGCTTTGGTAACTCCGTTCTACATTGTCAAATGAAATTTCATCTATATTTTCATAACAAAGCACTTCACAACAACCTTTTACAGATGTAATCTTTGTATATAGTTCCATATTATTCAAATATGGGATAATGACTAATTTGTCTTGAGAATTTTGTTCATCATTCAGCCATTTATCCAAATAAAGTTTTGAATGGTCTATTCTTTTATCACTTATCAAACGAATAGTATTGATACTTTCATTTAGTAGTTGATTATTTATAGCATCGTAATTTTTCTTTTCTACAATTAAACAGACAGTTTTTGCTTGATTAGAGTTAGCTTTTTGTTTTATGTAATCCCATTTTAAATTTTCAGTTTCCAAATACGTTGAAATTCCAGAGAATTTATCAAAAATCCGATTCGTATAATGCTCAATTACATCAGGATTGTAAATATCTTTTCCATAGAAAAGGCTATTAACTTCTTCAGCAAATGTCTCGCTTTGAAAATAATGGTTCAGCCTCTCTAAATATTCCCGAAAAATTCCCTTTGACAAATTGGTATTTACCAAAATCATTCTCGAAAAGAAATTAGCATATTTCAATATAAACGCAAGATTAACCTTGCTTTCTTCTTTTATTTTTTCAACTTCAGACTTTAATTCTATAAATAACGAATACAGACTGTCGTCCTTTAATACAACTTTTGTAAGTCTGTTTACCCTTTCATTATTTGCTATCTTCAACTCATCATGAGACCAAGACCATTCTAAAAACTGATTTTCTGTATTTGGTTTTTCTGCACCAATAAGAACAATATTTTCGTACCTACCCCTGTGTTTTTCTTGAAGGATAAAGTCAAAAATGTCTCGATATTTAGAATCTCCAATGACAATTATTTCATCAAAACATTGACTACTGTTCAACACAAATTCTTTTGCAGAATTAAAGTCATTGCAACATTCAACCAAATAACTTAAAAACGGTAAATCATTACTTATTTTTCCTTTCTTACTCGTGTATCTGATGGGTAAACTTTACTTTCAATGAAAAATTGCTTTTCGGCAATTACCAATGTTCTATTCTTAAAATCTGTTATAAATGGGAAATCTTCATTAAAATTAGAGGATAAAAATTCACGATAGGAGTTTACATTCTTCGTTGAATTTCTGGTATCTACTAAATTTGGATTCAGTTTCGTAAGAAATTGCTTTTTTAGTGGAAAATCATTGATTCCAATTTCATTCTTTCTTGGAAACCTAAAGTTTATTTTTTATTTGCTCTGGTAGTAAATTTTTGACAACAAAAACTCTATATTCTTTATTTACGCTTCGCATATATCAAATCTCCTTTATCCAATATAGGCACCACGTTTTCGTGACTAAAATAATTTTGGTAGAGTTTGATTAGAACTATTGAATGAAAAATTGAAGTAAAAAAATTGGGTCTGTATTCACTCTGTGGAATGTTAATGAAAAATCTTTTTTATTTTCATCTAAAATATATTGGCTAATCAAATGAAAATTAACCAAATCAAAAGTGCAAAACTTTGATAAATCATTCTTTCGCATATCAAATTGCTTTGAAATGCTACTTGAAACCTCTACGTAAACCTGCTCTAAATAACTTTTAATTTGGTTCTTCATTTACATATCATTCTCTTTCAAACCTAATTTTTCAACTGGCTATTATATTTAATATAGATTATCGACGTATTATAGTTATCCCTTTCGGGCACCACCACTTCCTTGCTCGTCTCTTATTTTCTTTGGTTTTATAACGGCGATATTAAGCCTTATACAAATCTAATCATTTTATGCCTTATTTAGACTGCTATCCAATCGGAAGTAAAAGGTAGAATTAGAAGAATAAAAAAAATCGTCCAATTCGATTTGAACTGACGGCTTTGTTATTATCATTATTCGTCTAATCGAATAATGAGCAGTTTGTCCATTGTCGTCACTGTTACTCGTTTTTGGGGAGAAAATCCCAATCTGTCGAGCCATAGTCCGCTTAATTTGATTACACGAACTTTAGTTTCACTGAAACGGTTAAACTTGATTTTTGGTTGGATTTTTAATCTTCTGACCTCTTGTCGTTTGCTTACTCTCTTCTTGGATGTATTATGCTAAAGATTTTAAATAGTAATCAACAGATGTCTGATATTACCTCATATGGCAAATGAGTTTTTTATATTAAACAGCCAAAGCAAGAGTGGGCGTCGTTGGTCTTACGGCTAACGACCCTATTAAATCTATTCATTAGAGAAAGTTCCTTGGACGAGTTTGATACATTCTTCAAGAAATCGTTCACATCGTGCTTCGTACCGGTATGCTTCATCCCAATCAATATAAGACAGCCCTTTATAGCGAACATTCTTTAACTACGTGGACAAATTCCTTAAAAAGTCTTTTGTCCTCTTTAGTAGCCCTTGGAAATATATCATTTGGAAAGTACCAAAAGCTGCAGCATAAATTATACAGATGATGAAGGTTATGCTGATAGGGAGTATAGCCATAAAAGAACTCGAGCAACCCAAGACAGGCTTGCTCCATAGCCTGATTATATAAAAGAACCTTAATCACGACTTCCTCTGAATTATCTATAGCATTACCACCATGCAAGAACCCATTGGCGTTATCCTTTCGCTGGTACCACTTTGTTCTTGCCGTCTCAACCTCTTGCTTTGTGCGCATCCCTTTACTTTCATGAAAATGCCAATCGCTAACTTCTAATCCTGCGTGAAGCAACGCTTCATTTTCACACAGCACTCGGTGAAAGAATGGGCTGTTTTTATCGAGCTCCTTTTGTATCTGGACTTTTGTAAAGGACAATAGAAATAAAGAAATGCCTATACGCTCGTTTATTAAAGGTTGTAAACTGCTTAACTGCTCCCTTATATCCGTTTCGCTAACTATCAACAAATCGAAATAATAGTCACAGATACCAATGGTTTCACGCTCATTGATCCCTTCGATAAAAAATGACCGCGCACGATGCCCAAACAAATAAACCGCAATAGGCTCTGATATGCTTAGTTTTAATTGCTCGACAGCATCCTTCAAACATGCGTTATCATCTAGCTTACTTATTGTTATTTCTCGGGGTAAATAATGTTCTTGGTCAATTAGATGATGATTTTCGGTATAAGGTTGTTCAAAAGATTGCAGAACATGACTAAAAATCTGTTCCGCATTTAAATGTAATGCCTCCATCTTCGCTTCTAATCGCTTTAACATCTCAGGGGCGATCTCAAAATGATCTTCGTAACGGTTGAGCGGTATATATCTTCCAAAACTTGGAGTAAAACGATATCATCGTGATCGTCTTCATCGAAAACATTAGCATAAATAGAACTGATTTCCTTCATATACAGATGGTGGCATCGGATCGAATGCGTAACCCGTTCTTTGGCAATAAGTAAAAGTTCGAGATAGCGATAAGTAAGCTCAATAGCTTGATGCAACATGAAAGAAGCCAAAGAATATTTCCCCTTTTCATTGAAATGATAATAACCCTCTTTAAACTCGTCGATTTTTTGCTGTTCCCGATTCTTAAAATCGATAGCAAGCCCCCTGCATTTTGGTGAAATCAAAATTTTCGGGGATCGGCACAAACTCAGAATTCTCCTTTGTGTAAATGAGTTTTTGGGGTTGACAGGACGTAAACAGAAATAGATTCCCTTCTCTGATCTTATCCTTTGCCTGAAAAGCCACATAGCATATCACTTTATATTGCGGATATTCCTTGATAGTATTAACAATCTTTGGAACCAGATCGCCTAAAGCCTTGACATACTTGTTGGATACGAGGATGATCAGTTCGTGGAGGCAAGTTATCACGATTGTAGGTATTGAGATAGATTTGCTCGATGTTGTATTTAGAAGTTATTTGGGAGATAATTTTTTCCAAATTTTCTTGATTTTTTAGTTGTTCCATACGCTAATATATTTCTGGTTCATACTTAGATAGTCCCTCCAAAAAAGAGTATCCCATCAATGAAATCCAGTATTTCATCGTTATCACGGTCAATTCTATATCCGATTTGTTGGTTGCTCAATACGTCTTCCAGACATAGTTCCAGCAGACTGCGCCATTCTTGGATAGGCTTCTTTTTAAATTGATCATGGAGATATTTCCAAGGCCTTTTAATCCATTTGTACCCCTTGCCGTATAGCTCTTGCTTTTTATCCTTAGGGTATTTCCATTTGGTATTAATATCCATTCCTTGTTCAAGGATATATTGATAATGACCCCAATAGCAGTCTAGAATAAAAAGAAAATCATGGTAGTAGTGGAGTATATTGGCCGGATTGCCGTGTAACTTCCAGAAGTTTTTTGTAAACAAAATTTCCTTTGAAATACGTAAAGCTTTTGTCAGATCTTCCTTTTTCGAATTCCTGTACAAATCATACATGTCATTGTCATAATCATATAAGGTATCTCTTGACTTAAATTCATCTCTTTCCTTCGTCAATATTTCGACATCTCGGGGAGATAATACGTTGCTCTGTTCATGGTGATCTATGGTGTGTAACGTGCTGATCAAAGTATTCATTTGCTGAACTGCTTTCACCATATACCCTTCGAATTCGTATGAATAGTAAACACACGTAGGCATTAATCCTTCAAATAACAGGTTGAAAAGGTCACTTCGTAAAGAATATAGAGGATCTGAACTGTATATTCCGACCAGTGCTTGATAGCAATTGGTAATAGAGTCGGAATTGGTTTTAAATCTTTCCCTTTTCGGCTTATCGACCCGAATCTTTTTATAGGGTGTGCTGAACTTTTCAAATAGATCAAGATTAGGTCTTATCTTCTCGATTAGCCAACCTGCTTCGAACAGGCGCACTAGTTTTTTGTATTTTCGATAGACAATCAGAGGCGAATTATAAGTCATCCAATAATTCCGGCGTACAGCCAATGTCAAGATTTCAAATAATTCATCCTGAATATGCGTTGGTGACGAAAACTCCTTGAATGTCTCTTCCAATACGGTATACGGATTTAGTATCTCTTCTTCCGTCAGTAGTGTGATGTAACTACTTTCATATTCTACGTGATGCATAGTGTTATGGATTTGTTTCTACGCAAATGAACACAGCATCATTCACGTACCGAACCAAAACAGCTTGTATAAAACCACAACCATTGGTATTCTACTAGAATTTTCTTGTGTTTTACGATCTGAAGATATTTCGTATCTTGAACGCTGAATATTTGTTAACTTTGGACTTATGAGTACAACCAACACGACAAACCATATAGGAAGAAAAATCAGCCGTATCCGCGAACTGCGGGGGATGAAGCAGGAAGCTTTAGCTATTGAATTGGGCGTAAGTCAGCAGACGGTATCCAATATTGAGAAAAGTGCAGCTATCGAAGCAGGATTTATTGGCACAAGTAGCCGAAATATTAGGTGTTACTCCAGAAGCGATTGAGAATTTAGTGAGGAGGCTGTGTTCAATATTATAAATAACTTCAACGACAACAGTTCTAATAATGGTGCTTGGAGCTCAAATCCAACGTTTAACTTTAACCCAATTGATAAACTGCTCGAAGCTCACGAGGAAAATAAAAATCTTTACGAGCGTCTTCTAGAAGCCGAAAAATCTAAGATAGAGTATCTGGAGAGGTTGCTGAAGGATAGGTAAGATTGTAATAATGACAAGAACTTTGGTACTGCTTACGAGATGCTAAAAAGTAAAATATTAGCACTTAAAAAAACAATATTATCGAAGTATTTTTATGTCCACATATTACAGAGAGAAAATCCTCAAATTACACGATGCGCTATTTCTGTCACCATTATCAGGTCGGGAAAAATTCCAACAACTTGAAAAACAATTTGACACAGTCTATTTAGCGTCTAAAGATATTGAAGATACAAACATCAGAAATAGATGGGAAGAAATCTGGCAGGAGTTGAATAAGCATGAAGGCATGTCGTTCAGAAATCATGAGATTAGTTCATTTATGCAGACCGTAGGGAAAACTCGAAATAAAACCCTTGAAAAATACTTGCATTTTGTCTTGGAGGAGTTTTACAGAGTTCTGTAAATAAAGTTCCAAAATCCTTGTTCTACAATGACAAAACATGAATTACGGTTATTATTGAGTCACGAAAATATGTTTTCTTTTTTCTTTGATGGAATTGCAGAGACCTATGCTAACCAGCAGAAATTAGACAACGATCAACTGCCTCATATTGACTATAACGAACCATTCCAGCAAATTCCGAATAAACTGTACAAGTACATTGATTTAAAAGGAGGATTGACATCTATAATACATAGTAATATCCAATTTTCAGATCCGCTTGGTTTTTGGAAACTTGAAAAACTAGCCGATAAAACAGAATTTTGGTTTGATAGACTGTATATTGACAATTTATCATTAGAAGAAATGTACAAGGAAATCGTTCGTCAGCATCCGAGTCGTAGCTATTTTGACAAAAAGGATGTTTTCATCTATCTTCTGCATCATCACATACTCAATCTGACAAAACGGAATAAGGTGCTGTGCTTAGCAAAAACACATTTGAATCAAGAATTATGGAAAGATAATCCTACTGGAATATGCATTGAATATGACACTAATTTATTTAGGGATAAACTAATAAAATTCTCAGATAACAAAAAATACGACTTGATTGGAAATCCTGTTTGCTATGTTGACAAACTGATAAAATATCCAATCAGATTAACATCGTATTCTTGGCTTTCCAACCTTATTTTTGTGAAGAAGAGCGATCCGTTCGCCAGAGAGGGTGAATATCGTATTCTGTGTACAGATGAAATTATAACCCAGTCCGGCAAATCATTTCCCGTAAAGATCGGATAGAAAACGTCGTAAACATGCTCCTATACGACAAATTTAATACGACCTCACCGCTACGTCCAACTTTTGATAGGAGTTACATCAAAAAAGTCTACTACAAAAACACCGTCGAAGATGAGCGAACCGCTCTTGGAAGAATTGAAAAAGTATGATATTCCTTTGGAGAAATTGTAATAATTAGATTTCGTATGTAGATCTCTACTTTTTCTGCTCTTTCAGATCTTCCAATTCTCGCTTTGCCCGTTCTGCCTGCTCCGTGGATTGTCTTGCACTTTCTTCGGCTTTTCTAATGGCAAGCAACCCTTTCTTCCTCTTGCTTAACCCAAATTTTTAATTGTTTGGGATTGTTGTAGTAGATGGAATCAATATCCAATGATACCTGTGGATAAAATAACCTCACCATGCGGATTTTGATGTCGCTGTCGTGCAGAGCGGAGTTTGACCGCCAAAGCTGAAAGCTGACAAAAAGAGAAAGCACTGACACAAGCATCAATACAGCACCCGTAATGATATACGGTCGTTGCCGTCCTGTAATGCGATGCTCTACGGTCATCTTTGTTTTCTGTGGCATTTCACCTATCAGTTTCTTTTGTTCATCCAGTGCCGTCACCAGATGACCCGTTGCCTCGATATGCTTTAGGATGGATGCTTTCAGTCCGACAAGCGTTTCATCCTTTACGATATGCTCCAATTTTTTGTTTATTTGTGCCAATTCTTCCGAATAGTCTTTGGTTTCGCATTTCTGTTTTTCGAGTTGTTGCACACGTTTGTCCATTAGTACCGCTATCTCCTGTTGGTCTTTAACAGCGGTCTGTAATTCCTGTTCGTTCATTTCTTTAGTGTTTTATCTGCTTATTCCCCTTGATTTTTCTTCCTCCGGTTTCTTTTTTTTCCTGCGCCACGTTGGGTCGGGTTCGGGTTCTATCGAGGCGGGCATATTCAATAGGTCACCGAGCAAGCCCATTCCAGTTTCGTATGCTTCCGAGTGCTGTTCCTGTTGTCCAAGTACCTTCCTTATCTGGTCGGCAAGTGTAGGGGTTTCCGTAGCGGAATGCGTTATGCCCATTGCTCGGTTTTCGCTTAGCTGTTTCTCCATGCCTGCAAAACTGAATTTGCGGTCGATTGCCGAGCCTTTGAACTTTACGTTATCCTTTTCAAAGGAAATGCCCTGCACTTCATTTGTTCCGCTTCGATATTTGTAATGGATGTCGATGCCCTGCCTTGCAAGCATCGTTTCCACCTGTTTCCATGTGGTGGCTTTCGCCATCACGGATTTAAGCGAATCGTGTATGGCATAACGAAGTTTGTCGTTGCCCCGAAGTGCCTGCCTGTTAACCTTTGCCTTGCCCTTGCCAAGATGGTAGCCGTATCGCTCTGTTATTTCCCTGCATATCTTTCGGCTTTTGTGCCAATGGTTATAGTTGCCAATGGTCTTCCCCCTCATTATCTACACGGTTGTACACAATATGCAAGTGCGGGTGCTTCTTGTCTGAATGAAGTACGGTAACGTATTGGGTATTCTTGATGCCCATCTTCTCCATGTATTCCCGTGCGTGCTGTGCCATTTTCTCTAAGGTAAGTTTATTCCCGTCCTCGTTGCTCCAACTTAGCACGGTATGCCCCACGGCATTGCCAAGCTGTGGGCGCATCTTGCGCTGTGCATTCAAATCGGCAATGGTGGCTTTAATGTCATAATCCCTAACGCCTGCCGAATCCAGAACAAAGGACTTCTCCGTTCCAACAGGTAGCGGACACAACCGCCGAAACTCTTGCCCGTGATTACCTTAGCTATCATCCCTGCCCATCCTTTCCATTAACCGCTCCACTTCGTTCAGTAAACTGCGCAGATTCGCCATGATTGACACAAGCCCTCCCTGGTGTGCAAGCTTGGTCAACTGGTTTAAATTGTTTGCCATGCCTGACAATGTCCGTAGGTGTCCTGTTTCTTCTTTTGACAGTCTCGGTCTTATTTCGGCAGTCTTTGCGGACTGCCGGAACCAGTCGCTTATCCGCATGCCCGCATTTCTCGCTTTCCCTGCAATCGCCAAACGTTCGGTTGGGGTTATCCGTACCACGAGCGAAACGCTCCGTGTGATGGCTTTTTTCGGACGGCCACGCTTGCGTGCTTTTCCGTCCGTTTCCTTTTCTTTCGCCAATTTTTTCATTGGCGAACCTCCCCAAGTTTACGGACTGCGACCATCGGGAGCATCCGCCGTTCCCCACACTGCGGAGCGTGGGGAAACGGTTTTTTGCATTGCAAAAAAATAAACTTGCTCCCTACAGGACGACAAAGGTTTACCTTTGGAGAACTGACTGCGGATTGCATGTCTTTCCGGTGGTCTTTCCACTCTTTGCAAGTGCTATTCTCCATCTTCGCCCCCCTCCATCAGCTTTTGGATATCCTCGTACTTGTAGTACATCAGTCCGCCGATTTTCTTGAACGGCAATGTACCGTTCACACGTAGGTTCTGCAACGTGCCTGCTGATATGCCGAGCAACTTGCGTACCTCGTAGCTTTTGAGCCATGCCCTCGGCTCGTGTCCGTGTTTTCTTGGGTGGGGGCTGTGCTTTCTGATTTCTTCCAACAGCTCCTTTTTGAATTTTTCGAGGTCATCCCTCGTGATAAGCTCTACATTCATCTTTCCTCCTTTGTGTTATCGTTAAAAATCTGTTATTAGGCTAACGGAAACAAACGGTATGTTTCCGACCGCTTTTGGTACAAAGGAATGGGATAAAGCTGTTCAGAGGATGACCATTATAGGCGTTTGGTCAATTTTGGAAGAGTGTATATGGTAAAAAAAGGAAGACTAATGGTTTAGGTCTATGTCCACTCGATTATTTGTTTAAGTTTTGATTTGTCAATACCTCCACCATTTTTGGAAATGTCGCCAATATCATTTTGTGTTTTGATAATTTTATTATCTATAAGTACCCTTGAAACAATGCTTCCAAAGCTATTTTTAACTCTTGCATAACGAAAGAAAGTTTTGATGTTTGCTGATTTCTTGTCTGCAACCAATTTGATTTTTTCCTCAAAAAATGTTGGTATTGTCAAGTTAACCAATTGTTGATATTGTGCCGTTTTCAAACTACGATAGTTTATGGCGGTATAGTTTGGATTAAGTGGGAATGGCGAAATATCCACAACAAGTAATCCTATTTCATTACAAACAGTAATGAACTCTCTTTTGTCGGTTATATGTTTATTTAATATATCCCCCAAATCACTTCGATAGAAAAATTGAGAGTTGTTTGTATTTGGATTATAGATATATTTTTTGTCTATTCCCCAAAGTGGTGCTTCTGCAAGCATCAAATAATTTACTGATTCGATTTGTTTAAAGTTATTAAGCCAAATTCTATATATATCATTGAACGCTTCTTCTAAGTAAATGCTGTCTTTGTCAAACTTGCTTAAAAGCCCATTTTGGTCATAAAATGATTTTAGAATCTTTTTATTATTAGAGTAGTTCATTTACGATATTCTTTTTGTCATATCTTGACGCTATTCAATCTATCCCAAGACTTTTATGCATGGCTCGCCATTCTTTTCCAAATTCAATGTTTTCCAATGCTACTTTTCGCTTTTCTTCGGGCAAGCATTGAATACATGTTGGATACTGAATACCTTTGTAATGCTCTTTACACTTGGGGCATAGCTCCATGTTGTTTAAATCAAAGTTAGATGCGCATCTTTTACAAGCAGTAATTGTATCCTCGAAAGAAAGATATTTTATGTTGTCGTCTAAATAGAATAAAAAGGCTTCTTTCCCAATCATTACAATATCTTTGTTTTTTGCCATTTCTCTTTGCAACCAATACTTTACTTGCGATAAGTTATGCTGATTTCTCCATTTGTCTTTTGATACGAAACATTTATCACGAACTTCAAACGCTTCTTCATTTTCATAAAAAGTTGCGATAAGTTCATCTACCGACTTATAAATTGGTTCATCAAATTCGTGTCGGCATTCGGTACAACGATATTGCGGAAGTTTTCTCACTCTCTTGTTAGGGCGGTTATCCCCACAATTTGGACACAAAGGAACAGGCTCATAATCATAATTTTTTATTATGTGTTTCCTAAATTCACTTTTATCGACAGCGGTGTTAGAATCCTTGAAAATTTGAGCATATTTTCTGATTACCTCTCTTTCATATTCGGCATATTTTCTTGGGTGGGAAAGATGCTGTATTGTTAGTGTTTCTCTGCTATCACATACTTCGCACTTTTCTTTGATAACTTTAATTCTTCTTTCTTTCCAATCTCTTGTATGCCACGCTCGTTTTCCCTCTTTATAATCTTTCCAATACAATTCCTTTGCAAGTTCTAACGTAATCTCTTCATTAGCCAATTTTTTCCTCAATTCGATAAGCTCGTTGTATGTCAACATATTCCATTTACTTTTAATGCTTCCACTTTAAAGGTTATAACCTTTTTTTGATTATACTGAGAATAGTAAATATACTATTAAACCACTAATCTTCTTCGGGTACAATCTTGAAAAACTTGTCCTTTTCCCTTATCGGGCGGTATTTTGCACCTCGTTTTTCTTTATCTGCAGTAAATCTGCTCCTTATGGTTTCAATGTTGAGTGTATCCTCGCCGTGTTGGAAATATTTACATATCATCTTTGCCCATACCATTTCCGTAGACGCACTCAAAATACGCACACCATTTTCGTTAGGGGTTCTGATTTCACGAAATTGGTGTATGAGATCTAAAAAGGTACTCAAATACCCATTTGTTATTTTCACTTTATACTTGCTTTCGTATATCTTCAATTTTTCAAGTTTTTCGTTCTGCGTTGCAAGTTCCTCGTCCTTATCTGCAAGTTGCTTTTTCAGAGAAGCAATCTCCATATCATAACGTGTAATGGTAATATCAACAGGGTCACGGTATCCGTAAGTGTTTATGGATATGAGATAATCTCGGAAAGTCCGTAGACATTTGAGGTGGACACGATTACGTGCATGTTTACTCGAAAAAGGGGATTCCTTTCTGATAGCTTCGATATGGTCGGACACTATTTCCCTTACGTGTTCATAAAACTCTGCTTCGGAACATTTGCCCGTATTTACGGCATGTTGCATGTGATAACGGTAATATTGTTCCTGTTCTTCGTTACCTATTTCGTACAGTCTGGCAAGGAAATGGTTGTCATCATAGTTCTTCCAAGAACCAATGGGATTACCGATATCGTAGAGGTGTTTTCTTCCACTAAATGGTCGGCGGGCTTTAAAATAAGTATCTCTCATGGTAAATCACTTTGTATACTTTAAACACTAAAAAAGAGACAGTACAAACGCACCGTCTCTAACAAATATACTGAATTTGAGGTTTTTTTGGGGAATGGCGGTCTTTTCAGCTTCCCGATGCCATACGCTCCTGTAACCTGCCCATATCCTCGCTCAATTTGCTTTCCACTACTTTGGCATAAATCTGTGTGGTTCGGATGCTCGTGTGTCCGAGCATCTTGCTCACCGATTCAATGGGTACGCCGTTGCTCAATGTGACCGTAGTGGCAAACGTGTGCCGTGCGATATGGAACGTAAGGTCTTTGCTTATTTCGCATATCTCTGCTATCTCCTTTAGGTAGCCGTTCATCCGTTGATTGGAAATGACAGGGAATACCGTTTCGTTAGTCACCGCTCTTGGGTCATCGCTATATTTTTCCATCAGTTCCCTTGCCTTTGGCAATAGGGGGATACGAACACTCGTGTCGGTCTTTGCCCTGCTCGTAAATATCCAGAGGTTACCATCTATGCCCGTGATGATGTTATCGGGCGTAAGTTCGGCAAGGTCAATATAGGCAAGCCCCGTGTAGCAACTGAACAGGAACATATCCAATACCTGTTGCAAACGCTCAACCCTAAACCGTTTCTTCTCGAGCTTGGCAAGCTCCTGCTTTGTTAGGCTTTCACGTTCCACTTTGTCAAAATGTTTCCTAAACTTCGCAAACGGGTCTTTTGCAAGCCAATCCATTGTGACCGCCATGTTTACCATCTTGCGGAGACGCTCGATGTGCTTCATGATACCGTTGTTGTTCAACGGTCTATGGTGGTCTTTCGGTTTATAGGTACGCAGGTAATGTTCAAAATCGGAGATAAACGTATAGCTTAGTTCCGAAAGTGATATATCTGTACGGCGGTACTTTTCTTTCAGAAAGCGTTTGATATAGCTTTGCGTGGTATAATAGTTCTTCATCGTACCGTGTGCAAGTTTGCTCCCCTGCTCATTATTATGGTACTCCATCAGACTGCCGAGCGTTGGCTCTGATTTTGAAGCCCCCGTTACACGCTCACGGATGACCGCACCGTCTACCATACTCCCCGACAACACCAATTCTTGGTAGGCATCAATGATTTTTGCCTTAAAGCGGTCAAGGAAGCGGTTAAGCTCTGCCGTCTCTTGACGGCTTCCTTTTGCCAAACCTTTCTTTACATCCCATCCCGATAGGGCAATGGAACGTTTGACGGATATTTCCGTACGTTTGCCGTTCACCGTTACCCTTGCATAGATAGGTGCTTTTCCCTCTGCTGTCGTTTTCTGTTTCTTGAGGTAGAAGATTACCCCGAATGTGCAATGCTGTGTGTTCATATCAATTAATTTTAATGGTTGCATATCCGTATTTTGGTGCTATCTGATTGGGTTTGATATGAAAAGGGTCACCAATCGGCAAAAACCCTTTATCAAACGGCTACAAAAAGCAATAAAATAAACAGGTACAACAAGCTGATTTTTAATTGTTTGAGCCCGTTCCGGTGACCCAAAATTAGGAATAGAAAACAGGTAACCGAATAGGTCACCTTTTCTTTGGTTTTACTTGAACAATTTGGGGTAGAAAAAAAAGAAAAAACCCTCTAATCATACGATTAGAGGGTTTTTGACCGCCTTTGTAGGCTTCTCTGTCGGGGTGGCAGGATTCGAACCTACGACCTCCACATCCCAAATGTGGCGCGATACCGGGCTACGCTACACCCCGAGAAGGTATCACCTTTGTCTTGTGTGGCACAAATATACAATCTTTCAGGATATTTTACATATGTTGAAACCAACAATAAATTAACATATTGATTATTATGCTAATAAATTGCAATTGTTAGGACACATAATCTATGTTTTAAACGTTTATACTAATAAATAGGATTAAAATACGATATTTGGGCAGGAATAGCTCATTCCTTAATCCATAATTTTCAAAACGATTATGACGAAACTATTTAGAAATTGCTTATTACTTTCATTGCTATTAACTGGTTGTGTTTCCAATAACAAAGAGGAACAAGCAACTGATTCCACAACAGTTGAAAATCCAGAAGAATATAACCTTTCCAAAACGGATATCTTGGAAGATTATATATTAGCTCTTGATTCCTCAGATATCGAAAGTGTCGGAAAAGCTACTGCGAAATTCAAAGAACTATTCGATCAGAGAAGCGATAGTATCCAAAATGACAAAGGGGTTGCCCTAATTATGGATTATATAGATAAGGTTTCTATGTATGGTAGTCGTTCTGCCTTTGAAGAGGATGTCAACTACAGACCGTTGGTCAATGTTGAATTTGATGGTGGTAAGGCGGCTGTTCCTGAAGATCTAGAACAAGCTTATGAAAAGATCAATAAAAACGGGTTTAGAGTAAGAGAAGTTGAAGGTATGTTTGACCTTGAAGCGAATCCAATTTATTTCCAGGAAAACTTCTACCCTTTTATTTCTTCTAATTTAGAAATATTCCTTCAGCAACAAGCGAGAGATAATATGGAAGGGTTTGCTGCTGATGCTGCTATTTCCATTCCTTTTCAAACGCTTGTACAACGAACAATTTGGTATGAAGACTTTGCTAACAAAACTAAAGGAACAACCGCTGGAGAGAAAGCTAAGAAGGAATATGATAAATATTTTGGAACCCTTACTATCGGTATGGACAATACTCCTGCAATCGAAAGTCAGCAATTAGCTCCTTATTTCCAAGAAGCCTATACTTACCTTAAAGACTTCGCTCCAAATTCTGAGACTTACAAAAAATTAGAACCCTATATCGCTCTTCTTCAAGAACAAAAAATCGATGAAGCAAAAGCTTTACTTCCGAATTTGATTGGAAGGGGAATATAGTGGGTAGATGTGAGATGTGAGATGTGAGATAGAAAGAAAATAAAAAATAACTAAGATAGTGTCCCGGAATTTACCAAAACCCCATAAGACTGTTGATTTGCATGCTGAGTCATTTTTGGCTAATCTTGAAGACTATGAATTAGATGAACTAGTTGCAGAATCCTTAGATTATTTGCGAGATCAATTGGATGCCGCTATATATTGGGGATATCCTGAGATAAAATTTATACATGGCAAAGGCAAAGGTATCCTCAAAACTGCCGTTTATGATGAACTAAGGATCTACAAACAATCTGGGGCAATAAGTCATTATCACCCCTCCTATTCCAACGAAGACATTGTCGTTGTTGTAATTGGACTATAAGACTTTAATTCGATATACTTGATATGGATCTTGAACGAGATCCTTTCCATTATTCCATTGTGGCAGCAATTGCATTTGTGCGCAGGAAAAATAAAGATATCCATCTGACCCAACACCCAATGAATCTGGCCATAAAAGTCTAGGATCTTGTACTACGATTTCAAGCTTGCCTTCTGGCGTCAGTCTTCTCACAGAATAATCCAAAGAAGTCGTTAAATAAATATTTCCTTCTTTATCAGCTACAAGTCCATGAGTAACCCCTACTTCACCCATATTTTCAACCTTCGCAATTAATTCATCTTGAGTAAGAGTTGAGTCTGCTAAGAATTTGGTTTCGATCCTATAAAGGTTTAATTCATTTATGGGCTTAAAATAAAACCATTTATTATCCTTAGTTAAGGCAATACCATTCACATTGGATTTAAAAGGGTTTCCATTTTTATCTCTCATCTCATGCCCATTATAACTTAAGACAATATCTTCCTTTGCCAATGTAAATTTTGTTTGGCTCAATGCTTTCCTGGTTTTACCAGTTTTTAGATCAAGGACAATGATGGCAGCTTGTCCTGGGTCTGACAGGTATGCCAGTTCCTTTTCTGTATCTACGCGAACATCATTCAGTCCAGATTTACTTTTATCCAAATCATCGAATGTAAATACACTCATCACCTTATTGTCTTTGAGATCGATCTGAACCAATTTAAATTGTCCTTCTTGCTTTTTGTCTTTTCCATCTGAACCAAATATTGAACCCGATGATGCTGGTTTAGAATCCAAGACCCACAATTGATCTTTGGTATCTACATAGATATCTTGAACATTTAAAAAGAGTTTTTTGTAGTCACCCTCAGTTTCATTCCATTCCTTATTTGGATAAGCTACTCGTTCACCATTGACAATTTCTGTCAACCCAAAAAGATATGGATCTTTCTTAGGAAAAGAAACAAATACTCGATTATCAGAGGATACAGAAACGCCGATTGGTTGTGATTTCCCAAAGGAAGCTACTACTTCCAAATCGGAACTTTTGGTTTGTGTCATAGCATTAAAATTTATCGTAAGTGCAATTAAAAATAATGAGCTGATTTTTTTCATGAGAGGGAGATTAAATTTGGGGAATCAAAGACATTAGACATTAGACAAAAGACATTAGACTTTTGTTTGGTTGAAAATAAAAAAGTGGCTGGTGGGGACACCAGCCACGGCAGTATTAGTCATAGACAATAGACAATAGACATAAGACATTAGACTTTTGCATGGTTGAAAATAAAAAAGTGGCTGGTGGGGACACCAGCCACGGCTATTTTACGAAAGGTTGAAGTCTAAATACTAACTACTTAATACTAAATACTACTTAGCAGGTGTAATTGTAATTTTTCTGAATTCGATTGGTCCATGGTCACCTTGGATGTACAATGGTCCTGGTTCGCCTTCTTTACTGTCAAGTGCGCCACCTGTAATACCAGGGATTTCTTGTTTAGTGATTACAGTTTGTCCGTTGATAGAGATAGTTACTAATCTACCGACAAGTGTAATTTCCATATTGTTCCATTCATTCGGGCCTTTTGTTACTAATGCATTAGGCGTTAGGAAACCATAGATTGCACCGAAATATAAATTTCCTGGGTGTCTATCTTTTGGAGAGTCTTCGATCTGAACTTCATAACGACCTCTCAAATAAACGCCTGAGTTACTTCCTTCAGGATATTTAAATTCAAGGTTAAGTTTAAAGTCTTCGAAGTTTTGTTCTGTAATTAAGTTAGCACCTGCTGCTTCGTTTGTCAGAATACCATCTTTAACTGTCCATTTATTGTTTTCATTTGATGGTTTCCAACCTGTTAGATCTTTACCATTAAACAATTCCACTGCTGTTCCCCAAGTTGGTTCTCCAGTACGGTTTAGGTAAGGTGCTTTAGTTCCTGTAAAAGTATACTTTTCACCGTTATTGCTTGTGATTGTACCTTTTATTTCGGCACCAGCTAGTTCACCTTCGATTACAAAATCACCATTTCCACCTTCCCATTGTGGAGGGATTGCAAAAGAGAACTTACCATCTTGAAGTTTGATATGGGAAACAGGTCTGCTACTTCCGCTATCACCTACCCAGTAACCTACCAATGTAGTGAATCCTGACAATTTAATTTCTAACCAAGAAGGCACTTGTTTGCCATTTTTGTCGACATTTAAGTCCCAACGTCCCAGAAGGTCTTTTGATTCTTCAGGGATTGTTTGCGATGCGGGGTTATGTTCCACTTCTTCTTTTTTTCTTGCCCTTGATTTTCTGCTTTTTCTTGGGTTCCATTTTGACACGAAGTCAGGCCTAATCCAAGAATACTTGTAAAGGCTAAACCGTAAGCAAATTGTTTGATCATCTTAATTATATTTGATTGATTATTTATTAAACTTTATAGTATTGTTCGAATCCAGTTCTTGGAGGAGGTCCGATCAATAAGGCATTTGCAAATTTATCATTTGTAATTTCTTTTTTCACTGGATCGAAGTCGAATTTACCATTTAATCTTTGTGCGATTACTCCCAAGCAGAATACTTGGCTCAACGGACCTGCTATTTCGAATGAAGATCGGGTCTTTTCTTCACCTTTACAAGCTTTCAAGAAGTTTGCAAAGTGATTTGAAGGAGATGCAGGGACTTCAGGCAGCTTATTAGCTAAGTCATTTGCTTTATCTTCTGGAATAATGGACAGCGTACTACCATGTGACCCACCTTTGAAAGTAAGGTCTTTACCATAGATTATTTTTCCTGGGTTCAATTTCGCAGGTTCAAGGTTTCCTGTGCTTGGAGGAGGTATATTAGGATCTAGTCCAGAGACTCCATATCCTTCTGGAATTGGAGGCAGATTGTTGATTCCGTCGTACCACATGATATCCAATGCCGGCATTCCTCTACGTTTAGGGAAGCTGAATTTTAAAGTAGATGACATCGGGAAGAAGAATGAGTTATGTCCTTCCAACATTTCTGCACCAACTGAGGTTGGCAATCCCAAATTCAGGAATTCATGAGCTGTATCTAGAATATGCGCTCCCCAGTCTCCTAGGGCTCCCATTCCGAAATCAAACCAACAGCGCCATTGTCCATTGATAAAGTCTTTATTGTAATTATGTCCGATAGTTTGCATTTGCCATACATCCCAATCTAATGTATTAGGGATTGTTTCGGCTGGTGGGAAATTCTTAATGTTGACATCCCAACCATGCCATCTTCTTGGCATATTCATGTGACCAACGATCTGAGTAACATCTTTTATGATTCCGGCGTCTTTCCAAGCCTTAAATTGGAAGTAATTGGCGTCTGAATGTCCTTGATTACCCATTTGTGTAGCCAGTTTAGGATTTTTCTTAGCCTTTTCCATCATAAGTTCTACTTCCAGAAAAGTACGTGCCATTGGCTTTTCTACATAGACATGCTTTCCTAAATCCAGAGCCATCATGGTAATTGGAAAATGCGAAAAATCTGGCACACCAACCGAAACGGCATCGATTTGATTTCCCATTTTATCGAACATCTGTCTGAAGTCTTGGAATCGTGGAACATCAGGGAATTGTTTCAGTATAGCTTCCGTATGTTTTGCGCCCATATCCACATCACATAATGCCACGATATTACATAATCCTGTTTTATATAAATCACCCAATATTTCGGCAGCTCTGTTTCCGATTCCCACAGCGGCAAGGTTGACACGTTCATTTGGCTTTGCCATCAAGATATTTCCTAGAGGGCTACTTGCCATTGTCAATGCTCCACCAGCAATTATGGACTTTTTTAAAAAACTTCTACGAGAAAAATGGTGATTCATCAGATTCTGAGTTTAGGTTTACGAATGTTACATGAATGATTAGCTTAAAATTAAAAAAAAATCCTAATTTCAGACACCTAATTGGATATTAATCCATAAACCTGTTACAATAAAAGACAAAATATGATGAAAAGAACCTTTTTTAAATCTGTTTTCACTACTTCTTGCACATTTCTATTAATAAGTTCGATGAGCATTTCCTGTCAACAGGATCAAAAGACTTCTGATGGTTGGGAATTATTATTCAATGGCAAGGATTTGACGGGTTGGAAGCCATTGGCTGGTAAGGCAGACTATCATGTAGAAGATGATGCTATCGTCGGAGTAATGACTAAGGGTACACCCAATTCATTTTTGGTCACAGATCAAGAATACGGTGATTTTATATTGGAACTTGATGTAAAATTAGAAGGTAATACAACGAATTCTGGAATTCAGACTAGAAGTCATTTTGATTCTACGGCAAATAATGGTGCAGGACGTGTTTATGGGAGACAGATTGATATAGATCCGACCGAGCGAGCGTGGACAGGAGGAATTTATGATGAGGGAAGAAGAGAATGGCTCTATCCATTAGATTTAAATCCGACAGCAAAAACTGCATACAAACCTAATGATTTCAATCATTTTAGGATTGAAGCTATTGGAAATGAAACCAAGACTTGGGTAAATGGAGTTCCTACTTCTTTTGTAATAGATAGTTTAGATGATTCTGGTTTTATTGCTCTACAAGTGCACAGCATTCCTGATTCTCTAGACGGTAAAAAGGTATATTTCAAAAACATCAAGATTCAGACGAAGGATTTGAAGCCACAGGACTTTCCGAAGGAAATGTATGTGGTGAATACGAAAGCTAATGATTTATCAGAGGCTGAAAAGGCAGCTGGGTATTCATTGTTGTTTAATGGGAAAGATGCAAGTGGTTGGCACAGCGCCAGAGGGGGTGAATTTCCAGAAAAGGGTTGGAAAATAGAAAATGGAATTATACAGGTTCAAAAATCTGATGGTGGTGAATCTACCAATGGTGGGGATATCGTAACAGACAAGCAGTATAAAGCCTTTGACCTCTCTTTTGATTTTAAATTAACACCTGGGGCAAACTCAGGCATCAAATATTTTGTGACCTTAAACGAAGAAACCAAGGGTTCTGCTATTGGTCCTGAATATCAGATTTTAGATGATGAGCTTCATCCTGATGCAAAATTAGGGAAAGATGGCAATAGGACATTGGCTTCCTTATACGACTTGATCACTTCTGACCGTAACCCTAGACCTCGAAAACCGATCGGAGAATGGAATAGAGGCAGGATTGTGGTTACTCCAGACAACCATGTCACTTATTATTTGAATGGATTTAAGATGTTGGATTTTGTTAGAGGTTCTGAAGATTTCAGAAAATTAGTTGCAGGTAGTAAATATAAAGATTGGGATAAGTTTGGGGAGGCTGAACAAGGTCATATTTTATTACAGGACCATGGGGATCAGGTATCCTTTAGGAGTATCAAGATAAAAGAATTATAAATAAAATGCCCCGAATGATTCGGGGCATTTTTTATAATTGCGATTTAAAATCTTTTATTCTTGATTGGAAATTCTCAAACTCTGATGATTGCAAATTAATAAAGCTATTATCTTCAAGTTTCCCTACCACTTCATTCATTTCAGCTTCAGATTCGTACACCATCAAGCGGAAAGGATTGTGATAATCTTTGCTTCTAGAGTTATAGATCTCATCACAAATCCATTTTTTAGTTTGAAGAGCCTCATCAAAAAGTTCATTCCAAAATTCTGCATTCCAATTTTGAGGATCTGTTTCAGTGATTTCTTGTAAGGATGCCAAGCTGTGCTGAAGTTTATCCTGTACATAATCACTGCTCAATTGTCTGTAGTTTGAATGCATTTCATCCCATGAATCTATCTGTCCAGATTTTAAATTGTTCAATAGATCATCAAGTTTACTAACAGGAATCAATTGACTACCTACGTTTTCAAACTCTTCTCTTTTTAAACCCTTATCAATCAATGACTTTATATTATCGTTAAAACCATTTGGATCAACATGTTCCATTAATTGGCAGACAGCATAATATCTAACTAGTTTTTTAAATAGATGGAAAGACTCTTTTGGTTTCAAAAGAAGAACTTTTCTTTTGGAGAATTCAGCATTGTCCAAGAATATTTCTTCGTTTGTTTTCTCATTGTTGTTTAACCACTGTAAAGGGTCTGATATATTCAATGATTTGCTAACGGCCGATTTAATCTCTTTGATTCCTGTAAATATTTCATTTACTGTATCAGGAGCTAAGATATCATATTCAAAATATTGGTTTTTGAAAGATCGCTTGTCCCTACTGATGAATTTATTTGTATTACGCATTAATGCGTACATATTATACATAAACCAATAGCCTGGAACAATCACCAATCTATCATGAGTAACGTCATTGCTTACTAATGAGAATGGAAATTTAATATCCAATTCATGCAAGAAATCACCTTTAACGATCAAGGTGTATGAGGCAAAACGTGAATTATGTTTAAGGCTAACACATAGGCCTGGCCAAAAACCACGCCCTGCGATTATTTCGCCATCGGCCCCTCTTGAGTTATGATTTGAACCTACCGTTGCCCCTGCCGCCATATTACTTTGCCCTTTGATCAAGGCTGCACATAAAAACGAGTTATTATGATGTTGCTCATGCGCGGGGAAAATCAGCGAATTTAAGACTTCACAACAAGAAATGGTAGAATTGTCTCCCAAAAAGGAGTTAATCAACCTTGCACCGTATTTCAGCTGGGAATAAGATGATAAGATAAAGCGTACAGCTTTGACGCCGTAAAACACACGGCAACCATAACCAATAATTCCATTCACCAGTTCACACCCTTCTCCAATTTGTGTATAAGCTTCGGAAGTGGAATTGATGGTTACATTTTTAAGCTTACTTACCCCTTTTATATAAGCATCCGATCCAATTTTCACATTTTTAAATGTGTGTGAATTTTTAATAACTGTACGGTCCCCTATTTCACTATAGTAACCTCTGATATCATTGAATTTTTGGTTGGTTATATCGAAGAATCTCTTCTGTAATTCTTTATCTTGTCTATTACGGGTCCAAAGATAAACGTCTGCAGCTTGCATACCGTCAAAAGGCAAGACAGAGCGTCCCCCATTTTCATTACACAACTCTAAAAATATTCTGCTTTTCTCTGGGTCTCCTTCCTTTAGGATTCCATTTCCAAATTTCGCATTGGAGCTGGTTTCCATTTCGTTGACATTTAAAAGGATTACTTCATTGCCCACGATAAAATGAGCAATATAACGAACCTGATGAAGAGCTACACAATCACCTAAGTCACAAGAAATAATTTGAGAATTATAAATTCCGACAGGAAGTCTGATATCTCTATATTCCAGATATACCTCTTCCATATCACCAATTCGTACCAATCCAAAGAATTTAGATCTTTTGATTTGTTGGGGAATGAATTTATCAGTTACGAGTACATCATTCCAATCTGTTGACTCATTATTATTTAATTCGAGGATTCGAATTTCTTCTTCGGTGAGGTTTCTGTAGTTTTTGTTGGATTTATTCTGTTCAAACCTTAAGTAGTATTCGTCTTTACCTTCAGGAAGATAATCGGCGGGTATGAAATCATACCCGATCCGATTTAATGGTACCTTTATTATATATCCCATAAGATGTTATTCCACAGTTACTGATTTTGCTAAGTTCCTTGGTTTATCTACGTCTAAACCACGGTATACTCCAATATAATATGATAGTAGTTGCAGCGGCACTACCGTCAATAGAGGAGCAATAACTTCGTCAGCTTCTGGAACAACCATTACATCATTAGAAATAGTTGGAGTTACTTCGTCTCCTTGGGTCATCACAGAGATCACCATACCTTTTCTAGCTTTGATTTCTTGGATATTACTTACTATTTTTTCATGGTATGCGTCCTTACTTGCAATAAATACTACTGGCAATTCTTCATCTACCAATGCAATAGGACCATGTTTCATTTCAGCTGCAGGGTATCCCTCCGCATGGATGTAAGATATTTCTTTTAATTTCAGGGCACCTTCAAGTGCAGTTGGGAAGTTATACCCACGGCCTAAATAAAGTACATCTCTTGCATCTTTATATTTATAGGCTATCGCCTTGATATTGTCGACTTCATTTTCCAATACCCATTGAACTTTTTCCGGTATATCGTTTAGTTCTTGGCACAGCTCATTAAAGCGTTCATCAGAAATTGTTCCTTTAGCTTTAGCTAATTTAAGTGCGAACAGCATTAAGACTGCTAATTGGGCGGTATATGCTTTGGTACTTGCTACACCTATCTCTGGTCCTGCATGAGTATAACAACCAGCATGCGAGATCCTAGCGATTGATGACCCT
Source organism: Sphingobacterium daejeonense (assembly GCF_901472535.1). Classification (NCBI taxonomy): domain Bacteria; kingdom Pseudomonadati; phylum Bacteroidota; class Sphingobacteriia; order Sphingobacteriales; family Sphingobacteriaceae; genus Sphingobacterium; species Sphingobacterium daejeonense. The sequence continues at coordinate 1,420,471 of NZ_LR590470.1, read as the reverse complement.
ACTACGTTAACAATACCGAAGATAGTCGCTCCTTGCTCTTTAGCTCTTTCAAGTGCCACCAAAGTATCTGCAGTTTCTCCACTTTGAGATATTGCAATAATTACATCATCAGATGAAATCACTGGGTTTCTGTATCTGAATTCGGAAGCATATTCCACCTCTACATTTACTCTGCAAAGTTCTTCGATGACATATTCCGCTACCAATCCAGCGTGCCAACTTGTTCCGCAGGCAACAATGATAATTCTTCTGGCATTTGCCAATTTATCTTGGATTGCATCCACCCCGCTTAAAATAATTCTTTGTTCATTCAGCACCAATCTACCTCTTAAAGAATCGGCAATAGTTGTTGGCTGTTCGAAAATTTCTTTAAGCATGAAATGGTCATAACCGCCTTTTTCGATGGCAGCCAGTTCAAGGTCAAGTTTTTGAACAAATGGGGTTATAATTTCATTACCAAGGTTTTTAAGGATTAGTTCATCTGGTTTGACAATAGCCAGTTCATAATCATTAATGTATACTACTTCTTTAGTATAAGCCAACATTGGAGATGCATCTGATCCCAAGAAGTGTTCATTATTACCGATACCGATAACCAATGGACTACCTTTTCTTGCAGCGATAATGGTATCAGGTTGATCAGCAGCGATAATTAGAATTACATAAGCACCAGTGACGCGTTTTAAAGCGATTCGAATGGCTTCTTCCAGACCACATTCGTTCTTAGCTTGTATATCTTCAATAAAGTTCAACAGAACTTCAGAGTCCGTATCCGATTTAAATTCATAACCCGCTTTAGACAGCTCGCTTTTCAGTTGAGCATAGTTTTCTATGATTCCGTTATGAATCATTGCGAGTTTTCCAGATTTTGAAACATGGGGATGTGCATTTCTATCTGAAGGTTCACCATGAGTTGCCCATCTGGTATGGCCAATTCCGGTTGTACCAGCAGTGGATTGATCACCTACGAACTCTTCCAATGCAGCTACTTTTCCAGCTTTTTTATAGACTTTTACGGTATCCCCCTGTTGAAGGGCTACACCTGCACTATCATAACCTCTATATTCTAATTTCTTCAAGCCATCTATTACAATAGGGTAAGCTTGACGCGTTCCGGTATAACCGACAATTCCACACATACTTGTTTCTCGTTTAATTTAAGTTTTAAAATATTTAATAAATATATAAAATTTCTTGATGCAATCGTTTGCGGGCATCTAAAAACAAAAACCGAACCAATTTGGTCCGGTTTTTAAATTAAAGTTTTTTATTCAAGCTCAAACTTATATCCTACACCTTTTACGGTTGTGACATAGGTGTCACCTATCTTTTCTCGGAGCTTTCGGATATGCACGTCGATTGTTCTATTGGTTACTACCACTGAGTCTTCCCATATTGCTTTGAGGATTTGCTCTCTGGTAAATACCTTGTTTGGTTTTTGATGCTAATAGGTAAAGTAATTCGAATTCTTTTTTTGCCAGAACGAATTTCTCGTCTCCTCTATACACTAAAAACGAATCCCTATCAATTACCAAATCAGATATTTCTAACTTATCAGTTACTTGGTCATCGATAACCTCGGTTGTATTTCTGCGGAGTATAGCATTAATTCGGCTCATTAGAGCTCTTGGTTTAATTGGTTTAGCGATATAATCATCTGCTCCAACATGAAAACCTGCTATTTCTGAATATTCTTCACTTCTAGCAGTTAAGAATACCATAAATACCTGTTTAAATTCAGGCATTGAGCGCATTAAGCGACAAGCTTCAATACCATCCATTTCAGGCATCATCACATCCAATATTATAAGATCTGGAAAAACCTCTTTGGCAACCTTAATAGCTTCCTTTCCATTAGAAGCTGTATAAACTTGGTAACCCTCCTTGGTTAAGTTATAAGAAATGAGTTCTACAATATCCGACTCATCATCAACCACAAGAATCTTTTGATTATTGGCCATATACGCTGTTTTTTTGCTAAGGTATATACTTAATTATAAAATAAAGTTACCTTAAAGTTATGAAATTGTTAAGCCTTAAAATAGAGTTAACAATGCATTTTTTATTTTATTAAGGTTTTCGTTAAGAAATCTTCTAATTGTTTTCCTCTTAAATTCTTAGCAATTATATTCCCTTCAGCATCAAGGATGTAAGAAGTAGGTATACCTTTAATGGAATAATCAATAATCAATGGAGAACTCCACGCTTGGAGATCAGAGATATTGGTCCAGGTTAATTTATCATCTTGTATAGCTCGCATCCAAGAGCCTGGGTTATTATCCAAAGAAACGCCTAAAACAGTAAAATTTTTATCTTTGAATGTGTTGTATTGTTTTACAATATTTGGATTTTCTTCTCTGCAAGGCATACACCAAGATGCCCAAAAATCAACCAATACGTATTTTCCTTTAAAATCCGAAAGTTTCACTGTTTTATTGTCAGGTGTATAAGCGGTTATTTCTGGAGCTTTTTGTCCTACCGCCAATTTTCTCAATTTGTCGACTTCCGCTTTAAATTCACCAACATATCTATTATTGTTGAATTTGTCCTTGATATGATCGGCATATGAAATAAGTTCTGCTTCTGCCATTTCCGGATCTAAAGTACTCATTACATAAAACCCGGCTAAGTCTTCATTTTTATTAGCAAAGTCTACGGCTTGATTAATATAGTTTTTAAAGAAAGGTTCAAATTTCATTAACATTTCAGAACGCAGATTTTGGATTCCATTAGCGTCCATTTCTGCTGTTGCACTACTGAACGATTGTTGAAGGGAATCTCTAACGAAGTCAATTCTTGCTTTTTGTGGAGCAAAATCCTTTAATTTTTGCGAGAGATCAGAACCTTTAATTTCGTAATTTTCAGGCTGTTGAAGATCGACGTTGAACTCGACATTCTTTCCAGGCTCCAAAATTACTGGATAACGGTTTTTACCCACTTCAATGGTCAGCAGTCTTTCTTGAGTAGCTGGGCGTTCAAATTTAAATTTATTCCCATCTGCAATAAATGTTGAGTCCAGTTTTTGATCACCTTCATAAAAACTCACCACCTTCACATTGCCTGGGTTATCAATAACACCATTTACTTGAATGGCTTCTGAGTTAGAACAAGCCTGTAAACCTGAAATCAACAAACCGGCTAAACCAATATATATTGCAAACTTTTTCATTTTTATTTTATAAACTCTCTTGATTTTGAAATTGCTTTTTCTAATCCTGTAGCGTCCTTACCACCGGCAGTTGCGAAGAAAGGTTGACCACCTCCGCCGCCTTGAATTTCTTTTGCTAGTTCGCGCACAATATTTCCTGCATGCATTCCTCTTTCTTTTGCAAGGTCATCAGAAATCATCACGGTAATGCTTGGTTTACCATCTATTACCGCTCCTAATACTGCATACAAATTATTGATTCCACCCTTTAAAGCATAAGCCAAAGTTTTAACAGCGTCTGCATTTGGAAGATCAACACTAGTAGCTATATAATTGATATCACCAACCTTCTCTAGCTTTTTCTCGATTTCATCTTTCAAACCTTGAGATTTCTCGCGGATATAATTCTCGATTTCTTTTTTGAGCGCATTATTTTCGTCAATAACTTTAGACACAGCGGAAACAAAATCTTTAGGATTGTTCAATAATTCTTTAATGTTATCAAACAGTTCGAAATGCTCACGGATTACTTGCTCAGATTTAGTTCCAGTTATAGCTTCGATCCTTCTTACTCCCGCTGCTACAGCAGACTCTGAAAGGATTTTAAAGAAACCAATCTGGCCTGTAGCATTCACGTGTGTACCACCACATAATTCCTTTGAATAAGAATCATCAAAAGTGATAACCCTCACATGATCTCCATATTTCTCTCCGAACAAAGCTGTTACACCAGATTCTAAGGCCTTTTGGAAAGGAACGTTACGCTCTTCTTTTAAAGGTATGTCCTGACGGATTTTAGCATTTACGATGTCTTCAATTTCTTTTATTTCTTCGTAAGTTAATTTTGCGAAGTGCGAGAAGTCAAAACGAAGTACGTCTGGAGAAACCAAGGAACCTTTTTGATTCACGTGGTCACCCAATACTTTTTTAAGTGCCGCATGCAATAAGTGGGTTGCCGAGTGATTAGCTTCAGTATCTTTTCTTTTTTTATCATCCACTACTGCCTCGAATTCACCGACCAAAACATTTGGAAGTTGATTTACATAATGAATAAACAATCCATTTTCTTTCTTCGAATCCACAATGCTTATTCTTTCGTTGGTATCCAAAGAACGAATAAATCCTTTGTCACCCACTTGGCCACCGCCTTCAGCATAGAATGGAGTTTCTGAAAGAACCAATTGGTATTGATCTTTCCCTTTGGTGGATACTTTTCTATATTTTAAGATTTCAGTATTCGATTTCAGAGTATCATAACCTACGAATTCGCTTTCTTTATCGTCATTTACCAACACCCAATCTCCAGTATCGATAGCAGTTGCAGCTCTTGATCTTTCTTTTTGAACTAGCAGAGCTTGTTGGAACCCATTCATGTCAACGGTCATTCCTTTTTCACGAGCCAATAATTCTGTCAGGTCAATCGGGAATCCGAAGGTGTCAAACAATTCGAATGCAAAATCTCCATCGATCACATTGGTGTCAGAGGTATAGGATTCGAAGCGTTGGATTCCTTGTGTCAAGGTTCTCAAGAAAGACACCTCTTCTTCGAGGATTACTTTCTCTACAAAATCTTTTTGTTGATATAGTTCATCGAACACTCCTTTGAACTGTTCCGCCAATACGGGTACCAGTTCATGGATAAATGGAGTTTTAAAATGAAGGAATGTATATGCATATCTTACGGCACGTCTCAATATCCTGCGGATTACATAACCTGCTTTATTGTTGGAAGGCAATTGGCCGTCAGCGATTGCAAAGCTAACTGCACGAATATGGTCTGAAAGCACGCGCATGGCGATATCGCTTTTTTCGTCGGATCCATAGGCAATTCCGGATTTTTGAGCAATAAACTGGATCAGAGGCTGGAAAACATCAGTATCATAGTTAGAAGACTTTCCTTGAATGGCTCTGACAAGTCTTTCAAAGCCCATTCCTGTATCCACATGCTTTGCAGGCAACGACTCCAGGCTTCCGTCCTTCAAACGGTTGAACTGCATAAAAACGAGGTTCCAGATTTCAATAACCTGAGGATCGTCCATATTGACCAGGTCTTGACCTTTAACCTTAGCACGTTCTTCATCAGAACGCATATCATAATGTATTTCGGAGCATGGTCCACAAGGTCCCGTGTCCCCCATTTCCCAAAAGTTATCCTTTTTATTTCCCAGGAGGATTCTATCTTCTGGAATCAGGGCTTTCCATAGGTTGAAGGCTTCTTCATCTTGTTGCAATCCTTCCAGTACATCTCCTTCAAATATTGTTACATAGAGACGGTCCTTATCTAATTTCAAGACTTCGGTCAATAATTCCCAAGCCCATTCAATAGCTTCTTTTTTAAAGTAATCTCCGAAAGACCAGTTTCCCAACATTTCGAAAAGTGTATGGTGATAGGTGTCGATACCTACTTCTTCCAGGTCATTGTGTTTCCCAGAAACGCGCAAACAACGTTGAGTATCTGCGACACGAGGGTATTTGGCGACTGCTTCGCCCAGGAACAACTCTTTAAACTGGTTCATACCCGCATTGGTAAACATCAATGTAGGGTCATTCTTCACTACCACCGGTGCCGATGGAACAATCTGGTGTCCTTTACTTTCAAAAAAATCTAAGAAGGCTTGACGTATATCTCTACTAGTCATTTAATTCGCGTATAATTTAAACTGCAAACTTACTTAAATTTGATGAGTATACGCCCCAATCAACCCAATTTTTATTAATATGACGCATATTTTTCCTAAATTTATCTCAGTAAAAACATACACACATAATAAATCATCAAGATGACAATTATTGTCCCTACGGATTTTTCTGAAAACTCGAGATTTGCTGCTGATTATGCTTGTCAAATTGCTGTTGAGAAAGGTCACAATCTACATTTATTACACTGCTATACCTCGAACTCAGTTGGTGACACGAAAGGTGAAAGCGTTGACAACCCGTTATTGTTGGCCGATCAGAAAATTCTAGAACTGCAAACCCAGCTAGTAAAGACTTATCCTCAATTACATATTAGCATTGAATGTTCTCGCAGTTTAATCATTGATAAACTGACAGAACTTTCGCAGTCAGGAAAATATGCATTGATTGTTATGGGTGCATCGGGTGCTAGTCAGTCAAAGCCTGTATATTGGGGCAGCACTACTGTTGCTGTGGCTTCTAAATCAGAGGTTCCTGTTGTGGTAATCCCAAATCATCAACATATTTTTGACATTAATCATGCTGCATTATTGACAAATTTTAAGTCAGAGGAATTGGATACGCTCAAAGAATTTCAGGACATTGTTGGAATACCCAATCAGCTTACTTTAATTCATGTTTTCAAAGAAAGTCAAAAATCAGAAAATGTGAACGATGATTTAGACTCATGGGTTTATAACATTAGGGAAATGGGATCCATAGCAGATGTGCAGACGATTGCGGAACCAATCAATAAAGATGACATTGAATTAGACACAGTTCCTGAAGTCGTGAGCAAAATTATTACTGAGGTTGACCCTCAGATCATCTTGATTACGCCAAGTAGGAAAACATTTTTTGAAAGATTATTTAAAAGCTCAGTGTCTAAGGCTATTGCTTTAGAACTTAGCAAACCAGCATTTTTTGACAAAATCTAAATTAAAACATACAGCATGAGCAAAATACTTATACCCGTAGACTTTTCTGAGAATTGTAATAATGCGATTCATTACGCTTGTCAAATCGCACAACAGGGCGGACAAGAGATTGACCTTGTCCATGTTTTTTCCTCGCATTCCAATACGTATGCAAACATTAAAGGAGAAACACCACTAAATGACCCTAGAGTTCCTGAGGCTGAGCAAAACATGGTTGATACCATCACTCAAATCCAGCAGGAATTTCCAAAAGTGAGAGCTAATAGTATTTTCAAAGAGGGCAACTTATATGATGAGATCAAGGCTCTAACAACGGCTACTTCATATGATGTTGTGGTTATGGGTACGCAAGGAGCTTCCGGATTGGATGCTGTATTTATCGGGAGCAATACTTACGACACCATATTAAATACTACTACTCCTGTTTTGGCAGTACCTGAAACTGCTACTGAATACAAAAAGGATAACGTAGCGTTGTTGTGTAATTTTAAAGAGGCGGAGTTAACAGCATTACAACAAGCTTCTCCCCTGTTCAACACAGATTATAGATTAATTTTAATTCATGTCAATACAGACGATAAGGCTATAAAAGATATTGACGCACAATTTAAGGATTGGATTAATAGAATTGAATCGGAATTAGGCATTTCAGATATTTCATACATTATCAAGCCTCAAACTTTGTTTATGCGCCAGAAAGAAACTGTAGCTCAAGCAATTACTTCTGTCTTATTAGATGAACAAGTTGACATCTTGATACTTACAAAAAGTAAAAAGAGTGTTTTCAGGCAATTAACTGAATCAAATGTCATCAAAAAAATGGCATTTAACATTCAGATCCCTACCTTCTTTGCTAGAGTTTTAAGCTAGACTTCCTATCGGAATTTAACTACAAAATCATGGTATTTTAACCTTTGTTGCCAAAACAAAATGTTTTGGCAACAAATTTGCCAAGAGAGCAGTAACATATAACATTTAAAGGTTAATATATTATGAACACACTTTACTTTAAAAAAGCTAGCGCCTTGGCTGCTGCTATTTTAATCTCTTCTGCTACATTCGCTCAAACTAATACAGCAACTGTTGAAGGCACCTCTATTTTAGGTCCAACTTCTCAATATAGAACTTGGTCTATTGGTGTAAATGCGGGTCTTTTAAACCAATCCAATATTTTCGGTTTCAATAGAGCCGGATACGATAAATTGAATAACAATGTTGGTTATTCTGCTTATGTGAAAAAGCAAATCTCTCCGTCTTTCGGAATTAAAGCTCAATATATGGGTGGAAAAGTAGGTGGTGTGAACGAAGAATCAGGTACTGAGTTCGAAGCAAAAATGCCTTGGTCAGCAGCCTTGTCTGGGGAGTTCACTCTTGCAAACACCAACTGGAGATTTTTCAACAGCATTATCAAACCTTATTTTGCAGTAGGTTTAGGTGCTTTGAATTCTGAAACAACACTTACCATTGGCGAAACATCTACAACTTCTGACTCTCAGACTAAACTTTATGTTCCTGTTGATGCAGGTTTCAAGTTTGCTGTTGCTAGAGGAATCAACATTGATCTAGGCTACCAATTGAACTGGGCTAACCAGAATTTTGATGGTATCCGTGGTGGTCAATATAAAAATGATTTATTCTCATACGCACATGCTGGTATCGAGGTGGCTTTGGGTGATGGAAACAAACCTTATTTAGGAAATTCAAATCCAGTAGCTACGATGTCTGCAAAATATGATGAATTGAAAGCTGAGCGCGACGCATTGGTTGCTGCAAATGAAAAGCTTCAATCAAATATGGATGAATCAACGCTGGTCTTGAAGATTCAGATAATGATGGTGTAGCAAACAAGTTCGACAAATGTCCTGACACTCCTGCTGGAACTAAAGTAGATGGTTCAGGTTGTCCACTTCCAGAAGCTAAACACGAAACTAAAGTAGTTGAGAAAATCGTTGTTACTGAAGAAGACAGAAAAGTAGTTGACGAAGCTATCAAAAACTTAGAGTTTGATTTGAGCAAAGCTACTATCCGTCCTTCATCATACGAATCATTGAATAGAGTTGCTGCTTTATTGATTGAGAAAAACTTCAGCTTGAAACTTGCTGGTCACACAGATAACACTGGTTCATTACAATTGAACTTACGTCTTTCTAAAGAGCGTGCAGAAGCAGTTAAAGCTTACTTAGTTTTTAAAGGAGCAAATGCATCACGTATCGAAGCAACAGGTTATGGTCCTAACCAACCAATTGCTACAAACAGTACACCAGAAGGTCGTCAGTTAAACAGACGTGTTGAATTTACTTTATTCTAGGAATAAAAAGAGCATTAAGCTAAACAACATACAATCAAAATTAGGGTCTGCATCTGTAGACCCTTTTTTATTAATCATTAAAAAAGGGCAAATTTTCCAATTTGCCCCTTAAATATTATGAATTATTTTTATTCAGAACTATCTGAAATTCCAGCTTCTCTTTCCTTTCTAATTTTAGAATTTTTATAACCATAAAGGAAATAGAAAGCTACCCCTATAGCCATCCAAATTCCCAATCGCTCCCAACTTTCAATAGGAAGACCCAACATCATCACGACACAAACTAAAAATCCCTAAGATAGGAACCAAAGGAACTAAAGGTGTTTTGAATGGTCTTTCAATATTCGGATTGGTTTTGCGTAGAACCAAAACTCCAACACATACTAATGTAAATGCAAATAAAGTTCCGATACTAACCATATGTCCCAAATCAGACACAGGTACGAAACCTGCAAACAAACTCACAAAAATCATAAAAATTAAGTTTGTTTTCCATGGAGTCTGACGTTTTGAAAGGTCTGAGAATAGTTTAGGAAGTAATCCATCCTTACTCATTGAATAGAATACACGGCTTTGGCCCAATAGCATTACTAGAATAACTGAAGTGTATCCAGCGATAATCGTAACGATCATGGCGGTGTTTAGGAAGTGATAACCTGTTTTTTCGAATGCTGTCGCAACAGGTTTTGCGTCTCCACTGAATACTGTATAAGGGGCTAAACCTGTCATTACGTAAGCAAACAGAACATATAGTATGGTACAAACAATCAATGAACCAATGATTCCAATAGGCATTCCTTTTTTTGGATTCTTTGCTTCTTGAGCAGCAGTACTTACTGCATCAAAACCAATAAATGCAAAGAATACAACTCCAGCAGCCTGAAGGATTCCTGTCCAGCCATAGTGTCCTCTATAATCACTGCTCCAAAATTCCCAGAATCCCATTTGGCCTTGTTTGACCATTTCTTCACCTTCATTTACTGGAATCAAAGGAGTATGGTTAGCAGGATCAATAAATTGCCATCCCCAATACAATGAATAAAATAACTACTGCAACTTTAAGAACAACAAGGATATTATTTACAAAAGAAGATTCTTGAGTACCACGCATTAATAATAAGGACAGCAGGCAAACGATTATAATTGCTGGCAAGTTGATTACTCCACCTTCGAATGGTCCAGCCAATACTTCTTGGGGGAGATGGATTCCAATGAGCAAAAACAGTTCATTTACATATTGTGACCAACTTACCGCTACTGTTGCAGCTGCTAAAGCATATTCCAGCACTAAGTCCCAACCGATGATCCATGCCATAAATTCTCCCATGGTAGCATAAGAATAGGTGTAAGCACTTCCAGCTACGGGGATCATTGATGCAAATTCAGCGTAACAAAGTCCTGCAAAAGCACATCCTACTGCTGCAATGATAAATGAAATCATAACGGCAGGTCCGGCATGGTCAGCTGCAGCAATTCCTGTTAAGGAAAACAATCCTGCACCGATGATTGCTCCAATTCCAAGAGCAATAAGGCCTGAACTGGAAAGGGTTCGTTTTAGCGTACCTTCCCCACTCTGCTCTGCTTCTGAAACTAATTTTGAAATCGATTTTTTATACCACATAAATTTAGATGAATAATTAAAGTATCAAACCTACAAAAAAAATAAAAAATACTGTATATCATTATTAAATCCTTATCGAAATAAGCAAATTCATCTAATTTCTACTTAAAGACTGATTGAACTTTACAAATATTCTTTTTGGTAAACTTAATTCAAAATAATTATTGGCGGGATTGAATCTATTTAAAATTATTATCATTTTAACGAGTTTCATTAAAATTTAAATTGAAGTAAAACAAATAGTTAATTATGTTGTTGATTGAATTGTAAGGGTTAAGTAAAATAAAATGCTAAATATTTGATTTTAACCGATTGAATATTAGGATTTATCAGATTCTATTATTACCTTTGCACCGCCTTAGGCAATTGTGCCTATTGTATAATTTATTTCATGAACCCATTTTTAGAACTGGGAATCCGTCATGATATTGTTAATGCCATCACTGAGTTAGGTTTCGAGAAACCTTCTCCCATCCAGGAAAAAGCCATTCCTGTATTACTGACTGGTAACGACGATTTTGTCGGATTAGCCCAAACAGGTACAGGGAAGACAGCGGCATTTGGTCTTCCACTATTAGAACAACTAGACTTTTCAGTAAAACAACCTCAAGCATTGGTCCTATGTCCTACGCGTGAGCTATGTTTGCAAATCGCAAGAGACCTAGAAAAATTTGCCAAGTACATCGATAACGTACATGTGGTTGCCGTTTATGGCGGTGCCAATATCGGTGATCAATTACGCCAGATTCGTCGTGGCGTTCAAATCGTAGTAGCTACACCAGGTAGAATGTTGGATATCATTGGCCGCAATGCCATTGACTTCTCTAATGTTCGTTATGTTGTGCTAGACGAGGCTGACGAAATGTTAAACATGGGATTCCAAGAAGATATCAACAATATCCTTTCGGAAACTCCAGATGACAAAAAAACATGGTTGTTTTCAGCAACTATGCCTAAAGAAGTGCGCCGTATAGCACAGAACTACATGACTAACCCGCAAGAGTTAACAGTAGGAACAAAAAATACGGGTAACGAGAATATCGAACACCAATATTTTATGGTTAAGGCGAAAGACAAATATGCAGCATTCAAGCGTATTGTTGATTTCTACCCTGAGATTTTTGGTATCGTATTCTGTCGTACAAAAATTGAAACTCAAGAAATTGCTGAGGCCTTGATTAAGGATGGCTACAATGCAGACTCTCTTCACGGAGATTTGTCTCAACAGCAACGCGATAAGGTGATGAAACGTTACCGTGAGCGCAACTTGCAGCTTTTAATCGCTACTGACGTTGCAGCTCGTGGTATTGATGTTAATGACGTAACTCACGTAATTAACTATTCACTACCTGATGAAACGGAAAACTACACGCACAGATCTGGTCGTACTGCCCGTGCAGGAAAGACTGGTATTTCAATCTCATTGATCAATGGGAAAGAAATGAGCAAAATCCGTCACATCGAAAAAATCATTGGTAAGCAATTCATTCCCAAACAAGTTCCTCAAGGTGCTGAAGTTTGTGAAAAACAATTGTTAGCCTTAGTTGATAAGGTACACAATGTTGAAGTTCATGAAGATCAAATCAATGCTTTCTTACCTCAGATCTTAGAAAGTCTTCAAGACCTAAGCAAAGAGGAAGTAATCAAAAAATTCGCTTCATTAGAATTCAATAGATTCTTGAATTATTACCAAGACGCTCCAGATCTTAATTTTGACGCACGTGACTCTAGAGGTGAACGTGGTGACAGATCTGAACGTCGTACAGGTTCAAAAGGATATACTCGTTTGTTTATCAACCTTGGATCCGTAGATGAATTCAGCCGTGGAGATATGCTTTCTTACATCTGTAACAAAGGTAAGATCTCAGGTAAATCAGTTGGAAAGATTGACTTAAAAGGTGTTTTCACTTTCTTTGAAGTGTTAGATGCTGATGTTGACAGTGTTTTCCAAGGGTTTAAAGACGTTGATTTCAACGGAAGAAATGTTAGAATCGAAGTTTCAGGTGATAAACCTTCATCAGACAGAGGCGGAAGACGTCGTTCTGGAGGTGGTGGTGGTGACCGCAGAGACAGAGGTGGAGACAGAGGTTCTCGTGGTGGTTCAGGCCGCAGAGACAGAGGTGATAGAGGCGACAGAGGAGGATCAGGTTTCCGCGATTTCTCAGGAAAACGTAGAGACAGAGAATCTAAAAGCAGATATTAATAAAAAAGAGCTCCAAAAATTGGAGCTCTTTTTTATTTAATCCTTATTTCTTGTGGATATTCTTTCAACTTGAGACTGTGTTGTGAAAAACTCCTAATTAGTTCATAGGTATTCGGTATTATAGACCTAAATCTTTCCAATGTTAAATCTGAAACATTCTTTCTATCAAAAGGAACTACCTTAACATACTCTTGTATTTCGTTTTCATTCCTTCCATATTTATAATCATAGCTAAATCTTAACTCCTCTCCTTCTAATTTGACATTTTTGTTTTCTGTATTGGGCACAGAAATATAAAATTCCGAGTTCTCCAACATATTGCCGTTACTATTGAATAATTCCTTTTGAGCTAAAGCCTGATGCAACTCTCGGGCAACAAAAATAGAGGGATCAACAATATGTACCTTTTCAGAAATAAGTGATCGATATTTAAAATCACCATCATTTCCCTTATAATTCTTCAGTTCCAACAAAACTTCATTTATCTCTTTTATTAAATATGGATAATGAGTACAACCTAAAATTAACGATTTCAATGGTTGCGCATTTTCTGATTTCCGCATCTGCTCTAAAAGGCTTACTAAATGGAATCGGATGTAATTTTCTGAAGAATTAATTTGCAATTGGCTGCAATCTTCAACATCCTTACCGTCACAAAGCATTTGATTTTTATCAAAATTAAAATTGTAGATATCTAGGAGTGTTCTATCAATTTTATAATCTTTATTATCAAGAGATGGCCCCCTATAATTGGAACGCGGATGTTTTGCCTCCGCTTTAATAAAATCAGGTTCTCCGTCCACAGCTTCAGCAACTCCATGTCCACCTTGATTAAAAATCTGAATATCTCCTTTTAATCCTAATGTGTTGATCTGCTCTCTAAGGGTTCTTTCATATCCTTTTGATGCTATAGTTCCTACTGTTGCAAAAACTGCGATTGCCCCAGATTCCTCCTTTCCAAAATTTGCAAGTGTCCCCCTAGCAGCAGCGTTAATCACACCAATAACTGGAATGTCCAATTTTGTTTTCTTCATAAATGCCTCAGCATCACTATAACCGTAAGCAGTTGCAGTATTACATGCTATTACAATTGCCTTTACTTTATCCTTATTCGTTTGGTAATTTTGGTCATTATTATGAAGGTAATACTTATCGGATAACAAGAATTGAAAATCTTTAATAATATGTTCCTTTAAAAGATCATCCTTATTTACAGCATGATAATTCCCATAAGGCATATTGGCCTGGTCGGCCAAATAAATAAAGTTTTCTTTGCTAAAATCCAGCACCCCATCCTTTTTTAATACTTTGGATTCATTATCATACTCATCAAAATTTACAAGAGCATCCAAGACAGTTAAACCTCCAGTGCCAGAATCAAAGACACCTATTGGCAGATTATTCAATGATTTAGGATAATTTTCAAAATCAATGAAATAGAAATTCTTTTGATCATTTAATATTACATTTTCAATCTGCAATGCAGTTTGGCCAGTTGCGGATTGCGAAATTCCTAAAAATAGAGAGCTAATGGCTAAGCCATATGTAAGTGTTAGGTGTTTCATTGGGTGTTCGGTAGATTTCCATAAAGATATTTGTTTATTCTGAATTTCAAAACAAAAAACGCACAAACACGCAACAATAACCAACAAAAAAAGACCAATATTCATATATTGGTCTAAAATCTTTCAAATCTTTGTTTGAGTTGTCTTCGTCGGGAGCGTCTCAACCGAGAATATTTAACTGGATAATGCCTCTTTTTGGTAATATTATTGAATATAAGCGCAACCAACAGTAAAATTAGAGCTCCAGAAAAAACAGGAGTTATTACATACAAGTATCCTAATTCGGCAATTTTTGTTCCACCACTCACAGCTATTAAAGCTGTAGCACCACCTGGTGGATGCAAGCTTCTGGTGATTTGCATAGCAACTATTGAAGTAGCCACTGCTAATGGCGCTGTCAACCAAATTACATCAGGCATCACTTTGGCGACCGTTACTCCTACAATTGCAGAGACCACATGACCACCTATTAAATTTCTAGGCTGCGCTAATGGGCTTTGGATAGCGCCATACACCAATACAGCAGAAGCCCCGAAGGAACCAATAAGAAAAACATTTTCTAAAGGAGGAAATTGGAGTGACTGTATGTATGCGATAAGTCCAATCCCGATAAATGCACCTAGAAAAGACCAGAAATGCTCACGAAAGTCAACCAGAGTTTCTCGATACATTACATATCGATACAACCTAAACTGCCTATTAACGGATTTCCGGAACTTTTTCACCTCAAATTAAGAGATATTTCTCTGCCTTACAGCTTCATAGATTACAACAGCCGCTGAAACTGAAACATTTAATGATTCAATTTCTCCGAACATTGGGATCTTCGCTAATTTATCGGAAATTCTAATCAAGTCGTCAGAAACGCCTACATCTTCTGCACCCATGATGATACAACTTGGGGTTGTATAGTCGACATCATATATAGACTCTTTCGTTTTTTCAGTACTTACTACTAATTGCACTCCAGAATCAATCAAGAATCTAGCCACACGAGATAAAGAATCTTGACGACATACAGGGATTTTATATAATGCGCCTGCTGATGTTTTAATAGCGTCTGGATTAATTTCAGCAGAGCCTTTTTTCGGGACAATGATCGCATGCACTCCAGCACATTCAGCAGTACGGGCAATTTGCACCCATATTTCGAACATCTGTTACCCCATCTAACATCAACAACAAAGGAGTTTCTCCTTTTTCATATATCACTGGCAATAAATCCTCGATGTCTTGGTATGTAATGGGAGAAATTACAGCAATAATACCTTGATGGTTCTTTCTAGTGATACGGTTTAATTTCTCAATAGGAACTTGTTGAAAGGAAATGTTATGTTCTTTCACCAAAGCTTTGAATTCCGCAAACAATGGTCCTGATAGTCCTCGTTGAACGAACAAGGATTCGATTTCTTTTTCCACTATCAATTGCTTCCATGACAGCACGAATACCAAAAACCATTTGATTTGTTTCACGTTTCTCGGACCTGTCCCTACGTTGAAAATTTTGCATGTGTATATATTATGGATAAAAGGGAATTTCACCCTCAAATAATTCGTACAAAGGTAGAAAAGAAAATGATTAGCTTAAACCCAAATCAAATGTTTTTCTCAACTCATCCAAAAGTGGGTTCTTTGCTACCATGGCTTGGTACTTCTCTTGAGAAGTATATGGCTTTCGTTCTTTGGATTTTTCCACCATCACGCCTTCGATATCTAAGGCAAAGTTACGAAGCTGTACACGCAGATAGTTCAGCATATCTATCTTTCCTAATTTCAGCTCCTCCATTTGGACACCGTTTTCTACCTCCACCTTTACCTTCACCCCTTCCAAGATCGGCATATTCGCTGTCATAATGGTATACAATGTGATTTTGCTTTCCTTTCTAAGCACTTCAGCGAACTCATTCCATTTACTTAGAAAAGCATTTTGAGTAACCTCATTGAATTCATTTCCTTCAACCAGTTCAATTTCACCATCAGCATTTGCTTTTTTCTCATCAAAAATGGTATTGAGGTTAGGAACTGCAACCGAAGTCTTTATATTCCCCCACCCTTTCGATGCAGGTTTTGGTTTCTCCTGTGACTCTGAATCAACAGAAGTAGGGTTTTTGTGCTACAGGCGGTTTGACCGAAGTTGAAGTACTTGGGATATTAGTTTTAACTACAGGAGATACTGGCGAAGCAGAATTATTTACTTGAGTTGCTTGTTGTGTAGTTGTAACAGGTTTAGCTGTTACCCCTGAATCAGGGAGTTTTTTTTTTAATTCAGCTAATGCTGGTAGACCTTCTGCTCCTAACTGAATGGCACTCGCGATATGGCACATTTTCAGCAATGTAAGCTCTACCTGCAAACGTTGATTTTTACTGGTCCGATAGTTTATCTCACATTGATTAGCAATATTGAGCGCCGACAGCAACAAACCACTCGATAAGGCTTGAGATTGTTCAAGATACCTCTTCTTTATATTTTCACTGACTTCAAGAAGCTTCAGCGTACTTGGCTCTTTGCTAACCAACAGATTTCGGATATGAGAAGATAGCCCAGCAATAAAGTGACCACCATCAAAACCATTATTAAGGACTTTGTCAAATATCAAAAGCGTAGTTGCTGCATCTTGCCTTGATATTGAGTCCATTAATTGGAAGTAATAATCATAATCTAGAATATTCAGATTATTGATTACGGCTTGATAAGTTAAATTCTTATTGGAAAAGCTGACAATCTGATCAAACATAGAAAGAGCATCACGCAACCCTCCATCTGCTTTTTGGGCGATGACATGCAATCCATCAACTTCAAATGTTACTCCTTCTTTTTCAGCAATTGAAGCAAGGTGATTGGCCATATCCTCTACTTTTATTCTATTGAAATCAAAGATTTGACATCTTGACAATATCGTAGGAAGGATCTTATGCTTTTCTGTGGTGGCTAATATAAAAATAGCATATGAAGGGGGTTCTTCCAATGTTTTCAAAAAAGCATTGAATGCTTGTTGAGACAACATATGAACCTCATCAATGATATATATTTTATATTTTCCAGTTTGTGGAGGTATTCTAACCTGATCTATTAATGAACGAATGTCATCGACGGAGTTATTAGATGCCGCATCTAATTCATGGATGCTGAATGAATTACCATTTTGGAAGGACTTGCAGCTATCACATTGACCACATGCTTCGTTGGATTCTGTGATATTTTCACAATTTATTGTTTTTGCCAATATACGGGCACAAGTTGTTTTACCAACTCCACGAGGTCCACAAAACAAAAAAGCCTGAGCTAACTGATTATTGTGAATTGCATTCTTAAGTGTGCCAGTGATGTGTTGCTGCCCTACGACCGAGTCAAAAGTAACAGGTCTATATTTACGTGCAGAAACAATAAAATTATCCATGCACGAAGATAATCATTTTCAAAATTCAGCACAACTGTAAAAGCCTTTTTAAACATTAACGATACATTCTAAAATCAGAAAAGCTGTCCCCCGACAGCTTTTCTTCATTTTACTTTTATATTTTATTTTACCTATGATGGTCTTATTTTTCATTATATACTAATTTCCATAATATTGCTCCTATCACAGCTCCTACCAATGGTGCCAATAAGAACAACCAAACTTGAGAAATTGCATTACCGCCGGCAAATATCGCTGGACCTAAGCTTCTTGCAGGATTAACAGATGTTCCAGTAATTGGAATAGCTACCAAATGAATTAAAACTAGAGTAAACCCAATCGCTAAGCCCGCCATGGTACCATTTCCAATTTTAGAGGTAGTGCCCAAAATGACAAATAAAAATAAAGCTGTTAATACAGTTTCTGTGATAAATGCTGTCATCATATTATATTCATTTTGATATCCAGCACCCCATCCATTGGACCCATATGCCCATTCACCAGGGTTAAACACCGCTAATTGGCCAGTTAATATAGTCTTTAGCACGAAAGCCCCCAAAATACCACCAATGATTTGGGCTGTAATATAGACTAAAGCATCTTTTCCAGACATTTTTCCGGACACCAATACTCCCAATGTTACAGCAGGGTTGATATGACATCCTGAGACTCCCCCAATAGCATATGCAAAAACTACAACAGACAGACCGAATGCTAATGAGATCCCCAATAAGCCTAATCCTGATGTCTGCGCCAAAGTGTCCCCACCTGCAATGGCCGCAGCTCCACCACCAAATAATACCAAACCAAATGTTCCAATCAGTTCAGCAATAAACTTAGATAATGTTTTTGTTTCCATAATTTATTATTTGAACACAAATTAATAATTAATATTAATATTTACCTTATAAAATAATTATAGAGTTTTGAACATTGATTTACAATAAAAAAAGAGACCTGCATTTGCAGATCTCTTTCCAAGTTTAATAAAACAAAAAAAGGACCGATATCACATCGACCCTTTTTTCTTAATTGTTTTACCTAATAACCTTTAAATCACCAAACAATTTATTGAAACAAATTACTTAATCCAAAGGTATGGCTATTCCTTAAAGTTACTGTTAAGAGAAAATTAAATAAAAATTACTCTTTTACCTGGCTTTTGCTGTTGCCAACATACGAGTTACTTCGTCAATGGTTGTACGCGCTGCTTCAACCATTTTAGTTGGTCCTCCGAAATCAGGATCAAAAGACACTGTTTTAGATTTTTCCTTGTATTTATAAGTTAGTTTATATCTAGGCTTGCGCTCTCCGGGTTTTCTGGAAGCTAAGTCAACTGTCATATCATTTGGCAAATTCCAGAAACCTAATTCTTGTGCTTTTCTGTGCAGATACAATAAATCATTGTCTCTAAGTTTTAGCGAATCCTTCACCAATTTATTCTCTTTTGTCAAATAATTATATTCGCGAGTTTTTGAATTATAATAATTCAACATCGAATCTGGATAACCATAAGTAAGTTCAATGGAATCAAAATCAGCATAACGATATGGTGCATTTTTCACCATTGCCGAATAATAATAAACACAATAAATTAAAAATGGAACTATGATACAAAGCCCTAAAAAAATCTTCTTTGTTCTATCTGACATGATATTTATTAAAATGTGCACAAAAATAGGGATTTGTAGACATTTTATTCAGGTTATTTAAGAATTAACCCTTTTCTGAAACATAATACTGTCATAAAACATGCAAAAGCCTAAATTCTAGCTTTTGGGAGTGCCGCTTCTTTTGAAATATTTATAATACCAACTGTCACTCAGATTGGAGATAATTACTCCTTTTCTTGTTGAAACATGAACGAAT
Source organism: Sphingobacterium daejeonense (assembly GCF_901472535.1). Taxonomy (NCBI): domain Bacteria; kingdom Pseudomonadati; phylum Bacteroidota; class Sphingobacteriia; order Sphingobacteriales; family Sphingobacteriaceae; genus Sphingobacterium; species Sphingobacterium daejeonense. The sequence continues at coordinate 1,400,745 of NZ_LR590470.1, read as the reverse complement.
TTGCCATTATGGAGATAAATTCCCACATGGTCAATATTCCTGCCTCCAAAAGAAAAGAAAACTAAATCTCCTTCTTTGAGTTGGTTTTCATATTTTCTCTTTACGTTATCAGCCATATCTCGGGAAGTCCTTGGAAGATCTTTGCCATAGATTTTTTGATATAGCATACTGACAAATCCTGAACAGTCTACTCCTCTTTTATCCATTCCACCCATTCGATGAGGAGTACCCATCCAATCATCAATCATGTAATAAAGATTCTTATTGTCTAGTTCTTTTGTTTTTACTCCTAAAAGGTCTGCGTAATTATCAAGTTTATTAGATCCATACCCTTTACCTCTAGCATCACTGGCATCAGAAATTGGAGCTCCTTTTTTAGGGTTCACACTCCCATAGGAATACTTAGCTGAAGTCTTGCGTTTCGAACCACAAGAACTTAAAATCACCGCAGCTAAAAGAAATATTAATAAACTATAGTTAACCTTCATTCAAACCTCCAATCAAAAATATATCCTTAACAGCCTAACAACCAACTTGATTTTTTCCACAAATGTGATTTTCTTTTTATTCTCAAGAAGACAATATAGCTTAAAATCAGTTCTACATGCACTTTTTAAAGCAAAAAAAATTGTTACGACAACTATTTTAAACTGTCTTGATAACTTTATTAATCATTTATTTGCCTACTATCTGTAAACAACTGTTATGAATATGAGGTAAACACATCTAATTAAATTACTTTTGTGCCATGAATAAAACTAAGGGGGCAATTGCGGTTTTTTTAGGGGCTGCAAGCTTTGGTATTTTATCTACTTTTGTTAAAAAGGCCTACGAACAGGGATTTAACTTAGGAGAGGTAACAGGAATTCAAGCATTATTAGGTGTCATATTTTTATGGTTGACCTGGGCAATTATAAAAAACAGGCGGGTAGAGAAGGATCATGAAAACCTGAAAAGCCCTAAATGGAAGATTATCCTGAGTGGCGTAAGTACTGGGATGGTAAGTATTCTATATTACAAATGTGTTGAATTAGTTCCTGCCTCTTTAGCCATAGTCCTATTGATGCAATACATTTGGATAGGACAAATCATTGAATTAATATTTTTCAAAGTCAAACCCCAACTAAGTCAAATCATCGTAATTATCTGTATTCTTGCTGGAACAGTTTTGGCGACCGGAATGATAGAAGAACCTTTGGAATCATTTTCAATTGTTGGCATTGGTTATGGATTATTAGCTGCTACAGCCTATTCCATATTTATGATTGTAAATGGTCGAGTTGGCAATGATTACCCCCCAGTTCAGAAAAGTGCATTAATGATTTCAGGCGCGTTGATATTGATATTCATCACTCTTCAGCCTTTTAGTCTTTTTAATCCAGAGATTTTTCTTGGCATTCTTCCTTATGGGTTATTATTATCGTTATTCGGCACCGTAATTCCACCATTATTATATGCATATGGAATGCCGAAGACCGGTTATTCCCTTGGTGCTGTATTGAGTGCTGTAGAACTTCCGGTAGCAGTTTGTATGTCCTATTTAGTTTTGAACGAATCTGTGACCTGGATCAAATGGTTAGGGGTATTTTTCATATTGCTGACCATATTCTGGAAGAACAATTTGAAAACAAATAGCTAATTTTTTAAGGTTTTTACGCTATACTTGCAGTTTTAATTAATCTTTTATCAGTTTTAATTTGATCCAACCAAAATAATCAGGATAAAAACAATATAATATGGAGAATTATCTTTATCTCGTCCTCATTACCTTGGCAGTTCTTGCCATAATTGATTTGATGGTCGGTGTAAGTAACGACGCAGTAAACTTTCTAAATTCAGCAATCGGTTCCAAAGCAATTCCATTCAAGAGCATCATGATCATTGCCAGCTTGGGGATTCTTTTCGGTTCTGTCTTTTCAAGTGGAATGATGGAAATTGCCCGAAGTGGGATTTATGTCCCCAGCAAATTTTCCTTTGACGATGTAATTACGATATTTCTCGCCGTCATGATTACGGACATCATATTATTGGATGTCTTTAATTATTTTGGTCTTCCCACATCAACTACAGTTTCTATTGTATTTGAATTATTGGGCGCAGCACTATGTTTAGCGATCTACAACATTGCCATAAAAGATGGAGATTGGTCTACCCTATCTTCATATATTAATACTGAAAAAGCTTCTGAGATTGTCTATAGTATCCTGCTCTCAGTCGTCATATCTTTTACAGTCGGTATGGCTGTACAATATGTGTCAAGGGTTCTTTTTACATTCCAGTTTGAAAAAAAGCTTAAGACGATTGGAGTTATCTTCGGTGGTATCGCAATGGCGTCAATCTCTTATTTTATTTTAATCAAAGGATTAAAAGGTGTTTCATTTATTGGAAAAGACGTTAAAGATTGGGTTCAAACTCACGAATTACTATTATTAGGAGGATCATTTGTAGTATTCTCAATTGTAAGTTATATCATTAATTTATTAGGTTATAACATCTTAAAGGTTATCATTGGAATTGGAACATTTGCTTTGGCTTTATCCTTTGCAGGAAATGATTTGGTAAACTTTATAGGTGTTCCAGTTGCTGCTGCCCAATCTGTTGAGATTTTTCAATCCATTCCAGGCGCTGATCCAGACACATATACCATGGATGCACTAGCATCAAGCGACATTGTAGCTCCCGCATGGATTTTATTATGTGCTGGAATCATCATGGTAATAACACTTTGGACTTCTAAAAAAGCTAAAACAGTAATTGAAACTGAGATGAGCCTTACCAATCAAGGTGATGGTGCTGAAAAATTCAAATCCAACATGCTTTCCAGAAGTATCGTGAGAGGATTTATCAGAATTGGTTCAGGTTTGAGCTATATCATGCCTAGAACTTTGCAGGCTAGTCTGGACAAAAAATTTGAAAACCCTTTATTGAACGCCCATAGAAAAAAGAAAAAATCTAAGGACGAACCGATGTTCGACATGATCAGGGCTTCAGTAAACTTGATGGTAGCGAGTAGTCTAATTGCGCTTGGTACATCGATGAAATTACCTCTTTCGACCACATATGTCACGTTTATGGTGGCTATGGGTACTGCTTTTGCTGATAGAGCTTGGGGGCGTGAAAGTGCTGTGTACCGTGTGTCAGGGGTATTCCATGTTATTGGAGGCTGGTTTGTCACTGCAGGCTGTGCGTTTATGGGCGCAGTTATATTCGCATTCTTCCTGAAAATTGGAGGAATTGTCACTTTTGTTATTTCATTGATTGTATTAGCTTTACTATTGTATAGAAATGCAAAAAGCCATGACCGTAAAATTAAGGCCAAAGCTCTACAAGAACTTAATCTAGATAAAAGTGATATTATTGGTCTTCAACAAGTTATCGAAACCAGTGCTCAACAAATAAGTGAAACTTTTTCAAAAACAAACCTATTTTTCAAAGAAGCTATTGACTCCTTGATCAAAGAAGATTTGATGGCATTAATGGCTAATAAAAAACTTGTCAAAAAATTACAGAACGACCTAAATTCTACAAATAATGCCATGTACGATTATATCCGTAATCTAGATGACACTTCTGTAAAAGGTAGTCGCTACTACATTATTTCATTAGGATATTTGCAGGATATGGTTGAAAATGTGGCTGTCATCAATTCAAATGCTCTGTCCCATGTTGACAACAATCATAAAACGTTAAGAATAAGCCAGGCGAAAGATCTTAAATACGTTGTTGAAAGGATTTCAGAGTGGTTCTCTAAAATCAATATGACCTATAAAAGGTTGGATTTCAGCAAAATTGACGAAATAATTAAAGAGAGAGAAGATATTCAAGAATACATTAACAATCTATTAGATAAACAAATCGATAGGATCCGTACTTCTGAAAATAGTCCAAAAAACAGTAGATTATATTTCTCGATATTATTGGAAACAAATGAATTGATCAGTTCGACCTTCAAACTGATGCGTTTACATAAAGAGTTCGATAGTTTCCGTAGAAGGAATGCATAATATTATGACATAAAAAGAGAGAGGCTAACCTTGGGATAGCCTCTCTCTTTTTATATAGTAATTATTATTTTAATGAGCCAAAACTTCTGGTGATTCTTCAATATCGACATCTCCATTTTCAGAGATTTCCAAAAAATTTCACTGGTACCACTTCATTAACCAATATAGGATCATATGCGGTTCTTACCTTAACATAGTTTTTGGAGAAACCATGCATATATCCGTCTTTAATATCACCTTCAAACAATACCTCATCGATGTTTCCTAATTGAGATTCGTAGAATGCTCTACGCTTTTTCTCAGACAGGATATGAAGCATTTTACTGCGGTCACTTCTTTGTGCACCTGGTACAGCGCCTTCCATTTGTGCTGCTATGGTGTTCTCACGCTCAGAATAGGTAAAGACATGCAAATAAGAAATATCCATTTCGTTCAAGAAATTATAAGTATCGATAAAATCTTCACGTGTCTCACCTGGAAAACCTACTATTACATCCACTCCAATACAACAATTTGGCATTAATGATTTAATCTTTGCCACCCTTTCCCAATAGAGTTCACGTTTATAGCGACGCCTCATTTGTGCTAGAACCTTATTGTTTCCAGACTGAAGTGGCATATGGAAATGAGGAACAAACCTTTTCGATTGAGCAACAAATTCTATGATCTCATTGGTCAGTAAATTTGGCTCGATGCTCGAAATTCGAATTCTGTCTATACCTTCAACTTCATCCAATGCTTTTACAAGATCTACGAACCTATCTTGACGCTTACCATCACGTATTCCATAATCACCGATATTAACACCGGTCAAAACAATTTCTTTAACTCCTGATGCTGCAATTTCCTCTGCTTGGCGGACTATATCTTCAATCTTTCCAGATCGGCTGGCACCTCGCGCAAGAGGAATGGTACAGAAAGTACATGAATAATCGCATCCGTCTTGAACTTTCAAAAAGGTACGAGTTCGGTCTCCAATAGAAAATGCAGACACAAACTGATTGGTCTCATCAATGGGAGCATTATGCACTATCGCTTTTTCATTTTTGGTAAGGTCGTTTATATGTTCGATGATATTGAATTTCTCGGCAGCACCTAATACCATATCAACACCTGGAATTTCTGAGATTTCTTTTGGCTTTAACTGTGCATAACAGCCAACAATTGTGATATAAGCATTTGGAGAATGCTTCAATGCTTCTTTTACAACCTTTCTACACTTTCGGTCAGCATGATCTGTAACCGAACAAGTATTGATGACATAAACATCTGCCGCACTGTTAAAAGGCGTAGTTTCATAACCCGCATCCTTAAAGATACGACCTATAGAGGAGGTTTCTGAAAAATTCAGCTTACAACCCAACGTATAGAAAGCAACTTTTTTTCCCATGATATTTTGCAAAAATACACAAAATGAAGCAAATTGTTAGTTGTTGAAAAATTGTGATATTTTGATGATCTAAAAAAGGGTATCTTCGTAAGAATATAAAACAAGGAAAATCCAATCTATGAGACAGTATTTAGATCTACTCGAGCATGTTTACAACAATGGTGTTGAAAAAACAGATAGAACAGGGACAGGAACGAAAAGTGTTTTCGGGTATCAAATGCGTTTTAACCTTAAGGAGGGATTTCCACTTGTAACGACAAAAAAACTGCACCTTCGATCAATTATCCACGAATTGATCTGGTTTTTGAAAGGCGAAACGAACATTCAATATTTAAAAGAAAATGGTGTAAGCATCTGGGATGAATGGGCAGATGAAAATGGAAATCTTGGTCCAGTCTATGGTTCTCAATGGCGCTCATGGCCTACGCCGGATGGCCGTCATATCGACCAGATAACCCAAGTGATCAATCAACTTAAAAACTCCCCGGATTCCAGAAGGATAATAGTGTCGGCTTGGAATGTAGCAGAGATTGAAAATATGGCTTTACCTCCATGCCATGCATTCTTTCAGTTTTATGTAGCTCCTGCGCAACCTGAAAAAGGCTTGATGAAACCGCAACTATCCTGTCAATTGTATCAGAGGAGTGCTGATATTTTCTTGGGTGTACCTTTTAATATTGCATCATATGCGCTATTGACTATGATGGTAGCACAAGTTTGTGATATGGAAGCGGCAGAATTTATACATACTCTTGGTGACGCACATATTTACAGCAATCATTTCGAACAGACCGAACTTCAACTAAGCAGAGATCCAAAACCGTTACCTCAGATGGTTATCAACCCAGAGGTAAATTCAATCTTTGATTTCAAATTCGAGGATTTTGAATTGCAGAATTACGAACATCATCCACATATTAAAGCTCCTGTAGCTGTTTAGTATTAAAAATTAATATTTTAATGAGTTATCCTAAAGTTACATTCATTGTGGCGGCAGCTGAAAATAATGCAATCGGTAAAGGAAACCAGATGCCATGGCATTTACCAAATGACTTCAAATATTTTAAAGCCAAAACAATGGATCATTCCATTATTATGGGCCGAAAGACATTTGAATCTATTGGAAAACCCCTTCCAGGCAGAAGAAACATTATAATTTCCAGACAACCAACTTTAAATATTGAAGATGTTGATGTGGCAAACAGCCTGCAAGATGTCATCAATTATTGTAGGGACGAGCGGGAAATTTTTATCATTGGTGGCGCCGAAATATTTAAACAGGCAATGTCGATGGCTGATGAAATATTGTTAACTAGAGTTCATACCAATATTGAGGGCGCAGATGCGTTCTTTCCTGAGCTTCCTGAGTCGGATTGGGAGCTTATTAGCCAAGAAAAACATAACAAGGACGACAAACATCAGTACGACTATACATTCGAAGTATATAAAAGAAAATAAGGGAGACCAAACATGGTTTCCCTTTTTATGTTAATTTAATATGAGTAATAGCAGCATCCATTTCCACCTATCATTTATTGAACCTCAAGCCCATTATGTAGAGGTCAGTATGGTTATCCAAGGCTTTGACCAAGACTTCTTAGACCTCAAGATGCCAGTTTGGACTCCTGGATCTTACTTAATCCGTGAATTTTCAAAAAATTTGGAGCAAGTTCAAGCACAGGATGAAAATGGAAATGACATAGAAATACAAAAAATCAATAAAAATACCTGGAGAGTAAACTCTAAAGGTCAAGAAACAAAAATAAATTACAGAGTATACAGCTTTGAAAAATCTGTCAGGACAAACTTTGTCGATGACCAACACGCATTCATTAGCCCAGCTGGTACATTCTTTTATATTGATGGCTACCTAGACCATGCCTCTACTGTTCAAGTATCATTACCGCCATTCTGGTCCAAAATATCAACTGGTTTAGATTTAATCGAGGGAAAAGTAAATCTATTTTTTGCTGAAAACTTCGATATCCTATACGATACTCCACTTGAAATTGGAAATCAAGACACTTGGACGTTCAATGCTGCGGGTATCCCACATGAATTTGCGATGGTGGGCACGGCAAACTACGATAAAGACAGACTCTCTGCTGATATCAAAAAAATTGTTGAGGTAGAAACAGAAATATGGGGCTCCAATCCTAATGATAAATATGTTTTTATAACCCATAATTATTTAAGTTCACATGGCGGATTAGAGCATTTAAACTCAACAGTATTAGCAGCATCAAGATCAGCGTATCAAAGTAATATTGGTTATAATAATTTCTTGAGCTTAGTTGCACATGAATACTTCCATTTATGGAATGTCAAAAGACTAAGACCAGCAAACCTTGGCCCTTTCAACTATGAAGAAGAGAACTATACTTCTCTCCTATGGATTTTTGAAGGTTTTACTGCATATTATGATAATATTATAACAAGAAGATGTGGATTTAGAAATGAGCAGGAATATCTGAATGAATTAGTGTCAGAATTCAATCTAGTATTAAACCGGGCTGGAAGAAATGTCCAATCTGTAGGATTATCTAGCTTTGACACTTGGATCAAGCAATATAGACCTGATGAAAATTCACCTAACGTCAGCATCTCTTATTACAATAAAGGTGCAATGTTGGCGACGATGATGGATATTCTTATTATTGCCAAGACAAATGGAACTAAGCGTCTTGACGATGTTCTTAAAGCAGCTTACAATAAATATTATTTAATAGAAAATAGAGGTATTACTGAGAAAGAATTCCAAGATTTAGCAGAAGAGGTTTCGGGAATCTCCTTAAAAGAAATATTCGATGCAGTCTATGTGACCGAAGATCTAGATTACAATGCCTATTTTAATTTAGTTGGTTATCAGTTCATCGATATCAATCGAGAAACAGAAACTCCAAGTCTAGGGATCAAGGTTTCTCACCATGATGGACGTACAGTTATAAAGAATGTAGATCGCAATTCAGCAGCATGGGTGGATGGATTAAATGTTGACGACGAAATTATTGCCGTTAATGGAAACAGATTGGATCCACAAGGCAGAGAGTTGGATCAAGCGATTGCTACCAGTAGTCTTGGAGACCCGTTGAATATTTTAGTAGCAAGAGACGGCTTAATGCGAGAAATAACAGTTCATCTGAAAGCTAGTGATAAGGTTTCCTATGTTATTGAGAGAAACCCAGAAAGTACCGATCAACAGAGAAGACTTGGTGATATTTGGTTATCATTATCATAATTTGAGATATAACTTATTCAATAATTAGGGCATTTTAAAATATGCCCTTTTTTATTTAAAATGGGAATTCCCTAATTCAACAGCAAACTTCACTCATTTACAAGTTATTATCCCCAAATTTCCGTAAATTTAAATACACATTAACCATTATGAACTTATAGCTCAATATAGATTCTATAAAAGCATATTAATCATGAAAGAAATTCAACTCCACAATCTCTTTGCCTATAGAAGACTGCGTAGGACCATCGGATATTTGGGATTCTTCTTACCTATTATATTGGTTTTATTATCCCTATTTCATTTCTTCTCAACAAAAATCCAACCTTCTATCAGTCATTATTATTATACGAATCTACGTGAGATTTTTACAGGCACTTTATGTGCTGTAGGCTTATTTCTGATTTGCTATAAGGGGAATGGTAATAAATCGATATTTAAAAACGACAACATATTGACTAACGTCGCAGGTTTTATGGCATTTGGTGTGGCTTTTATTCCAACAGATCCAATTTATGAAACCTGTTTGCAATGTACTCTTATAAATTTTAGTTTGACCTGGTTGCACTATGGTTTTGCCGCTGTGCTATTTGTGATCTTCGCTCTTCTATCCATCAATGTATTCACCATTGGTCAACAAAGGAATACAGATATTCCAGTGAGCATGTTCAATGAGAACAAAATATATAAGTTATGTGGATATGGAATTTTATTATGTGTGGTATTGGTTCCTTTCAAACTTTTTCCATACTCAACATTGGTGTTTGAAGCATTGGCACTGTGGCTATTTGGCATTTCATGGCTTGTTAAAGGCCGTGCTCTAGGGGATGAAGGCGTTATTGGTGAAAAAGTATATAGAGAACACAATCCAACGGATACTCAAGAAGCTGTAGAAAAAGCAATCCCAAACCCCTAATTATACTTTGAATTCTATTCATATAAGCAAAAAACGCCCTCAAAGGGCGTTTTAAATGTCTAATGTCTTGTGTCTAATGTCTTGTGTCTTAAGACTGTGCTTCCTTAAAACGTATAACGGATAGAAAATCCTACACCGTCCCAAATTCTAAAACCACTTTCTTCAAGAAAATCGAAATAAGGTTTAATATCGAGTGACAACGCCAATGGTGCTTGCGGGATTTTATATTCCGCTCCCACGATACCATCGATACTTAATGCCAGTTTAGAATATTTATCAAACCTATCACCTTGTGCATTTGTGTATGCTTTATGTGTATAAGATCCAACACTACCACCAAAACCCCAGAACCATGTGAAGTCATTATATAGAGGCATATGGTTTTCATACAAACCTACCAATCTAAATCTACTAGATTCTGAATTTCCTTGAATGCTCAAAATACCCTCGATAGCTTTATCTGGGCTCATCGTGTAACGATAAGTAATCCCAGTAGCAGAACCAAATCTGGCTCCGACAGCATGTTGTGATTGTAATTGCGCATTAGCGAGGTTGGAAGATGCGATTAAGGCGATAAAAACTAAAGTAATTTGTAAGATTTTTTTCATTTAAAACTAATTTCTGATATGTCAAAAGTACTATTTATTTCTCTAACGGGAAAAACTGATTTTCTGTATATGGAGAGTCAAAAATTATTCTGCAAGCATAGTTTTTAGCTAAAAAATTTTATCTTAGTCAATACCAACATTTGTAGAACCAATTTTTGTAATTTTAAGGGGAGAAAAAATTTATGAGCAATTATAAAAGATTAATCGATTTAATCACCAATTACCAGAAAGAGTTTGCTAAAGATATTATGGTTGCAGGCCGTGCTAGCACAGGCTGGAAGACCTATTCAACGAAAGAATTTGTTGATATCATTGATAATCTCAGTAAGGGATTGTTAGCTAAAGGACTAAAAAAAGGCGACAGAGTAGCTTTAATGTCTGGAAACCGTCCTGAATGGAATTTTATCGATTTCGCATGTAACCAGTTAGGAGTGGCAACGGTGCCATTATATCCGACATTGTCCAATCAAGATCTTATTTATATCCTTAATGATGCCGAAGTTAAGTTACTTTTTGTAAGTAATGACGAACTTTCCAAAAAAAGCCGAAGCGGCATTGAAGGAAAATAATATTGACATAGAAATGTTTACATTCGATGATATTCAAGGCAGAAAAAATTTCCAAGAAGTCATCGAATTAGGCAAGCAAAATGATCAAGATTTGCAACAGTATAGAGATGCTATCAGTCATGATGATCTATTAACATTGATATATACTTCTGGTACCACAGGAAAGCCAAAAGGTGTTTATCTTTCACATGGCAACATTATTGCCAATGTTGAAGCGAGCAACCACCTCGTTACAGAAGAATACAAAAAGGCATTGAGCTTCCTCCCTTTATGCCATATTTTCGAAAGAATGGTAGTCTATCTATATTTATCAAAAGGGGTTCAGATTTACTACGCTGAAAACCTGGATAATATTGTGGTGGATATTAACGAAGTAAAGCCAGACTTATTCACAACTGTGCCTAGGGTATTGGAAAAGGTATATGATAAAGTTGTTGAAAAAGGCAAAAACTTGACAGGGGTTAAAAAATCTCTATTTTTCTGGGCTCTAAACCTTGGTTTGCGCTATCAAGAACCGAAGAAGAATTCTGCATTTTATAATTTCCAATTAGGAATTGCTAGGAAATTGATTTTCTCGAAATGGAAAGAAGCATTAGGAGGAAATATTAAATTGATTATTTCCGGTGGTGCAGCATTACAAGAAAGGTTAGCGCGTGTATTCTGGGCTGCTGGTATTAAAGTCCTGGAAGGATATGGATTGACTGAGACTTCGCCAGTGATCGCTGTGAACTCTTGGAAAGAAGAAGACGTAAAATTCGGCACTGTTGGAAGGGTTTTGAATAACCTAGATGTCAAGATTGCTAAGGATGGAGAAATTTTAGTAAAAGGTCCGAGTGTAACTTCAGGCTATTACAAAAATGAAGAAGCTACCAAAGAAGCATTTACTGAAGATGGATATTTACATACCGGCGATATCGGCGAATTAACCCCAGATGGATTCTTAAGAATAACAGACCGTAAGAAGGAAATGTTTAAAACTGCAGGAGGTAAATATGTAGCTCCACAAGTCATCGAAAACAAGTTAATGGAATCTACGTTAATTGCACAAGTTATGGTTATCGGTGAGAACCAAAGATTCCCAGCGGCATTGATCGTCCCAGCATTCGAAGAACTTGAAAAATATGCCAATCATAAAGGAATAAGTTTTAGTTCAAAAGAAGATTTAATAAAGAATCAAGATATTTTAACCAAATATGAACAGGTTATCTCGCAATCTATGGCTAACTTTGGACATTGGGAGCAGGTGAAAAAGTTTAAGTTATTACCTAAAGAGTGGTCTATCGATGCAGGTGAGCTCACTCCTAAACTAAGCCTTAAACGTAAAGTAATCATGCAAAAAAATGAAGAAAATATAAAGTCAATCTATTCGGAATAATACCTATGTTAGAAACTGTTTGGACCAAGATTAAAGAATTCTGGCAACTTTTGATGAATGCAGGAAATGCATTCATCGACGACAATTGCATGAAATTGAGTGCGTCGCTTGCTTACTATACTGTATTCTCGATTGGTCCACTCCTATTAATTTTGACATGGGCTTTAGGTTTCTTCTACGGAAGTGCCTTAGATGGTAGCGAAGGTGCTAGAGAGCAAATAATTGATGAATTAAACGAACTTTTCGGAAAAGAGATCGCAGGATTATTGGAATCAACTGTTCACAATCTTTCCTTGGACAGTCGTTCTAATATTGGAATTATTGTCGGTGCTGCAACTTTAATGTTTACTTCAACTACTATTTTCGTAGATATCCAAAATTCTATCAATACCATCTGGAAAGTAAAACCAAAACCAAAAAAAGGTTGGTTAAAACTAATCATCAATAGATTAGTATCATTCTCCATGATTTTAGGTTTGGTATTCCTATTAATGGCATCTCTAATTATTTCAAGTTTAATTGGAGTAATGACTAGCTATTTTAATCAGTTTATGGAAAATTGGGATATAAGCCTGATAGATTGGGTAAATACAGCTATTACATTTTTGGTGATATCAACCTTATTTGGAACCATTTATGCCTTTCTTCCTGACGCGAAAGTAAGATTTAAAGATATATTGGGAGGTGCATTCTTCACTTCCCTACTTTTTATGCTTGGTAAATATTTGATCTCTCTATATTTATCTCAGAACATAACTGCGAGTTCATACGGAGCTGCTGGTTCTATTATTATCTTATTAGCTTGGGTCTACTACTCATCAGCAATCCTATACTTTGGTGCTGAATTCACAAAGGAATATGCAATAAAATATGGTAAAGGCATTCAGCCTGCATCGTTCGCAGTACTTGTAAAACAAACGGAACTGGAAATCGATCCAGAAACTGGAAAAAGAGAGGTAGTCAAAAAACATAGCGACCCAGTTCAATAGTGGAAGAAAATAAAAGTATCCAATACATGTTATTGGCGGGCTTTTTTTTCGCCCTCATGAATGTATGTGTCAAATTTGTTTCTCATCTTCCTACTTTAGAAGTGGTACTATTCCGATCAGTAATCAGTCTAGTAGCATCGTATGTCATCCTAAAGAAAAAACATATTCCCATTTTAGGCAAAAACAAAAAGCTGCTCATTGCAAGAGGGATTGCTGGTTGCCTAGGATTGATCGGAACATTCTATACCCTACAAAATATTCCTTTGGCCTCAGCGGTAACGATTAACTATACAGCGCCGTTGTTTACAGCAATTCTAGGAATATTTGTTGTCAAACAAAAGGTAAGACCAATTCAATTTGTTTTCTTTGGACTCGCTATCGCTGGCGTATTGATGTTAAAGGGATTCGATTATAGAATATCCAATTTTGATCTGGCAGTAGGTCTTTTTGCCGCCATATTTTCAGCAATTGCATACAATATAATTGCCAAGATTAAAACTACAGAACATCCATTGGTAATCATCTTCTACTTCCCATTGATTACGATACCATTTGTTGGAATATACTCTATATTCAATTGGCAGATGCCACAAGGAATGGATTGGATCTACTTATTATTGGTAGGTATATTAACTCAATTGGCGCAATATTATATGACGCTCTCTTACCAAAGAGCAAATCTCTCAAAAGTAGCCAGTCTCACCTATTTAGGAGTGATCTATGCATTGGGATTTGGCTTTTTATTCTTTAATGAAACCTACAACCTCTACTCCTTAATTGGCATAGGACTTATCATTATCGCCATTATCCTTAATATGACTGTCAAACCCTCAAAATAAAAATGGTCCCCAATCTTAATTGAGAACCATTCCAAAATCTTAACCAATAAACACAAACTAATTCATCAGGCATTAGCCTTTTACCTATGCCAGTTTTTTTAATTTTTTGGCTTTGTCTTATGTCTAGTGTCTTATGTCTAGTGTCTTATGTCTACCTCACATTGTAATAATAGATCTGTCTACCCACATTTCCTTGCAGGTCATTTCCTTCCACGACAACCTTATACTTACCAACTCCATCAGCATTAAAGAATTCTAGGTTTACTTCACCTTTAGAATCCACGCGGACTTCAGGGTTCCAATAGATTGTTGTTCTATAATCATTCGTGTTTTTGGATTCAGGAGTTGTGTATTTTGGTTCATAGAACTTACGCTCCTTCACATAGCCCAACGGATAAAAATCGATAACATTTGATTTTGGCAACATTGCTTCAATTTGAGCCATGGTCATACGAGGTTGTTTTTTCTCTTTTTTGGTAATAATTGAAACCACCCCGTCATTTTGATATAGATTTCTTACGGTACCCAAGTCATCACGCATAAAGATTTCGATGGCTTCGATTTCAGCGACTTGAATCGAATTGATAGAAGGTTCATCGATAGGCATACCGTTCAGGAAGAATTGAACGGGAACCCTACTACCTTGATTATAGTTCCTCGTGATATAATATTTTTGAGTATTCACATCGAATGTAATTCCGGTTAACATTGTATTTAAACACATGCTCAAAACATTACAGCCATTAAATCTACTACCTTCGATTCTGTGTTCAGGCATAGAAAGACCAGTTAGGGCAGAAAAATCCTTACTGGTTTGTTTTTTCTCAACGGAAGCAGTCACTACAACTTCTTCGATTAAATTATGCGTACGGAATTCTTTTTTGCTATTGTCCAGATAGGCTTGTAAATTCTCGTCAATATTTTGAATTGCAGCAGCTTTATTAGGATTATTAGGGTCAATCTCTGGAAACATAGTAGGATCCATAGTGATTACCAAACTCCTAAAATTGTCATTCCCTCTAGCGTTAAGAGTAGCTTTCAAGGAGTCTGTGAAGACTAAATTCTCAAAAGTATATCTTCCTGAATTGTCTGTATACGCATCCTTCTTAATTGCAGCGCCTGGAATATTCAGCAATAATCCACCATTTGGCTGTACACGACCTGTATTCTGACGCAATATACCTGTAATTGTTATTCCTTGCTCAGGCATGAATTTGACTTGAGGAAGTTTTGCCTGTACTAAGTCTTTATAATCAAATCTTCTAAAACCTTGTGTCATCATCAAAGCATCTAAAGCTTCTATCCTATTTTCATTTTTAGGATTAAAATAGTAATTAGGCTTTTCGATGTATCCCTTTAGATCTGAAGCCACTAACATATTGCTGACAATACCTTTATCGTCATCATCATTATAAGGAACTTTAGACTCATCGATTACAGCAACAGAAAAATTCCCTGGCAGACTATCAACCTTGGTATCCAGATTTAATTTCATCTTAACCAAATCCTTACGTCCATAATCTGTTTTGTCGGTGGCCACCTGAATTCCAATCAATTCTTGTGGTTGAATATAAACTAATCTTTCTGAAACAGGTTGTCCATCAGGGGTCAATAAAGTCACTTGAACTACACCATTAGGAAGCTCTTTCAAAGGTATCTTTACAGATACCGCATTACTCTTAATAGATGCTTGCGCTGCATAAATCAAATGACCATTAAGTTGCCCAAAAACGTAATAAGGTTTATTTTGAATGGTATTAAAATATTGGTCATTAGTAACCAAACCAACATTGATAAATTCATTGTCTTGAGAAACAGAAACAACATTTATTTTATTATCTACCACAGCAGGTAGATCAACAGTTTTCTCAACTCCGTTTTCAAAGGTAACTACAGCTTTATAAGTCTCACCTGAAGTAGGAAGTAATGTGAATGAGCCCATTCCCATACCCAGATCTTCAAATGCTATAATTTCTTTCTTTTTGCTGTCGATTATTTTTCCTTTCACTTTCATTCCTGAGCCACCTGATGCTACAGCTTTGAAAGCAACTTTTTTGTTCACTCCAGAAATAAGGTCACCACCTTCAGGAAAAAACTGAATATCCACGTCTTGGTAAGCATTGGTCAATGGATATTGGCCAACCAACATCTCTCCATTGTCTAATTGAACTACCAAACGACCAGTTTTAAACTTTTCTTTCTCTTTATGATTGAGGTTAATTGTTATCCTTCCCAAGTCATCAGTCTCGGCCTTTCCTTTATCAAAAGCATCCCATCCATCATTCACTTCCCAGTTCAATTTCTTTCTTCCCAAAGCCTGGCCATCCTGCCCTCTGAATTGAATCGTAGCTTTTGTTCTGCTTCCTTCTTGTTGATAGTTGATATTTGCACCAAGCTTCTTATTGATAGCATCACCTATTGGAACAACTTTATTAAAGAAATAATCCATATCAAAGTTCATCATCCATTTGCTATATGCACGGAAGCGATAATTATCTTGTGCCCAGAATTGCGGATCAAGAACCAATTGACCTTTTCCAGCTCCTTCTTTCACCGGAACTCTAAGCGTTTGCATCAGGGAGTCTTTGCTATTGATTACATCCACGTAAACAATCTTACT
Source organism: Sphingobacterium daejeonense (assembly GCF_901472535.1). Taxonomy (NCBI): domain Bacteria; kingdom Pseudomonadati; phylum Bacteroidota; class Sphingobacteriia; order Sphingobacteriales; family Sphingobacteriaceae; genus Sphingobacterium; species Sphingobacterium daejeonense. The sequence goes on along the minus strand of NZ_LR590470.1, from coordinate 1,384,197 downwards.
GGGATCATAATTAAACAAATTGGTGTTGAGGTAAGCTTTGAACCAAAGTGTATCTCCTACGGCGTAATACGGTTTGTCAAAATGCAGGTGAACCTTCTCTACAGGATAAACTGTAAAGTATTTTTGGACATTATCAACAGCAGTATTAATTGGAATTGTAGGCTTCTCTTGTGCGTTAGCAGAAAAAAATAATGAGGTAAGTAGAACTAAAACTAAGAGTAAACGATTAATTAGATTCATCAATATTCAATTTTGAAAAAGCTAAATATATCGAATTTTTGCCGAACAAGGGTAGAGGTTAATTAAATTTAACAGATACCTATAGCAATGGTGCTAATAACCGACATAGCGAATCAAATCCCCTTTTCCAAGCTTTTCTCTTTTTCCAATCCTTGATGTTAATCTCTTCACAATTTCCCTTATCAATTTCAAATTGCTTTTCCATGTCAGCGCAGAAATCTTTATTGGATATAACTGCTGCAACTTCATAATTGATATAGAAACTCCGAAAATCAAGATTTACGGTGCCCACATAGGCAATCTTGCCATCTATAATGGAAGTTTTTGCGTGCAGAAATCCCTTTTCATATAAGAACACTTTTACTCCTCTTTCCAAAAGAGGTTTTAAGTAAGAATAAGTTGCATGCTGTACAAACCAAGAATCCCCCTCTTTAGGAATCATTAATTCGACTTCCACTCCTGCGGCGGCCGCAGTTTTCAAGGCTGTCGACAATTCCTCGGATGGAATAAAATAGGGTGTGCATAATTTAATGGTATGGCTTGCCTCACCAATACTGATCAATAAAGCTTCCATATTGAATGGCCCCAATGAGCCCGGATCACTCGAAGCCAAAGCGACTGCTGAAAGCTGATCAGTTACAACAGGAGTCTCGCGTAAATACCCATCCTCAAGGTTAAAGGACTTGCCTTCCGTTTGATTCCATTGATTCCAAAAACTAATCTGGAACATAACCCCCACATTCCCAACAATCTTTACTGAGGTGTCACGCCAATATAAACCAAAATCATTCGGATTTTCATATCGGTCAGAAATGTTGATCCCACCGATAAAACAAACAAAACCGTCAATGACAGCAATTTTACGATGATTCCGATAATTACTGTTTGCCAATGAAGTAAAAGTTACAGGCAAAAAAGCTTGAAACTCAATTTTTGTGTCTTTGTTCTTGCGCATGTACCGAACTAATTTCGGTGAGCCAAAGCTATCTACAATCAATCTGACAATGATACCCTCGTTCGCTTTTTTCTCCAAAAGATCCAATACTTTAGTTCCAATATTGTCTAAATCAAATATATAAAACTCCATATGGATCGAGTGCTTCGCAGATTCTAATGCCTCTAACAACGAAGGAAACATCTCCTCACCATTCACCAATAGGGTTACTTCATTGTTTAAAGTAGGTGTTGACAATTTCTCATTCTTCAAGTACGAATACACACGCGATAAATCCCCAATTTTACTCTGAATGTTGCGGATAGACCATTGCATTAAAGGTTCCAATCGCTGAAACTCTTTCTTCAACCGTAAGGTCTGTTCATGATTGATCCTTTTAAGTTTCTTTACTTTAGAGAACTTTTGACCAAACAAATAATATAATATAAACCCCAAAAATGGAATAAAGACAATAACTAAGACCCAAGAAATAGTTTTGGTAGGATTTCTGTTTTCAATAAGGATTGTGATGGTGACACCAATGTACATAATTGTCATTGGGATCCATCCCCAAAGTTCCAAGAATTTAATAACTGGCTGAATGTATTCCTGCATAGTATTAAGTTATGTCTAATAACCAAAACAAGCTCGAATTGTTTTATTATTAAGCTTACAAATACAAGATAGGAAAGAAATTGAATTAAGCACAATTCATAGCACCTTCAACTTGCAATAAAGGGCTTAAATAAGGGATATCTAAATTTGCGCCTCGCAGGATAAACCATGCGCCCATCACCAAAAACAAAATAGGCAGAACGGTAGTGAATCCTTTTTTAAAGATCCTTTTAGGAAAATTTCCAGCAAAGGAGAAGAGAAGTAATAAGGGTAAGGTTCCCAAACCAAAAAGCAGCATAAATACGAAACTGTTCGAAAGGGAGTCTGCATTTACTGCAGATGCTAATGCCATATATACCATACCACAAGGTAATATGCCATTCAATATTCCTGCAACAAAACTTCCACCTGGTCGGTAAAGCCATTTGCTCATAAAACGGGCAAAAGGTTGAATTGCTTTTGTTTGGATACTTGCTAATTTCGATGAACTTTTGCCGAACATATAAAAAAGACCTATTCCAAACAAGATAATTCCAGTAACTAAACTAAATCCTTGTTGCCAGCCTTGGATGGAAGCGACATTTCCAATCAGTCCGAGGAGGAGACCCAAAAGCCCGTAGGTAAGGATTCTACCAAATTGGTAAAGTATTTTATTAAAAGTCGTTTTCCAGGTTATTTGTTGTCCAGCTTGGACGGCAAGCAATAGCGGTCCGCACATAACTGCGCAGTGAATACTGCCTAAAAGCCCCATAAAAAACGCCAAATAATGATATGTCATGTTATTGAATAAATACGGCGTGATCCGAAATATATGATTTGCTCGAATTCACCCAGTCAATCTCCAAATTCCAGTTACCTTTCTTAAAGCTGCTTATTGGTAATTTAAATTGATTGCTATTCGTATAAAATGGTAATTGTTGATCTTGATTTTTATCGTCCAAACGTTTGAAATTCAAATTACCCTTGTTCACTGATGAAGAAAACTGAATTAACAAAGTATCCTTTAACACCTGAATCCGTGGTTTTGCATGATCGTTCAATAGATTCTCTTTTTTATGGAAAGTTTCATCATAATTCAAACCTTTCTCGTAATAATCAGATTCCACCAAGGTATCCGAATCATGTGTGACCATATAAATGCCCGCTCCAATAATGAAAAGCATAAACGCTCCTAAACCAAAAACTATTTTATAACCCCAATTCATACTTTTATTTTGCTGGAGGCGCTATAAAAGTCGTCTCCATAGTTTCAATTACCTTATCACCTGCTTTAATATCAATCTTAACATCAGTTTTATACTGCTTGATTGATTTTTTATCAGCAATCAAAAATATACTTAATTTCGCATTCCCTTCCCTAATCAAGTGAGAAATTGGGTTAACCACTTGGATTTTGATTCCCTCAGTTTCACTGACCAAGTCGAAATCAATGTCCTTACTGGTTTTATTGATAAGTTCTAAACTATATAAGTTAGAAACAGTACCATCATCCCGCATTTGGTAAGTACTACCTTTGGCACGTAATAACCTTCCATCTACATCTGAACGACTAAAGATCATAAAACCAAATATTGCCATCAATACAACCAATATTCCGGAATAAATAATAGCACGTGTATTTCTTTTTTTACCAAGTTTTTCTGTTTCTTTCCCTTCTGCCTCAGCTGGAGAATAAAATCCAATCAATCGTTTTGGTTTGTTTATTTTCTCCATAACAGCATCACATGCATCAATACAAGCGGTACAAGAAACACATTCCAATTGTATACCGTCACGGATATCAATACCAGTGGGACAAACATGAACACAGAGGTGACAATCTATACAGTCTCCTTTTTTATCATCTTGCACTCCTCTTTTTTGTTTTCCTCTAGGTTCGCCCCTTGCAACATTATAAGCCACTGTAACCGAATTCTCATCCAATAAAACTCCCTGTAGGCGTCCATAAGGACAGATTTTGGTGCATACGATATCACGCACATAGGCAAAAACAAAATAAAAAACTAAAGTAAAAACCAAGATTGAAATAAAACCTACAATATGTTGGTCAATCGGATCTGTTGCAATTTTATAAAGCGCATCAGCTCCTATGATGTAGGCCAGAAAGAGATTTGAAATAATAAATGAGATGAGTAAAAATATGGTATGCTTTAAAACTTTTTTCCAGGCTTTAGCATCCGTATCAGGACCTTCATTTAATTTTTTCTGTTGCATCCAATCCCCTTCAATCAAATATTCTATCCTTCGGAATATGAGTTCCATAAAAATAGTCTGCGGGCAAGTCCAGCCACACCAAACACGACCATAGACTGCGGTGAATAACACGATGCAGACCATGACGATCAGCATTCCGAATAGAAAAATATGGAAATCTTGAGGATAAAAGATATTTCCAAAGATGGAAAACTTCCTTTCAATGACATTGAACATCAAGAAAGGATTTCCATTGATTTTTAGGATAGGACCTAAAAAGAAGAATAGTAGTAAACCATACCCGACCACCTGTCGATAGTTATAGAGCTTGCCACTTGGTTTCTTGGCGTAGATCCATTTTCTTTTCGATTTATCAGGTTGATTTGGTTGTACGGATTCATTTACTACTATTCCCATGATTAATTAATTATTGATTTGCGGTACTATCTGCTGCAGCTTCTTCTACTACAGCTTCGCCAGCACCACCTTCACTTTCATATGCCACTATTTCTACTCCCTCTGCTCCTTTTGGATTTGCCGGTTTGGTATCCCTCATTGTTAAGATAAAATTACTTACCTCAGCAATTTGCGCCGGTGTCAGGGTTTGTTCCCATGGAACCATCCCCTTTTCAGGAACACCATATTTCACAGTTTTGAAGATATCTTTGATCTCACCTCCATGCAACCAAAAACGGTCAGTCAAGTTTGGACCAATAGTTCCTTCACCATTGGCACCGTGACATGCTGCACAGTTCGTAGCAAATAATGCTTTACCGTTTGCTGCCAAAGTACCAGTCTCATCGACTTCAATCGAATTTTCATCGAATAAGTTTGCTGACTGAGCTAAAAACTCTTGTTTTTCGATTTCAGCCTTTGCCATCTCACGTTCATATTCTTGATCTTGATTAAGGCCCCAACCGGTAACCTGATAGATCAATAAATAAACAACTGAAAACACGACAGTGGAATAGAATAAAGCGTTGAACCAAACTGGAATCGGGTTGTTCAACTCCGAAATTCCATCATATTCATGCTCATCGATAATCAAGTCCTTTTCTTGTTCTATTGGCTTCAAGCCCATGAAATAATTCCATGATTTCTTCCAATAGTTCTTCCTTGCTACCTTCTTCTCGGCTGCTAATCGTTCTTCTTCCTTTACAACTTCAGGCATGGTCACTTTTAACATTGACCTCAAGGCCTTGTTAATAGTGATTGCTGCAACTAAAACCCCCAATAGGACAAAGAATACCGCCAGATAGAAGATATCATTATATAAGTTGCCTGTACCAATAGCTAATAGCGTCCCTGGTACAACATTGCTCATTATTAATACTAAATTCATATACGTTCAGATTCAGGTAAATTATCATTCTGTTTTTCAGATTCCTCAAAAGGTAAATCTTTCATGTAATCCACAAAGCTTTTTTTCATAGTAAAGATCATGATCCCTACCATAATAAAGAAGGTTAAGAAGATTAGCATTGAGATGATCAAATAGATCTCATCTCCATGTAAGTTTGTGATTTGCTTCCACATAGCTCTTTATTTTTTGTGTTACATTAATTGTTTTCAGCCACTTGATTGGCATCTGCTGTTTTCGCCGGCTCAGCTTTGATATCTGTACCCAAACGTTGTAGATATGCAATCATGGCTACGATTTCTTTGTTAGGTTCTACCTGAACATCATTTGCGGCAAGGTCCTTAACAATCTCTTCAGCTTGTGCTTGTGCATCCTCTAAAGCATTGTTGACTTCTGCATCTGAATAAGGAACTCCCAAATTCTTCATCACCTTCATTTTTCCTGTCAGATATTTGTAGCTGATATCCTGTTCGATCAACCAAGGATATGGTGGCATAATACTTCCTGGCGACGTAATCGTTGGGTCCAACATATGGTCAAAGTGCCATTTATGAGGATACTTTCCACCTATTCGATGTAAATCAGGACCTGTACGTTTCGATCCCCATAGGAATGGATGGTCATAAACGAACTCTCCAGCTTTACTATATTCTCCATAGCGCGCAGTCTCAGAACGGAAAGGACGGATAGTTTGAGAGTGACAGTTTACACAGCCCTCCCGGATATATAAATCACGGCCTGTTAGTTCTAATGCAGTGTACGGTTTAACAGATGCAATTTTAGGTACATTGTTGGCCACTGTAAATGTTGGAATCATTTCCACGATACCCCCGATTAAAATAGCGATCAGTGATAAAACCATGAAAAGGATAGGCTTACGCTCAAGACGACGGTGTGCTGATGGTTCTGAATGCTCAACAGGTTTCAATGCAGGTGCTTCCGCTGGTTCATTGGCAACCAATTTTCCAGTTTTAACTGTTTTGATCAAGTTATAAGTCATCAAAATTACACCTGAAAGGTATAATACCCCTCCCACAGCACGCATCATGTGCATAGGTAAGATTTCCAAAGTTGTAGCTAGGAAGTTAGGATATTTTAAGACACCTTCTGGAGTAAACTCTTTCCACATCAGTCCTTGTACCACTGCTGCCCAATACATTGGAATAGCATAGAATAAGATACCTAGAGTACCAATCCAAAAGTGGGTATTTGCTAATGTTTTTGAGTATAATTGAGTTTTATAGATTCTAGGGATTAACCAATATAGAATGGCAAAAGTCATGAATCCGTTCCAGCCCAATGCTCCTACGTGTACGTGAGCTACGATCCAGTCTGTAAAGTGTGCAATCGCGTTAACTTGTTTTAACGATAACATTGGACCTTCAAACGTAGCCATACCATAACAAGTCAAGGCAACTACCATAAACTTAAGAACAGGTTCAGTCCTAACTTTATCCCAAGCACCGCGCAAGGTCAATAGACCATTGATCATACCTCCCCAGCTTGGAGCAATCAACATAATTGAAAACACAACTCCTAAGGACTGTACCCAACTAGGTAGGGATGTATATAATAAGTGGTGTGGTCCTGCCCAGATATAGATAAAGATAAGGGACCAAAAGTGTAGGATACTTAATTTATAGGAATAAACAGGTCTGTTAGCCATCTTTGGCAAGAAGTAGTACATCATTCCCAAGAATGGTGTGGTTAAGAAGAATGCAACTGCATTGTGTCCATACCACCATTGTACTAGAGCATCTTGTACTCCTGAATAAACGTAATAACTCTTCCATAATCCAACTGGCATTTGGATGGAGTTAACAATGTGCAATACAGCAACAGTAACGAAAGTTGCAATGTAAAACCATACGGCAACATACATGTGTCTTTCTCTACGTTTGATGATTGTACCGAACATGTTAATTCCAAAAACTACCCAGATGATAGTTATGGCTAAGTCGATTGGCCATTCCATTTCCGCATATTCATGTGAAGTGGTTAGACCTAATGGAAGGGTAATTGCGGAGGCGACAATAATTAATTGCCATCCCCAAAAATGGATCTTACTAAGTAAATCGCTAAACATCCTGGCCTTTAGGACACGCTGCATGGAATAATACGCTCCCATAAAAATGGCGTTTCCTACGAAGGCAAAGATTACTGCATTGGTGTGTAATGGTCGAATACGTCCGAATGTTGAGTATTGAAGTCCAAAGTTCATCTCTGGCCAAACCAACTGTAAGGCTGCAATTAGCCCGACAGTCATTCCGATGATCCCCCAAATTACAGTTGCGATTCCAAAATCTCTGACAATCTTGTTGTCATAATTAAATTGCTCTACCTGCATTATTCTTATATATTAAGTTAACGATTCAAAATTACCAGTCTACCCATGACATTCTAATGATAATGGGAAGCAAGAAAAGGTGATATAAATCACATTTTTCACTTTATATTAATTCCGCTAAAACGTATAACTACTTAGAAGGTTAGTGCAATGAAATTTAGGCTCTTCATTTTTGATGTATTTCTAGGATTTAAATCCTATATATTTTGGAAAAAATAGTTACGGCAAATAGCCACCTTCTCCCATCTCCAACATAACGGTTAATTTAGATTAACAACAAAATATGAAAATTGATTTGATTTTTTAATAAAGTGTGAAATCTTTATTAAATAAAAAAGGAAACCGTTTGGTTTCCTGATTTGGTATTGTTCTTATTATTGCGTTTTTGATTTTATATGGTTTCCAAAACAGTTTTCATTGAAATTATTTTGTAAACATATGCTGCAGTTTCAGAATTGAGTTTTAAGTCGTAATAACTATCTTTCTTCTGTCTTTTCAGCGACCCTCTCAAACTTCCCCCGCCTACGTTGTAAGCTGCTGCTGCAAGTGTCCAGTCTCCGAATTCATCATGTAATGATTTTAGATACTTTGCTGCGGCATGGGTCGATTTTACAAGGTCCAAACGCTCATCCACACTACCGTTCACTTTCAATCCATACAAGCGTGCAGTTGCTGGCATAAATTGCCAATAACCTCCAGCTCCCCTATGGGAAGTTGTTTTTGGATTCAAACTGCTTTCAACTACAGCAATGTATTTGAAATCTTCTGGAACCCCATAACTTTTAAGGATTTTTGCAATGCGGGGAAGTAATTTATCCGCCTTTCTGTGAATCTGATGTGAGGGCTTTTTTAGATAAGCAAACCTACTCAGGTACTTGTCTAGTTTTTTCTGTACAGTAACTTTTTCCAATGGAATCTCAGTTTCTGCAAAAGAGATGTGACCATAGGGATCAGCCTCTTTCTTGGCTGCCATAACTTCTGCTACGTTAGCCTTCATCGAGTGGTCCAACGCCTTTCTAAAAGGATCAGCCGACTCTGGTTGGGGATTCGAGTACAAGTTTGACATGAACATCATCATCAAAAGTGCACTGCTACATAATACTCTTTTTTTAACCATTCATTCCCTTACTGCTACCCTATCCACGGAACTTGTGAAAACCGATCAAAAAGTAGCTTGGTGAAAAATCAAGCTCCAAAAGTACAGTATATTATAATAAGAGACAAATAATAGTATTAATCAAGAAAGTTAATTAAAGTTAAAACCCAACGTTTTCAGCGTTAATGATACTTTAAACTAAGATTTATAAAAAACTGGATAAATTGTAACAAAAACCTAGACAATCAGCTGGTTTGTGATTCATGATTAACATAAATTATCCTAATTATAGGTTTTATATTTTAATTATTGACAATTCTGTAAATATTACCAGAATCTTGAGGCAAGGTTAGAGAAACTTTTAAAATGATCATGCTTTAAAATTGAAATCACCGCTAAACCAAATCCATCGCTATAGTAAGTTCTTCATACTGTCAAAATTTAATCTCAAACAACCAAATCAATTAACTATTTAAAAATTAGATTTTTACCTATTTTATTGCTTTACATCCAATTTGCATTTATCCTTTGTCTTTGAATTATAATATTTATCAAACAATAAATATATAATTACAATTGACTGATTATTTTGACTATCTTTGTGGCTCATTTTTTCGAATTATGCCATTCAATAGCAAAAGGAACAGTCGAGACGACAACTCCAGAAAACCACGAAGCAACTCAGACGGCTTCAAAAACAACAAAAAGGATGACAAGTTCTCATCCTTCGACTCTTCGAGAACTAATAAATCAGACAAATTTAATCGTGACTCTAATTCCGACAAACGTAGTTTTGACAAAGACTCCAAATTCGGTAGAGATGCAAAGTTCAATAAGGACTCTAAATTTGCCAGAGATTCTAAATTCGGAAGAGACTCAAGACCTGATAGAGATTCTAAATTCGGAAGAGACTCAAGACCGGACAGAGATTCCAAATTCGGAAGAGATTCAAGACCGGACAGAGATTCTAAATTCGGTAGAGATTCAAGACCGGACAGAGATTCCAAATTCGGAAGAGACTCAAGACCGGACAGAGATTCTAAATTCGGAAGAGACTCAAGACCGGACAGAGATTCTAAATTCGGTAGAGACTCAAGACCGGACAGAGATTCTAAATTCAAAAAAAGACGGAAAATTTGAGAAATCATATAACTCAGATCGTCCGTACAAAAAATTTGATGGTAAAGGCAAGGACTTTGGAAACAAACGTTCCGACCGTAGCTATGATGGCAAATCTGACCGTGACTTCCGCAAGGACAACAATAGAAAACCTAAACAAGAAAGAAGTTTTGAACCTGAAGATGATGGTTTGATCCGTTTGAACCGTTATATTTCAAACTCAGGAATCTGTTCACGCAGAAAAGCTGATGAATTGATCGAAGCAGGTGTAATTTCTGTGAATGGTGTGGTCGTTACAGAATTAGGTACTAAAGTTGATCCTGCAAAGGATGAAATCAGATACAACGATGAACGTCTGAAACGTGAGAAAATGGTCTATGTTCTTTTGAACAAACCTAAGGATTATATCACAACGACAGACGATCCTCAAGAACGCAAAACAGTAATGCAACTAGTATCTAAAGCAACCAAAGAAAGGATTTATCCTGTTGGTCGCTTAGATAGAAATACAACTGGTCTCCTTTTACTTACCAATGATGGAAATTTGGCTGAAAAATTATCTCACCCGAGAAAACAATATCAGCAAAATCTACCAAGTAGAATTGAACAGAAACTTAACGCAAGGCGATTTCAACAAAATCCAATTTGGTGTTGAACTTGAAGATGGATTCATCAAACCAGATGACCTAAGCTTTGTTGTAGGCGCTTCAAAAAAAGAAATCGGTATTCAGATCCACAGCGGAAAAAATAGGGTCGTAAGACGTATTTTTGAATCCCTTGGGTATGAGGTTGAGAAATTGGACCGTGTTGTCTATGCCAATCTAACAAAAAAAGACTTACCTCGAGGACGTTGGAGATATCTTGAAGAAAAAGAAATCATTCAATTAAAACATTTAATGAAATAGTATACAAGGCGCAATAAAATGCGCCTTTTTTATATCCTCCTACTTTCGTATTTTTAACAAAATTACTTTTGATATGACAGACCCAAAATGTTTAACGTCGGTTGCAGATTTTCATAAAACATTTCAGCACCCGATTTTAGATCAACCTACTATTCCATCAGATGCTCGTTGTAAACTGAGAGTTTCTTTGATTGCTGAAGAACTTAAAGAATTACAGGAAGCAATTGAAGATAAAGACCTAGTAGAAATCGCTGACGCTCTTTGTGATATCCAGTATGTTCTTTCTGGGGCAATCCTGGAATTTGGATTGGCGGATAAATTCAACGACCTCTTCAATGAAGTACAACGATCAAATATGAGCAAAGCTTGCAATAACGAACAAGAAGCCATAGAAACGCAAAAACATTACCTAGAAAAAGGTGTAGAATCTTACTACAAGGAAATTGATGGGAAATTTTTAGTGTTCAGAAAAGGTGACGATAAAACTTTAAAATCAATCTATTATTCTCCTGCAGATTTAAAATCTATTGTAGAAAAATAGATAAAATATTACTCAAACAAAAAGGATGGCTCTAAACCATCCTTTTTTATATTGTTATATCTTCTATTTGATAAGCTGATCCTTGCTTCACGCCCCTCTCTTCCAGTCCTTTGTCAATTTTTGTTTGGATACCTGATTTGGGCAAATTCCAATTTGGAGCTATCAGGAGTTCTTTGTCAGCTATCCCAAATACACGCTGAATAATGATATCCGGTCTCAACAAGGGAATAAACTTTGAAAGAAACTCGGTATACTCTTCCAAGGAAAATAAATGAAAAGGCTCACGCTTATATTTTACACCCATGATCGATCCCTCGACAATATGTAAATGGTGGAGTTTCACAAACTTAATCTTTGGATGCTTATTGATTTCCTCTGCATATTTCAACATCATTTCCTCAGTTTCCCATGGAAACCCAAAAATAGTATGAACGCAAAGATCCAAAGAGGTATTCTCCAACATCTTCATAATAGAGATAAACTCATCATGTGAACAGCCTCTATTTATTCTTTCCAATGTTTCGTTGTAAATGGATTCCATACCCATCTCCAAGTCAACATCATATCGATCTGTATAACTCTCCAGTAGTGCGATTTTTTCAAAATCAAGACAATCAGGACGTGTACCAACTGACAAACCCAATGTATGTTCAGGACAGATGCTCAAAGCCTCATCGTACATCATTTTCAATAAATGGGTAGGCGCATATGTATTGGTATTGGGTTGGAAATAAATAATAAATTTCTCAGCACCATAACTGTTTCTGGCACGTTCGATACCATTTTCTACCTGTTCGCGAATCGATGGGATCTTGCGTGCGGTATCAGGCGTAAAAGAATCTACATTACAGTAAGTACATCCACCATATCCCTTGCTACCATCACGGTTAGGGCAAGTAAAATTACCATCAACGATAACTTTAAAAACCTTCTGTCCGTTGTATTTTTCCTTCAAATAAGCCCCATAGTGGTTATAAGGCTTAATTCCATTATCTAATTGTGTACCCATTGTAGATGCAAAGATAAAAAAAGTATTTTGTAGTTGAGGGGATATCGATAGACAATAGACATAAGACAATAGACAATAGACAATAGACATAAGACATAAGACAATAGACAGCCATAGGGAACTAACTCCGCTAGAGGTGTAACTAATATAGAAATGAATATACGATGCAACACAACCCCGCTAGGGGTGTAACTATTCTAGAAAAATGTCCTTATAACCCAAACAACCCCGCTAGGGGTGTAACTATTATAGAAATGATCATGCGACGCCACACAACCCTGTAGGGGTGTAACTATTATAGAAAAATTGGCAATGAACACAAAAAACCCCATCGGGGTTAAATGCCGTAGGCATGAAATGTTTCTTAAATGCCGTAAGCATGAAATATCTATAGAAATGAAAATCACCCCAAACACCAGCACCGTAGGTGTGGCATGTTTGTTAAATTCCTGCTATAATAGTGACACCCCGATGGGCAATGTCATTAAGTTAAGAAAAAAAGAAGGCCATAAATCACGTAAATGTTTAATTTTGAATTCACTACTAAACAAATCTAAACAACCGCGTTTATGGCCGATGTAAAAATAGCACTTAAAATCGTTTCAGACCTAAAAAATTTTATTTCTATCTGTTTAACAGATCCTCTGCTGCTCAATCTTTTCAGGAATTCCAAAACCCATTTCACCCGGGACCGGAAGCTCAATTTCGAGAGATTGGTCCTGCTGATCGCCAAGATGTGCAAGCGGACCCTCTCTGTCGAACTGGAAGGTTTCTTTGGTGAGCTGGGCAAGAAGATCAGTTGCTCGGTGAGTGCCTTTTCCCAGCAGAGGAGCAAGCTGAGCCCCCTTTTCTTCCTGGTCTGGAACCGGGTGCTCTGCGAGAGCTTCCTGCGCCATGCACCGGGGGATACCAGGAGATGGATGGGCTACCGCCTGATCGCAGTTGACGGCTCCAACCTTGCCCTGGTGAACACACCTTCCCTGCAGGCCCACTTTGGCGGCCAGAGCAACCAGAACTCGAGCTTCGTGCAGGCAAAGACCTTCTATCACTACGATGTGCTGAACGACCTGGTGACCCATTCCTGCATAGCCCCATACCGGACCAGCGAGCTGACCCTGGCCTCCCATTGGATCGAGGAACTGCCCGTGGACTCCATTGCCATCTATGACAGGTACTATTCAACGTTCAAGATGTTCGCGCTCCATAGCTGGCAGGAGAGCGAGCGCAAGTTCGTGATCAGGGCGAAGGATTCGCTGAAGTTCGTCAAGAAGTTCCTGAAGACGGGAAAGGTTTCCCAGGTCATCGAGCTTGCCCCAACCCAGGCCTCCATCAGTGGCCTGCGCCAGAGCGGGTTCGCCACGGACAGCTCAACAAGGATTCGCATACGCTTGGTCAGGGTAGAACTGCAGTCGACCACGGAGGTGATCGCGACCAACCTATGGCAGGAAGAGGGGTTTGAAAACGATATGTTCGGGGACCTGTACTTCAGGCGCTGGGGAGTGGAGACGAACATCTCCAAACTGAAGAATACCATGCAGATGGAATCCTTCAGCGGGCTGACGGTGGAATCCGTCGAGCAGGATTTCTATGCAACGGTGATGATGTCAAACCTGCATTCGATACTGATCAGGGATGCCCAGGTCCGGCTCGACCGCGATACATCCACGAAAAAGTACCCACAAAAGGTCAACGGGAACAAATCCTTCGGAAAATTAAAGGAAAACCTGATAGCCATCTTTTTCAAAAACAGGGAAAGGGAAATCCTCAGGGAGCTCACGGCCTACTTCCTCAAGGACACATTGCCCATCCGAAAGGGAAGATCGTTCCCAAGGCAGCTTAAGACCTCGAATAAAAAGTGCAAGCACAGGACCTACACAAACTACAAACCGGCATGATAAAATCCTTAACTTAATGACATTGCCCAGAGGGGTGCAACTATTATAGCAAAATGGTTAAGCGGCTCCATTCAACCCCAAAGTGCAATGTCATTAAGTTAAGAAAAATAAGGCCATACACCCCCAAAAGCCCCATCGGGGTAAAATGCCGTAGGCATGAAATATCTCTTAAATGCCGTAGGCATGTAATATCTATAGAGATGAAAATCGCCTCAAACACCAACGCCGTAGGTGTGGCATGTTTGTTAAATTCCTACTATAAAAGTGTCATCGCGATGGGATTGTGTTATTATGACCACAAAATAGTTTCCAGAGCTAAAGCTCTGGAATGACACTTTCTTTTTTTTAAAAATCGCCCCCTTTCCCTCGATATGCGTGCATTCCTAATCGCAAGATTAGGAAACTATTTTTATGATTTAGAAACAATAGCCTATGATGGTTGGTGAGGACACCAACCATGGCATGCTGGAGACACCAACCATGGCGAGCTGGAGACACCAATCATGCCTTTCCGTCTACACCAACCATGACATTTTCAAAACAATTCCTTAAAACGTTTCCCTCCTAAACTTGTTATACAAATACAATTAATTCAATCAAACACATAATTTATGGCAAATCAAGTTAAGGGTGAAAAAGACCCAAATATCTTAGTTGAAATCAGAGAGTTTTTAGATGGATTAAATAACAGTGGTGGCGAACCTATGGAAACTATGGAGCCAAAGGATGCCAGAATAGTCCTTGAAGATGCTCAAAAGTCGGTTGACGTAGACACCTCAGATATTGTAGAAACAGAAAAAGAAATCACTCAAGACGGTGAAACGGTCAAAATAATAATCGTCAGACCTGATTCAGTATCCATCGATAAGGTAATTCCTGCTTTTATTTTTATTCATGGTGGTGGATGGGTATTGGGAGATTATCCAACTCATAAAAGACTGATTCGTGATTTAGTAGTCCATAGCGGAGCTGCGGCTATCTATGTAGATTATACGCGTTCTCCTGAAGCTCAGTATCCGACAGCAATTAATCAAATCTATGCTGCAACAAAATGGGTTTCAGAAAATGGAGACCAAATTGCCGTGGATGGTAAAAACTTAGCAGTTGCAGGAAATTCTGTTGGCGGTAATATGACCGCAGTAACCTGCCTGATGGCAAAAGATAAAAAAGGACCCGAAATAAAATTCCAATTGTTGATGTGGCCAGTAACAGACGCTGACTTCACACGTGAATCATTCCAAAAATATGCAGAAGGAAGATTCTTGACAACAGGAATGATGAAATGGATGTGGGATCTTTATCTGCCTGACAAAGCTAAACGCAAAGAAAAATATGCATCACCTTTTCAAGCTTCCATTGATGAGTTGAAAGGTTTACCTCCTGCCCTAGTCCAATTGGCAGAAAATGACATTCTTTTTGACGAAGGCCTAGCCTATGCAAGGAAATTGGATGAAGCCGGAGTTCCTACAACCATCCAAACATATAATGGATTTATACACGACTTTGGACTATTGAATCCCTTAGATCATATTCCTGCAGTAAAAGAATCTGTAAAACATGCAGCATTTGCTCTGAAAGAAGCGTTAAGTAAATAGCTGAAAATTAAAAAAGCACTGTTTGCACAGTGCTTTTTTGATTAAATATTTTCAGATACCAATTCATTCTGTCCATGAAGTTTTTGTTGTGCAATCAAATGATGCAATACTTCCGTGGACAAACCATGCAAGGTCAATCGAAATCCAGCACCATAAGTAGGTAATGGAATCATGGGATGCTTATTATTTAAGGCAATCAATTTCTCCGGACATTTCATAATCGTTGCTGCATAGACACCGATGACCTCATCTAGCTGCAAGGAATTGGAAGCACGCCAAAAGTCATTGTCAGTAAGAAAAAATTGATAAACCGGTGTAAAAACCTCTATTGCAGAAGAAAGATCCATAACATTGGACCACCTGTTGGGAAATTCTTCAAATGGAATTGGAGCAGCTGAAACAGCCGAGAAATTAGGGTCAGAAACTGGTTCTATTATTAATCCTTTATCCTGAATTGCTGTATTCAAATTGATAATAAAGTTATAGAGATTCAAATCATGCTCCAAAAACAAATTATCCTTTACAGCTTCCAGACTCAAAGGTTTTAATGGATTCATCGGAATATCTTCTGCTCCTTTGACATTATCCTTTATAAATCTTAATACTTCAGAACCCAAATAAAAATGTCTTAAAATCAAGAAATTAGCTTCTGGGGATACCCAATATTTCATTCCCCAATATAAAAATCGATGTAAGGTTTTTGGGGCATTGATCAAATTCGGAGCTATAGCCTTAAAAATCTGAAGCAAAATAATGGTCAACCTCCCAAAAACTCGTAAAAATGGCAATAAAAATTGCTTACTTTTCCGATTGGAGTCAAATAAAAATGCTGCTTTTGCATCTTTATTAAAGGGAACACTATTATCTAGAAACAAGGCATGCCAATGGCTCGGATCTCTAGGATTATTCTTTTTGTTCTCAAAATACTCACTTGTATGTAGCATAATTCAAATCTTAATAGTTACCGATTTCAGCCAATTGCATTTGATACAATTTCGCAACGACTTTTGCAGTTTTTGAAACTCGCTTTGCCATTTCCTCAGTTAAGAGTTCAGAGTTTAATGCTTTCTCAAACCTCTCAAAGTGATTATCATTGGAATCTGAAGTTTCATGGTAGATGAAAAAGGAAACCTGGTCATCCTTTAAATCCAGCTCATGTTGGATTGCTCTACCCCATTTGCCAGCCAAACGATTGCCCAATCCCTCTATAATAAACATACCACCCAATAAATCAAATGGATTCGGTTGACTTGCCTTATGGAACATATAAGCACTCAATGCTTCTGAACCAATATTCTTCTCTCCTGAATAAAGATCTTCCTTTTTCCCACCACAATTAATGTAGTTCTTTTCGAGGATCTGATAGTCTTTATGCTCATCCCTGGAATGCGAAATAAAAGACGAGCGAATATCAAAATAATCCATACTCACATTTGATGCTGCCCTGGCAATCCACTGGGAACCATCAATTACTTGTTGCCTTAAATTTAGTAAAAGCAATTTATAGTCCTCTAAGCTTATCGTACCATTATAAATCCGATCAATGATCGGCGTATTTCGCAGAGACAGCTCAAAATCAACCCATATCTGTGTTAGATCCCTAAACTAATTTCTCCTGAATAGGTTTATTGTCAATATGGATTTCTGGAGCTAAGATTTCATCATCTTTAGAAATCAATGGTTGTTTTTCTTCTTTCGCATCTCCTACTATCTTCAATTTCATAAAGGTGGTTATAAACCTGCCACTCTCTGGAACCATACAGATAATTTCTTGATTTGGCTTCAGTCGACCACTATATAATAGTTCCTCCAACATAATATAGATGGATGCAGAACCTGTATTACCCTTCTCATGAAGGTTTGTAAACCACTTCTCTTCTGCTATCTCCAACCCTCCTTTTTTTCAAAAGCTCAACGATTGGCTGCTTAAAATATTCTGATGAATAATGGCAAACAAGCCAATCCATTTTTTTGGGATCAATCTCTCCTTTATCTATAAGTTCAAAAAGATGTTGAACCCCAAGGTTTATCGTATTATTAACTAACTTAATATCTTGTTTCAAATTAATTGCAGATTCCGCATCAGCATCTGAAAAGTTTGCATAATCCAACCAATATTTATCGATTGTACCATCTCTCTTTTTATTTGCACCGGCATACATACAAACTCCAAAACTATTGGCATAAGATTTCACATCGATCCATTCAATTTCCAAACTCAATCCAGAAGAATTAGGTTTATTGGACAGGTACATCGCTCCAGCACCATCGGAAAGCATCCATCGCAGAAAGTCAGTATCCAATGGAAGTCCTTTCTCTTGGATTTTATCCTGTTTATCAAACCTTGACGACTTAAACATTCTGCTTGGCATATCAGATGCACAAGAAATAGCCTTTTCATTTTCGCCGGTTAGGACATGTAAATATGCACTTTTTAATGCCATAATTCCTGAAGCACATACACTCTGGTGAGAAACAATATTGCAGACAGGCAATTTTGACTCCGCATGTACCATACTCGCAAATCCTGGAACTGGCAGATCGCCTTGCGTAGTTCCTGCTGTAAGCAATTCAATCTCAGACACGTTCACCTTCCCTTTTGTAAGACAGTCTTGGATGGCCTTGTTAGCCATCCCAGAAACTGAATCGGTCGATTGCTGATCCTTATCCAAGGCATAATACCTAGTAATAATACCATTCTGCTTCAACATCCGCTCCCTAGTTCGTGATGGTTTCCCTCCAATCAAACCCAGATATTCCTCCATCTCATCGTTATGAACTGGAGAATTAGGCAAATGCTTCCCGATAGAATTTATATAAACTTTATGATATTCCTTTTTCATTTATTTCTTGTTTTCTGAAACTTCGGTTTTAAATAATTTGTCAAAAATGGTCAGCATGAACCCAAAATTTCCTGAACTCCATTTGTGGTGCATACTATGTCTAAACGTATATTTTCGGAAATTGCTACTCGGTAAGTCTCTCGGAACTTCATGATTACAATGTCCTAATAGATTAATGATCAAACTCATGACAGGCAAACTCAATAAAGAATAGACCTGGAACTCATGAAAGAATAAAGGAAAAAATATAACTGTACCCAATAAGAATGCTTCAAACCAATGAAAACTAAAAATTGAATATGATGTTGGTTCTTTGGACCAATGATGAACTTTATGAACATGCTTGAAAAGAAATCTCCGGTGTAGAAGCCAATGCATGCAGTAAAAGTGAAATTCATTCCAAACAAACAACAATGGTATTTCCCATAGACAATGCAAAGGTTGGTCAAATCGGATCTTAAATACCTCTATAGAAAATAAGTACTGGAACAAAATCGCTTGAAGAGAAAATACTAATATCGAAACTAATGAATTCTGGATTTCCTTACTAGTTTGATGAGGCTTTTTAGCAAATACAATCTGACGTATACTTGCATCTTTAGACTTCACACGAATAATCAACTCAGTAATGTAAGTGCCAACAAAATATAAAAAGCTGAAAAAAATAAAGAAGAAAGCACTAGTATAGTACCATTCCGAAAGGACAAAATTGAATGTAGTTTCCAGCAAATCGCCCATTAATATTAGTCTATTTTTTAGATTTACAATCAGTCCAATTTTATAAATTTAATGGATGATGGTTTAGTATAAAAATACTATTTATAAGGAAAGATTAAAATTTTGAAGAAAGGTTTTATCAATAAATAATAATTGATATTAAATCAGAAAACAAAAGCAATAAAAAAAGGGAAGCCTAAGCATCCCTTTTCCTGTTTTTTAGTGTTTTTTATTTCTCTGGATTAGCTTTTTTAGCTAATTCAAATTCATGAGCACCAATATGGCAATATCCACCTGGATTCTTATCTAAGTAGTCTTGATGGTAAGTCTCAGCGTCATAGAAGTTTTTCAATGGTTCATTTTCTACAACAACTGGCGCTTGAACTCTTAATGAAAGCTCATGCAATTTATCTTTAACCAATTCAGCAACACTATTGTCGGTATAATAAATCCCTGTGCGGTATTGCGTTCCTCTATCGTTCCCTTGCTGATTCAATAAGGTTGGGTCAATTGTTTCAAAATAAAGGTCTATTAATAGGCCTAAATCAATAACTTCGGGATCATAGATTACTTTTACGGTTTCTGTAGCACCTGTTTGACCTGTACAAACCTCCTCATACGTAGGGTTTGCTTTTGTAGCGTTGGCATAACCGACCTCGGTGCCAACCACACCACGGACAAGTTTAAAAAAATGCTCCGTACCCCAAAAACAACCGCCCGCAAAATATATCTCCTTTTCGTTTCCTGTTAAACTCATGGTCTTTTGATTTTCTGTTTGTTTTAATTCTTGTTTATCCTGATAGGAAAATCCCATCGTCATTATTATAACAACGATCATGAATATACTTCCTATAATCGCTAAATTTCTCATGTTCGATTGAATATATTAAAACAAAGGTAAGCAATAGTAGAAATATGTAGAATATATGAAGTCAGAAATGAGATATCATTGACATCAATTCCCTTTGTGAGTGCCTTCTACAATATAGTGTTCCGCCAAGACCGCATATTGAGCCGCATAGGTAAACATAAACATGCCCTCAACTCCTTGACCATCTTTTTCCTTACTCCACCCTTTTAATAGGTCGGTCGGCAAAAAACCTTCATGATTAAACTTTTCATAGCCATAATCCAGGTTTTTTTGAAAAGCGGACAGGTATTTCTCTGAATCTTCATTTACCAAAGCAAGATCACGGTAACCTCGCATCAAGATGCCATTAAACCAATTCTTAAATCCATCAGTCCCAAAACTGTAATATTGAGCAACATCTTTTCCCAAAAATGCAAACTGCTTAAAACTCGCTTCACCTAAATCAGTTGCTTCTCTTAGATATTTTGCATCTTTGGTAGCCTCATAAAGATCTACCGCACCGGATATCATTGTTCCACTATTATAAGTGAATGCTTCCCCAACAGCATCTGTCAATTTTGTATTAGCACGATATTTTTTACCATCCACTACCTCGTAGACTATTCCGCAGTCTGGTACACAGCCACCCATCATATCCGTATACACACCTTGATTGTTGAGAAGATTTTGTTTTTGCCAAGCAAAAATTGCTTTTGCAAAATCAAGGTAGTAAGTTTCCTTTTTTTGATGCTCTGTAAGCCTTGTTTTTTTGTCTTTTGAATCTATATAACGACGTTCTATTTTGTCATTTTTGTCTTTATAAATTTTATGCAACCAAACCAGTGAGCTAATCAGAGGAGAATTACTACAAGCATGTTTTGTGGTATATCCCGGCCCCCATGGAATTCCACCATTTTCTGCACCATTTTCATCAATCGTAACATCCCATCCATCCAGAACATAAGCAGTTAAATATTCTGCCTTCTCCAAATACGCTTTATTTCCCGTAATTTTATACGAATCCAACAACTCACGCAATAGCCACATCTGATCATCATATACATTCAAAATGCCCGTAACATTGGCCTTACCTTTTTCATTGACACGATCTACAGCATATACTGACCATTCTTTGGTCTGTGTAAAAGAAGTCAACTCAAAAGTACCCAAATAGTAATCTGCATTGTCGTACATTTTGGCTAGAAGCTTATTATATTTATCAAAGTTGGCATCATATAATTTGGAATCACCCTGATCTTTTGCAGCCTTTAAACTTGCCAAAACCGCATTTATTGCTTCAATTCCCGCAGAATACATCCATACGCTGGCTCTCTCATCAGATTTAACCTTTGTAAAGGGATTATAGAACCTCTTCATTTCAAAAGTTACGGGGTCGAAATAAGCCGCAATGGTCTTATCGATTAAAGCCATGGAACGAATTAAATTCTCCTCCTTAAAATTTGATTGAGTTGTAGCTGTTGAAATACTTATAAAAGGATCAGCAGCTAGTTGATTTATTAGAGAGTCGCTAAAAGTTGCAAAACATATAGCCCCAGCAATTGCTAGTGGTTTAAAATAGTTTTGGATGATCATAACTGTTTGTTAAGGTTGATTTATGTAGGAAAATAATATTTTTGAATCTTATTTCCATTATAAGATCCAATTACCATAACAAAATTACAATCAGCAACTTGATTTAAACTAATCCAAAGTTATTCTACCGCCAATCTTGAACCCTAATTGAGTAATCCGATCATAGTATTTTCCAGATTCAAAGGGAATCAAAGAATATGATTTTAAATAGGGTTCTAAATGTACCGAGAAGATTGGTGAGATATTATAATTGGCTCCAATTCCTAAGTTAGCACCGATGCCATTTTGCTTATCTCTATAATCAACTTTCTTCGATAGATCAAAATGAAGTGTTGGACCTAAATTCACATAAAAATAATTTCCAAAATGAACCGAACCTAAGATTGGAATTTCAAGAATGGATAAGTTTTTTGTTTCAGTAAAGGTTTCGTGCTCTGGGTTAAATGCACCTTTAAAAGTAACTGATTGTGTTGAATAACCCAAACCTGACTCTATAGAGAAAATTCCCTTAATCGGAACATTGACGGAAAGATCTGCTCCAAAGAATTTGTCACTCTCAAAACTTCCCGAACCTACCAACTCTTCAAAAGGACCAATATTATTTTCGGCAAATGGACTGATAGAAAGCCCTACCCTAATTTTATTAAAATTACGCTCTTGGGCATTACCATTCAAGGTCCAAATAAATAGTGCACTGAACAACAAAGAAGCAGAAAATTTGAAGTTTAAATTCATATGTTAAATAATTGCTGGTTAAACATTTTAAAATTGAACGAAACCATTTTGGAATATGCTACATTAAAAAATCTTTAATATTTAGAGCTTAACCCTAATATAAAATAAAACCCGCCAATGTCAGTTGACGGGTTAAATTTAGAATATTTATTTTGCAATATTTACTAAGGTTTTGGCGGTCTAACATTTCCGCGGTCACCGATATTCGAACCATCACCATCATCAGAAGATTGCGTCTGAACAGTAATTGGATTAATTGGGTTTACCGGTAATGTTGGTTCATTAGGGTTTGTCAATAATGATAAAATTAAGTACCACATTTCTCAAAAAATTAGAATGTAAAAGACTGCTAGGTCCGCACACACCATGTGTGGGATTGCTAGTAATTTGTTTTCCAGAAGGCCTTCTGAATTTTTTGGAATTGAGGGGCATGAATTCCTCAATATTTGAAATCTCTTTTGTATCTTTCCTTGAAAGCACAATCAGTAATAACCGCTGATTTCAACACAAAGAAAAGCAACAAAACAACCTTAAAATCAACCATTTCCGCTATTTCCGTTAATTCCAATCGAATTCCGGAAATTCCGGAAATATGACGCGCAACGCCGATTTTAAGAAGAACATGAAAGATTATCGGAATTACGGGTTTCCGTAAATTCCATATATGGAGGAAGTTAATTTTACAGGAATGTCTGCATTTAATAAATTTAAAGAAGAGGTTCTAGCTACCTATTGGGGAAAACATCAAGAAAATAAATTGCACGGCAAATTGGCAAACCCTACACCTGCTAATCTGAGAGACTATGCACTTTATCTGATCAATGATGACATGGATGCTGAGGACAAGAAAAGTTTGCGAGATTTTTTTGGATCAAAGGAGGATTTCTCTGACCTTGAAAGAGCAATCTCAGGATTTGATATAGACAAGCTTAAACCTGTCCAATATTTTATTAATAAAAAGACGAGTCAACCCGACGAATCAATTGTCAAGTTACTTGCAGTATTTATTGACTTTCAACCAAGGCCATTTAGACTGTCAGATTGGTCCGAAAACAATAACGATTCTCAAGTTACAACCCCAAAAACAATCTGTTCAAACTCTGGAAGACAGTACCCCGGTTATTGATCCAAAAACCCCTGTATCAAAGAAAATCAAGTTCAATAAAAGTGCAGCGCTAACATTAGGATCCGGCGCTATCTTGGTTGCCGCACTCGGATTTTTCAATCTAAAGGAAAAAAAAGAATGTATGGTATGGTTCAAGGATAGATATATTGTAGTGAATTGCATGGACAATTCGTTAAGAAATAAACAAATCATTCCTTTAGATCAAGAAAAACTGGAAAACTTCAGAAAAATCCAAAGATTGGACACCTTGGACTTAGATGATGTCAATAAAATATGGTATTCTAAAGTAAATAATGAAGTAGAATTTTTTACTGGTCCTGGATTACACCCTGAACATTATGAAAGGGGGCTTAAATTGGCAACCAAGTATATCATTGAGAAGTATGCGATGGGAGTTATTCAAGAAGAAGAAACTGAAAACAAAAGCCCAGAATAGTCTGGGCTTTTGCAATTATTTCTTATCCAATGATGCAAAAAGCATTTTTTCAGTCTTATCTTTCAATACATCAAATTCCTGCAGTTCTTCTTTATCAAAGTTATTTGCTGATAAAGTAAGAGCAGGTTCTATAATTAGCTTTAATGAAGAGTTTGCTGGACTTTCTTCGATCATTCCTTCTTCTGTTAAGAGATCAATCTTATTTTTAATATCTTGATCACTTTCCCCAGACAAGTTCATGGTCAATGAATTCTCATTATTCCAACGTAATTTAATTTTACTTTGATTTTCGTTTCGAATAGGATTAGTTTGATCATCAAATCCATGCATTCCAATTATGGCATAAATTAGTTCATCATCCGAAACATTGCCTAAATTCATTTTTTGAGATTTGAATTTTATGGTTTTGTTTTCAGAATTAATATCAATGGTCGCCGCTGCCATTTGAAAATTTGGATTAAAATTTTTATCCGTTCGATGTTTTTCAACAAATTGGAAAGTTAAATCTTGAATTAACTGTTGCTTTTCTGCATTATTAGCGTACTGATAAATGTCCTCAGACAATACGTTAACTTTTGAACTTAAAGGTTCTGGTCTTTTACAAGAAGTAAGAATTACAACTCCAAGTAATAATAAGATTAATGTTTTCATAATTCATAGAATTGGATGATTATACCTAAACTGAATAGTTTGGGACTTTTATAATTTTTTAATGGTCATTTTCACTTTTTACAGGTTTACTTAATAATATTTTAGGATCAATTAGTTTTTTAGAGTATAATGGCTCTGTTTCAGTTGGATATTTGCCTTTAATATTTTCGATATAACTTTGTTTTTCTTCAAATGTGAAAGACGGAATCTTTCCAATTTTTAAAGAGATTGAACAAAGTTTTTCAATACTGAAATTTATCTCGCCATCATTTAAAATTTGAGATAGTCTTCCTTTTGAAATGCCTAAATATTTAGAGAATTCTGTTTTATTTAAGTTGTTTGCTTCCATATATCTAACCATTGCATCATACATTTGGTTATTAATTTCTTCAACCCAATAGGAAGGATCTTCGATGATTTTAATATATTTTTTTTTCTACCATTGTATTCTTTGATTAGGTTTAAAACAGATTTGATATCATGTTTTTGAGAATTTTTCTTTCCACCAGTTACTATAATTCGGCCAACTTCATCTTCAAAACAATAAATCCGGACCTTATTTTTTTTAGCTTCATATACTTTACATGAAACTTCAGATTGTTTTAAAACTTTGAATTTAGTTTGAGGTAACATTAATAAATCAGCAGCTTTTTCCAAGATGTTAATAGCTCCGAATAAATCTTTAGTAAGATTACCTTCTTCATTTATTTCCTCAAAAAATTCTTCAAAGAGGCATTTTCCATTTACGTACAAATCATAAACCTTGATCTTTGTGTCTGGTTTAACAAATTGAGACAAATATACAGAATATCTCTTCATTAGTTTAGTTATAACTAAATTTGTTTAGCTTTTTTACAAAATAATTATACAACATTTATGAAGTGATTTTTGATTAATATGATGTTATTTTTTAATACTATTTATTATCGAAGTGCAATTTATTGTTTCTAAACAAAACATAAAACATTGTTTAGAAATAAAATTTAAATTATATATTCAATAATAATAATTTAAAAGAAATAATCAAAATAAAATTAAATATCCAAAACTTTAGCTTATAGTCACTTCTGGCATTAAGTAGACATCTTGAATTGCTTGCAATAATTCTACTCCATCATGCATTGATTTCTGAAATGCTTTTCTTCCACTGATCAATCCCGTACCTCCTGCCCTTTTATTTATGACTGCAGTACGCACAGCATCTTCCATATCGTTAAATCCTGAGGCTCCGCCAGAATTAATTAATCCTGCCCTGCCGGAATAACAGTTCAACACCTGATAGCGACAAAGATCAATCGGATGGTCAGAACTCAATTCACTGTACATTCTATCATCTAACTTACCATAACTGCTATTCCCTAAATTCAATGCCTTATAACCACCATTTAATTCTGGAAGTTTCTGTTTGATAATATCAGCTTCAATAGTAACTCCCAAGTGGTTTGCCTGCCCTGTTAAATCTGCTGACAAATGGTAGTCTGTTTTCTCAACCTTAAAAGCATCATTTCTAAGATAGCACCATAGAATTGTAGCCATCCCCAATGAATGTGCTTCTTCGAACGCTCTGCTGATTTCTACGATTTGCCTTCCAGACTCAGGTGACCCAAAATAGATCGTAGCACCAATGGCTGCAGCTCCCATATTCCATGCTTCCCGAACTTTACCATATAAAATCTGATCTGCTTTATTAGGATATGTTAACAGCTCATTATGGTTCACCTTGACCACAAAGGGAATCTTATGGGCATACTTCCTTGAGACCGCCCCAAGCACCCCAAACGTAGAAGCAACAGCATTACAGCCGCCTTCAATAGCTAATTTCACAATATTCTCAGGATCAAAATACAATGGATTGCAGCAAAAGATGCACCAGCACTATGCTCAATCCCCTGGTCTACAGGCAAAATGGAAAGATAACCAGTTCCTCCTAGCCTTCCATGACCAAATAGATTCCCTAAGCTGCGCAAGACCTGAGGGTTACGGTCAGAAATACCATACACATCATCTATAAACGATGGAGAAGGCAGATGTAAAAGGTCCTTTGAAACGGATTGGCTTTGGTAATGCAGCAGGTCATCACCTCCTAATAGTTCAACAAGTTGATCAATATTCATTACTATGTTTTTGAAAGTTTGCAACACTTATCATTTATTTCAACATAAGGATTTCGGAATTGTTTTGGCTAGCGCAAGTCTCCGACTTGTGTTCGACTCTCCGTCCTCTCTCAAACGGAGCTAATTCGGACCTTGTTCGGACCTCGTTCGGGTGTGATCCGAACAAGGTCCGAACAAAGTCCGGCTGAGGTGCGAACGAAAGAATACCGAGAGTCAAACCAAACCCCAATTAGCCATGGACATAAAAAGAAAAATGCCCTACCGGGCATTTGTATGAAATAATATTGTATTTAAGAATTTAGTAGTCGGCTTTGCTCATAAATTTGTCGGTATTTAAATAGATCACATAGGGCAGATTGTCTTTGGTAAAAGCAGTAGCGTTTTTTACCATAATTTCATTGAGATCTTTGGCAGAGATCGGAACCATTCTGGTCCAGAAAAATACAACTACATCTTTATTCAATATCTTATTTTGATCTACAGGGATTTGAATGGCATTGATTAACTGATCTAAACCGATGCTGTATTTTTCTAAATCAACAGCACTCTTGGGAATATACTGATCAAAACGACCTTCGGTATTCCAATCTAAGTGCTTTAAATTAATCCCTGGAGCAAAACAATTCGCGTGGTAAGACGTCAAATCTTTATCCTTGAAATACAATAACTGTATGGGTTGAAAGGTATTTTTCTGAAAAGTAGTATCAAATAATGCTGAGTAATTTAACATAGCCGTATCACTTATTGCATAGGAATTCTTAGGTCCTGGATAATCAGAGGATAACTCTGCTGCCATCTCTTCATATTTTAAGGAATCAAATGATTTGATATTATTCATGCCTGCCATTTTCATCATTATTGGCTGGCAGGAACTAAAAAGAAATAGGATAAAAATTAGTGATATTGGTGCTTTCATAATCCGATGGTTTTACGTTAAATAAAGGTAACGCTTTATTGAAAGCACTTAACTCTGAGGAAAGATAAAAAATGTTAAAGTTGAAATTGCAGGTAGATGTTTAGGTTATCGCATTTTTTATATTATCCTTGATTTAACGTACCTTTGGCTGATATTTTAAAACAGCAAGGATGAGCGAGAACAAGATTATTCTACCGGATCAGGCATCACAAGAACAAAAGCATGTACAAGTAAGGAAAATGTTTAATTCCATCTCAGGGAATTATGACAAACTCAACAAGGTGATCACTTTTGGGATGGAAAAGGGATGGAAGAAAAATGTATATAATCTTGTCGCTTCTAAGAACCCCGATAAGATATTGGATATTGCCACTGGTACTGGAGATATGTTGCTATTATTTGCAAACACAAAAGCATCAGAAATATTAGGTACTGATATATCTGAAGGAATGCTCGCAATCGCTGAAGAAAAAGTAAAAGAATTAGGTCTTCAAGATCGCATTAAGCTGGATCAGCAAGATGCAGAAAACCTGCAGCTTCCTGACAATCATTTTGACGCTATCAGTATTACCTACGGAATTCGAAATTTCGAAAACTTGGATAAATGCCTGAAAGAAATCTATAGAGTAACAGCGCCGGGCGGACAGTTTATTGTATTGGAAACTTCTGTTCCGGAGAGTTTTGTTCTTAAGACCGGACATTTGTTTTACACAAAATGGATTATGCCATCCCTGAGCCGTATGTTCAGCAAAGACAAAACCGCATATAAATACCTGTCAGAATCAGCACTAAACTTCCCTTATGGCGAAGCACTCAAAAAAAGATTTGAAATGGCAGGATTTAAAGACGTAAAAATATTACCTCAGTTTTTTGGTGCTTCAACGATCTATGTGGCTGTCAAAGAATAGATGTGAGATATGAGATGTGGGATATGAGATATTTGAAAGGCCGGGAATTTTTCCTGGCCTTTTTGATAGGAAATGCTGATTTGATTTTTTTCGATTTAGAGACACCGACCATGCCGCTTTAAGGTACCAAGGCAAGGCAAAAAATAGTCAAGATTTTTCAGTATAATTACATCCGGAAATAAATTAAAATTTTAGAGGCTGAACACAAAAAGCCTTCAGGTTTGTTTCTGCAAAAATCACACATTCAAACTTACATCTTAGACTAAACGTTTTTATCATGCATACCTTACTGCCATTTATTTTGGTGCTGATATTGTTGATTGTATTCCTTACTATTTGGGCAAATCAACTGAAGATCGCCTACCCTATTTTATTGGTTTTGGCGGGATTGGCAATCAGCTTCGTTCCTGGGCTACCCATTCTGAAGATTGACCCAGACCTTATATTTTTCATTTTCTTGCCACCCTTGCTTTATGAGGCATCATGGTCCGTTTCATTTAAGGAAATGAAGAAATGGTGGCGCATCATATTCAGCTTTGCCTTCTTGGTCGTATTTTTCACAGCCTTTTTGGTAGCCATAGTTTCCAATCAGATGATTCCAGGATTTAGTATTGCCCTAGGCTTTGTTTTGGGAGGCATTGTTTCGCCGCCCTGATGCTGTGAGTACAGGTGCCATCACTAAATTCGTAAAAATCCCGAAAGCTACCTCCTCGATCTTGGAAGGAGAAAGTCTGTTGAATGATGCATCATCATTGATAATTTTCAGGTTTGCCTTGGTTGCTGTTGGCACAGGTCAATTTATCTGGCAAGAAGCTGGGATGGACTTCCTATGGATGTTATTTGGTGGTGTAGGATTAGGATTATTGATTGGGCAAATATTTATTTGGATCCATAAGCATTTACCTACAGATGCTGCATCGGATATCGCATTGACCCTTATTACTCCTTATTTTATGTATTGGGTAGCAGAACAGGTTCCACTGCTCGGGTGTTCTCGCTGTAGTGGCAGGTGGCTTATATCTTTCCAACAACCGCTTGAGTTTCCTGGCAGCAAGCAGCAGAATCAAAGGTGCATCAGTCTGGGAGAGTTTTGTCTTTCTATTGAATGGAATGGTCTTCCTCCTGATAGGGCTTGACCTCCAAGAAATTGTTGCTGGTATTCGAGCACATGGCACTCCATTATCTACGGCCATTGGTTATGGTGTTGTAGTTACCATAGTTCTTATTGCAGCGAGGATGATTTCAGCCTATGCAGCGATGTTGGCAACCATTATATTCAGGCCAAAGGTTGCGCATCAACATCAGTTCCGTACTAGAAGGTGGTATACGCCTCTTTTAATGGGCTGGACCGGAATGCGAGGAGTGGTATCCTTGGCCGCTGCATTAGCTATTCCATTAACCTTACCCAACGGAGAAGCTTTCCCTCATCGAAACTTAATCCTTTTTATCACATTTATCGCTATTCTACTGACCTTGGTCGTACAGGGTCTTACTTTACCAACCTTAATAGCAAGGACAAAATTGTTCCAAGGTTTTGATGATGATGAAGAAATACATCACAATACGAAATTAAAGATGAAGTTGGGCTTGAAATCCCATGTTTATAATTACGTCAAAGAAAAGTATGACAATGAGTATCAGGGAGATGCTTCTATGGAACGAATATTAAAATATTGGGAAGATCAATCAAAAATTCAAGACAACAACTGGATGAATGGCGTAAGTAAACAAATGCTTTTGGAAATATTTGCAGTTCAGCGTGTTTACCTGACAGCCCTCAACAAGGAAGCCGAATTTGATGAAGAATTAATCCGTCATCAAATCTATCAAATAGACTTGGAAGAGGAAAGAATATTATTGGTATTTTGTAAATAACAATAATCCTCTCAAAAAAAATAACAACAAAAATCTTGTTGAATCGTTTATTAGAAAACAATAAACATCGATTATGCCAACATTAGAACAAAGAATAGAAGAGTTGAACAGGCAGTTTGGTTTCAGAGAAAATCCTGAGGATTTTAATTTTGAATTGAATCCTGAAAGAATTGCCTATAAGAATGAAGCATTGAGAACCAAAAACAGAGATTTATATGCTTCTTATTTAGCAGATAATTATCCTCGACAATTAGAAAAGGAGATGGCAGATTTTGATGCAAAAGCAAATAGATTAATTCAAGTGACCAAAGATGAAGCAGAACAACTTTTCGCTGATCAAAAAATCAATTTATTGAAGAGTGACATCAGTTTCAAAGATCCGGATGCGATATTTCAGATGAAAAAAGTAAATGAAGAAGACTTAAACTGGCATTTGGAAGGACATGAAACCGATTTATTAAATGGAAACTCAAGGCCATATGAAGCTCTGGATGGGAAAAGCAAATATTTGGTTACTGAAGATTAGATTCTTCAGTATGTAAGCAAAAATTATTTTAAAACATATCTTAATAGGCGGTTTAACCCGCCTTTTTTGTTTCATAATTACCACCCTGTTACAAAATTTAAAGTCTTAAAAATTTTTTTTCAATTAACCATTTTCAATCAAAATCTCATTTATTTGGTTAATTCTCCACATACTTCACAAAATTTTTAAATTAATATTTTTTCTAATTAATATATGTTAAAACAACATTTACAATGTTTTGGGGAAAATTGTTTTTATTTTTGTAAAAATCAGCTATTTATTTAAGCAAACACAAATCTATTTTCTTTAAAAACAATTTAATATGAATAAAAAGAAAAAAATTAAAAAAACTTATGTTGCTCCGACCTTAAAAATTTTTACCGTTGAATTAGAAAATATGATTTCAATAAGTTCATATACCGTGAGGTCTGGGGGACCAGGTAATGAACCTAGAATAGAAGAATGGGATACAAAAACAGATAATAATTCAAAAATTTCGATCTCTAAGATTAGATTTCTAACACAAATCAATTACAAATCCACTATTATCACATACCAAAATTCAATTAACCATGTTATTCGGTAAAACTCCTCCCGTCTTATATTTCATATTATTTATTTTAATTTCTATTTCTTGCCAGAAGCCGAAATCTGACGAAGAGCCTAATACAGCAGCTGATAATCACCTACATTTTAAAATATCAGGGATCCAAGAAATGGAGAATGTTGAATACAAATCTTCTTCAAGGAATAGTTCGGTAAGGCAAACTAAGGTGATCGCAGAAAGCGAAATCGTTAGTTTAGGTGAAGATCTAGATGCCATAATGGACTATAACCGAATTACCTCCTTCCCAAGCTTCAACCTCCCAAGACAAAAGATCTATTGTCAACAATGACCATAAATTAATGTCTGGGTCAAAAAAAATGGCCAGAGTGATAAGTTCTTTGACTAATG